>NZ_JBNAFJ010000001.1:0-1019136 GCF_049707015.1 Microbacterium sp. CH-015 | reverse complement strand
CTACGCTCGGCAATGCACCCATCAACTGGAAACCGACGACTCGCACAGCGACCGGACCGAATGAAGGGGGCGGCCCAGGTACGAGAAGGCCCCCAACGCTGACACCCAGAACCGGCATACCCGCAGTTCCTGACCGGCACGATGCCCCCTCAGTGTGCTTGACCAAAATGTACGACTTGACTGTGCCGCGACGTCATAGTTTCTGATCGTAAGCATGAGTCGAAACACATGGGTCTATCTGGGCTCGTACAGCCTGTCCTTGCTGGGCAACGGGATCGCGTCCGTGCTGTTCCCGCTGCTGGTGCTCGCGAAGACGGGCGACATCCTCGCCGCGGGGGTGCTGGCGTCGGTGAGCGCCGCCGTGTCCGCCGTGGTGGGGGTGCTGGCCGGGGTGGTCGTGGATCGGGTGAACCGCCGTACGGTGTCGATCATCAGCGACGTGCTCTCGGCCGCCTCGGTCGCCGCGCTCCCGGTCGTGGACGCGCTGTGGGGGCTGAACCTGACGTGGTTCATCGTGCTCGGAGTGATCGGCGCGTTCGGCGACATCCCGGGCATGACGGCGCGGGAGACGATGCTGCCCCGGCTGGTGCAGCTCGACGGCGGGAAACGAGGCGCGCTCGACCGGCTGGTCGGTGTCCGCGAATCGCTGTCGGCGGCGCTGATGCTCCTGGGGCCCGGACTCGGTGGTCTGCTGGTGTTCCTGCTCGGGGTGAGCTCCGCCGCGCTGTACGTCACTGCGGGGACGAGCCTCGCAGCGGCGCTGCTCTCGTTCGCGCTCTCGCCTCGTGCCGGTGAGATCGAACCCGTGGATGAGGCGACCACATCCGGGGCCTTGCGAGGAGCGCGGCGCGTGTTCGCGGAACTGGTGACCGGGTGGCGGTTCCTGCTCAGCAACCGGCTCGTGCTCGGAGCGAGCCTGCTGAGCGCGGTGTTCGTCGCCGTCCTCGCCGGCCTGCAGGCCACGGTCCTGCCCGCCTATTTCACCAGCGAAGGCTTCCCGCAGCTGAGCGGTTTCGCGATCACCGGCATCGCGCTGGGGAGCCTCCTCGGTGCGGCCGTGTACACCGCGACGACGGGCAGGACGACGCGTCGCACCTGGTTCGTGATCGGCATCGTGGGTAGCGTCGTCGGGTTCGCGGTGCTGGGGATCCTGGGAGCGCCGTGGCTGGTGATCGCCGCAGCAGCGCTGGTCGGCCTCACCAACGCGCCCATGTCCGCAGTTCTCGGCGTGGCGACGATCGAGGCGACGCCCGATCGGATGCGCGGACGCGTGCTGGGGGCGCAGAACGCGCTCATGCTCGCCGCTCCCGCGGTCACCTCCGCACCGATCGCTGCGATCGCATCCGGGTTCGGACTCACCGCCGCCGGCGTCGGGATCGCCGTGGCGATGGCGATCACCGGCATCCTCGCCCTGCTCGCACCCGCGTTCCGATCGCTGGACACAATAGAACCACCGCAACCGAAGGAGGAATGAGCATGGCGTGGAGCACGAAACAGCTCGCCGACCTCACCGGCGTCACCCTGCGATCGATCCGCCACTGGCACGACGTCGGCCTCCTGCCCGAACCGGAGCGGCTGACGAACGGGTACAAGCAGTACACCGCCCGGCACCTCGTGCTCGCCCTCCGCATCGCACGGCTCACCACTCTCGGCTTCAGCCTCGATCAGGTCGCCGATATGCTCGACTCCGAAGAGCAGGGGCAGGAGTCCCTGCGCGGTTTGCGCGCCGAGATCGAGGACCGGATCACCGAGCTGACTCGCCTCCGCGCCGACATCGATGCGCTGATCGATCGAGGAGTGTCCCCGGACCTCTCCCCGGAGGCGCTTCTTGCCATGGACGCACTGGGAACCGATCCCGGATCCCGCAACGTCGCACTCCTGCTGGCCCGTCTGCTCCCCGCCGACGACATGCCCGCGTTCGCCGACGCCATGCAAGACGCCCCCGACGCCCTCGCCGAACTGAACACGGAACTGCTGCATCTGCCAGAAGAGACCCCGGAAGAGCAGATCACCGCTCTGGCAGAGCACGGGGCAGGACTCATCACGGAGTTCCTCGCTGAACGAGGCGACTCTCTCCCGCGGTTTGACTCCCGTGTCCGCGACGACATCAGCGCGGAGGCGATGACCGCGCTCATGGCCGAACACATGAACACCGCGCAGCAACGTACCCTGGACCTCATCATCAAACACCTCACCCGCACTGACCAGTAGGTTCGGGCGCGACTGCCTCTGCACGGCTAACGAGCACGGCAGCCTCACCGCCGAGACAGGCCGTGACCTCCGCCTCTGCGTTCTCTTCCCGATCGCCTTGATGAGCTACCTCTGGACGGCCGACCGATCCATTCTCATCGCCGACCCCGCCGCCTCCGAAATCCGATGCACTGAGGAACTGGCCGACGGCCTCCTGTCTCCAGTACGTGACGACCGCGAACGGCTGCGGTCACGAAGTACGCAGTGGCCGAGGAACCGACGTTGGCCGCATCTCGACACCTGCGCGGACGAGCTTGGTACGTATCGTCCCAGGGCTGTACCCAAATCTCTCGCTGAGTCGAACCAGCGAGTCTCCGCTCTCGTACCGCCGCACCGCTTCCCTGATTTCTGGCTCGCTCATCCTCCTCGGGGGCGCGGACAGCCCCGCGTCGTAGAGAATCTTCCGGGTCGAGGCCCTCGTGATTCTCAAGCTTGCCGCGATGTCCTTCACATACGCTCCATCACGGAACAGCGCGACTGCCTTGTCTCTATCCTGCTGTGTAATTCTCCGGCGCGTGATCGCCTCACACACATCCCCGCGAGCATCCACCGTTCCGAAGCCATCGCTACGCTGAACACGACCTGACCGGACTGTGGCGGCGACGCGGGACAGCCGCTGAGTCACGCCGACGTGTTTGACCGTCTTCGCGTCCTTTCCACCACGACAAGCCCCCGGACAACCGGGGGCTTTCGCTTTTCGCCGCCGCGGAGCGGTGGGGGAGATCCGCGGATCCGCCATTCCTGAGTGAATGCTGGGCGCGTCCGACATTCGGGAGTAGCGTCGGCCTATGGGCCGTCGATGACGACGGCACGTTCCTCAGGATGGAGTTCACCCATGAAGTTCTTCCAACGGCTCGGCAGATCGATCATGCTGCCGGTCGCGGTCCTCCCGGTCGCGGCGATCCTCTCCGGCATCTCGTACTGGATCAGTTCGGCCGCCGGTGGCGCCAACATCGTCTCGGCGTTCCTGGGCGCGGCCGGTGGTGCGCTGCTGGACAACATGCCCCTGCTGTTCGCGGTCGGCATCTCGATCGGGATGGCGAACAAGACCGATGGCACGTCGGCTCTCGCGGGCCTCGTGTCATGGCTCACGATCACGACCCTGCTCTCGCCCGCCACGATGCAGAACCTGCTCGGCCTTGACGACGTCGCCGACGTGAACCCCGCCTTCGGCAAGGTGCAGAACGTGTTCGTCGGCATCCTCGCCGGTCTCATCGGCGCCTGGTGCTACAACAAGTTCAAAGGCACCAAGCTCCCCGACGCGCTGTCCTTCTTCTCGGGCAAGCGCTCCGTCGCGATCGTCACCGCCGGGGTCTCGCTGGTCGCCGCGGTCGTGCTCATGTTCGTGTGGCCGGTCGTCTACGGCGCGCTCGTCACGTTCGGTGAGTGGATCTCGACCATGGGACCGTTCGGCGCCGGGCTCTATGGCTTCATGAATCGCCTGCTCATCCCGACGGGGCTGCACCACGCGCTGAACTCCGTGTTCTGGTTCGACGTCGCCGGCATCAACGACCTCGTGAACTTCCTCAACGGCACCGGCACCTACGGCGTCACCGGACAGTACATGGCGGGCTTCTTCCCGATCATGATGTTCGGTCTGCCCGGCGCGGCGCTCGCGATGTACCTGGCCGCCGACAGCAAGCGCAAGAAGGTCACCTACGGCATCATGCTCTCCGCGGCGATCGCCTCGTTCTTCGTCGGCGTGACCGAGCCGCTGGAGTTCTCCTTCATGTTCGTCGCGCCGTGGCTGTACCTCATCCACGCCGTCTTCACCGGAATCTCGGTCATGGTGGCGGCGATGCTGCCCACGCGTCTCGGCTTCGGCTTCTCGGCCGGCTTCATCGACATGGTCCTGCAGTGGACGAACCCCATGGCCCAGAACCCGTGGATCCTCCTGCTGCTGGGCGTCGGGTGGTTCTTCATCTACTTCGGCACGTTCTACTTCTTGATCAAGCGCTTCAACCTGAAGACGCCGGGTCGCGGCGATGAGCTCGACGAGCAGGATGCCGACAATGTCGGCACCAGCCTCACCGGCTACCACGGCACCGCCGAGAAGTTCATCGCCGCGCTCGGCGGCAAGGACAACATCATGGACGTCGACAACTGCGCGACGCGCCTGCGCATGGAGATCGCGGACACCTCGAAGATCGACGAGCACGCCCTCAAGCGCGCCGGCGCGGCGGGCACGATCAAGCCCGGCGGCCACAGCGTGCAGGTGGTCTACGGCCTCAATGTGCAGTTCGTGAAGGACGCCATGGAGGACATCATCAACGACCGCACCGAGCGGATCGAGGCGTTCCGGGGGGCGAGCGCGGCAGAGACGGGCGCGGTAGCCGGGATGCTCGCGCCGGGCGTCGGCGGGGCCGCGATCGCCGCAGGCGCCGCCATCGAACAGCACGAGCGCGCAGCCACCGACACGCCCGCCGTCGTCCGCCTCCGTCAGCCGGTGGCGGGGACGGTCGTTCCGCTGTCCGAGGTCCCCGATCCTATGTTCGCGCAGGGCACGATGGGCCCGGGCACCGCGATCGATCCCACCGGCGACACGATCGTCGCGCCCGCCGACGCGACCGTCGCCTCCGTGTTCCCGACCGGTCACGCGATCGGTCTGGCGCTCACGGACGGCACGGAACTGCTGATCCACGTCGGCATCGACACCGTCGACATGAAGGGCGACGGGTTCGAGACCCTCGTGAAGGCGGGCGACATCGTGACGGCGGGCACGCCGCTGCTGCGGTTCGATGCGGGAAAGATCCGCGCCGCCGGTCACTCCGCCGTCACGCCGATCATCGTCCTGAACAACGAGAGCGCGACCGTCGAGCTCTCCTGATCGACCGATCGCTGCGGCGGGGGCCGGAAGGCGCCCGCCACAGCGGCGTGTCAGGAGACCGGCTCGATGAGCTCGGGCCCGTTGTTGCGCACGTTGCCGACGGCGCGGTCGACCTCCCGCATCGACAGCGAATCCACGAGTGCGGGTGCCGCGTCGATCGCCGCGTCCAGCAGGTCGCCGACATTCTCGGTGGTCGGGTCGAGCCAGACATCCGCGTAGTCGCCGTCGATGAACAGCGGCATGCGGTCGTGCACCGAGCCGAGGGCGCCGATCGAGTCGCGCGTGAGGATCGTGAAACTCAGCAGCCAGCGCGTCGGATCGTCGTCGCTCTTCGCGGGATCCTTCCACCACTCGTAGAGGCCGGCGAAGAACAGCGGCCCGTCATCGATCGGGTGGATGTAGTACGGCGTCTTGACACCGTCTTCGGTCTTCCACTCGTAGTAGCCGGATGCCGGCACGACAGCGCGCCGCTTGATGAGCGCCTGTCGGAACATCGGCTTGTCCTCGACCTCTTCGGCACGGGCGTTGAAGGCCTTCGACCCGATGCCGGGATCCTTCGCCCAGGCTGGGACGAGACCCCATCGGGCCGCCTCGAGCCGGCGCGTGGGCGGCTCGGTCTTGGCGGAGTCGAGCACGATCGCCACGCGATCGGTCGGCGCGATGTTGTACGACGGGGCCGGCAGATCATCGCCCTGGATATCGACCCGCAGCACCCCCACCAGCTCGGAACCGGCGTTTGCCACCACGAAGCGTCCGCACATGCGGCCAGCCTACGCGCCGCCTCCGACACCGTCGGCGTCGCGGTCCACCACGCCGATCTCACTCAACCGGTCGAGCAGGCCCGCACCGTCATCGCCCGTCACCCGCGGCACCCCGGCGGCGGAGTGGTCATTGACCGCCGTGCGACCGCCGGCCAGCACGGCCTCCGTCGGCGACAGCCGGCGGATCGCGACGGCGGTGACGTGATCGGGGAACTCGCTCGTGAACGACGTGTACAGGTCGTCGTCGTGCTGGCCGTCGTCGCCGATCAGCATCCACTTCACGTGAGGGAACTCCCGCGCGAGGCGCCGGAGGTTCTCCTCCTTGTGCGCGCGACCGCTGCGGAACCACCGATCGTGCGTGGGGCCCCAGTCGGTCAGCAGCAGAGCACCGGGCGGGAACAGGTGCCGCCGGAGGAAGCGCTGCAGCGTCGGCGCGACGTTCCAGGCTCCCGTGGAGAGGTAGACCACGGGCGCGCCGGGGTGATCGCGCACGAGTCGCTCGAGCAGCACCGCCATCCCGGGGACCGGCTGGCGGGCGTGCTCGTTGAGCACGAACGAGTTCCACGCCGCGACGAAGTGCCGGGGGAGCGCGGTGACCATCACGGTGTCGTCCACATCGGAGACGACCCCGAACCGGACGTCCGAGCCGACGATGAAGACGCGCGTCTCGAAAGGCTCCGAACCCTCCACGGTCATCGTCACCGGCTGCCAGCCGGGCTGGAGCGTCGCCGGCAGCACCGTGTCGATCACCCCGCCGCGGTCGGCGACCACCTCGTGGCTGACGCCGTCCACGATCACGGTGACCTGCGCGAAACCGACGGGCACCGCGGCGAAGCTGCGCCAGCCGCGCACGCCGGCGTACTCGCCGGCCGAGCGCGTGCGCACCGGCGGCACGATGAAGACGCGCCCGAGCACCCGGACCCAGTCCTCCCCGCCGTAGCCGGGGTAGCCGGCGACGGTCGCCCGCTGCCCTCGGGCACGCGCGCGGCGTTCGCGCCAGGCGTGGAAGCGGTACTCGAGTCGAGCGAGCCAGAGCACCTTCGCGCGGGGTGCGGGTTCAGCGGGCATCGATTCAGTCTCCCATGCCGTCCTGGGAATGCTCACCGGTTGCGGTGTGCTCCCCGGCATCCGCCCTCATGTGACGGGCCTCACGCGCCACGATGATGCGCTTGGCGACGTACGCCAGCACGAGGAACACCACGATGACCGCGACGAAGAGGTACCCCGCGAAATGCAGCCGGTCGGCGAGCTCCCGATACGTGCCGGCGGCAGCGGCCGCGACGCTGACGTACGCGATGGCCCACACGGTGCAGGCGGGAGCCGTCCACGCCAGGAAGCGACGGTAGGCGAAGCCGCTCATGCCGACCGTGAGCGGGACGAGCGAGTGCAGCACGGGGAGGAACCGCGACAGGAAGATGGCCGGCCCGCCGCGCCGGCGCAGATACAGCTCCGCCCGCACCCAGTTGTGCTCACCGATGCGAGCGCCGAGCTTCGAGAACCGGATGCGGGGACCCAACCACCGGCCGAGCCAGAACCCGATGCTCTCACCGATGAGGGCGCCGACGATCACCACGAGGATGAGGATCAGCGCCTCGGGAACCGAGCCCACCGCCGTGGCAGCGACGATCACGACGGTCTCGCCGGGGACGACCAAGCCGATCAGCACGCTCGTCTCGAGAAGGATGGCGACTCCCGCGAGCACGGTGCGCAGCACGGGGTCCACGCTCTGCACGGCATCGAGCAGCCATGACAGGAACTCGTTCACGCTCCCAGCCTAGGTGCGCGGTCTAGCCTGAGGGAGTGCCGCCCCGCTCCGTCGCCGTCCCGCTGCCGTGGACGGATCCTGCCGTGCTGTTCGCCACGGGTCCGGCGCGGCTGCCGCACGCGTTCTGGCTCGACGCCGGCCCGGAGGCAGATTCGGGCTGGAGCTGGATCGGGACCGGATGCCCCGGTGAGGGCACTCCGCGGGGGATCGCGCTCGCGGCGGGGGCGGCGGGCGCGGCCGCTGTGGGAGGTCCGTTCCGCGGTGGTCACGTCGGCTGGCTCGGTTACGACGCCGGCGCAGCGGAGGCCAGCGCGCCGGCGACGGCTGACCCCGATGACGGCCCGCAGGAGGCGTGGCTGCGGGTGGAGCGCGTCGTCGCGTTCGACCACGCCGCGCGCTCGGGGTGGGTGATCGCGACCGAGACCGACATCGACGATGCCGTCGCCGAAGCAGCCGCATGGCGGGATGCCGCGACCACCGCCGCGCGGACCGCCGGCGCTACGGGCGGGGCCCCTGCGGGCGTTGCTGCCGGCGCCGGCGAGCGGGCGGCGGCATCCGCCCGCCACACTCCCGCTCAGTACCGCGGCCTCATCGCGCGATGCCGTGACGCCATCCGCGCCGGCGACGCCTATCAGCTGTGTCTGACGACACGGTTCACCGTGCCCGCCCCCGTCGATCCGGCCGACACCTACCTGCGGCTGCGCGCGGAGCTGCCCGCCCATCACGGCGCGTTCATCCGGATCGGGGAGCACGCGCTGCTCAGCGCGAGCCCGGAGCGGTTCCTCGAGGTGGCGGACGGCATCGTGCGCACACGCCCCATCAAGGGCACCCGGCCGCGGGGCGCCACCCCGGCATCCGACGCCGCACTGGCGCAGGAACTGCGGGGGAGCGTGAAGGAGCAGGCCGAGAACGTCATGATCGTCGACCTCATGCGCAACGACCTGCAGCGGGTGTGCCTGCCCGGCACCGTCGCCGCGGAGCGGCTGCTGGAGGTGGAGTCGTTCTCGGCGGTGCACCAGCTCGTCAGCACCGTCGCGGGGCGATTGCGGCCGGGCACGACTTTCGCCGACCTGCTGCAGGCGGCGTTTCCCGCCGGCAGCATGACGGGCGCCCCGAAGTTGTCGGCGATGACGCTGTTGCACGGGCTCGAGCAAGCGCCCCGCGGCATCTATGCGGGGTGCTTCGGCTGGGTCGGCGACGACGGGCGCGCCGACCTCGCGATGACGATCCGGTCGATCGTCACCCATCCCGGCGGTGCGTACGTCGGTGCCGGAGGCGGCATCACGTGGCTGTCCGACCCCGACGACGAAGTCACCGAAGTCGCGGTGAAGGCCCGCGGCCCGCTGGCCGCGCTCGGCGCAGCGCTGCCGGACGCCTGGGCGCCCGCCTCGCTGACGCCCTGAACTGACAGCCGCCATCTTGCGCAGATGTGGCCACTTCTGCCGCTATGTCGGCACCCGGCCGACGGATCGTGACACCTATGCCGGGCCGGCCCGCGCCGCCGACGGTGGTGGGGCGGTCCGGTAACCTGGAAAGACGCGTTCGCGCGTTCCCGAACTCCACGAATAGGTGACCTGTGTCCACGACCCCCACGACGGCAGAAACCAGCGCGACCGACGCGTACGACCCGTACGCGATCCAGCAGAAGTGGCAGGAGCGCTGGCGCGACGCCGATCCGTTCCGCGCCGGCGGCGAGGAAGACACGCGCCCGCGCAAGTACGTGCTCGGGATGTTCCCGTACCCGTCGGGCGACCTGCACATGGGGCACGCCGAGAACTACGCCTACGTCGACGTCGTGGCGCGCTTCTGGCGCCACCGCGGCTACAACGTGCTGAACCCGATCGGGTGGGACAGCTTCGGGCTGCCCGCCGAGAACGCCGCGATCAAGGGCGGCGCCGGCAGCGATCCGCGGGAGTGGACCTACCGCAACATCGACCAGCACAAGAAGAGCTTCCGCGAGTTCGGGTCGTCGTACGACTGGAGCCGCGTCCTGCACACCAGCGACCCGGAGTACAGCCGCTGGAACCAGTGGCTGTTCCTGCGCCTCTACGGGCGCGGACTGGCGTACCGCAAGGAGAGCCCGGTCAACTGGTGCCCCAACGACCAGACGGTGCTCGCCAACGAGCAGGTCGTCGACGGCCACTGCGAGCGGTGCGGCGCGGAAGTCGTGAAGAAGAAGCTCACGCAGTGGTACTTCAAGATCACCGACTACGCCGACCGGCTGCTCGATGACCTCAACCAGCTCGAGGGCTTCTGGCCGCAGAAGGTCATCCGGATGCAGCGCAACTGGATCGGCCGCTCGGTCGGCGCCGACATCGACTTCGAGATCGAGGGCCGCGACGAGAAGATCACGGTGTTCTCAACGCGCCCCGACACGCTCTACGGCGCGACGTTCTTCGTGGTCGCCCCCGACAGCGACCTGGCCGCCGAACTCGTCGCCGGTGCGGATGCCGACGTGCGTATGCGCTTCCAGGCCTACCTCGACGACGTCCAGAAGCAGACCGACATCGAGCGCCAGAGCACCGACCGGCCCAAGACCGGTGTCTTCCTCGGCCGCTACGCGATTAACCCCGTGACCGGTGACCGGCTGCCGATCTGGGCGGCCGACTACGTGCTGGCCGACTACGGTCACGGCGCGGTCATGGCGGTGCCCGCCCACGACCAGCGCGACCTCGACTTCGCCCGCGCCTTCGACCTGCCCGTGAAGGTCGTCGTGGACACGACCGCACCGGTCACGGGGGCGATCCCCGTCATCGAGCTGGATGACGACGGCGTCCCGATCGATCCGGGTGCCGACACAGCATCCCTCGACGAACTCGACCCCGCGCGCACGGGTGTCGCACTCACCGGCGAGGGGCGCATGATCAACTCCGGCCCGCTCGACGGACTGAGCAAGCGCAACGCGATCGCCCGCATCATCGAGCAGCTGCAGACCGCCGGCACCGGCCGCGCGGCGAAGTCGTACCGCCTGCGCGACTGGCTCATCTCCCGGCAGCGCTTCTGGGGGACGCCGATCCCCATGATCCACACCGCCGACGGCCGGGTCGTGCCCGTGCCGGAGGACCAGCTGCCGCTGACCCTGCCCGACGCGCGGGGCCTGGACCTCGCCCCCAAGGGCACATCTCCGCTGGGCGCGGCCACCGAGTGGATGCAGACCGTCGACCCCGACACCGGCGAGGCGGCGCTGCGCGACGCCGACACGATGGACACGTTCGTCGACAGCTCCTGGTACTACCTGCGTTTCCTCGACCCGAACGACGCGACCCAGCCGTTCTCGCCGGCGGAGGCCGACCGGTGGGCGCCCGTCGACTCGTACATCGGCGGCGTCGAGCACGCGATCCTGCACCTGCTGTACGCGCGCTTCATCACCAAGGTCCTCTTCGACATGGGCCTGGTGGAGTTCACCGAGCCGTTCTCCAGCCTCGTCAACCAGGGCATGGTGCTGCTCGGCGGGTCGAAGATGTCCAAGAGCAAGGGCAACCTCGTCGAGTTCGCCTCGAGCATGGTCGACCCCGGAGCCGACGCGGTCCGCGTCGCGATCGCGTTCGCCGGCCCCGTCGAGGACGACATCAACTGGGAGGACGTGTCGACCACCGGCGCACAGAAGTTCCTCGCCCGGGCTTGGCGCGTCGCGCACGACGTGACCAGCGCTCCCGAGGTGAAGTGGGCCGACGGCGACGAGAGCCTCCGCCGCGTCACGCACCGGCTCTGGGCCGACGCACCCTCGCTCATCGAGCAGACGAAGTTCAACGTGGTCGTCGCGCGCCTGATGGAGCTGGTCAACGCCACGCGCAAGGCGATCGACGGCGCCCCCGGGCCCGCCGACCCGGCGGTGCGGGAAGCGGCCGAGGCGATCGCGATGATCCTCGACCTGTTCGCCCCGCACACGGCGGAGGAGATGTGGGAGGCGCTCGGCTACGAGCCGTTCGTCGGTGTCGTGCCGTGGCGTCAGCCCGATCCGACCCTGCTGGTCGAAGAGACGGTGACCGCGGTCGTGCAGATCGACGGCAAGGTCCGCGGCACCCTCACGGTGCCGGCGCGCGTCTCCGCCGACGAGCTCGAGGCCCTGGCGCGCACGGACGAGAAGGTCCTCCGCTCGCTCGCCGGTCGTGAGATCACCCGCGCGGTCGTGCGAGCGCCGAAGGTCGTGAGCTTCACCACCGCCTGACCCGGCCGGCGCCTGGGGAGGGCGTGGCCGGCACGGTCCATCGCCTCCTCCCCAGGTGACCGATCGCGCGATCCGTCCACCGATCGGCTCCTCGGGACCCGCGGGCGCGCGCTGCCCTGCCAGGGTGTCGGGGTGAGCTCTCCCACCGCGACCCGTCCTGCCCGCGCGCCCCGTCGCCGCCTGGGCGTGGGCGCGGTCGTCGTGCTCGTGGTGGCGATCGCCGCGGCATCCGTCGTCATCGGCATGATCCGTGGGGCGGGGGATGCCGCGGCGCGGCCCGACGTCGACACCATCGCCGTCGATGAGGCGCAGCTGCCGACGGTCTACGTGCACGTGTTCGGCGCCGTCGCGAACCCGGGACTGTACCGCCTCGACGAGGGCGCCCGCGTCGTCGACGTCGTCGCCGCCGCCGGCGGACTCACGCCGGAGGCCGACGAGAACGCGATCAACCTCGCCCGACCGCTCAGCGACGGCGAGCAGCTGCAGGTGCCGGCGATCGGCGAGACCCCGACGGGCGTCGCGGTCGACGCCGGCGACGGCCGCGTGAACCTCAACACCGCCGACGTCGCCGCCCTCGACACCCTGCCGCGGGTGGGGCCGGCGATCGCCCAACGGATCATCGACTGGCGCGAGAGCAATGGCCGGTTCACGAGCGTCGAAGACCTGATGTCGGTGCCGGGGATCGGCGAGAAGATGCTCGCGGGGCTCCGTGACCTGGTGACGGTGTGAGGCCGTGGCGGTGAGCGGCAGACGGGCGCGGCGCCGCGACGCGCGCCTCGTTCCGGTCGCCGCCGCGGCGTGGATCGCCGCGGCGTGGGCGACGGCCCAACCTGCGCAGGCGGGGGCCGTCGCGCTGGTGTTGTGGATGGCGGCGGTGCTGGCCGTGGCGGTGGCCATTGTGGCGGCGCGGGGGCGCCCCGGGATGGGAATGCGGCTGGCACCGGGCGTCGCGCCGGGCATCGCCGCCGTCGTGCTGGCGTGCGCGGCCGGGGTCTGTACGCACGTCGCGGCGGCGGAGCCCGCACGCACCGCCGCCGCCGACCTGCCCACCGCCGGCGGCCGCGCGCTGACCATCGAGGCGACGGCCGTCGGCAAGATCGAACGCAGCGCGACCGGCTGGCGCTTCGACGCCCGGCTGGACGAGCTGCGGGTGGGCGACACGCGCTTCACACAGCCGGTTCCCCTCGTCATCCGCACCGCCGAGGTCCCCGTCGGACTGGATCTCGGCGCCCGGCTGCGGCTGAACGCGACGGCCTGGCAACCCGACGCCGGCTCCCGTGAGGTGCTCGTCGTAGACGCGACCGCCGTCCCGGAACTGCTCGCGCCACCCACGGGCGTCCTGGGCGCCGCGGCGGCGTTGCGTCGCGGTCTCGTCGCGCTGACGGCCGATCTGCCGCCGCCCGGCGGCGGGCTCATCGCGGGACTGGCCGTGGGCGACACCGGCGCCGTCACTCCGGAACTGGATGCCGAGATGAAGGCATCGTCGCTGTCCCACCTCACCGCCGTCAGCGGGGCGAACTGCGCGCTCGTCGTCGGAATCGCCTACGCCCTCGCCGCCCTGTGCGGTCTGCGTCGCGGCATCCGCGTGGCGGCGGGCCTCGGCGCACTGATCGCGTTCGTCGTGCTGGTCTCGCCGGAGCCGAGCGTCGTGCGCGCCGCGGCGATGGCGGCGATCGCGATGCTCGGGCTGCTGCTCGGCCGCGCCGGCGCCGGTCTCTCGCTGCTGACCGCGTCGGTCGCGATCCTGCTGATCGCCGACCCGTGGCTGGCCGGCTCGCTCGGGTTCGCCCTCTCGGTCGCGGCCACCGGGGCGCTGCTCGTGCTCGCCGGCCCGCTCGCCGAAGGACTCAGCCGATGGATGCCGGCACCGCTCGCCCTGCTCATCTCGGTGCCGCTGGCGGCACAGCTCGCGTGCGGACCGTTGATCGTGCTGATCACTCCGACCGTGTCGGTGCTGGGCGTGCTCGCGAACATCCTCGCGGCGCCCGCCGCGCCACTCGGGACGGTGATCGGACTCGCGGCCTGCCTGAGCGCCGGCATCCCGTACCTGGGATCGGGGCTGGCGGCCCTCGCGTGGCTGCCGGCCGCGTGGATCGCCGCCACCGCGAGCGAGATCGCCCGGCTGCCCGGCGCCACCCTCGCCTGGCCGCAGGGTGGGGTGGGGCTCATCGCCCTCGGCGTCGTCGGCGCCGCCGTCGCGGTGCTCATCGTCGGTGCCCGCCGGTGGGCACGGGTGACCGCGGTCCTGGTGCTCGCAGCATCCGTGACGACCGCACTCGCCACGGGTCCGGTCGCCGACGCCGTCGCCCGCGCCGCCGTCCCGTCGGAGTGGGCCATCGCCGCGTGCGACGTGGGCCAGGGCGACGCCGTTCTCGTGCGCTCGGGCGATGCGGTGCTGCTGATCGACACCGGTCCCGACCCCGAGCCGCTCGCGCACTGTCTGCGGCAGCTGGGGGTCGAGCGGATCGACCTGCTCGTCCTCACTCACTTCGACCTGGACCATCGCGGCGGGGTGCACGCCGTGCTCGGTCGCACCGACGCCGTGCTGCACGGCCCCGTCGACGGCGCGGAGGACGAACAGGGACTGCGCGAGCTCGCCGACGGCGGGGCGCGGGTCACCGCCGCCGTCCGCGGCATGAGCGGAACGATCGGCACCGCCCACTGGCGCGTGCTGTGGCCGCGCGCGGACACGCCGCCCGGCAACGACGCGAGCGTCGTCGTCGAGGTCATCGGCGGCGGTCTGCCGAGCGGGATCTACCTCGGCGACCTGTCGGCCGCGGGGCAGCAGGCGATGGCGGGTGGGGCGGCGCTGCGCTCCGGGTACGCGGTCGTCAAGGTCGCCCACCACGGCAGCGCCGATCAGGACCCGCGGCTCTACGAGCGGCTCGCGCCCGCGCTCGCGTTGATTTCGGTGGGGGAGAACGACTACGGCCACCCCCGGCAGGAGACCCTCGACCTCCTCGCCGCGCTCGGTGTGCGCACGGTTCGCACCGACCAGGACGGTCTTGTCGTCGTCTGGGCGGATGCCGCCGGCATCCACTTCTGGCGGGAGCGGGCACCGGCCGCTGTCGCACCCGGTGGGTAGGCTGGCTGCATGCCACCCGCCGCTCGTCGCCCCGCCGCCCGCGGTGCGGGCGCACGCAGCGCGTCGGCCATCCCGCAGATCTCCTGGCGCGCACCGCAGCCGGCGCCCATCGTGCTCGTCTCGGGCCCGGAGGACGTCTGCGCCGAGCGGGCGATCGCCGGCATCCGCGACTTCCTGCGCGCGGAGGACGCGAGCCTGGAGGTCTCCGACCTCCGCGCCGACGACTACACGTCGGGGAGCCTGCTCACCCTCACCTCGCCGTCGCTGTTCGGCGAGCCGCGCCTGGTGCGCGTCGGGGGAGTGGAGAAGTGCTCCGACGCCTTCCTCACCGAGGCGCTGTCCTACCTCGAGAATCCGCAGGAGGGCGCGACGGTCGTGCTGCGTCACACCGGCGCGAGCGTGCGGGGCAAGAAGCTGCTCGACGCGATCCGCTCGGGAACCGGCGGCGGCGTGGAGATCGCGTGCCCGGCGGTCAAGCGCGACTCCGACCGGTTCGACTTCGCTGCCGGAGAGTTCCAGGCCGCGCAGAAGAAGATCGCCCCCGTGGCGCTGCGCGCTCTGGTCGGCGCGTTCGCGGACGACCTCACCGAGCTCGCCGCGGCGTGCCAGCAACTCATCGGCGACGTGCCGGGCGACATCTCCGAGCAGGTCGTGGAGCGCTATTACGGCGGTCGTGTGGAGACGAGCGCGTTCACGGTCGCCGACACGGCGATCGCGGGGCGCTACGGCGACGCGCTCGTCGCGCTGCGCCACGCCCTCGCCAGCGGCGCGGACCCGGTGCCGCTCGTCGCGGCGATCGCCTCGAAGCTGCGGACGATGGCGCGCGTGGCCGGCATCCGCGAGTCGTCGGCGTCACTGGCGGCGCGGCTCGGGATGAAGGACTGGCAGGTCGATCGCGCACGGCGCGATCTGACCGGGTGGAACGAGACGTCGCTCGGCATGGCCATTCAGGCCGCCGCGCGGGCGGATGCCGAGGTCAAGGGCGCGTCGCGTGACCCCGTCTTCGCGGTCGAGCGTCTCGTGACGGTCATCGCGACCCGCGCGCCGTACGGCGCCTGACGCCGCGTCGCCCCGCCGCTCGCCGCGTCCGCCGCCTTTTCGCCTCCGCCTTCAGCCGACGCACATCGCGTCCACACTGGCCCCAACCCGCAATTCGCGACGGACGAAGACCGCGCCGCGCACCCGCCGCGCACCCGCCGCGACGCGAACGAGCCCGCCCCCAGCGGGGGACGGGCTCGTCGAGAGGATGCCGTGGCTCAGAGAGCGGCGACCTGCTTCGCGATCGCCGACTTGCGGTTCGCGGCCTGGTTCTCGTGGATGACGCCCTTGCTCACGGCCTTGTCGAGCTTGCGGGTCGCGGTCGCGAGAGCCTTCTCGGCTGCGGCCTTGTCGCCGGCGGCGATGGCCTCGCGGGTGCGACGCACCTCGGTCTTCAGCTCGCTCTTGACGGCCTTGTTGCGCTCGCGCGCCTTCTCGTTGGTCTTGTTGCGCTTGATCTGTGACTTGATGTTGGCCACGTTCGACGGCTCTTTCGTTCGGAGTTTTCGTTGGATGTACCGGAGCAGCGGTAGAGGGGCGCCTCCGGCGGCGTGCGGGGTGGGACCCACACGCAAGCCAAACACCGAGTCTACCAGGTCCGCGCGGCGCGCCCCGCAATCCGCCTGCGGCGCGGCAACGTGAGGCATGATCGGATCGCCGGCACCCGACCGGCACATCCCGACGAAGGAGTCGCCCGTCGTGAACGGATCCGCCGCGCCTCAGCCTGCCCCCGTGGCCGTGACACCGCGGCGGGCCGGCGCGAGATGGTTCACCGTCTTCACGCTCGCCTGGCTCGCGCTGTGGACGGCGCAGCTGACGCCCCTGCAGCTGCTGATCCCGCTGCAGCTGAACACGCCCGACACCGCCGACGGATGGATCTCCGGCGTGGTCTCCTCCGGTCTGGTCCTCGCCGCCGGCGGCCTCGCCGGCGTCATCGCCGGGCCTCTCGCCGGCGGCATGAGCGACCGCACCCGCGGCGCGTTCGGCCGCCGCCGGCCCTGGGCGATCGGCGGGGCGGTGCTGGGTGCGGGCGGCCTCGTCGCGATCGCGTTCGCGAGCGGCCCGTGGGGAGTGGGCCTGGCGTGGGTCGCCGTCTCGGTCGGCATGGCGGTCGCCTCCGCGGCATTCACGGCGCTCATCGCCGATCAGCTCACCGACCAGCGCGGCGCCGCT
The DNA here is from genome assembly GCF_049707015.1 of Microbacterium sp. CH-015. Lineage (NCBI taxonomy): Bacteria > Bacillati > Actinomycetota > Actinomycetes > Micrococcales > Microbacteriaceae > Microbacterium > Microbacterium sp. CH-015. The sequence goes on along the minus strand of NZ_JBNAFJ010000001.1, from coordinate 1,002,069 downwards.
TCTGCCGCCGTCTCGTCGTCCCAGGCGGTCGGCATCGTTGCCGGCGTCGGCGTCATCGTCCTGCTCGAACTGGGTGTCGTGGCCGGCTACCTCGCTCTCGCCGGGTTCCTCCTGGTCGTCGCGGTCGCGGCGGCGTTCATCCTGCCCGACCCGCCGGCACCGGCATCCGCCGCCACGGCCCGCACGCGCGTCTCGCTCGCCGAGCGCTTCGCCGCCTTCCGCGACCGCGACTTCGCCTGGCTGCTGTGGGGGCGGCTCGTCGTCAACATCGGCAACGCGCTGGGGACCGGGCTCCTGCTGTTCTTCCTGCTGTACGGCCTGCACCGCGACCCGGCCGGCGCGGAGGACGAGCTCCTGCTGCTGATCGTCGTGTACACGGTGTTCGTGGTCGCGGCATCCGTCATCGCCGGCCGCATCTCCGACCGCACCGGCCGACGCGTCGGCCTCACGGTGGCGGCGGCCGTCGTGCAGGGGATCGCGTCACTGCTGATCGCGGCGCTGCCCTCGTTCGAGACGACCATGGTCGCGGCCGCCCTCCTCGGTGTCGGCTACGGCGCGTACATGTCCGTGGGCCTCGCCCTCGGCACCGACGTGCTGCCGTTCGCCGAGGACAACGCCCGCGATCTCGGTTTCGTCAACGTCTCGGCGAGCCTCGGTCAGCTGCTGGGACCCCTCATCGGCGCAGGACTGGTGGCGTTCGTCGGCGGGTTCTGGCTGCTGTTCGCCGTCGGCGGGGTGCTGTCGATCCTGGGTGGCGTCATGACGCTGGCGGTGCGGCCTCGAGTGTCGCCAGCGCCAGATCCAGCACAGCATTGAACACACGCGGCCGCATCGCCGTGACCAGGTGGGACGTGCGCGGCACGACGATGAGTTCGGAGTGCGGCACGAGCGATGCGAACAGGCGCTCGTTCAGGCGCAACTGGTCGTACTGGCCGTTGACGAACCAGGTCGGCACCTCGATGCGGCGCAGCGCCGCGAGCAGGTCGAGCACCGACAGCGACCGGAGCGCCACATCCTGCGCGTCGTAGGCGTAACCGCCGGCGCCGAAGTCGGCCCGCGTCTCTGCGGGGAGGGTGCGGTCGAGCACCCACTCCGAGATCCGCGCGCCGCGGCCCGGCAGGCGATCGAACCCGAGCGCGAGCGTGCGGTAGGTGCGCAGCCCGAGGCCCCGCGGGATCGCGGTGCAGGATGCCGCGATGAAGCCGTCCACGGGCGGCCGCTCCTCGCCGCCGACGTACTCGATCGACAGCAGTCCGCCCATCGAGTGCCCGGCCAGGAGCACTCGCCCGCGCTCGGCGGCGCGGCGCACGGCGTCGTCGATCGTCGCGAACGCGCCGTCGAGGGTGAAGGTCTCCGCCATGCGGGTGCCGTGGCCGGGGAGGTCGACGGCGACGGCCGGGACACCCCGCGCGGCGAGGTGCTCGCGCTGCGCGCGCCACATGGTGGCGGACGTGCGGATGCCGTGCACCATCACCACCGTCGTCGTCATCGCCTCAGCCTATGCAGACGCTGACCTGTGACGCGAGGGCGGTGCGGGGGATGACCCTCGCACCACCCTCGCCGCGTCAGTGCGTCAGAAGAGCACCCACACGCGTGCCGTGTCGCTGGTCGACGGGGCGGCGACCGCCGGGTCGGCCGGTTCGAACGAGGCGGTGTAGGCGTGCACGCCGCGGCTCAGCCGGCCGAGTCGGTGCGTCGCGACACCGCCCTTGACCTCGACCGTCGCGACGACCTTCTCACCCTCGCGGAACACGACGACGCCCTCGGCGCGGGCGCCGTCCTCCTGCCGGACGGTCGCGATGAGCGTCGTCGGCAGGAGGCCGTTCAGGTGCACCGGCAGCAGCGCCGCCAGCCGTGTCGTCGTCGCGACCGGCTGCACCGCCGCCTCCACTGTCAGCGGGACGTGCACGACCGTACCCGAGACCGGCGCTGTGAGCGTCAGCACGACCTCGCCGGAGGCCAGGTCCGCGGGGAGGGTGACGGTGACGTCGGCCGCGCCGTCCACGACGGCCGTCTCACCGAGGTCGACGCCGTTCAGACTCGCCCGCAGCGCCGTGTTCTGCGGTGCGCCGCGGCTCGTCAGGTCGAGGCCGCTCACGCGGAACGCCACGGCATCCCCGGCCGTCACCGTCTCCGGCACGCCCGTGACCTGCACCGCGTGCTTGGCGAAGTCCGGCGCGAGCGGGGAGCCGTCGGCGATGTAGTCGACCCAGGCCTCGTAGTCCAGCAGGCCGGTGTCGACGTAGTCGGTGCCCTGGGTGAAGGCGCGGAAGTTGTCGCCGCCGCTGGCGAGGAACGAGAACGTCCCGATGCGGTAGGCGGCCTCCTCCTCGAGCGGCGCGCCGTCGATCGTGACCGACGTGATGCGCTCGCCCTCGGGACGGGTCGCGTCGTACGTGTAGGACACGTTGTCCGACAGGCCGAGCTGCAGGTACGGGCGCGACGGCACCGTGCCGTCGGGGTTGCGCTGCCACTGCTGTTCGAGCATGGTCCGGAACTGCGCGCCGGTGAGCGTGATGAGCCCGAGCGTGTTGTTGAACGGCAGCACCGCGTTCGCCTGCGAGAACGAGATCGTCCCGTCGGCGAGGCCGGGCACCGCCGTCGACCCGAACTCGGCCTGGGTGTCCCACAGGTCCGACCGCAGACCGCCGGGGTTGGTGACGCCGATGTCGGCGCCGTTCGGCAGGGCGCTCAGCGAGTCGCGCAGCATGGTGGCCACGGCGTTGCCGAGTGTCGACTCGCTCGCCCGGTCATCCCGGGTTCCGCCGGTCCACACCCCGTTCTGGAACGATCCGCCGGCGAAGGCGGTCGTGATGTCGCCCGAGACCTCGCCCACCGCGGTGTTGCCGATCTCGGCGGCTGCGGCGAGGGCGGCGTCGACGATCGTCTTCACCTGGGCGACCCGCGGGTAGGTCGCCACGAGCGTCGCGGGGGCCGTCTTCGTGCGGGGGACGTTCTGCTCGGTGTGTGCTGCGACCTCGCCGCTGTCGGGGTCGATCGTCAGGACGATCTTGCCGATGTTGGCCCCGTACGAGCCCGTCTGTACGACGGGGCGGGTGCGGTCGGCGCCGGGGACGGCCGCGGACCAGGCGTACTCCTTGTGGGTGTGGCCGGTGAAGATGGCGTCGACGTCCGCCGAGGTGTCGTTGACGAGGGCGGCGAAGGCGCCCCCGGCGGCGAGCTCCTGCTCCAGGGTGGCGCCGTCGGGCGTTCCGGCCCCGGCGCCCTCGTGGTACAGCGCGACGAGCACGTCGGCCTCGACGTTGGACTCGTCGCCATCGCTCAGCTGCGCCGCGACGCGGTTGACGGCGGCGACCGGGTCGCCGAACTCGATGTCGGCGATGCCCGCCGGCGACACCAGCGAGGGCGTCTCCTCTGTGACGGCGCCGATGACACCCACGGTGAGTCCACCCGCTTCCAGAAGCGCGTATTCGTCGAGGGCCGGCGTCTGCGTGCCCTTCAGATACACGTTCGCGCCCAGCTGCGGATAGTCCGAGGCCTCGCTGACACGGCCCGCCAGATCGGCGAAGCCCCGGTCGAACTCGTGGTTGCCGACGGCGGACGCCTGCAGGCCGAGCGCGTTCAGCACGTCGATCGTCGGCTGATCCTTCGCGACCGACGAGGCGAACAGCGACGCGCCGATGTTGTCACCGGCCGACAGGAACAGCACGGGACCGGATGCCGCGGCGCGCTGCTCCTCGACGGTTCCCGCGAACGCGACGGTGTTGGCGTCGATGCGACCGTGGAAGTCGTTGATGTCCAGCAGCGTGAGTTCGATCGGTGCGGCGTCGGCAGCGAGCCCGACCACGACCGGGTCGTGGTCGCTCGAGCGGTACACGTCGTCGGCGTAGAACTCGGTCGCGTGCGAGCGGAACCGGCTGTACTCCAACGCGACAGACTCGCCCGAGTTGATGTTCCAGATGTCGGCGCCGGTCGCGCGGGCGGTCGCCGCCTCGTTCAGCAGCACGTGGTCGAGCGAGCCCGACAGCCCCTGGAAGCTGTAGGAGGCGGTGTCCACGCCGAACGCGGTCGCGGCGTCGGCGTAGCCGGCGTCGTAGAGCACCTGCAGCGGGTCCTCCTGCGTGTAGGAGTTGAAGTCGCCGACCAGCGCCACCGCGTCCACATCGCCGCGGATCTGCGTCACCCAGTCACGCAGGGCCTGCGCCTGGCGCACGCGCGACTCGTTCGAGGCGCCCTGACCGTCGCCGGTGTCGGCGTCGCCGGGCCACGGGCCGGCCGATCCCTTCGACTTGAAGTGGTTGACGACGAACAGGAACGGCGCCCCGCCGGCAGCCGGCTCGAAGACCTGTGCGATGGGCTCGCGGGCGTTGACGAACGCCTCGCCGGCACCGCTCTGGTCGCCGAGCGCCCGGGAGTCCCCGACGCGCTGCACCGCGGCGGTGCGGTAGATGATGGCGTTGGTGATGACGTCCTGCTCGGATGCCGGGGGCAGCTCGTCCGACGACGGCACGTACGCCCATACCGGCGCGTCCGCGGCGGCGTTGAGCGCATCCACGAGCGTCGCCGTCGCCTCATCGGCGGTCTCGCCGAGAGCGGCGGAGTTCTCGATCTCCATGAGGCCGACGACGTCGGCATCCAGCGCGTCGATGGCCTTCACGATCTTCGCCTGCTGGCGCTGCAGATCGTCGGCGTCCCAGGCGCCCCGCTGGTCGCAGCCTTCGCGGACCGTGACGCCGTCGCCGAGGCGGTCGGTGTAGGCGACGCACCCGGGCGAGCCGGCGCCGAGGGTCGTGAAGTAGTTCAGGACGTTGAACGACGCGACCTTCAGGTCGCCCCCGACGGCCGCCGGGGCGGACGTGCGCGGGTTGGCGAAGACGACCTCGTCGGTGCCGGTGCCGTCGCCCACGAGCGGGGCGGTGGGGTTCAGCTTCCAGGTGGAGTTGCGCCAGTCGACGATCAGCGGGGAGGTGAACGAGACCTGAGCACCCACGACGACCGGTTCGGTGAGGGAGACGTAGGCCGGGGTGAGGGCGCTGCCGGCCGCGCTGAGGTAGTTCGTGCTCGATCCGTCGTCGAGGGTGACGGCACGGGCGGCGTTGTCGGCCGCGATCGCCGCGGCCTCCGCCGAACCGGGGCGCGCGGCATCGGTCGGCTGGCGGAGCGGAGTCGCGCCGGATGCCAGGCCCACCTCGCCGTACTGGTTGGTCGCGTACGTGTTCGACACCGTGAACGCACCCTGCGGCGCGACGAGCATCGACTCCAGGCTCTCGCGCTGCGCGGCGTCGGCGGGCCAGGTGACGGATGCCGGGACCGGCGCCGGCTGCGCGTCGATGCGCACGGCACCGCCGGCGGCGACAGTCAGCTCGGTCAACCCGTTCCACTCCGAGACGACGCCGGTGACCCGGACGGTGTCGCCGGGGCTCACCTCGCCGACGGCGCCGGGTGCATAGACGAAGACGGCGTCGGATGCCGTGTGGGCGGCCAGGTCGAGGGCCCCGCCGGTGCCGGCGGTCTGGATGACGTACCCGTCGAACCCGCCGGTGGGGTAGTGGGCGGTCACGACACCCTCCGTCGTCACCGTCCGTCCGGCCAGCGGCGACGCGTCGCCCGAGCCCTGGATCTCGGCGATCGACACGGTGTCGGGCGTGCCGGGCTCGGTGGGGTCCGTCGGGTCGGTCGGGTCGGTCGGGTCGGTCGGGTCGGTGCCGCCCAGGCCGGTGGGCGTCGGCGGGCCGGCGGTGAAGTCGGCGGCGTTGTCGCCGGTGTTGGCGAAAGTCGCCGAGCGCGACACGCTCGTCCCGTTGGAGGTGGCCGGCGCGGGCGCGGTGCCGGCGAAATGGGTGGCGCCGCCCCAGCCGACGAGGTCGACGACCTGGTCGAGGGTCGCGATGCCTGTGGCGCCGCTCAGCGCCGTCTGCGTCGACACCAGGGCGACCTTGCCCTGCGAGCCGGACAGCGCGATGGCGCCTTCGACATCCGCGACGAAGCCGGGCAGCGAGGCGTCGGCGCCCGTCGCCTCGCCGATCAGCAGCTGCTCACCGGCGGGGAGCACGCCGGTCAGGGCGGTGACCTGCCACGACGAACCCGTCGCCGACGCGTACTGGACGCTGTAGGCCGAGAGGTCGACGTCGGCGCCGGAGACGTTGGCGAGCTCGATGAAGTCGCGGTTGAACGCACCGCCGGCGTTGCCTCCGCCGCCGTACACCTCGGAGATCACGATCGGCGCGTCGACCGAGACGGCCGCCTGCGCGGCCGGCGCCACGACCAACCCGGCGGCGGCGGTGGCGAAGGCCGTGGCGAGGGCGAAAGCACCGCGCGCACGCGGGGATCGGCCGGCCGGAGGGCGGGGGGAGGGTGCGGCGTGCGTCACGGTCTTCACTCCAGTCATCGTGCAAGGTCCATCGGATCTTCGAGGCGCGGTGCGTCGGCGGCCGAGAGGACTGCGCTGTGGGGGTGCGCAGAAAGGAGCCGCCGCATTGAGCATTCTTCGCACCGGCACCGTTCGACAAGAGGCAGATCGGTTAACTCTTTCTCATCGACCGGTTCTCTGGCGTGTCCCGGTCGGCTCGGCTATGGTCCGGTCCCCGGTAGACTTCCCGGGACATGTCCCCGCGCGCCCTGAAGCCTCTCGAGCCGTCTGCGACCCCTCCAGAGCTGATCCGCAACTTCTGCATCATCGCCCACATCGACCACGGCAAATCGACCCTCGCCGACCGCATGCTGCAGATCACCGGCGTGGTCGCCGACCGCGACATGCGCGCGCAATACCTCGACCGTATGGACATCGAGCGCGAGCGCGGCATCACGATCAAGAGCCAGGCCGTGCGGATGCCGTGGGCGGTCTCGACCGGCTCGGCACCCGACCAGGTGTACGCGCTCAACATGATCGACACGCCCGGCCACGTCGACTTCACCTACGAGGTTTCGCGCTCACTCGCCGCGTGCGAGGGGGCGATCCTCCTCGTCGACGCCGCGCAGGGCATCGAGGCGCAGACGCTCGCGAACCTGTACCTGGCGCTCGAGAACGACCTGCAGATCATCCCGGTGCTCAACAAGATCGACCTGCCCGCCGCCGACCCGGAGAAGTACGCGGCGGAACTCGCGAACCTCATCGGCGGCTCGCCCGAGGACGTGCTGCGGGTGTCGGGCAAGACGGGCATGGGCGTGGAGGAACTCCTCGACCGCATCGTCGCACAGATCCCCGCCCCGACCGGCGACGCGAGCGCACCCGCCCGCGCGATGATCTTCGACTCGGTCTACGACTCCTACCGCGGTGTCGTGACCTATGTCCGCATGGTCGACGGCAAGCTCGAGCCGCGCGAGCGCATCCAGATGATGTCGACGAGGGCGCAGCACGACCTCCTCGAGATCGGGGTCTCCAGTCCGGAGCCGGTCCCCACCCGAGGCCTCGGCGTGGGGGAGGTGGGCTACCTCATCACGGGCGTGAAGGACGTGCGCCAGTCCAAGGTCGGCGACACGATCACGAACCATCGCAAGCCGGCATCCGACCCGCTTCCCGGCTACACCGACCCCAAGCCCATGGTGTTCAGCGGCATCTACCCGATCGACGGCAGCGACTACGCCGACCTGCGCGAGGCCCTCGACAAGCTGAAGCTCTCCGATGCCTCGCTGCAGTACGAGCCAGAGACCTCGGTCGCCCTCGGCTTCGGCTTCCGCTGCGGGTTCCTGGGACTGCTGCACCTCGAGATCATCACGGAGCGCCTCTCCCGCGAGTTCGGCCTCGACCTCATCACCACGGCCCCGAGCGTGACCTACGAGGTCACCACCGACACCGGCGAGTCGGTCACCGTCACCAACCCCAGCGAATACCCCGACGGACGGGTCGCGGAGGTCGCCGAGCCGGTCGTCAAGGTCGGCATCCTCCTGCCGAAGGACTACGTCGGCACTGTGATGGAGCTGTGCCAGCAGCGCCGCGGGACCCTCCTGGGCATGGATTACCTCAGCGAGGACCGCGTCGAGCTGCGCTACAACATGCCCCTCGGCGAGATCGTCTTCGACTTCTTCGATCAGCTGAAGTCCAAGACGCAGGGATACGCGAGCCTGGACTACGAGCCCGCCGGGTCGCAGACGGCCGACCTCGTGAAGGTCGACATCCTCCTGCAGGGCGAGAAGGTCGACGCTTTCAGCTCGATCGTCCATCGCGAGAAGGCGTACGCCTACGGCACGATGATGACCGAGCGGCTGCGCAAGCTCATCCCGCGCCAGCAGTTCGAGGTGCCCATTCAGGCCGCCATCGGCGCGCGCATCATCGCGCGCGAGAACATCCGCGCGATCCGCAAGGACGTGCTCGCCAAGTGCTACGGCGGTGACATCACCCGCAAGCGCAAGCTCCTCGAGAAGCAGAAAGAGGGCAAGAAGCGCATGAAGATGGTGGGTCGCGTCGAAGTCCCGCAGGAGGCGTTCATCGCCGCCCTGTCCGGCGACGTCGAGACCAAGAAGTAGCGACCGCCGCCGGTCACTCGAGCAGGTGCCGCAGGTACCGGCGCGGCGAATCCAGGTAGGCGCGCCAGTGGTGGACGAGCTCGAGGTCTTCCCACCGCGTCTCGCGCATGCCCCACTCGCCCAGTTCGAGCACGCGTGCACCCGGGAGGGACGCCAGGATGGGCGAGTGCGTCGCGCAGAGCACCTGGCCGCCGTGCAGGGCGATGCGCTGGAGGGTCGCCATAAGCGCCAGCGTCGAGGAGAACGACAGCGCCGCCTCCGGTTCGTCGAGGCAGTAGAAACCCGGCCGGTCGAATCGTGTGTCGAGGATCGCCAGAAACGACTCCCCGTGACTCATCTCGTGGAACACGGGTTCCGGCCCGCTCGACGGGTTGTCCTCGAGGTAGGTGTAGAACGCGTGCATCGTCTCGGCGCGGAGGAAGAACCCCCACCTGCTCGCGCCGACGCCGCGCTGGATCTCCAGCCAGTCCGACAGCGGCGACTCGCTCGGCCGTGTCGAGTGCCGCGCCTGATTCGAGCCGCCCTCGGGGGAGAACCCGTACGCGAGGGCGACTCCCTCGAGCACCGTCGACTTGCCCGAACCGTTCTCGCCCACGAGGAAGGTCACGCCGGGCGCGAGATCGATGCCGCCCGCCAGCAGCTGAGCGACCGCCGGCACGGTGCGCGGCCAGCCGGCCGGGCGGTCCGGATCGTCGACCACGCGAACGGCGACGACAGGCGGCTGATCGAGGGTCCACTCCGGCATCCTCGGATTCTCACATGGCCCGCCGACAGCATCCCGATCGCCGCCCGCGACCGGAGCGGCTGGGTAGGCTGGTGGCCATGCGCCGCGCGAACTTCCAAGAGGGCACGGTCGACTATGCCGCCGTGGGCGCCACGCAGGCGCACGACCTCATGGGCTACCCGCCCGAGCGGAGCATCCCGGCCGAGTCGTCGTGGCGCATCGGCAGCGGCCAGGCCCGGTTCGACAGCTCCGCCGAAGCGCTGCTGTCGTGGGCTCCGCTGCGGGGCGCGGGACTGCACATCAGCGATGTGCGCCCGGCATCCGGCCCCATGTACTCCGGCGTCGGATTCGACGCCGACGGCAACCCCCTCGTGGCGAGCCGCCTCGAGGCCGATCAGCGCTTCGACGCCGACGGGACCCCGTTCGTCGCGTCGGGGACGACGATCCGGGTGCGCGGGCGGATCAAGGGGATGAGCACCGACGGCGAGCTGCGGGTCATCTACGCCATCGAGGAGCCGCGGCGGGTCGGCTTCGGGCTCGGCACGGTCGGCGACTCCGTCGTCAGCGGCGAGGAGTCCTTCGTCGTGACGTGGGACGACAGCGACGAGGTGCGGTTCACGGTGCGCGCGTTCGACCGCCCCGTGTCGCCGCTGTACCGCCTGCTGCCGCCGCTCGTGAAGCGCCGCCGCCGCGAACTGTTCCAGGGGTACCTGCGCGCCCTGTCGCCGCTGTACGCGACGTCGTCCTGATGGGCTCCGCCCTCCCGCTCGGCGACCCAGCGCCGCTCGACGGCGCTCTGCCGGACGATCTCGTCATCGACCCCCAGCGCGACTTCGGGGTGTATCTTCACGTCCCGTTCTGCCGCGTCCGGTGCGGGTACTGCGACTTCAACACCTACACCGCCGGCGAACTGCGCGGCGCCCGTCAGGACGCCTACGCCGACGAGGTGATCCGTGAGATGGCGCTGTCGCGCCGTGTGCTGGCCGACCGGGGGCCGCTGCGCCCGGCATCCACCGTCTTCTTCGGCGGCGGGACGCCGACGCTTCTCCCGGCGGGGGACCTCGGCAGGATGCTGGCGGGCGTGCGCGACGCGTTCGGTCTCGCTCCGGATGCTGAGGTCACCGTCGAGGCGAATCCCGACACCGTCACGGCGCCGATGGCGGCCGAACTCGCCGCGGCCGGCGTGACCCGGATGTCGATCGGCATGCAGTCGGCGGTGCCGCACGTCCTCGCCGCGCTCGACCGCACCCACGACCCCGCGGGAGTGGCGACCGCCGTCGCCGCGGCACGGAGCGCGGGGCTCGACGTCAGCGTCGACCTCATCTACGGCGCACCGGGGGAGTCGCTCGAGGACTGGCGCGCATCGGTCGAGACGGCTGTCGCGCTCGCCCCCGACCACGTCTCGGCGTACGCGCTCATCGTGGAGGAGGGCACGAAGCTCGCCCGACAGATCCGCCGCGGAGAGGTGCCCGAACCCGACGACGATCTGCAGGCCGACATGTACGAACTCGTCGATGAGACGCTCGCCGCGGCGGGGTTCGACTGGTACGAGGTGTCGAACTGGGCGCGGACGCCGGCCCAGCGCTCCCGCCACAACCTGGCGTACTGGCGCGGCACCGACTGGTGGGGGTACGGTCCCGGAGCCCACAGCCACGTCGCCGGGCTGCGGTGGTGGAACGTGAAGCATCCGGCCGCGTACGCCCAGCGCCTGGCCGCGGCGCAGTCGCCCGCTGCCGGCCGGGAGCGACCGGATGCCGCCGCCCGACGCCTGGAGGATGTGCTGCTGCGCTCGCGCATCTCCGACGGCCTCGCGGTGTCGGAGCTCGAGGGAGAGGGGCGTCACGCGGTGGCCTCCCTCATCGCCGACGGCCTCGTCGACGGCGCCGCCGCCGTGCGCGGCCGTGTCGTGCTCACCCGTCGCGGGCGCCTGCTCGCCGACGCCGTGGTGCGCGCGCTGACCGCGTGAGCACCACCGCGGTCCTCGCCCCGCGACCTCGCCTCGCGACCTCGCCTCGCGACCTCGCCGACCGGGCCCGTTCCCGCCGAGCGCGCCCCCTGCACGCGCCCCAGAGCGGGCGCACTCGGCGAGAACGGGCGCACTCGGCATCCGAGGGAAACGTGGGGGAAACGGGGGCAGGAACCCACTCAGGAGGTGAGTGCCGTGACGGCACCGGCCCGGGGGAGCGGCACGACAGGCGTAGCCGGGGGTGCCCGACAGCGGACTCGACCCCTCCGAGAGACGGCGACGGGCGTCGATCAGCCCACCTCGAGCGCGCCGCGTGGTACCAGACCATCACCGGCAGACCGCCGTCGGGGACGGTCGCGGGGGACCACACGTTGACGGTCAGCATGTCGTCGCCGGGAATATCGATGGAGCCGAGCAGCTCGCCGAGCGCGCCGTAGTACGGGTCTTGCGGCGCCGTGGGGCCGAACGCGGTGGCATCGCGGACGCCGTCCCACGCGGGCACGTCCTCGGGGAGCGCGAAGCGCCGGTCGCCGAACGGGGGCAGGGCGAAGGGGATGCCCGCGAAGCGGCGGATGTCGCCGGTGCGGGTGCCGCGGACCTCGCCTTTCGCGGTGCGGACGACGGGATCGGATGCGACGTCATTGTGCGTACGGCTCATCGCAGGGGCGGCGCGATAAGATTGGCACTCAGCAACCGTGAGTGCCAACAAGGAGGGCTGATGGTCTCGGAACGCGGACTTCAGGTCCTCCGCGCGATCGTGCAGGACTACGTCGACACGCATGAGCCGGTGGGCAGCAAGGCGATCGTCGAGCGTCATCAGTTCGGCGTGTCGGCGGCGACGATCCGGAACGACATGGCGCTGCTGGAGGACGAGGAGCTCATCGCGGCCCCTCACACGTCGTCGGGGCGCGTCCCGACCGACAAGGGGTACCGCGTCTTCGTCGACCATCTCGCGGAGCTCCGGCCCCTCTCCACGGCCCAGCGCTCGGCGATCTCGTCGTTCCTCGCCGACCCTGTGGACCTGGACGACCTCCTCGTGCGCACGGTCCGGGCGCTGACCCGGCTCACCGGTCAGGTCGCCATCGTGCAGTACCCCTCGTTCGCGCGCGCCAGCGTCTCGCACGTGGAGTTCGTGCACCTCGGCGGCACGCGCGTCGTGGTCATCGTCGTCACCGACACGGGCCGGGTCTCGCAGCGCGTCGCGTTCCTGCAGGCCGAGCTCACCGAGCAGGATGCCGCGGCCATCAAGCACGCCGTGGCGCGCCTGGTCACGGGCAAGCCCGTGGCGGAGGCCGCCTCGGCGATCGCGCAGCTGGCGGCATCCGAACCCTCCGGCGGACCCGTCGACGAGGCCGTGCGCACGGTCGCGCGGATCGTCGGGGAGGAGCTCGACGAGTTCCGCCAGGACCGGCTCGTGATGGCCGGCAGCGCCACCCTCGCGCGACGCGAGGGAGACTTCCGCGGCAGCATCTACCCCCTGCTGGAGGCCATCGAGGAGCAGGTGACGCTGCTCCGGCTCATGGGGGAGATGGTCGCCGACGATCAAGGCCTGGCGGCGAGCATCGGTCGCGAGAACGAGCCGTTCGGGCTGGCGGAGGCATCCGTCGTCACCGGCGACTACGACGCGACCGGATCCCGTGCCCGGGTGGGCGTGCTCGGTCCGACGCGCATGGACTACCCCACCAACCTCGCGGCGGTCCGCGCCGTCGCGCACTACCTGAGCAGGCTGCTCGACGAGGACGACCAGTCCCGCTGAGCGGCAGCCGACAGAACGAACCCCACCGCGCCCGGAAGGGCAGGAAAGGCGATTGTGGCCGACCACTACGAAGTCCTGGGCGTCTCGCGCGATGCGAGCCCCGAGGAGATCAAGAAGGCGTACCGGCGTCTCGCGCGCGAGCTCCACCCGGACGTCAACCCCGGCGAGGACGCATCCGAGCGCTTCAAGCTCGTGACGCACGCGTATGACGTCCTGAGCGACCCCGAGCAGCGCCAGCGCTACGACATGGGCGGCGACGGCTCGCCGTTCGGCGGCGCCGGGGGCGGCTTCGGCGGGTTCGGCGACATCTTCGAGACGTTCTTCGGCGGCGGCGGCGGTCGCGCCGGACGCCCCCGGTCGCGCCGGGAGCGCGGCCAGGACGCGCTCGTGCGCGTCACCCTGGACCTCGGCGACGTCGTGTTCGGCACGCACCGCGACATCGAGGTCGACACCGCCGTGCTGTGCGAGACCTGCCAGGGCTCGTGCTGCCAGCCGGGCACCGGCGAGGCGACATGCGACATCTGCCACGGCTCGGGGCAGGTGCAGCGCACGGTGCGGAGCCTGCTCGGCAACGTCGTGACCTCGCAGCCCTGCACGGCGTGCCAGGGCTACGGCACCACGATCCCGTACCCGTGCGCCGGCTGCCAGGGCCAGGGACGCGTCCGCGCCCGCCGCACGGTCTCGGTCGATATCCCCGGCGGCGTGGAGACCGGCCTGCGGCTGCAGCTGCCCGGCTCCGGCGAGGTCGGCCCCGCGGGCGGCCCCCACGGTGACCTGTACCTCGAGGTGACCGTCGCCGCGCATGAGACCTTCAGCCGCGACGGCGACGACCTGCTCGCGACGCTCGACGTGTCGATGCCCGACGCGATCCTCGGCGCGCACACCACGATCACCTCCCTCGACGGCGACGTCGAGCTGGAGGTGCGCCCCGGGGTGCAGTCGGGCGACGTGCTCACGATCAAGGGACGCGGCATCACGCCGCTGCGCGGTGGCACCCGCGGCGACCTGCGGGTCGCGGTGCAGGTCGTCACGCCGACGCGTCTGGATGCCAAGGAGCGGGCGCTGATCGAGGACTTCGCGAAGAAGACGAAGTCGCCGCCGCCCCGGCTCGCCCAGTTCCATCAGGGCATGTTCTCGAAGCTGCGCGACCGCTTCCGGGGCTGACATGGCGCTGCACTTCCTCGTCGACGACGTTCCCCTCGATGCGCCGGTGGGCGCGGAGATCGTCATCACCGGCGCCGAAGCGCACCACGCGGCCGCCGTCCGGCGGGTGCGGGTCGGCGAGGAGGTCACCGTCGGCGACGGCCGCGGACTGTGGCTGGAGGCGGTCGTGACCGACGTCGCGCCCAAGCGCGTGGTCGCCGCCGTGACGGCGCGGACCAGCCATCCCGCCGCCGCACCCCGCCTCGTCCTCGTGCAGGCCCTCGCCAAGGGCGACCGCGACGAACTCGCGATCCAAGCGGCGACCGAGCTCGGCGTCGACGAGATCGTGCCGTGGCAGGCCGCGCGCAGCGTCTCGCGGTGGGATCAGGCGAAGGCCGCGAAGGGCGTCGCCCGCTGGCAGACGATCGTCCGCGAGGCGGCGAAGCAGGCGCACCGCGCCTGGGTGCCCGTCGTCTCCGCGCCCTTCTCCACCGCGCAGCTGGCCGCACGCGCTGCGAGTCGGATGCTGGTGCTGGAGCCCACGGCATCCGTCCCACTGTCGGGAGTCGCCCTCGCCCCCGATGACGCGCGCGATCTCGTGCTGGTCGTCGGCCCCGAGGGCGGGATCGCGCCGGAAGAGCTCGTGGCCCTGGCGGATGCCGGAGCCACCGCCGCGCGCCTGGGGACGACCGTGCTGCGCACCTCGACCGCCGGCCCCGCCGCCCTCGCCGTCCTCAACGCCCGCCTCGGGCGCTGGTGAGGCGAGCCCCGCAGCGCGGGCAGCGCCCCGGCCTGCGGCGTCGGGCGCTGGCTAGACTCGGGGTATGAGCGAACCGTCGATCTTCACGCGCATCCTGCAGGGCGAGATCCCCGCGGAGATCATCGCCGAGACCGAGAACGCCTTCGCGATCCGCGACATCGCCCCGCAGGCGCCGGTGCACCTGCTCGTGATCCCGAAGTCGCAGGAGTACCGAAACGTCGTCGAGCTCGCCGCTGGCGACCCCGCCCTGCTGACCGAGCTGATCGGCTTGGCGAACACCCTGGCCGCCGAGCACGCCGACGGTGACTTCCGCCTCGTCTTCAATACCGGCGCCGGGGCCGGGCAGACCGTGTTCCACGTGCACGCGCACGTCCTCGCCGGCGGGCTGGCCGAAGGGAGCCTCGGTGGCTGACGACGCATCCGGGTCGCCGGCCGAGCCGGTCACCGAGCACCTCTACGCCGATGGCGTCGCCATGGTGCAGCTGCTCGGCCCGCAGGACCGGCTGCTGCGCGTCGTCGAGCGCGAGCACCGCGATGTGCAGGTGCACGTCCGGGGCAACGAGATCACCCTGACCGGTCCGGCGGATGCTGTGGCGCGCGCCCGTGACCTCGTGGAGGAGCTCATGGCGCTCTCGCGCACCGGTCACGGACTCGACCCCTCGGACGTCGTCGCCAGCGACCGCATCCTCCGCACGGAGGGCGGGCCGCGCCCTTCCGAGGTGCTGGGCGAAGCCATCCTGTCCTCGCGCGGCCGCGTGATCCGCCCGAAGACCCTCGGTCAGAAGGCCTACGTCGACGCGATCGATGAGAACACCATCACGTTCGGCATCGGCCCGGCCGGCACCGGCAAGACCTATCTTGCGATGGCCAAGGCGGTGCAGGCGCTGCAGCGAAAGGAGGTCAGCCGCATCATCCTCAGCAGGCCCGCGATCGAGGCGGGGGAGCGGCTGGGGTTCCTCCCGGGCACCTTGACCGACAAGATCGACCCCTACCTGCGCCCCCTGTACGACGCCCTCAACGAGATGATGGATCCGGAGATCGTCCCGAAGCTCATGGCTTCCGGCACGATCGAAGTCGCGCCGCTGGCGTACATGCGCGGGCGCACGCTCAACGATTCGTTCGTCGTGCTCGACGAGGCGCAGAACACGACGCCCGAGCAGATGAAGATGTTCCTCACCCGCCTCGGTTTCGGCACGCGCATGGTCGTCACCGGCGACATCACGCAGATCGACCTGCCGCAGGGTGCGTCGGGGCTGCGCCTCGTCACACGTGTGCTGAAGGACATCGACGACATCCACTTCACCTACCTGACGAGCGACGACGTCGTGCGCCACACGCTGGTGGGCCGCATCGTCGACGCATACACCGAGTACGACGAGCAACGCCTCGCCTCGCGCCGCGAGCGCGACGAGGCGACGGAGTTCGCCAATCGTGCCGAGCGCCGGGCAGCTCAGGACCCGCGCCGATCCGGCCGCCCGAACGGCCCCCGAGACCATCTGAAAGGGCGTGGCCGCGCATGACCATCGAGATCACGAACGAGTCCGGCGTGGACATCGACGAGACGGTCCTGCTGCGGCTGACCGCGCACAACCTCGCCGAGGTGAACGTCAGCCCGGATGCCGATGTCGCGATCCTCCTCGTCGACGAGGGCGCGATGGAGGCACTGCACGTCCAGTGGATGGATGAGCCGGGCCCCACCGATGTTCTGAGCTTCCCGATGGACGAGCTGCGCCCCGGCACGCAGGAGCAGCCGACGCCGCCGGGACTGCTCGGCGACATCGTGCTCTGCCCGCAGGTCGCCGAGACCCAGGCCCAGGCCGCGGGACACAGCACGCTCGATGAGCTGATCCTGCTGACGACGCACGGCCTGCTGCACCTGCTCGGCTTCGACCACGCGGAGCCCGACGAGGAGCGGGAGATGTTCGGGCTGCAGCGCGAGCTCATCGCCGCGTTCCACGCCTCGGAGCGCCGACGACGCGCATGACCGAGATTCTGCTGCTCGTCGCCGCCGTCCTGCTCGTCGCCCTCGGCGGCCTCATGGCGGCCCTCGACGCCGCCCTGGGCGTCACTTCGCGCACCGACCTCGTCGAGATGTCGCTGACGGCCCGCCGCGGCAGCGCGCTGGCGCGCATCGCCGCCGACCCCGAGGCCCACGGCAACGCCGTCGTCTTCATCAGGATCCTCGCCGAGACGACCGCGGCGGTTCTCGTCACCGTCGCCTTCACCGTGCTGTTCGACAGCATCTGGTGGGCGATGCTCGCCGCCGCGATCCTCATGACCGTGGTGTCGTTCGTGCTCGTGGGCGCCAGCCCGCGCGCGGTCGGGCGTCAGCACGCCCGAGGACTGGTGACCGCGTGCGGTCCCATCATCCGCGGCGCGCGTATCGTCCTCGGCCCCCTCGCGCACCTCCTCGTCATCGTCGGCAACCGGGTGACCCCTGGCATCCAGCGCGGCACGTCGTTCGCCAGCGAGGAGCAGCTGCTCAGCATGGTCGACGAGGCCGCTTCGCAGGACCTCATCGAGGAGGACGACCGCGACCTCATCCACTCGGTGTTCGACTTCACCGACACGATCGTGCGCGCCGTGATGGTGCCGCGCACCGACATGGTGACGATGGATGCCGCCGCCACGACCCAGGAGGCGATGCAGCTCTTCCTCGACAAGGGCGTTTCGCGCATTCCCGTCGCCGACGGCGAGGCCGACGACATCACGGGCGTCGTCTACCTGAAAGATCTCGTGCAGTTCGCGTTCCGCGACGAGTCGGCCTGGCGCGATGCGCCCGTGGCGCAGATCGCCCGTCCCGCGGTGTTCGTGCCGGAGTCGATGAAGGCCGAGACGCTCCTGCAGCAGATGAAGCGGGATGCCGTGCACGTCTGCCTCGTCGTCGACGAGTACGGCGGCGTCTCGGGCCTTGTCACCCTCGAGGATCTGATCGAGGAACTCGTCGGTGAGATCGCCGACGAGTACGATCCGCGCTCGAGTGAGGTCGTGGATCTCGGCGACGGGCGCTATCGGGTGAGCGCGCGCCTCGGGCTCGACGAGGTGGGGGAGCTGTTCGGCCTCGAACTCGAGGACGACGACGTCGACTCCATCGGCGGCCTGCTCGGCAAGCTGCTGGGGCGCGTTCCGTTGCCGGGTGCGTCCGCCGAGTACTCCGGGCTGCGCATAACCGGCGGCACCTCGCGCGGCCGCGGCCGGGGACTGGCGACGGTGTTCGTCGAGCCGACCGAGCGCTTGGCCGCCGTCGACGCGGCGTTCGCGGAGAGGAACGAGGAACGATGACCGAGACGCGATCCGGGTTCGTGACGTTCGTGGGGCGCCCGAACGTCGGCAAGTCGACGCTGACCAACGCCCTCGTCGGCGAGAAGGTTGCGATCACCTCCGACAAGCCCCAGACGACCCGCCGCGCGATCCGCGGCATCCTGAACCGGCCTGCCGGGCAGCTCGTCATCGTCGACACGCCGGGCATCCACAAGCCTCGGACCCTCCTCGGTCAGCGGCTCAACGATCTCGTCGAGCAGGTGCTCGGCGACGTCGACGCCATCGGCTTCCTCGTGCCGGCCACCGAGAAGGTCGGTCCCGGCGACCGCCGGATCGCCGCCTCGCTCGACGGCTATCCGCGGGCGAAGAGGGTCGCCATCGTCACGAAGACCGACGTCGCCTCCCGGGAGGAGATCACCGAGCGACTGATGGAGGTCGACTCCCTCCGCGAGGACTGGTCCGCGGTCATCCCGCTGTCCGCGGTCGCGGGCGAGCAGCTCGACGTGCTCGCCGACGAGCTGCTCGCGCTCATGCCCGAGGGGCCGGCGCTCTACGAGGACGGCGTGGTCACCGACGAGTCGCTGGAGGACCGGATCGCGGAGATCATCCGCGAGGCCGCGCTCGAGGGCGTCCGCGACGAGCTCCCGCACTCCATCGCCGTCACGATCGACGACATCTCCCGACGCGAGGAGGGCGAGATCACCGACATCTACGCCAATCTGGTCGTCGAGCGCGACAGCCAGAAGGCGATCATCATCGGCCACAAGGGCTCACGGCTGTCGGCCGTCGGCGCTCGGGCCCGCGCCCAGATCGAGCCCCTGGTGGGCACGAAGGTCTTCCTCAAGCTCCACGTCCGGGTCGCGAAGGAGTGGCAGCGCGACCCGAAGCAGCTGGGCCGACTCGGGTTTTGACGCCGGTCACGGTTGAGGAGCCTCGCGCAGCGCGGCCTGCGGCATCTCGTCGACGATGCGGACCATTTCGGCGCGGTGCGAGCGCGCGATGCCTGGCCATTGTGAGGTCGCTGACGCGCAACACGGCGGGAGCATCTCTCGGGTGATGCTCCCGCCGTGGGTCTTGTTGCGGCGCTGGATCAGCGTCGGCCGCCTCCGCCTCCGCCACCCATCATCGAGTTGGTGAGCTGGGTGACGGTCGATCCGTTGACGGTGATGTCACCGCCGGTCATCGTGCCGGTGCCGTCGTAGTCGAACGACGACTGTGCGGTGATGTCGAGTGTGCCGCCGGTGATCGTGAGATCGCCGTTGCTGTCGATCGCGTCGGTGTCATCCGAGCCCATCTCGATCGTGCTGTCGCCGCCGTTGATGGTGATGCTGAGGCCCGACGTGACGATGGCGGATGCCGAGGCGTTGATGCCGTCATCCGAGGCATAGAGGCTGATCGTGCCGCCGTCGATGACGATGACGGGTGCACGGCGCCGTCGGTGTCGACGACGACCTGTCCGGTCGATGAACCGGTCAGCACGTAGGTCCCGGCCGCGGTGATCGTGAGGCCGTCGTCGGTGAGCGTCACGTCGGTCGTCGGCAGGGCGCTCCAGTCGACGTCGACACCCGAGACGGTCGTGTCGACCGTCGTGGTCGTCGAGGACCCGGTCTGCTCCGTCGTGGTCGACGTGCTGGTGTCGGTGGAGGTGGACGAGCCCGCGGTGCCCTCCAGCGTGGTCGCGCCGCATCCCGCGAGCAGCAGGGTTGCCGCGATCACCCCGGTGGCGATCTTCGTGCGTCGTTTCATCGTCGTCTCCTCTCGGCCTGCGCCAATCACTGAGACGATTCCAACCCACCCTCCTTTGCGATTCCTATGCTCGGCCTATGCTCCAGTGACGAGATGCAGCGCGGACTGCACGAGCACGACGTCGTCGCCGTAGCGGGCATCCGCGGCATCCTGCAGCGATCCGTCGTCCCACACGACCTGCACCCACAGGCGTCCGTCCTGCGGCCAGGAGGCGAGGGCGGCGTCACCGAGTTGGGCGTGGATGTCGTCCTGCGTGGCCGTGAGCGTCGCCTCGTCGGCAGGGCCAGGTTCGCCGTTGGTGGGGTCGTCGGGCATCGCGGGGTCGTACAGCGCGAGCATGATCGGCGGCTGCGTGAGCGTGAACGACGTGCCGTTGTACGTGCCCTGCACGGCGTACGCACCCCACTGCATGTCGCCCTCGTCCTCGGAGCCGTCGATGCCCGTCCAGTCCCACCCGGTGAGGGGGATGCCGCTGCACTGCGGCGGGTAGGACTCCAGCAGCGCGCCGAGGCACAGCTCGATCGCGTCGCCGGTGTCCATGACTGTGCCCTGTGCGATGACCTCGCCGTCGGGAAGACCTGGCGTGATGTCGGCGAGAGTCAGGCGGTCGGCGGTGCCGCCGGCGCCGTCGGCGCCGTCGGCGCCTCCCGCGCCGGCGGTGCCGGCCGGTGTCGCGCAGGCGGTGAGCAGCAGGCCACTCAGCACGGCGACGACGATGGCGGATGCGCGGGAGTTCCTCATGACCCGACAGTGTCCGAACCGGAGCGTTCGTCTCAACCGGCCCTCGGGTGTAGCCTGACTGCATGCGCTTCGGCCAGCTCCTCCTTAGCTGCCGCGACGAGGCCTCGATCTAGGGCCTTCCTCGTCGCGGAGCTCGTCATGTCTGACGCCACTGGCCCGCACACTCAGACGAGAGAAGCGACATCATCATGGAGAACACCCAGAAGCCCTCCGGAGCTCCGGTCCACCGGTACCGTCCGTACCACGAGCAGCTCCGCGTCGATCTGCCGGATCGCACGTGGCCCGACGCCCGCATCACCCAGGCACCGCGCTGGTGCGCCGTCGACCTGCGCGACGGCAACCAGGCACTCATCGACCCGATGAGCCCCGAGCGCAAGCGCATCATGTTCGACCTGCTGGTCACGATGGGCTACAAGGAGATCGAGGTCGGGTTCCCGAGTGCGAGCCAGACCGACTTCGACTTCGTCCGCCAGCTCATCGACGAGGACGTCATCCCGGACGACGTGACGATCCAGGTGCTGACGCAGGCCCGCGAGCACCTCATCGAGCGCACCTACGAGGCGATCGCCGGCGCGAAGCAGGCGATCGTGCACTTGTACAACTCGACGAGCGTGCTGCAGCGCGAGGTCGTCTTCCGCAGCGACAAGCAGGGCATCATCGACATCGCCCTGAACGGCGCGCGGCTGTGCCGCGAGTTCGAGAAGCGCATCCCCGAGACGAAGGTCTACTACGAGTACTCGCCCGAGTCGTACACCGGCACCGAGCTGGAGTTCGCGCTCGAGATCTGCAATCAGGTCATCGAGGTGTTCGAGCCGACGCCCGAGCGCAAGGTCATCATCAACCTGCCCTCGACCGTCGAGATGGCGACGCCCAACGTCTACGCCGACTCGATCGAGTGGATGAGCCGTCACCTCGCGCACCGCGAGAACGTGATCCTGTCGCTGCACCCGCACAACGACCGGGGCACCGCGATCGCGGCGGCCGAGCTCGGCTACATGGCCGGCGCCGACCGCATCGAGGGCTGCCTCTTCGGCAACGGTGAGCGCACGGGCAACGTCGACCTGGTGGCGCTGGGCGTCAACCTGCTGACGCAGGGGATCGACCCGCAGATTGACTTCAGCGACATCGATCAGGTCAAGCGCACCGCGGAGTACTGCAACCAGCTGCCCGTGCACGAGCGCAGCCCCTGGGCGGGTGACCTCGTCTTCACGGCGTTCAGCGGATCGCATCAGGATGCCATCAAGAAGGGCTTCGAGGCGATGGATGCCAAGGCTGCGGCATCCGGCGTCACAGTCGACGACATCGAATGGGCCGTGCCGTACCTGCCGATCGATCCGAAGGATCTCGGGCGTTCTTACGAGGCCGTCATCCGCGTGAACTCGCAGTCGGGCAAGGGCGGTGTCGCGTACCTGCTGAAGACCGACCACGCGCTGGATCTGCCGCGCAAGCTCCAGATCGAGTTCTCGGGTGTCGTGCAGGCGAAGACGGACGCCGAGGGCGGCGAGGTGTCGAGCGATCAGATCTGGGCGATCTTCACCGACGAGTACCTGCCGGCATCCGCCGACGAGCACAAGTGGGGACGCTTCGAACTGCTGTCCACGCGCACGCAGAGCGACATGTCGGGTGAGGTGTCGCTGGAGGTCACGCTCCGCGACGGCGACGAGCGGATCGCGACGACGGGGATCGGCAACGGCCCGGTATCGGCCTTCCTCGAGGTCGTGCGGGCGCAGGGCTTCGACATCACGCTGTACGACTACGTCGAGCACACCCTGTCGGCCGGCGGCGACGCGCAGGCCGCGTCGTACGTCGAGCTGCAGGTCGACGACGTGCGACTGTGGGGCGTCGGCATCGACGGCGACATCTCCACCGCGTCGCTGAAGGCGATCGTGTCGTGCGTGAACCGCGCCATCCGCACGCGGGAGCGCACCGGCGAGCTCGCCGCGGTCTGACCGCTCGCGCCGGGGTCGGGTCGCCGCGTGGGGCGCGGGGCGCGGCGCCCGGCGCCCCGCGCCCGGCGCCCCGCTCGCCGAGAGAACAACTGCGCGCCGAGAGAACGGGTAGCACCCGTTCTCTCGGCGGCCGGTTGTTCTCTCGTGGTCAGCTGACCGGCGGGCGCGGCGGAGCGCGCTCGCGCGGCGGAGCGCGGTCGCGCGGCGGCGCGCGTCAGGGCTTGATGATCGGGATCGCGCTCGTCTCGATCGCGACCTTGCGGCGGTGCAGGGCGCGCTGCTCGGGCAGGGAGATGTCGAACATCACCGCGAGCAGCCGGATGACGGTCGTGACGACGACGCAGGTGATGGCCGCCGCCACGAGCGGCGCCCCGAGCGCATGCGCGACGGCGAGGACGACGCACCCGGCGCCGGCGGCGACGGCGTACAGCGACCCGACGTGCATGATCGCGACCGGCAGACCCATGATGACGTCGCGGAGGATGCTGCCGCCCACCGCCGCGCACACGCCGACGAACACCGCGGGGACCGCCGGCATCCCGAGCCCCAGCGCCTTGGCGGTGCCGAACGCGGCGAACATGCCGATCACGAGCGCGTCGAGGGCGACGATCACGGCGTTCAGCCGCTGGAAGAGCCCCGCCAGGAGCATCCCGACCAGCGACGCGCCGAGAGCCGTCAGCAGGTACCAGTTGCTCTGCAGCGTCGCGAGTTCGGTGTTCAGCAGCAGATCGCGGATGAGACCGCCGCCCATGCCGACGAGGATGCCGATGATCGCGACCCCGAGGAAGTCCAGGCGTCGCTGGCCGACAAATCCGGACGCGAACAGCGCCCCCTGCACCCCGCCCAGGCCCACGGCGGTCAGGTCGGCCCACAGCGGGATCACGAACAGCGGCTCCGTCACGCCTCCATTGTCCCCGGTGGCAGGGATAATCGATAAGTGCCCACCTACCGCGACGAAGTCGTGGTCCTGCGTACCCACAAGCTCGGGGAGGCGGACCGCATCGTGACGATGCTCAGCCGCCGTCACGGCAAGGTGCGCGCCGTCGCCAAGGGCGTGCGTCGCACCTCGTCGCGGTTCGGCGCACGGCTCGAACCGTTCATGGTCGCCGACGTCCAGCTGTACCAGGGGCGAACGCTGGACATCGTGCAGCAGGCCGAGTCGCTCGGCGCGTACGGTGCGCAGATCGCCACGCACTACGACCGCTACACCGCCGCGCACGCCATGGTCGAGACGGCCGACCGGCTGAACGAGGCTGAGGCGACACCGCAGCAGTACCTGTTGCTGGTCGGTGGCCTGCGGACCCTCTCGCAAGGCGGTCACGCGCCGCGCTCCGTCCTGGACTCCTACCTGCTGCGCGCGATGGCGCTGTCGGGCTGGGCTCCCGCGCTCGACGAGTGCGCCCGCTGCGGCACCGTGGGTCCGCACGACTGGTTCGTCGCGCAGCTGGGCGGCGTCGTCTGCGGCGACTGCGCCCCAGCGGGCTCGGCCTGCATCCGCCCCGAGACCGGCGCGCTGCTGCGCGCCCTCATCGCCGGCGAGTGGGACGAGGTGGATGCCGCCGCCGAAGCGGCGACCGCCGCCGCATCCGGTCTCGTCGCCGCCTACACGCAGTGGCATCTGGAGCGCGGCATCCGCTCCCTGTCGCTGGTGGACCACCGAGCGGAGCCTGCCCGATGAGCCCCAAGCCGTACACCCACCGCGACGCCGTCGCCTACCGGCCGCTGGACTGGACCGGCATCCATCCGCCGGCCTTCCCGAAGGGCGGCGTGCCGAACCACGTCGCGATCGTCATGGACGGCAACGGCCGCTGGGCGAACCGTCGCGGGCTCACGCGCATCGAAGGACACCGGGCGGGCGAGGAGGTGCTGCTCGACGTCGTCGCGGGCGCCATCCAGGCCGGCGTGCGTCACCTCAGCGTGTACGCCTTCTCCACGGAGAACTGGGCGCGCTCGCCCGAGGAGGTGCGCTTCCTCATGGGCTACAACCGCGACGTGCTGCACCGCCGACGCGATCAGCTCAACGAGTGGGGGGTGCGGATCCGCTGGGCGGGACGCAAGCCGCGCCTGTGGGGATCGGTCATCAAGGAGCTGCAGTTCGCCGAGCAGCTGACGGCGGGCAACGACACGCTCACGCTCACGATGTGCATCAACTACGGCGGACGTCACGAGATCATCGACGCGATGCGTGCGATGGGGGAGCAGATCGCCGCCGGTCGCCTCAAGCCCGCGGCGATCACCGAGAAGACGCTGCGGCGGCACCTGTACGTCCCGGACATGCCCGATGTCGACCTGTTTCTGCGCTCCAGCGGCGAGCAGCGCACGTCGAACTTCTTGCTGTGGGAATCCGCCTACGCGGAGATGGTGTTCCTCGACACCCTGTGGCCCGACTTCTCGCGCACCGACCTGTGGGGCGCCATCGAGCTGTACCTCGGCCGCAGCCGCCGCTTCGGCGGCGCCGTGGACGCGCCGACGGCCGCTGCGGAATAGAACCCGGCCCGCTCGCCGTTGCACCCGATGTGACGGAGAAGATCAAGATCGACGTGTGGAGCGACATCGCCTGCCCGTGGTGCTACATCGGCAAGCGGAACCTCGAGAACGGGTTGGCGCAGACAGCTGCCGACGCGGATGCCCCGCAGGTGGAGGTGACCTTCCACTCCTACGAGCTGTCGCCCGATACACCGGTGGACTTCGAGGGCGATGAGATCGACTTCCTCGCGGGACACAAGGGGATGCCGCGGGAGCGCGTCAAGGAGATGCTCGACAACGTGACCGGGGTCGCCGCGAACGCCGGCCTGGAGTACCGGTTCGACCTGCTGCAGCACACCAACACGGTGAAGGCGCATGAACTGCTGCATTTCGCGAAGGCGGAGGGCCGCCAGCGCGAGATGGCCGAGCGCCTGATGTCGGCGTACTTCACCGAAGGACGCCACGTCGGCCGCATCGACGACCTCGTGGAGCTCGCCACGGAGGCGGGGCTGGATGCCGACGCGGCGCGCGACGCGCTGCAGTCCGGACGCTACCTCGCCGACGTCCGCGCCGATCAGGCGCAGGCGCAGGAATACGGCATCCAGGGCGTGCCGTTCTTCGTCATCGACGGCAAGTACGGCGTGTCGGGCGCCCAGCCGGCGGACGCCTTCGCGCAGATCGCCCGCCAGGTCTGGGCCGAGAAGCAGACCGCACCGCAGCAGGCGTAGCGGCTCAACGGGCGTCGGCGGCGCCGCGCAGCGACAGGGTGCGCAGCCGCCGATTGCCGAGCAGCAGGGCCACGATCGCGGTGAGGGCGACGCCGTAGACGGCGAACGGCACCCAGGGCGCGGGGCCGAGCGTCAGGACGCCAGGCTCGCCTCGATCGCGGCGACGATCTCGGGCGCGTCGGGCTTGGTCTGCGGGCGGAACCGATGCACGGTGCCCTCGGGCGTCAGCAGGAACTTCTCGAAGTTCCACATGATCGGTCCCTTCGCACCCTCGGCGTTCTTCGCCTTCTTGAGCGCCTTGTACAGCGGAGCGGCGTGCGAGCCGTTCACGCGGACTTTGTCCATGATCGGGAAGCTCACACCCCAGGTGACCGCGCAATACTCCAGGATCTCCTCCATCGAGCCGGGCTCCTGACCCATGAACTGGTTGCAGGGAAAGCCCACCACCTGGAATCCCCGGTCGCCGTAGGTGCGCTGCAGCTCTTCGAGCTGCTCGTACTGCGGCGTCAGCCCGCACTTGGAAGCGACGTTGACGACCAGGACGGTCTTGCCGTCGTACTCGGCGAGGGTGTGCTCGGTGCCGTCGGCGTCGACGAAGGGGATGTCGCGGATGTCCACAGTCTGGGTGTCGGCCATGTTGTCCACGATAGGCCCGGCATCCGCCTTCGTCGGCACCCGAGTCTGGGAGAATGGACAGGATGTCCACCCTCGTCACCCCCGCCGCGCTCCGCATCGGCCCCATCGCGCTGGATGCGCCGGTCGTGCTCGCGCCGATGGCGGGCATCACCAACACCGCTTTCCGGCGGCTGTGCCGAGAATACGGCGCGGGTCTGTACGTGTCGGAGATGATCACGACGCGCGCGCTGGTGGAACGCAACGCCACCACGATGCGGCTGATCACCCACCACGAGTCCGAGACGCCGCGGTCAATCCAGCTGTACGGTGTCGACCCCGCGACGACCGAGGCGGCCGTGCGGCTGCTGGTCGAGGAGGACCGCGCCGACCACATCGACCTCAACTTCGGCTGCCCGGTCCCGAAGGTCACCCGCAAGGGCGGGGGAGCGGCGCTGCCCTGGAAGCTCGGCCTCTTCCGTGAGATCGTCACGCGCGCGGCGCGCGCCGCGGGGGAGGTCCCGCTGACCGTCAAGATGCGCAAGGGCATCGACGGCGACCACCTCACCTGCCTCGACGCCGGCCGCATCGCGGAGGATGCCGGGGTCGCCGCCGTCGCGCTGCACGCCCGCACCGCGGCGGAGTTCTACTCCGGAACGGCGGACTGGGACGCCATCACACGTCTGAAAGAGACGGTCACGAGCGTCCCGGTGCTCGGCAACGGCGACATCTGGTCGGCGGAGGACGCCGTCCGGATGATGGCGGAGACCGGCTGCGACGGTGTCGTCGTCGGCCGTGGGTGCCTCGGTCGCCCGTGGCTGTTCGGGGACCTCGCCCGGGCGCTGGGTGGGCCGGGGGCTGCGGCGGGCGCGCCGGTGGACGCGACGCTCGGCTTCGTCGCCCGCGCCTTCCGCCGCCACGCCGAGCTTCTCGTCGAGTTCTTCGAGGACGAAGACCGGGGATGCCGCGACATCCGCAAGCACGTCGCCTGGTACTTCAAGGGCTATCCCGTCGGCGGCGAGACGCGCGCGCAACTCGCGACCGTGTCGAGCCTCGCCGAGATCGATGCGCTGCTGGCGACCCTCGACCTGGACGCGCCGTACCCGGGTGCCGCCGCGGAGGGCCAACGCGGCCGTGCCGGCACGCCCAAACGTCCCGCGCTGCCGGATGGCTGGCTGGCGAGCCGCGACCTCGGCGCCGAGGCCAGCCGCACGCTCGCCGAAGCCGAAGTGGACAACAGCGGTGGCTGATCCGGCCGGCATCGAGGTCGCCCCGGGGCGCCCTGCCGGGTACGACGCGCACGACGCGGAGCGGTTCGCACCGGAGCAGCACCGCTCTCAGCGCGACAGCTTCGCCCGTGACCGGGCCCGCGTCCTGCACTCCGCGGCGCTGCGACGCCTCGCGTCCAAGACGCAGGTGCTGAGCCCCGCGAGCCCCGCGGACTTCGCCCGCAACCGCCTGACCCATTCGCTCGAGGTCGCGCAGGTCGGCCGCGAACTCGCGATCGCGCTGGAGCTGTCGCCCGACGTCGTCGACACCGCGTGCCTCAGCCACGACATCGGACACCCGCCGTTCGGCCACAACGGCGAGCGGGCGCTCAACGAGTGGGCCGAGGACATCGGCGGGTTCGAGGGCAACGCGCAGACCCTCCGCATCCTCTCCCGGCTCGAGCCCAAGGTCATCGCGGCGGACGGCCGCAGCGTCGGGCTGAACCTCACCCGCGCGAGCCTCGACGCGACGTGCAAGTATCCGTGGACGTCCGAGCACGCGGTCCCCGATCCCGGCGGACGCGACAAGTTCGGCGTCTACGCGGAGGACGAAGCCGTGTTCGCGTGGCTGCGCGAGGGGGCACCGGGGCGGGTGCGCTGCATCGAGGCCGAGGTCATGGACCTGTCCGACGACATCGCCTACTCCGTGCACGACTTCGAGGACGCCGTGCTCAACGGCTACCTCGATCCGGCCCGGCTGGCCGACGCCCGCGAGCACGAGGCGTTGCTGAGCGCCATCCAGACCTGGGTCGGCTACGGCTTCGGCCGCGACGAGCTCGCCGACGCCCTCTACCGCCTCACCCGGATGCCCGAGTGGCTGACCTCGTTCGACGGCTCGCGGGCCGCGGTGGCGGGCCTGAAGAACCTCACCTCCGATCTCATCGGACGCTTCGCGCGTGCCGCGACGGCGGCCACCCGCGAGCACTACGACGTACCGGTGCTCACGCGTTTCCGCGGCCGCGTCGTGGTGCCGCGGATCATCGAGGCCGAGATGGCGGTGCTGAAGGGCATCATCGGCGCCTTCGTCGTGACGATCGACGGCCGGCGCGGGCTCTACAAGGAGCAGCGTCGCGTGCTCAAGCGCCTCGCGACGGCGCTCTGGGAGCGGCCAGAACGGCTGGACCGCCTGCACGCGGAGGATTTCGCCGCGGCATCCACCGACGCGCAGCGAAAGCGCGTCGTCGTCGACCAGGTCGCGAGCCTCACCGACCGGTTCGCCATCGAGTGGCATGCGCGCCTCATCGGTCCGGTCGACCTGCGGGAACTCGGTCTGTGGTCCAGCGACGGCCGCGCCGTCGCGCACAGCGGCTTCGCGCTGCCCGAGCCCATCGAGGGGCTCTGATGGCCCGCATCCGGCAGGCCGATGTCGACGAGGTGAAGGCGCGCACCAACATCGGCGACATCATCGGCGAGCGGGTGGCGCTGAAGTCGGCGGGCGTGGGGTCGCTGAAGGGTCTGTGTCCCTTCCACGACGAGCGCAGCCCCAGCTTCCACGTCCGACCCCAGGTCGGCTACTACCACTGCTTCGGATGCGGCGAGTCGGGCGACGTGTACTCGTTCCTGCGCGCCATGGACCATCTGACCTTCACCGAGGCCGTCGAACGCCTCGCCGGTCGCATCGGCTACGCCCTGCACTACGAGGACGGCGGCGCGGCTCCGGAGACGAGCGGACGCACGCGGCTGTACCAGGCGAACGCGGCGGCCGCGGACTGGTTCCGCGCGCAGCTGTCCAGCCCCGAGGCCGACGCGGGGCGCCGCTTCCTGGGGGAGCGCGGCTTCGACGCGGGTGCCGCCGCGCATTTCGGTGTCGGCTACGCGCCGAAGGGCTGGGACGGGCTGCGTGACGCGCTGCGGGCGCAGGGGTTCAGCGACGAGGAGCTGTCGGCGGCGGGTCTCGTCTCGCAGGGGCAGCGCGGCGTGTACGACCGCTTCCGCGGACGGGTGGTCTGGCCCATCCGCGACGTCACCGGGCAGACGATCGGGTTCGGGGCGCGCCGGCTCTACGACGACGACAAGGGACCGAAGTACCTCAACACCCCCGAGACGACGATCTACAAGAAGGCGCAGGTGCTGTACGGCCTCGACCTGGCCAAGAAGGACGTCTCCCGTTCGCACCGCGTCGTCGTCGTCGAGGGGTACACCGACGTCATGGCCTGCCACCTCGCGGGCGTGACGACGGCTGTCGCGACGTGTGGCACGGCGTTCGGCGCCGACCACATCACGGTGCTCCGCCGCGTCATGGGCGACGACTCCGCTGCCGGCGAGGTCGTGTTCACCTTCGATCCCGACGCCGCCGGGCAGAAGGCGGCGCTGCGCGCCTTCGCCGATGCGAAGCGCTTCAACGCGCAGACCTACGTCGCGACAGGTCCGGAAGGCCTGGATCCCTGCGACCTCCGCCTGGAACGCGGTGACGCGGCGGTTCGGGGCATGCTCGATCGCAAGGTGCCGATGTTCGAGTTCGTCATCGACCAGCGCCTGGCCGGGTTCGACCTGGCCAGCGTCGAGGGCAGGGTCGGGGCGCTGCGGGCGGCGGCCCCCGTCGTCGCGGAACTGCGCGATCCGCTGCTGCAGCCGGAGTACGTGCGGGTGCTCGCGCGCCGCCTCGGGATGGACACGGAGTCGGTGCGACGCGAAGTCGAGCGCGCAGGACGGGAGGGCGCCCGTCGCGACGCCGCGCCGGCGGCGACGGCAGCGACGGCTGGCCCGGATGCCGGTGAGCCCGCCGTCCGTGTCACCCTGCGCACACTGCCGCGCACCGCCGAGGTCGCGCTGGAGCGCGACGCGCTGATGGGCATTCTGCAATACGGTCATGTCGTCGACGCGGCCGAACTCGATGCCGCCCTCGCATTGCCGATGCGCACGCCGGCGCTGGATGCGGTGCGCCAGGCTGTCGCGGCGCAGCCGGATCGCACCCGCATCGGGTGGGCGTCGACGGCGGCCGAGTCCACGCGCGAGCCGTACCGGTCGCTGGCGGTGGAACTGCTCACGGCGGATTTCCCCGCCCTCACCGAGGCCGAGGCCGCCACCTCGACGCGCTCGCTCGCGCGGCGCCTGCGCGTGCGCGCGGTGGATGCCGAGAAGAACGAGCTGCTGGGCGCGATCCAGCGCGTGCCGGCCGATTCGGAGGAGGGCCGGGCGGTGCGCGTCGCCCTGCGCGATCTCGACGCGCGCCGCCGCACGCTCACGGAAGAGCCGGCGTAACCCGGCGGACGGCGTCCTTGGGCACCGCGATGGGCAGGGCAGCGGCGCGGTCGCTGGCGTCGACGCGAGGATGAGGGCAGGATGAGCGCATGCCCCGTCGCTCCGCAACAGAGTTCGCCGTGCTCTGCGACGATCTGTCGATCGCCCGAGGCGGCGTGCGTGTGGTCGAGGGCGTGAGCTTCCGCCTGTCGCCCGGCCGCGCCCTCGCCGTGATGGGCGCGACCGGGTCTGGCAAGTCGACGCTGGCGGCGCTGCTGGCCGGCGGGGAGAGCGACGCGATCGCCATCGCGGGCGGCGACGCCCAGGTCGCGGGCATCCCCATCCGCAAGCGCGGCAGGGCCGGCAGGGTACGGGCGTACCACACCGGATATCTGGCTCAGGGAGCGGGGGCGACGCTGCCCGCCCGGATGACCGTCGGCGAGGTCATCGGCGAGCCGATCACGAGCCGCGACCGTCGCGTCAACCAGCGCGCCCTGGCCATCCGCGTCGCGGGGCTGCTCGATGAGTTCGAGCTGCCGCTGGGAGCGGCCGCCCGCTATCCGTACGAGCTCAGCTCCGGCATGCGCCAGCGCGTCGCACTGGCCCGCGCCCTCGTGCTGCAGCCGCGGGTGTTCGTGGGGGACGACCCGTACGCCAACCTCGACCTCGAGGTGCGTCGCACCGCCCGTGACGCGCTCGTGCGACGGCGTGATGAGACCGGGATGGCGATCGTCATGGTCACCAACGACGCCGACGCGGTGCGGGAGATCGACGCCGACGTGCTGGTGCTGCGCGCCGGCAGACCCGTCGCCTACGGTCACGGCACGGCGGATCTGCTCTGGACGCCTGACGGCGGAACACGCATCGCCTCCTGACCGCCGAGCGTCACGAGCACCCTCGCGGCTTTGCTAATATGGACGGGTTGCCCGCTCGCGGGTGACTGATCCTCGGTAGCTCAATTGGCAGAGCAGCCGGCTGTTAACCGGCAGGTTCTTGGTTCGAGTCCAAGCCGGGGAGCGAACGCCCCAGGGCTCCACCCCTGGGGCGTTCTTCATTGGTTCCGCGTCAGCGGTCGCGGGAGCCGGTCCCCGGCCACAGCACGACGATCGCCCCGAGCACCAGTGCGAGTGCGACCAGCAGCGTGACGATGCCGGCTTCACCCCACGCCAGGCCTCCGGCGATGACCGCGGCGGCCGCGACGACGAGCGTCGCGGCGACGGCGCCGAGCACCGGCATCCGCAGCGCACGCACCACCGCGCCGTCCACGGCCGCCCACGGGCGCCCGGTCGCCAGCAGCGACGCGCAGAGGTGCCATCCGAGCAGCGCGAGCGCGAGGGGGACCAGTTCGAGAACCGGCAGCGCGGCCAGCGCCGCCTGCACGACGATCACCGCCGCCGTCAGCAGCGGCACGACCCCGCGGGCGAACACCGCGCCGGCGACGATGGCGATCGACGCGACCACGGCCCACGGCGATGCGCCCGCGACGAGCAGCAGCCAGATCTCCGCGGCGGCCCCGCACAGAACGAGCAGGCCGCGCAGCGCCCAGCGCGACGGCGGGCGCCGCCGCATCCGATCGAGGAGCTCGACGATCGTCTCCGACAGCGCGTTCATCGCGGGGCACCGCCCGCGCGTGCGGTCGGTCGCTGCGCGGCGAGGGCGGCCGCGAGCGTCGCGACCCCGCCGACGCCCTGCCAGGGCGCGACGGGAATGCCGACCTCGCGCAGCCGTGCGACGTCGGCATCGCGCTGCAGCAGGCGCAGCACCCAGGCTTCCTCCCAGAACGAGCCAGGCGCCGGATCGAGAAGATGTGCCAGCGGCCCCGACCGATCGGCGGGGCCGCGTTCGAGCCGGCCGATCCGATCCGGCAGCGTGTCGACGACGAGCACGGCGGCGCCGCGGCGCGCCAGCACCGCGATCTCGGTGAGGACATCGTCGTCGAGGAGCGGCGAGCACACGACGGCGAAGGTGCCCGGGCGCAGTCGCTGCACCCGGCGCAGATCCCGCCGTCCCACGTCGGCACGGCTCACGCGCGCCAGTCGCGTCGCGAGCGCAGAGAACTGACGGATGCCGCTGCGCGGCGGCAGGTCGCCCACCACGCCGCCGAGGTCGTGCACCCCGACGCGGTCGCCCAGCCGCAGGTAGTGCTCGGCCAGCGACGCCGCCGCCACGACGGTGGCGTCGAGACTCGACGCGAACGGCCCGGACAGCTCGGCCGTCGTGACGTCGGCCAGCGTGTCCATCACGATGAGCACGTCGGTGTCGCGATCGGCGGTCGTCGCGTTGGTGTGCAGGATGCCGGTGCGCGAGGTCACCCGCCAGTTGATGCGACTCAGCCGATCGCCCGGGAGGTAGCGGCGGATGTCGGCGAGGGCGCTTCCGTCTCCGGCGCGCCGGGAGGGGTGGATGCCGGCGGTGCCGATGGGGTGTGGGATGGCGTCGCCGCGTCCGGGGACGATCGCCGACGGCGACACCTCGATCGGGCCGAGACGCAGCCGCACGTCGCGATGCCACAGCCCCACCTCGTCGCTCTCCCGGACGGCGGCGTCGTTGAGGTCCAATCGGCCCCACCGCTGGGGGCGCACCCGGACGCTCGCTGTCTCCACGCCGCAGACCGCGCCCCACGGGGGCGCGAGATCCGCGCCGGCGTGCGGTGACAGCGCGAGGTCGATGACGCGATCCGGCGCCGTCGCCCGCACGGTCGCGTCGACGGCGTCGCCGGCCGCGATCGCCCGTGCCGACAGCTCAGCGACGGGCGCGGGACTGTCGACGGCCGGCCGACGGAGCATGCCGAGGACGCTCCACACCACGAACGGCGCGGCGAGCACGGCGAGGGCCGGCTGGGAGCTCAACAACGCGAGGACCCCCGTCCCCGCGGCCAGCACGACGGCGCGCACGAGCGCTGCCGTGGGGTGGAAGGTCTGCCCGGCGCTGCTCACCCGGCATCCGGGAGGTATTCGGTCGGCACGGGGACGCTGTCGACGGCGGCGCGGACGACCTGCTCGCCGGACACGCCGCTGAGCCAGAGCTCCGGCCGGATCGTGACCCGGTGGGCGAGGGCGGCCGGCGCCAGCGCCTTGATGTCGTCGGGCGTGACGAAGTCGCGACCCTCGATGAGCGCACGAGCGCGCCCACAGGTGAGGAGGGCCAGGCTGCCGCGCGGCGACGCGCCCACCGATGCGGCCGCGTCGCTCCGTGTCGCGGCGGTCACCGCGACCGCATACCGGCCCACCGCAGGATGGACGAAGACGTCCTCCGCCGCGCGCTGCACCGCCATCAGGGTCTCGGCGTCGAGCACCTGGGCCGTCTCGATGTCATCGGTGCGCCGCGCGATGCGGCGGGAGAGGATCTCCCACTCGTCGGCTCCGTCCGGGTAGCCGAAACGCAGCCGCAGCAGGAAGCGGTCCAGCTGCGCCTCGGGGAGCGGGTACGTGCCCTCCGTCTCGACCGGGTTGGCCGTCGCCATGACGTGGAAGGGACGGGGAAGCGGATGCGTTCGCCCCTCGACGGTGACCTGATGCTCCTGCATCGCCTCGAGGAGGGCGGCCTGGGTCTTCGGCGGCGTGCGATTGATCTCGTCGGCGAGGAGGAACCCGGCGAACAGCGGACCGGCGCGGAAGGTGAACTCGCCCCGCGACTGGTCGTACACGTAGCTGCCGGTAAGGTCTGCGGGCAGCTGGTCGGGGGTGAACTGGGCACGCTGGAAGTCGAGCCCGAGAGCGCGGGCGAAACTGCGCGCCGCGAGCGTCTTGCCGAGGCCCGGGAAGTCCTCCAGCAGCACGTGGCCGCCTGCGACGACGGCGGTGAGGACGAGTTCGAGCGCCTGTCGCTTGCCGACGACGGCGCGCTCGACCTCGTCGATGACGCGCCGGCAGGCATCGCCCGCGTCGGTGAGGCTCAGGGTGGTCTCGCGGTCGGGTGAGGTGGTCACGGTCTGGTCAGCTCCCGGAGGATCGTGCGCAGCTGAGCCCGGCTCAGCGATCGCGGTTCGGAACGGAGGTAGGTCTGCAGCCCCTCCGGCAGCGAGGTCGTGGAGGAGCGCGCCGCGACGAGCTCGGCGATGGTGTCGTGGAGCGCACCCGCCGTGGTGGAGCGGCCGCCCTGCGCGCCGCGCAGGCGTGTCTCCAGCACGCGGGTGCGCCGATCGACGCCCGTCGACCAGGGCCGGGGCGGATGCTGCGGTTCGGGCACGGTCTCGGACTCGATCTCCGGCAGCAGCTGGCGCAGCCCCCACCACGCCGCCGCGACGACCATCCCGCCGAGCGTCCACAGCGGGAGCGGGAGACCGAACCCCAGCACGAGCCCGACGACGGCTGCGGCCGTGCCGATGGCGGCGCCGGCGATGACCGCGACGACGAGGCCGCGCTCCGGGCGGCGCGTCACGGCGCGGCCCCCGGTGCCGGCGCGGGCGTCGACGCGCGAGCCGCGAGCGCCGCCTCCAGCCGTGCCAGATCGGCCTGGGCTTCGGCGGCTGCGGCGCGGGGCAGTCGCTCCGCGGAGAACAGTGCCCGCGTGTAGAGGCCGGAGAGCCGCGTGGCCGCGTCGGCGGGCACGGCGAAGGCGGTGAGGATGCCGAGGACGTACTCCGCCGCCGTCTCGCTGTCGCGGCGGGGCGCGCCGGCGGCCGCGCCGAGCGCTTCCAGCGACTCCCAGCAGCGGATGACGGCCAGATCGGCGTCCTCGTCGAGCGCGATCTGCTCGCGGGCGCGCCGCAGCATGTCGCGCACGTCGTCGGCATCCACGGCGCTCTCGTGCACGGCGTCGCCGATCTCCGGGGGAGTCTGGCGGGCCGCGACGGCGCGTGCCACGCGGACCGCGAGGAGGATCACGATGACCCCGACGGCGACCGCGAGCAGAGCGCCCAGCACGTTCATCACCGCGCTGAGGTCGACGCCGGAGCTCGGCGGCGGGAGCGTCGGCAACGGTCCCATCTCGCCGGCGCCGGGGCTCTCGGTCACGACGGGACGATCGATTTCGCGCGGCTCCGCCGTCGGGATGGAGGTGATGAGCGACGGTGGGGTGAGGGCGCTGGCGAACGCGAGGGCGATGCCCACTCCGCCGCCCGCGACGGCGGCGGTCACGGCGACGCGGCGCTGCGCTCTGGTGCTCATCGCGCGTGGGCTACGCGTCGATCTCGTCCACGCCCGGCGTCCACGAGGCGCCGGGCCGGCCCCACCCGCGCTTGCGCGCGAGCTTCTGCACCGTCTTCCAGTCGCCGTCGTCCAGCCGGTCGATGTAGAGGATGCCGTCGAGGTGATCGAACTCGTGCTGCATGATCCGCGCGCGCCAACCGTCCACCTGGATCCGCACCGGCTCCCCGTCGAGATCCATCCCGGTCACCAGCACCTCGTCCGAGCGGCGGAGGGGGAACCGCTCGCCGGGGAACGACAGGCAACCTTCCGACTCGTCGTCGGGGTCGGGCGCACCCGGCACGAGCGGGCGCATCCACAGTTCCGGGTTGAGGATCACGCCCCGCCACTCCTGGCCGTCATCGTCCTGGTAGCTGTACGTGTAGATGCGCAGCCCGACACCGACCTGCGGGGCCGCGAGCCCCACACCGGGCGCCGCATCCATCGTCTCGAACATGTCGGCGACCAGCTGGCGGACCTCGTCGGTGATCTCGGCCACGGGTTCGGCGGGGGAGTGCAGGACGGGGTCGCCCATGATGCGAATCGGAAGAACAGCCACGTCCTGAGCCTATCGAGCGCGCCCGGCGGTTACTGTCGAGGGGTGGATGCCGCCCCCTCACTCGACGACGTCGCCGACCAGCTCGTCGGCGTGTTCGCCGATCCCGGCATCCTGATCGGCATTCCGCTGGCCCTGTTGGGCGCGGTCTTCATGTCGTTCGGCGCGCAGTACCAGCACCGCGGTGTGCAGAAGGTCGAGCGGCTCACCGCCATCGACGGCGGCGCCGGCCTCACCGGCGGTCAGCTGTGGAACCTCCTCCGCCGGCCGTCGTGGGTGGTCGGCACCGTCATGCTGGGGCTGGCGATCGTCTGCCAGCTGTCTGCGCTGTCGTTCGCGCCGCTCATCCTCGTCCAGCCCCTGGGGGCGATCTCGCTCGTCATCACGACGCTGCTGAACGCCCGCATCAGCGGCCATCGGCCCACCCGACGCTCGCTGAGCGCGATCGCGCTGTGCGTGGCGGGCATCTTCGTGTTCGTGACGATCGCCGCGCTCTACGCCACCGAGACGCCGATCAGCGATGGCCAGCTCATCACCGTGCTGGTGATCCTGCTCGTCGTGGCGATCGTGCTGACGTCGACCTGGCTGTGGCTGCGGTCCCGCGTGGGCGCCCTGTTCTACATCGTCGCCGCCGGCATCATGTACGGCTTCGTGGCGACCCTCGCGAAGGTCGTGATCAGCCGCATCCAGACCGGGGACTTCGAGTGGCTCACCGTCGTCTGCGTCGTCGGTCTCATCGCCGGCACCGCGATCGGCGCCTACTTCGTGCAGACGGCGTACTCGTCGGGGCCGCCCGATCTCGTGATCGCCGGCCTCACGGTGATCGACCCCATCGTCGCGATCGTCATCGGGCTGGCGGTGCTGCGCGAGGCCGAGCACGCCCCGTGGGGCGCGTACGTCGGCTTCGTCATCGCCGGCGCCCTCGCGATCGCCGGCGTCTTCCAGCTGGCGCGTTACCACCCGCAGGTGGTCAGCGACAGCCAGGAGATCCCGATCACACGCGGGAGCGGCGGCGCGCCGGGCGGCGCCCAGCCCAGGACCGGATCGGTGCGGATCACCGAGGCCGTCGCGAAGGTGTGGCCCGAGCCTCCGATCCGCGACAACGACGACCCCGCCGCCCGGTAGGCTCGATGCCGCAGGGGGCGGTGGCCAAGCTGGTCAAGGCAGCGGGCTCATAACCCGACGATCGTGGGTTCAAGTCCCACCCGCCCTACCGACACCGGCGCGGAATGACACGGTTGTGATTTCGCGTCGGCATCCGCCATAATGGGCGCACAACCGCATACCCGCCACAGCAGTCCGGCACTCAGGTCGTAGGGGAAGACGTACCTGAAGAAACGGAGAATGCGATGGCGACCACGTCGACCCTGGCGCGCGGAGTGATCTACATCCACTCCGCGCCGCGAGCGCTGTGTCCCCACCTCGAGTGGGCGGTCGGTCGCGCCCTGGGGCGTGCGGTGAGCTTCGACTGGGCCGATCAGCCCGTCCTCGCCGGCAGCCGCCGGGCGGAGTTCTACTGGGAGGGTCCCGCCGGCACCGGCGCGGCCCTCGCGACCGCTATCCGCGGCTGGGAGCACCTGCGTTTCGAAGTGAGCGAGGATCCGACTCCCCGCAGCGACGGCGGCCGGTGGATGCACACCCCTGACCTCGGCATCCACTTCGCTCAGACCGATACCGCCGGCAACGTCGTCATCGGCGAGGATCGCATCCGCTACGCCCTCGAGATCGCCGCGGGCGACGCGTTCGACCTGCAGCGTGAGCTGCAGGTCGCGCTCGGATCGGCGTGGGACGAAGAGCTGGAGCCCTTCCGCCACGCGAGCGATGACGCCCCGGTCGTCTGGCTGCACAAGGTCGGCTGACACAACTTCACAGACCAGGCGGCGCGGAAGCGCTCGTACCGGCCTCGGACGGCTTCCCGGGGACTGGGATCGCGTGTCGGCCGCCTCACCCGAGAGAACCCCCTCCGCGTGGCGGAGGGGGTTCTTCGCGTCGTGGTCGGCCGTCGGGAACCCGAGACCCGCTGGTCGGTCAGGCCGAGGCGAACGCGGCGACGGCGTTGTGTCCGCCGAAGCCGAACGAGTTGCTGATCGCCAGCTGCGGACCGTCGCCCAGCGGCTGCGCCGAGCCGGAGATGCGGAAAGGGACCGCCGGGTCCTGCTCGGTGATGTTGATCGTCGGCGGCGCCACGCGGTCGCGGATCGCGAGCACCGTGAAGATCGCCTCCAGCGCGCCCGTCCCGCCGAGCAGGTGGCCGGTCGAAGCCTTCGTGGCGGATACCGGGATCTCGTCGATCCGGTCCCCGAAGACGCTCTTCAGCGCGACGTACTCGTTGGGGTCGCCCACCGGGGTGGACGTCGCGTGGGCGTTGACGTGCGTCACATCGTCGGGGGAGGCATCCGCCATCGCCAGCGCCATCGAGACCGCGCGCGCCGCGCCCGTGCCCTCGGGGTCGTTGGCGGTGATGTGGTACGAGTCGGCGGTGACCCCGCCGCCCACCACGACGGCGTAGATCTTCGCGCCGCGGGCCTTCGCGTGCTCCTCGGTCTCGAGGATGAGCACGCCGGCTCCCTCGCCCATGACAAACCCGTCACGGTCGATGCTGCCGGGGCGCGACGCCGTCTCGGGGGAGTCGTTGCGCTTGGACAGCGCCTGCATCGAGGCGAACGACGCGATCGTGATCGGGTGGATCGCCGATTCGGTGCCGCCGGCGATGACCACGTCGGCCAGGCCGTCGCGCAGGTGCTCGACGGCGTTGACGATCGACTCGGTGCTCGAGGCGCACGCGCTGGCGACGGTCCGCGCATACGCGCGGGCACCGAAATGCAGCGAGAGGTTGCCGGCCGCGGCGTTGGGCATGAGCATCGGCACCGTCATCGGCATGACCCGACGCGGTCCCTTCTCGCGCAGCGTGTCCCACGCGTCCAGCAGTGTCCACACACCCCCGATGCCCGTCGCGAAGTCGACGCCGAGACGCTCGGGGTCGACCTCGGGGCTCCCGGCGTCCGCCCACGCCTCCATGGCCGCGACGAGCGCGAACTGCGACGAGGGGTCCAGGCGCTTGGCGATCGGGCGCTCCAGGACGGTGTCGGGACGCACGGCGGCCTGCGCCGCGAAGGTCACCGGCAGCTGGTACTGCTCGACCCAGTCGTACTCGAGCGTGCGGGCGCCGGAGGCACCGTCCAGCAACGCGGACCAGCTCTCGGGCGCGGTCCCGCCGATGGGGCTGGAGGCGCCGATGCCGGTGACGACGATTCGGGGAATGCTCATGGTCTCCTCAGATGCTCCGGTGGGGGCGTGGGCCCCCACCGGGGTGCAGGTGGCCGACCCGTGTCAGGCCTGGTTGGACGTGATGAAGGTGACGGCGTCGCCGACGGTCTTGAGGTTCTTGACCTCTTCGTCGGGAATCGTGACGCCGAACTTCTCCTCGGCGTTGACGACGATCGTCATCATCGAGATGGAGTCGATGTCGAGGTCGTCGGTGAACGACTTCTCGAGAGCGACCTCGTCGGCCGAGATGCCGGTCTCGTCGGTGATGAGCTCGGCGAGCCCTGCGAGGACCTCGTCGTTGCTGAATGCCATGGGATTCTCCTTGTTTATCGGGGTTTCACCGGCCCTGCGGGGCCGACGTTCAGTCTAGGTGCGGCGACCGCCGCGCCAGGGTATCTCCGGCCTTCAGGGGAGGACGACCACCTGGGCGCCGAAGACGAGCCCGGCGCCGAAGCCGATCTGCAGCGCGAGTCCGCCCGACAGCTCCGGATGCTCGGCGAGCAGGCGGTGCGTGGCAAGGGGGATGGATGCCGCGGACGTGTTGCCCGTGGTCTCGATGTCACGGCCGATCACGACGGTGTCGGGCAGCTTCAGCTGCTTGGCGAACTCGTCGATGATGCGCATGTTGGCCTGATGCGGAACGAAGGCGGCGAGGTCTTCCGGCTGCACGCCGGCCTCCTCGAGCGCCTGCCGGGCCACCTTCACCATCTCCCACACGGCCCACCGGAAGACCGTCGGTCCCTCCTGGCGCAGCGTCGGCCACGGCGCCTCGCCGTCGCGGAACTCCACGAGCGTGTGGTTCATGCCGACGGCGTCGGCTTTCGATCCGTCTGAGCCCCACACCGTCGGTCCGATGCCGGGAAAGTCACTCGGTCCGATCACGACGGCGCCGGCGCCATCGCCGAGGAGGAAGGAGATCGACCGGTCGGTGGGGTCCACGATGTCGCTGAGCTTCTCGGTGCCCACGACGACCGCATAGTGCGCGGCACCGGCGCGGATGAGCGCGTCGGCCTGCGCCACGCCGTACGCGAAGCCGGCGCAGGCGGCGTTGACGTCGTACGCGGCGGCGGGATTCGCGCCCACCCGGTCGGCGACGATGGCCGACACCGAGGGCGTCTGCTTGGGGTTGGAGATCGTGGCGACGATCACGGCGTCGACCTGCGACGCGTCGACGCCGGAGCGGGCGATCGCCTCCGCCGCGGCGTCGGCGGCCAGATCGATCGCCGTGGTCTGCTTGTCCGCGCGGGATCGCGTGACGATGCCGGTGCGCTGCCGGATCCACTCGTCGCTGGAATCGATCGGGCCGACGAGGTCGTCGTTGGGGACGGCGTTCTCGCCGCGCGCCGCGCCGTACGCGTAGATGCGCGTGTGGGCGGGTCCGGTGGGCTGGGTGAGTGTGGGGCGCCGGGTCGGCGCGGCGTTCGTGGGCGCGTCGGTCACGCGTCGCCTCCTGTCAGCAGGGCGGCCGCGGCCGCGAGGTCGTCGGGGGTCTTCACCGCGACGGTGGGGATGCCGCGCAGCGCGCGCTTGGCGAGGCCGACGAGCGTGCCCGCCGGGGAGAGTTCGATGATGCCGGTGACCCCCGCCGCGGCGAAGGAGTCCATGCACAGGTCCCAGCGCACCGGAGACGACACCTGGTCGACCAGCAGGTCGAGGGCCGTGCGACCGTCGGTCACGAGTGATCCGTCGCGGTTGGTCCACAGCGACACCGCGGGGTCGGATGCCGTCACCTCCGCCGCGGCGACGCGCAGCGTCTCGACGGCGGGCGCCATGTAGGAGGTGTGGAAGGCTCCGGCGACCTGCAGCGGGATGACCCGGCTGGCGGGCACCGGGTGCGCGGCGAGTTCGGCGAGGGCGTCGAGGGCGCCCGCGGCGACGATCTGACCGGCGCCGTTGTGGTTCGCCGGGGTGAGCGCCAGTTCGTCGAGCAGCGCGAGCACCGCATCGCGGTCGCCGCCGAGCACGGCAGCCATGCCCGTGGCCTCGCGGGAGGCGGCCTCGGCCATCGCGCGTCCGCGCAGTCCGACCAGCCGCATCCCGTCCTCCGCGGTGACGACCCCGGCGGCGACGAGCGCGGCGATCTCGCCGACCGAATGACC
This sequence comes from Microbacterium sp. CH-015, assembly GCF_049707015.1. Taxonomy (NCBI): domain Bacteria; kingdom Bacillati; phylum Actinomycetota; class Actinomycetes; order Micrococcales; family Microbacteriaceae; genus Microbacterium; species Microbacterium sp. CH-015. Next base: position 960,297 of record NZ_JBNAFJ010000001.1, on the reverse strand, counting down.
GGCGACGCCGCCGGGGCGGACGCCCGCGGCATCCGTCAGCGCGTCGTACGAGACGAGACTCGCCGCGACGATCAGCGGCTGAGCCACGCTCGTGTCGCGGATCTCGTCGGCATCCGCCACGGTGCCGGCGGCGACGAGGTCAACGCCGGCGGCCGTGGAGAACTCCTCGAGTCGCTCGCGGACGCCGGGAAGGTCCAGCCAGGGGGAGAGGAAACCGGGCGTCTGCGAGCCCTGTCCGGGGAAGACGGTGATGATCACCTGCCTATCCTCCCAACTTCTGCGCGTCGACGGTGGCGAACCCGTCACAACAAACGCGGATTGCTTTGTGCGTGCCCTACAGGACGGCGCGGGTGGTCAGGCGTTCCCCGGCCGACGCATCCCCGCGTTGCGGCGGCGCGTGACCTCCGTGCCGATCGAGCCGATGATGAGCGCCGTCTGCAGGATCAGCGCCTCACGCGGACCCGTCGCATCCCAGCCGATGACGTCCGACACGCGCTTGAGGCGGTACCTCACCGTGTTCGGGTGCACGAACAGCTCCCGCGCGGTCGCCTCCAGCGACCGGCCGTTGTCGAGATAGCTCCACAGCGTCGTCACGAGATCCGCGGAGTGGGCCTGCAGCGGGCGGTAGATGCGCTCCACGAGCGTGGCCTTGGCGACGGTGTCGCCGGCCAGGGCGCGCTCGGGCAGCAGATCGTCCGCTTCGACCGGGCGCGGGGCGTTGCGCCACGCGCCGGCGACGGCGAACCCGGCGAGGGCGGCCCGGGCGCTCAGGCCGGCATCCACCAGGGCGGGGACGGTCGGGCCCACCACGAGGTGACCCGCGCCGAATCCGGGCTCCAGCCGGCGGGCGATCTCCGGGAACGGCAGCTCCTCGGCGGTCGTGGTACGACCGGGCAGTTCGGCGCGACCGATCACGACCACGAGGCGCGACCCCTGCACCCCGATGAGCACGTCGACGCCGAGCTTGCGGGCGAGACGCCGCAAGTGGTCGACGTCGAACTGGGGCGGCGTCGTGCCGACGAGCACCGCGACCTCGCCGTGACCGTGCCAGCCGAGGGCCGCGATCCGGCTCGGCAGCTCCTCGTCGGCCTCGCCGGTGAGGATCGAGTCGACGACGAGCGCCTCCAGGCGTGCGTCCCACAGTCCCCGCGCCTCGGCGGCCCGGGCGTACACGTCCGCCGACGCGAAGGCGACTTCCCGAGAGAACAGCAGGATGCTCTCGCGCAGGTCCTCCGCGCGGCCGGCGACCCGCTCCTCGGTCACCGCGACGGTGACCCGGATCAGCTGCAGCGTCTGGGTGAGACTGACGCTGCGCAGCAGCTCGCGGGGAGCCGCGGCGAAGATGTCGGCCGCGATCCACGGCGTCGACTGCGGGTCCTCGTACCATTGGATGAACGATGCGATGCCCGCCTGCGCCACCAGGCCCACCGCGGAGCGGCGGGCCGGTGGCATGTCGGCGTACCACGGCAGCGACTCCTCGAGCCGCTTGATCGTGGCCGTCGCCAGGTCGCCGGAGATGCGGCGGAGCCACGCGAGCGTCTCCGCCTTCTCCTGCGGCGTGGGCCGGTCCGGCATCGAGCGGGTCAGCTTTCGCCGCCGGCGTTGCCGGTCGTCCCCGCCGTCACGTCGTGCAGACGGTAGCGCTCGATCGCCTGCGCCGACAGGACCCGGTCGACGAGTCCCTCCTCGGCCAGCGCCTGGAGCGTGCGCACCACGATCGACGGGCCGTCGATCTTGAAGAAGCGGCGCGCGGCGGCGCGGGTGTCGGAGAAGCCGAAGCCGTCGGCGCCCAGGGTCGCGTAGCGGCGCGGGATCCACGGGCGGATCTGGTCCTGTACGGCGTGCATGTAATCGCTGACGGCGATGACCGGACCGGCGGTGTCCTGCAGCTTGTGCGTGACGTATGCGGTGCGCGGCTCGGCGAGCGGGTTGAGGAAGTTGTGCTCGTCGGCGGCGAGGCCGTCGCGGCGGAGCTCTGTCCAGCTCGTCACCGACCAGACATCCGCGACGATGCCCCAGTCGTCCTTGAGGAGCTGCTGGGCCTCGAGGGCCCACGGCACACCCACGCCGGAGGCGAGCAGCTGCGCGCGGTGCCCGTCGCCGGAGCCCTCCGAGATGCGGTGGATGCCGCGGACGATGCCGTCCACGTCCACGTTCTCCGGCTCCGCGGGCTGCACGAGCGGCTCGTTGTAGAGCGTGATGTAGTACATGACGTTCGGGTCGGGGTGGTTGCCGCCGTACATCCGCTCCAGGCCCGAGCGCACGATGTGCGCGATCTCATACCCGTAGGCGGGATCGTAGGAGACGGTGGCCGGGTTGGTCGAGGCCAGCAGGTGCGAGTGGCCGTCGGCGTGCTGCAGACCCTCACCGGTCAGCGTCGTGCGACCGGCCGTGGCGCCCATGATGAAGCCGCGCGCCATCTGGTCGCCCGCCGCCCACTGGGCGTCGCCGGTGCGCTGGAAGCCGAACATCGAGTAGAAGATGTAGACCGGGATCAGCGGCTCGCCGTGCGTGGAGTACGACGTGGCGGTGCCGGTGAAGGCGGCGACGGCACCGGCCTCATTGATGCCGACGTGCATGATCTGGCCCTGCGGGCTCTCCTTGTAGGCCAGGAGCAGCTCGCGGTCGACGGACGTGTAGTTCTGTCCGTTCGGGTTGTAGATCTTCGCGGTCGGGAAGAACGCGTCCAGGCCGAAGGTGCGCGCCTCGTCGGGGATGATCGGCACGATGCGGTGCCCGAAGTCCTTCGAGCGCAGCAGGTCCTTCAGCAGGCGCACGAACGCCATCGTGGTGGCGACCTCCTGCGTGCCCGACCCCTTCTTCGGCAGCGCGTAGGCGCTGTCGTCGGGGAGGGTGATCGGCACGTGGTGAGTACGGCGCTCCGGAAGGAACCCGCCGAGCGCGCGGCGGCGCTCGACCATGTACTGGATCGTCTCGTCCTCGAGTCCCGGGTTGTAGTACGGCGGCTGGTACGGGTTCTCCTCGAGCTGCGCGTCGGTGATCGGGATGCGCATCGAGTCGCGGAAGTGCTTCAGGTCATCGAGCGTCATCTTCTTCATCTGGTGGGTCGCGTTGCGGCCCTCGAAGTGGTGCCCGAGTCCATAGCCCTTGATGGTCTTGGCGAGGATGACCGTCGGCTGGCCCTTGTGCTCGGTCGCCGCCTTGTAGGCCGCGTAGAGCTTCTGGTAGTCCAGGCCGCCGCGGCGCAGGCCGCCCCAGATGTAGTCGTCCGAGAGGTCCTTGACCATCGCGGCGGTGCGCTCGTCGCGACCGAAGAAGTGGTCGCGGATGAACTTGCCGTCCTCGGCGCGGTAGGTCTGGAAGTCGCCGTCGGGCGTCGTGTTCATGAGCTTCACGAGGGCGCCGTCCACGTCGACCTTCAGCAGGTCGTCCCAGCCGCGACCCCACACGACCTTGATGACGTTCCAGCCCGCACCGCGGAAGAACGCCTCGAGCTCCTGGATGATCTTGCCGTTGCCGCGCACCGGACCGTCAAGACGCTGCAGGTTGCAGTTGACGACGAAAGTCAGGTTGTCCAGGCCCTCGTTGGCGGCGACCTGCAGCTGACCGCGCGATTCTACCTCGTCCATCTCGCCGTCGCCGAGGAACGCCCACACCCGCGAGTTCGAGAGGTCCTTGATCCCACGGTTGGTGAGGTACTTGTTGGTCATGGCCTGGTAGATCGCGTTGATCGGTCCGAGGCCCATCGAGACGGTCGGGAACTGCCAGTACTCCGGCATCAGGCGCGGGTGCGGGTAGGAGGGGATGCCGAGGGGAGCCTGCGACTTCTCCTGGCGGAACCCGTCGAGCTGGTCGGCCGAGAGGCGTCCCTCGAGGAACGAGCGGGCGTAGATCCCGGGGGAGGCGTGACCCTGGATGAAGATCTGGTCGCCGCCGCTCGGGTCGTCGAGGCCCCGGAAGAAGTGGTTGAAGCCGACTTCGTAGAGGGAGGCCGACGACGCGTAGGTGGAGATGTGTCCGCCGACGCCGATGCCGGGGCGCTGCGCGCGGTGCACCGTGAGTGCCGCGTTCCAGCGGATCCAGCGGCGGTAGCGGCGCTCGAGCTCCTCATCGCCCGGGAACTCGGGCTCGTTCTCCGGAGCGATGGTGTTGATGTAGTCGGTGACCGGCACCTGCGGCACGTTCAGCTGCAGCTCGTGCGACTTGTTCAGCAGGCTCAGCATGATCTCGCGGCCACGGCCCGCGCCCTTCGCGTCGACCAGCTGCTGCAGCGACTCCGCCCACTCACTGGTCTCTTCAGGATCGCTGTCCTGCGGGCCCTGCGAGTACGGATCCTGATCGTTGACCGTCACGAGACACCTTTCGTCTTCTGGCAGATCGTGCCAGGGATGGGGCTTCGGATGCGCGCGAGGGTGGTACGCCAGCGACAAGGCATCCTGCATCAGCCTAGCCACATTTGCCGGACGGTGGCCGCCGCGGCCGGCTGTGACCGCTCTCGCTCACCGGGCGCTGCGCGCAGCGCCGACGTCGCACGTGGGGTGGAGCTATCCGCGCGATTCTCAGACATGCGCGCGGAGCTCGTCGTCGACAACGAGTCGGTGAATCGTCGGTCGGTAGAGCTCGGTCGCTCACCCCTCCCGACGGCGTGATCGCCGCACCCCGAACCGAAGGAGCCCGGCGCCGAGGAGGACCGCGACGACAGCGAGCCCCAGGGCGGCACCGCTCGACTCGGACGTCGAGCCGGTGCTGGCCAGTTTCTCCGACATTTCGACCGACGGGGCCGGTGCGAGTTCCGGGCTCGTTCCGGCAACCACCACGGGGCCGCCCGGGTCGGTGACCGAGCCGTTCATCGCGCCATCGTCGTCGCCGCGGGCTCCGTCAGCGAACTGCAGCGTGTAGGCCGTGCGGAATCCGAGGCCGGGGACGTCTGCCGATGCGCGGGTCGCACCCGTCTGTGTGACCGGATCGAACCGGAAGTCGTACCATGTCGCCTCGGCGCCGGGGGTGGGGAGTCCATACTTCCAGTAGGCATTCCCCGCGAGCGGCTCGTCCTGGAAGTACGTGGTCAGCACGACCGTCGTCCGGCCGCCGGGCTCCAGCCCCGAGACCCGGAACGACAGGGTGCCGTACGGCAGCGACCACCCGGCGGGATGGGAACCCGGGGCCGGGTCCGCGACGACGCCGAGTCGCTCGATCGCGCCGCTGGAGGCGACGGCGACGAGCAGCTGCTCCTGGCTCGTCGCGAGCACCGCGATGCTCGGGTCGTTCGCCGCGCCCATGAGGTCGTCGAGCGGGTCGGGGGAGCCGTCGTCGTCGGTGTCCGGGTGCACGGTCCGGCTGCGGCAGCCCGACAGCTCGCTGGTCAGCCCCTCCGGGGTCGTGTACGTGATCGTGAAGTGATCGCTCGATCCGGTCACCTGGATGATCATCACGGAGCGGCCGTCGGTCGTCGTCCGCAGCAGGCCGGGGACGTACCTGGCTTCGCCATCGGAGGCCGAGCACGAGTCGTTCGCGAAGATCTCGATCGTGCCGTCCTGCTCCGCCGGCAGGCCGGTGATGAGCAGGGTCGTTCGCATCGTCGCGTCGTCGTCGGCGACGATCGCCGCCTCGAGGACCGGGGCGTGCAGCGGGCCGTCGATCGGGGATCCGGTCGTGTCCCAGATCCGATTGCCGCGGATGGTGGCGACGACGCCCGGATTCGTCCTGATCGCCGAGCCGCCGGATCCGGCGATCGTGTTCGCCCGGATCTCGACCCGACCCGAGTCCACCGAGATGCCGTGCCCGAGGGTGCCGACGGGATCGGACTGCCCCGCGGCGACGCCGATCGCGTTGTCGCGGATGACGATGCCGTCGCCGGCGACCGCGATGCCGTTGCCCGAGCCGGTCACCTCATTGCCGTCGATGACGGCGCCGGGGGCCTCGGCCTGGATGCCGTTGCTGCCGGCCCCCGAGACGGTGTTCCGCGAGATCGTGACGTCGGTGCGGTCCCAGTCGACGACGATCCCGTAGGTGGCGGGTTCGTCGCCGTCGATGGTCACCACGTTGTCGGTGATGTCGGCGCCGGAGCCGTCCCCTTCGACGAACACGCCGGCGCCGCCGGCCCGAATCTCGTTCCCATCGACGAGCGGCGACTCGGTCGCCTCGAGCCAGATCGCCGTCCGGGCCAGGGCGACGTCGCCGGGCGCGCCGATGGTGTTGTCGACGATCGAATGCCCGGCGCCGTCGATGAGGTGGATGCCGGTCAGCGGCTGGGCGAAGCTCAGGGTGTTGCCCGAGATCTCGATCGCGTCGGCGTCGGCCCATGAGCCGATGGCGGTGGCGCCCGTCGAGGTGCTCACGGAGTTCCCCGTCACCCTGATCCCCGTCGAGGTGACCGGGGTGTCGTAGGTGGGGGAGTCGGCCGGCGGGGCGTACTCGATTCCGTCGCCGTCGTCGGCGACCTGGATGGAGCCGGCGACGAGGATGCCGCCCCAGCCGCCCGCGTGCACCGTGTTGTCGGCCACGCGCGTGCCGACCGCGCCCTCGACGACGATGCCGGTGCCGGCGTCCGCGAATCCGTCCGGGCCGGTCGTGCCGACGCGGTTGCCGACGATCTCACCGGCGGCGCCGCCCTCCGAGATCACGGCGATGCCGATCGCCGTGGCCCGGACGGTGTTGTCGGCGACCGACACCGGGGCATTGAAGAGCTGGATGCCGTATGCCGGGGCGCCGAGCGCGGCGTCGGCCTCGTCGACGCCGATCCGATTGCCACTGAGCTGCGCGAGGGCGACCCCCGCGGCGATCACCCCCCGATCCGCGGCGATCACGTTGTCTCGCAGCACCGCGTTCGGGCTCGCATCCGACACCCACACCCCGACCCCGGTATCGCCGGTGGCCTGAGCGTCGAGGTCGATCCCGAGCCTGGTGCCCTCGACGACGTGACCGTCGCCGCCGGTGAGCGACAGCGCCCGATCGGCGCCGTGCAGGGCCAGGCCGGTCACCCGCGACGTGCCCGCGCCGAGCTCGATCGTCGCCGTGCCGCCGCCGACGACCTCGACCCATCCGCCGGCCTGCGAGGTCCCGTCGATCACGGTCGGGGTGCTCACGGCGGGCAGGGGCGAGCCGAGCGTGATCACCGGCGTGCCGTCGATGTCGAAGGTGATCTCGCCGCCGCCCGCGGCGTTCGCCGCCTCGATCGCGGCGCGCAGGGTGCACTCGGGCACGGCATCCGGCCCGATGCGCTCCCCGGTGTCGCACCCGGCCGACGGGTCCTCGGCGGCGGTGTCGCCGGTCGAGTTGACGACGAGGCCGGATCCCACGGTCACGGTCTGGGCGGCGGTGTTCGCGACGCCGGAATCGTCGGTCGCCGTCAGACTCACTTGATAGCTGCCGAGGCCCGGGAACGCGTGCACGGGATTCGCGTCCGTCGACACGGCGCTCCCGTCGCCGAAGTTCCACTCGTACCGGATCAGCCCGAGCCCACCGTCGTCGGTCGACGTGTTCGTGAACGTGACCTCGTGCTCGCCCGGATCGGTCACCTCCCAGGTGAACGACGCCGCTGGTGGGAAGTTCGCACCGTTCCACCAGATCGTCACCTGGTTCGCCTTCGCTAGGGCGGTGTTGATGTAGTACTGCGTCCACTCCTCGTCGCTCGCGCCAATCGGCGGGACCTCGGGCAGCGTCTCAACGGGGAACTGAGAGCCGAATGGGTAGTTGTAGTGGATGGGTTTGCACATCTGATCCCCGAGGTCGATGCCGCCGACGACGCTCGAGAACGGGGTTCGGGCCGCCCAGTCTGGTGCACCCGGATCGGAGAAGTAGAAGAACCCGGTCGCGGGGTCCGGCGGAACGTCGATGATCTCGACGGCGTACTGCTCGCTCACGAGCACGCAGACCAGAGGGCCGTAGTAGCCGGTGACCCCGGGGAAGTACTGAACGCTGAACGGGACCTTCGAGTACCCGTCAGGCAGGTTCACCGGATACGTCACCGGGGTGTCGCCGTCGGTGGTCGACAGCACGTTCATGGCGCTCCGGGCCATCGAAGTCGGCTCGACCGGTGCTGGGTCCGGCTCGGTTCCCGGCGAGTCCTCGGACGGTTCGTCGGCCGATTCCTCGGTGGAGTCCGGCGGATCGGCCAGGTCGGGGCTCGTGGTGTCGGTCTCCCGGGTGGTCGGCGCAGGCTCGGGTGGCAGGTCGACGGGAGTTCCGGCGTCGCGTGGCGCATCGTCGATCAGCTCGAGGTTCGTGGCCCCGTCGACGGAAGCCGGCTCGGTCGTGACGAGGTCGACGATCTCCTCATCGACCGCCGAATCCTCGGCGGCCGCCATTGGTGCCGCGATGAGGCTGATCACGAGAGCGATGGCCGCACCCACCCCCAGCAGTGAGGATCGCGACGTGTTCGGAATCGACATGGGGGCTCCTCTGCCGACGGTAACCGGGTGAACCGTCGCAATGCCCCGATTATCGTGACTCGACATCCACGGGACAGTCCCGAACCGGCGAATTGAGTACCGCTCGGCGACCCCGACTGAGTACCCGCCGGCGGGTCGGCTCAGTCGTCGGACTGGGAGGGGAGCTCTGCGCGGGAGCTGATACCGAGCTTCTTGAAAGCCCGTGCGAGGTGGTTCTCCACGGTCCGCACCGACAGGTGCAGGATCGCAGCGATCTCGGCGCTGCGGTGGTCGCGAGCGAGCTCAGCGATCTGGCGCTCGCGTCGGGTCAGCGGTGCAGCCTCGGAGAGCTCGGTGAGCAGCGGCGTCGACGGTGATCCTACGGATGCGGCGAGCGAGCGCGCGCGGGCCAGGAGTCGGGCGCGGTCGTCGGGACGGTACCGGGCGGCGACCGCGATCGCCTCGGCGGCGAACGTCGGCATCCCGTGTCGTTCGAACTGCTCGGCTGCGTCGAGGAGCACGACCGGGTCTCCCGCGTCGAGACCCCGAGCGAGCGCGAGCCGTGCGTCGGCGAGCGGCGAGCCCAGCGGCACTGCGGCGAGGGCGTCGGCGAGGCCGGTGCGGCCCATCCGCATCCAGTGGTGGAGCAGAAGTCCGAGCGAGCCGACGGCCCGATCGCGTTGCGCGTCGTCGACGGCCATCGCCATGATGCGATGCGCGGCGTCGAGGTCGCCGTCGGTCATCGACGCCCAGGCGTGGGCGAGCGGCACCTGGTGTCGGAAGAATCCGACGCCGCCGGTGACTGCGTCGAGCCGTGCGGTCGTCGCCGGATCCACCCGTCGGCCGCTGGTCGCCTGCGCGATCGACGACCGCAGCAGCGCGAGCCGGAGCACGTCAGGCATCCGCGCTGCCTCGGCGGCGGTCGCCGAGCGATCCGCCCACTGAAGGGTTGCACTCGGGTCTCCGCGGTGTTCGGCCGCGACCGCGGCCGCGAGCGCGGCGAACGCCTGCCCTTGCACGAACCCGGCGTCCCAGGCGACCCGGTGGGCCTCGATCGCGATCCTCTCCCCGTCGCCGGGGGCGCCCCACAGGGTCATCACAAGGCTGCGCAGCACCGGCGCCACCTCGACCTCGCTGGTACTCGCCGCGTCCGCGACAGCCAGCGAGGCCATCGCCTCCGCGATCTCGCCGGCCTGGGCGAGTGCGTGCGAGCGCACCGTGGCCCTGGCCACCGCCAGCTCGGGATCCATTCCGTCCCACGGTCGGGCCCGTCGCTCGAGCAGCTCGAGCGCCTCTGTGTGCTGACCGGCGTAGACGAGCCCGTCGGCTTCCGCGACCGCGAACGCGGCGCGCGGGAGTCGAACCCAGCTCGGATATCGGCGGCGCTGCTCGCGGAGCACCCGGGCGGCACCAGGCTGGTCACCGCCAGCCCACACCATGAGTTCACTCAGCAGAAGCGTCAGTCGCACCGCCGCCCGGCCCGGTCGCAGGCGCCGGAGCGCGGCGCGGATCACCTCGAACGCCTCGTCGACCCGCCCGAGCTGCACGAGTGCGCCGGCCTCCGCCCGTACCGCCTCCTCGAGATCATCGCCCTTCGCGCGCGCGATCGCCGCGGTCGTGAACCGCAGGACGACCGACGCGTTGAGGCCTCCGGCCGCCAATCTCAGCGCGGGCATGAGCTCGCTCGGCGCGACCCTGCCGTCGAGATCGAGCGAGAGCACCGCGATCCGCGCCGCGTCCGGTGCCGGCGCCGCATGCTCGGCCGCGAGGTGCTCGGTGAGGATCTCCCGTCGGCGCAGCAGGTCGGTACGTTCCCACACCGTCTCCGCGAACAGCGGGTGGGTGAAGCCCGCGGACGCGCCACGGCCGTCGCCGCGATCCTCGATCGTGACGAGCCCGTTCGTCAGCAGAGTCTGCAGTCCGACGGCTCGGTCGCTGGTGAAGCGCCCCACCGGGACCCGCCCGAGTCCCGCGAGGAACTCGGCCGCGTCACGGGCGTCGGCCGGCAGTGCATCCAAGCGGGTCGCGAGGATCTGCCGCAGGGATCTCGGCACAGGGAGGCGGCCCGTGGAGCTCCACCGTCCGGCCTGGGCGGCGAGCGCGCCGTCGTCCTGCGCCGACCGGAGCATCTGCACAGTGAACAGGGGATTCCCGGCAGCACGATGCCAGACCTCGTCGAGTATGCTCGCGCTCACGTCGCCGGGGAGCTCGCTGCGCACGAGCTCGTCGGATTCCTCGCGGGTCAGTTCAGGTACGGCGACGACCCGGGTGCCCGCGCGCCCGAGCAGCGGCTCGATCACGTCCGGCGTAAGCCCACGTTCGGTTCGCACGGTCGCGACCACCGTGCGTTCGGGCTCCGCCGCCATGCGTTCGATCAGCGACTGCGAGAGCGGGTCGCAGTCATTGAAATCGTCGACGCAGATCACCGGACCCACGGTGCACAGCAGCCTTCGGATGAGCTCGATCCGGGTCGACGCCGGGGCGACCAGATGGGCCAGGGCACTCAGCGGCACCTCCGCCAGTGCGCGGACGCCCCACACGCGCGGCGCGGCGCGCACCGCCGCAACCCGGTCGAGGAGGAACGACTTGCCAACGCCGGGGTCGCCGGTGATCACCACAAACCGCACTGCGGGATCATCGATCAGACCGAGGATACGCTCGAGCACGCCCTGGCGCCCGAGAGGCGATCGGCTCGAAAGGACCACGAGCCCAGATCTTATCGGCCGCGCGAGCGCGCCAACCACGTGTGGAGCGCGCCCGGGAGGAGGCCAAGCCTGCGACGTCGGACGTTGGGACTTCGACCAATGGGTGGGCCCTGCCGGGATCGAACCGACGACATCCACGGTGTAAACGTGGCGCTCTACCAGCTGAGCTAAAGGCCCTGGTGCAGTCAGTCTACGAGGCATCCGCGGTGATGCCGGGCGTGTCCCCGTGGGGTGGCAGTTGTGGTGGCCTGGTGGGGGTCGTGCCCACCACGACTGCCAGGTGAAGGCCCGAGCCCAGACGGGTGGCAGTTGTGGTGACCCGCCGGGGCCCCTGCCCGCCACGACTGCCAGGTGAAGTGTTCCTGGGCCACGGTAGGTTGGAGGGCGTGAAAGCACGTCCCGCCGACCAGCTCCTCCTCGTCGAGGTGGCGAGCCTGGATGCATCCATCCGCGCCGCCGACCATGCCCGCCGCAACCCCGAGCAGGGCGCCCGCGTGAACGAGCTGCTCGCGCAGCGGCAGGCGCAGTCCGCCGAGCTGGCGACGCGCCTCGGCGTGCGCGACGACGTGCGCGCGGAGATCAAGCGCCTCGAGTCGGACGTGTCCCTCGTCGAGAGCCGGGTCGCGCGCGACACCGAGCGGCTCGCCGCGACCGCGAACGTCAAGGAGGCGCAGGGGCTCGAGCACGAGCTTGCGTCGCTCGCGAAGCGCAAGAGCGACCTCGAAGACGCCGAGCTCGAGCTCATGGAGCGCCTCGAGGCCGCCGACGCATCCGTCGCCGAGCAGGAGGCCGTCGTCGCCGAGACCAACGCCGAGGGCGCACGGCTGAGCGCTGCGGGCAAGGATGCCGTGGCCGCCGCCACGGCGCGCCTCGAGTCGGCAACACGTGACCGCGAGGCGGTCGCCGCCAAGGTCCCGGCCGACCTGCTCGCCCTGTACGACCGGCTTGCCGCGCGCGGCAACGGCGCAGGCTTGCTGCGACGGCGCACGTGCGAGGCCTGCCACATGGTGCTCTCCGGCACCGACCTGCAGACGCTGCGCCAGGCCGCCGCCGACGACGTCGTGATGTGCCCCGAGTGCGGGGCGATCCTCGTCCGCTCCGACGACTCGGGACTGTGAGTCGGTCGCGGCGGCGCGCGTGACGCTCCCGCCGCGGTGGGGCGTCGTCGCCCGCGACGGTGACGACGTCGTCGTCGTCGTGACGCTCGGCGACGATCTCGTCGAGCTCGCCCGCGAACGGTGTGCGCCGCGCGACTGGCCCGCTCTCGCGGCATCCGCCCCCGCCGATGTGCGCTGGGTATGGAGCGACACCTCGCGGTGGTACCCCCAGGTGCTCGCCGCGGGCACGACGCTGCGACGCTGCCACGACCTGCGGCTGTGCCATGCCGTGCTGCGCCTGAGCGCGCTCGTCGACGCGCCCGACGCGCTGCGTGCGGCGACGGAATGGGATGCCGCGCCCGCCGAAGCCGAGCGCGCGCCGACGCTCTTCGACCTCGCCGACGGGGCGGGCGCGGAAGTGCCCGACGACCTCGCGTCGGTGCTCGCCGAGTTCCACCGGCAGCAGCAGGCACTCGCCGACGCGCCGGCGGCGGCGCGGCTGCGGTTGCTGCTGGGCATCGAATCGGCCGGCGCCCTGCTCGCGGCGGAGATGCATGCGGCGGGTGTGCCGTGGAGTCGGGCGATCCACGAGCGGCTGCTCGAGGAGTCGCTCGGGCCCAGGCCGACACCGGGCGTGCATCCGCAGCGGGTGCAGGAGCTGGCCGAGACCGTCCGTGCGGCGCTCGGTGACCCCACCGCGAGCCTGGACTCCCAGCCGAAGCTGCTGCGGAGCCTGCACCGCGCGGGGGTGCTCGCGCAGTCGACGAGCCGGTGGGAGCTGCAGGAGTACGACCACCCGGTGATCGCGCCGCTGCTGCAGTACAAGAAGCTCACGCGCCTCGCGAGCGCCAACGGCTGGGCATGGCTCGACGAATGGGCACCCGACGGGCGGTTCCGCCCGGTCTACGTGCCGGGCGGCGTCGTCACCGGGCGGTGGGCATCTTCGGGCGGCGGCGCGCTGCAGCTGCCCCGGCAGCTGCGCCCCGCCGTGCGCGCGGACGACGGGTGGATGCTGGTCGTCGCCGACGTCGCCCAGCTCGAGCCCCGCGTGCTCGCCGCCATGTCCGGGGACGCCGCACTTGCGCAGGCCGCCCGCGGCCGCGACCTCTACGAGGGGATCGTCGACAGCGGGGTCGTCGCGACACGACAGGAGGCCAAGATCGCGCTCCTGGGCGCGATGTACGGCGCCACCACCGGTGACAGCGGACGTCTCGTCCCGGCGCTGCGGCGCGCCTATCCGCGGGCGATGGCCCTCGTCGACGAGGCCGCGACCGTCGGGGAGCAGGGCGGTGTCGTCACGACCTGGCTCGGGCGGTCCAGCCCCGCGGCCGGTGCCGGCTGGCGCGACGTGCAGGGCGTGGCGGCCGCGCCGGAGGCGGCAGAGGCCGACCGCGCCCATGCGCGCCGATCGGCGCGGAATCGCGGGCGGTTCACCCGAAACTTCGTCGTGCAGGGGACGGCCGCGGAGTGGGCGCTGGCATGGCTGGCGGACCTCCGCGGTGAGCTCGCGGCGCTGCCGCCCGTCGAGCCCGGTGCCGACGCACCGGCATCCGGACCGGTGTTCGGTCGTCGCGCGCACCTGGCGTTCTTCCTGCACGACGAAATCATCGTGCACACCCCGGCCGTCCATGCCGAGGCCGTCGCCGCCGCCGTCCGCCGCAGCGCCGATCGCGCCACGCGACTGCTGTTCGGCGGGTTCCCGATCGACTTCCCGCTGGATCTGCGCATCACCGCCGACGCGGGCAAGGCCTGAGCCGGCGTCACCCGCACGCCCCGGCGCCGGCGGCGATCCCCGGTGCGTTCAGCATCGGCGTCGTCACGATGACCGGCGAGATCGCACCGGGTGCGGCCATCGTGAAGTGGAAGTCGACGACGTTGACCTCGCCGGGTGACAGGTTGACGCGCACGAGGCTCATGAAGCGGCCGCCGTCGTCCACGTCGACCGAGAGTGCGGGAGCGCCGTCCTTCGTGACGCCGCCCGCGAAGCTGCCGGGCGGAGCCGACACCGACACGCTCGTGCCGATGTCGCCGACTCCCGTGCCGAACAGGCCGCGGCCGGTCACATCGCCGGGAAGGGCGTCGGCGGCATCCGCGGGGGCATCGCTGCGCATCGTGAGGCTCACGACGACGTCGGCCCTGCCGTCTGACCGGCAGACGGTGGCGGTGGTCTGGATGTCGACGTGCAGGTACGGGTCCATCTTGCCGCCGGTCGCGTCGTTGAAGAACACGCCGAAGGTGTCCGGGGCCGCGGCCAGCCGCGCCGCCGGGCCGCCCAGCAGCGAGTCCGCGAGCGCCGCCTGCACCGTCGGCTCCGCGCTCCAGATCGAGATGCGTCCGTCGGCGATCGGGGTCGCGAGCGCGGCGAGCACCCGCAGCGGATCCAGCGGCGTCGCCGTCAGTTCGGCGGCGGCGGCGGTCACCGCGGATTGCATGAACTCTGTCTGCCCGGTGCTGTCGAGACTCAGGTAGGGGTCGACGAGCAACCGCTGCGTGATGTTCTCACTCGTCAGCTGGGAGCCGTCGGGCAGATCGATGGGGCCTGTCACCTGCAGCAGCGCCCCGATCGTCGGAACGTCGAGCGAGATCACCGCATCCGGGGGAGCGTGATCGATGTGCTGCCACCACGCCGAGGCGAGGGCAGCGGTCTGGGTGAAGTCGGTCGCCATCGACGCGTTCTGGACGTACCTGCCCAGCACGCCGCCGTAGAGCGCCTGCTGGGCGGGCGTCTCGGGCAGGATCGGCTGGGACAGCCGCGGGAAGGCGGAGGAATCGGCCTGCGCCCCGAGACTCACGCGCCCGTCGGTGAACTGCAGTTCGATGAAGGAGCCCGTGATCCCGCCGCCGGTGCGCAGCTCGGCGCCGTTCTGCATCACCACGAGCACGCGCGCGTCGCCGGTCCCGATCGATGACCAGAACGCGGCGGCTCCGCGAGCAGCGGCCATCGCCGGTGCCGCCTGATCCAGCGCGTCACGCGCCTGCGTCACGGCTTCGGCGACCGGCGCCACCAGCCGCGACGTGTCGATCGCGTCCAGCTCGGCCTGAGCCGAGCGGATGCCGGTCACCGCCTCGTCCAGCACGGGCGCCAGCCGGGTCAGGTCACCGACGCCGTCGCCGTCCGCCGCCAGCGCACGCGTCGCCGGGGCGCCGACGGTGGCGCCGAGCGTCCCTGCGGCGCGCGCGACGGCACCGATCGCGGCGATGTCGTCGCCGAAGAAGGGGAGGGCCGCCGCGACGGACCAGGTCGGGTCGGCCGCGGCTGCGCCGGCACGCTCGCCCGCGGTCCCCAGCCGCGCGAGGCTCGCACTCACGTCGGGCAGCGCACCGCTGGTCGCCGCCGCGACGGCGGCGCGCGCATCGCCTGCCGCCGACTGGAGCGCGGTGGCGGCGATCCACACCCGCGAGGCGGCCCAGCCGAGCGCGACGAGCAGCGCCACGCCCAGCAGCACGGCGGCCAGGACGACGGTGGAGAGGGTGCGATCGGTGCGGGGAGCCGTTCGGGTCACGACCGCCGGCGGCGCACGACGAGCGCACCGCCCATGGCGATCAGTCCCGCTCCGGCGACCCCGACCCCCGCGGCCAGCGCGATGTCGCCACCGGTCGCCGGCAGTGCGGCTCCGGCCGCGGCGGCGGCGCGGATGTCCGCCGGCGCGGTGCGGCAGTTCGGCGACGACGGCGGATACGACAGCGCGACCGCCAGCGAGGGGTTCACCTCGACGGTGGCGGTGATGTCGCCGCGCGTCCACCCGAAGTTGTCGTCGGAGGTGGTCCACTGCCCGTCGACGTACGCCCAGCCGGGCCAGCCGTTGCCTCTGCCGTCCGAGCCCACCGACGCCCCCGGCCACAGCACGCGACCGGTCAGCGGCACGCCGGCGGTCACTGTGCCGAGCGTGAGGGTGGTGGAGCGAGTGCCGTCGCTGAGGACCAGCGTGGCGGTGTGGCCGGTGGACAGGTTCTGCGGATCCACCAGGAGCACCGAGTAGTCGATCCACGGCGCGTCGGCCGCGCACGACGGCGCGACCGTCGTCCCCGCCAGCGTCGGCTGCTGCGGCGTGCGCGGCGTGTAGCCCAGTGTGTCGTCGGCGGTGCCGGCGGTGTCGCCGGTGCCCGCGGAATCGGTCGCACCCGGTGGCTCGTCGACGGCGGATGCCGCCTGTGGCGCCCCCACGACGAGCACAGCTGCGGCAATGAACGACAGAATCATCTTGCGCATGATGCGGGCCCCCCAGCCCCTACCGGGCCTCTTCCCCAAGGGACCCGTTGCGCACACGGTACCACGGGCGGCGGCTCCGCGCGCCCCATTGGTACGATTGCGTTGCGAATGGGTCGGCTGGACGGTCGCGTGGCGGGGTCACCCGCACCGAGGAACGTCCGGGCTCCACAGGGCAGGGCGGTGGGTAACACCCACCCGGAGCGATCCGCGAGACAGTGCCACAGAGAGCAGACCGCCTCGGCGTCAGCCGGGGTAAGGGTGAAAGGGTGGTGTAAGAGACCACCGGGATGTCGGTGACGGCATCCGCACGGTAAACCTCGCCCGGAGCAAGGTCAGACAGGGGACGCCGACGCGGCCCGCCGAGTCCCCGGGTAGACCGCTGGAGCGGTACGGCAACGTGCCGCCGAGAGAGATGACCGTCCACGGAGCGCGAGCTCCCGGACAGAACCCGGCGTACAGGCCGGCCCATTCGCCTCCTCGACCGCCGACACGAACGGCACGCCGGTCACCGCCAGTCGTGGTCGCCGCAAACGTGGTCGCGGCGGGTCCGGTCAGGTGGTGGTGTCGACGAGGTTGTGCGCGACGCCCTGCGCGTCGGTGCCGGTCTCCTGCGCGAGGGCGAGCGCCGCGGCGCCGATGATCCCCGCGTTGTTGCGGTGCACGGCGGGGACGATCGGGGTCTTCAGCGTCAGCAGCGGCAGGAACTCGTCGGCGTGCTTCGACACACCACCGCCCACGATGAACAGATCAGGGCTGAGCAGGAACTCCAGGTAGTCGTAGTACCACTGCAGGCGCTTGGCCCACTTCTTCCAGCTGAGCTGCTCGCGCTCCACGGCGGAGTAGGCGGCCCACGCCTCGGCATCCGACTTGTGATTCGCGCGTTGCAGGTGACCGAGTTCGGAGTTGGGGATGAGGACGCCGTTGTGCAGCATGGCGGTGCCGATGCCCGTGCCGAGCGTCGTCAACAGCGCCAGGCCCTTCACTCCGCGCGCGGCGCCGTAGCGCGCCTCGGCGACACCGGCGACATCGGCGTCGTTGGCGAAGTGGATTTCGCGACCGAGGCCGTCCTCGAAGAAGTGCTCGGCGTCGAAGCCGATCCACGTGTCGGCGACGTTCGCCGCCGACAGGGTGCGCCCGTTCTTGACGATCGCGGGGAAGGCGACGCCGAGCGGGATGTCGGCGTCGGTCACGCCGAGGGTGTCGAGGACGCTGCGGACGGCCGCCAGCACGTCATCGGGCTCCGCGCCGGCCGGGGTCGCGACCTTCACGCGGTCGCTGAGAAGCTGCCCGGCTTCGAGGTCGACGAGCGCCCCCTTGATGCCGGTGCCGCCGATGTCCACTCCGACCGCACGGGTCGCCTTCGTCGTCATGCTCCCAGCCTAGCCAGCGCGGCAGCCCGGCTCGTTAGGATCGGACCGACCGCTCTGGAAAGGAGCACGCGATGTCCCGTGGCGAAGACAAGTACTGGTACAACCTCAACACCGGTGAGGTCGAGCGCGGATTCGAGTCGCCCGCGCCGGACCGCGCCGGACCGTTCGACACCGCGGAGGAGGCGGCCAAGGCGCCGCAGGTGATCGCCGAGCGCTCGCGCGCGTGGGCGGAAGAGGAAGCCGAAGAGGACCGATAGTCTGGCCTTCGGCCCGGCCGCGCCCGCGCGGTCGCTTGTGAGAGGACGCGATGGACAAGCAGCGTGACTTCGTACTGCGCACGATCGAAGAGCGAGGCGTGAAGTTCGTCCGCCTCTGGTTCACCGACGTCATCGGCACGCTCAAGTCGGTCGCCATCGCGCCCGCCGAAGTCGAGGGCGCCTTCACGGAGGGACTCGGCTTCGACGGCTCGGCCATCGAAGGCCTCACCCGCTCGTACGAGTCGGACCTGCTGGCCCACCCCGACCCCACGACGTTCCAGACGCTGCCCTGGCGCGGAGAGATCGACCCGACCGGTCGGATGTTCTGCGACATCACCACGCCCGACGGCCAGCCCGCCGTCGCCGATCCGCGCCACGTGCTCAAGCGCACCCTGGCGAAGGCCGCCGATGCCGGCTTCACGTTCTACACGCACCCCGAGATCGAGTTCTACCTGCTGAAGTCCTCGTCGTTCGGACCCGACGGTCCCGAACCGGTCGACTCGGCCGGCTACTTCGACAATGTGCCGGGCGGGACGGCGCACGACTTCCGCCGCCGCAGTGTGCGGATGCTGGAGGATCTCGGCATCTCGGTCGAGTACAGCCATCACGAGGGCGGCCCCGGTCAGAACGAGATCGACCTGCGCTACGCCGACGCCCTCGCCACGGCGGACAACATCATGACGTTCCGCACGGTCGTCAAGGAGGTGGCGATCGAGCAGGGCGTGTACGCGACGTTCATGCCGAAGCCCCTGTCAGGCAAGCCGGGCAGTGGCATGCACACGCACATGTCGCTGTTCGAGGGCGACCGGAACGCCTTCTACGAGGAGGGCGCGCAGTACCAGCTGTCCCAGACGGGACGCCAGTTCATCGCGGGGCTGCTGAAGCACGCCAACGAGATCGCCGCGGTGACGAACCAGTTCGTGAACTCCTACAAGCGACTGTGGGGCGGCGATGAGGCGCCGAGCTTCATCTGCTGGGGTCACAACAACCGTTCCGCGCTCGTCCGGGTGCCGATGTACAAGCCCAACAAGGGCCAGGCCACCCGCGTCGAGTACCGCGCGCTGGACTCGGCGGCCAACCCCTACCTCGCGTTCGCGCTCATGCTCGCGGCCGGCCTGAAGGGGATCGAGGAGGGCTACGAGCTGCCCCCGGAAGCCGAGGACAACGTCTGGTCGCTCACCGACTCCGAGCGCCGCGCGCTCGGCTACGCGCAGCTGCCGGCGAGCCTCGATCACGCCCTGGAGTACATGGAGGACTCGGAGCTCGTCGCCGAGACGCTGGGGGAGCAGGTCTTCAACTACGTGCTGCTGAACAAGCGCCGCGAATGGCAGGAGTACCGCGCCCAGGTCACCCCGTTCGAGCTGAAGAGCAACCTGGAGATGCTCTAGCCCGATGAGCTCCAGCGAGCGCACCTCGGTACGGACGCTGCTGGCGCGCGACGGCTTCAGTGAGCTCGGCGACGCCGACCGGCTGCTCACTGAGCTCGCCGACCTCGTCGGCATCGCCCGCGAGGACCTGCTGGTCGGAGCCGACCGCGCCGCCGACCCCGATGCGGCACTGGAGTCGCTGGTGCGCGTCGCGCGACGCGATCCGGCGGCGGTCGGGTCGGCACTGCGACGCGTCGGCGCCACGCTCTGGCTGCTGCTCGGAGCCTCGAGCGGGTTCGGTGACTTCTACCTGCGGCATCCCGCCGAACTCGCCCACGTCCGCGCGGGGGAGGCGCTCCCCACCGCCGACGAGTTGCGCGCGGAGCTTCTCGAGGCCGTCGAGGCGGATGCCGAGGGTTTCGCCGCCACCGGCGAGGAGCGGGCCTGGGTGGCGCTCCGCGTGCGCTACCGGCGCCTGCTGGCGCGCATCGCGGCCTACGACCTGGGCGCGACCGACGCCGTCGCGGTGCTCGCCGACGTCGCGGCCGCCCTGGCGGATGCCGCCGGCGCGGCGCTGGAGGCCTCGCTGTGCGTCGCCCGCACCCGCGTCGCGTCCGGGGGAGCCGGCACCGGTCTGTTCCCGCGGGACCAGGTGGCGCAAGCGCGTCTCGCGATCATCGGCATGGGCAAGACCGGCGCCCGAGAGCTCAACTACGTCAGCGACGTCGACGTCATCTTCGTCGGCGGCGGCACCGACGCGCTCGTCGATGAGATCGGCGAGAGCCGCGTCATCGACATCGCCACGCGACTCGCCGTCCAGACGATGCGCGGGATCTCGGGGATGGAGATCGAGCCGCCCCTGTGGGAGGTGGACGCGAATCTGCGCCCCGAGGGCAAGCAGGGCGCCCTCGTGCGAAGCCTCGACTCGCACCTCTCGTACTACGAGCGCTGGGCGAAGAGCTGGGAGTTCCAGGCGCTGCTGAAAGCGCGACCGCTCGCCGGCGACCGCGTGCTGGGTGAGGCATATGTCGCGGCCGTGCAGCCGAAGGTGTGGACGAGCGGCGCGCGCGAGAACTTCGTCGACAGCGTGCAGCGGATGCGGGAGCGGGTCACCGAGCACATTCCCGCCGCCGACGTGCCGTACCAGCTGAAGCTCGGTCCCGGAGGCATCCGCGATATCGAGTTCACCGTGCAGCTGCTGCAGCTCGTCCACGGGCTGAGCGACGATGCGATCCGCCAGCGGGGGACCCTCGATGCGCTCGACGCGCTCGTCGCCGAGGGCTACATCGGTCGCGGCGACGCCGCCACGTTCGCGTACGACTACCGCGTGCTGCGCGTGCTCGAGCATCGCGTGCAGCTGCGGGATCTGCGCCGCACGCACCTCATGCCGTCCCAGCCCGACGGCCTCCGTGTCCTCGCGCGCGCCTCGGGACTCGCCGACAGCGGGCCGGGCGTGTGGGAGCTGTGGGAGGGGATCAAGCGGGAGGTCCGCGAGATCCACGTCCGGCTGTTCTACCGGCCGCTGCTCTCGGCGGTCGCGTCGCTGTCGTCCGACGAGCACCAGCTGTCCACCGAGCAGGCGCATGACCGGCTCGCCGCAATCGGGTTCCGCGACCCGGCCGGCGCTTTGCGCCACATCGGCGCGCTCACCGGCGGGCTCAGCCGCAAGGCGACGATCCAGCGCCACCTCATGCCGGTGATGATCCGGTGGTTCGCCGACGGCGTCGACCCCGACTACGGGCTGCTCGCCTTCCGTCGCATCAGCGAACGGCTGGGGGACACGCCGTGGTTCCTGAGGATGCTGCGGGACTCCTCGGGCGCGGCGGAACGGCTGACCCGCGTGCTCTCCGGCTCGCGCTACATCGGTGAGCTCATGGAGTGGATCCCGGAGTCGGTCGCGTGGCTCGACTCCGACGAGCTGCTGCGTCCGCGCGGCGGGGTGCTGCTGCAGGAGGAAGCCCGCGCGATCCAGGCGCGTCACGGCACCGTCGTGGAGGCGATGCGCGCCGTGCGGGCGCTGCGCCGGCGCGAACTGCTGCGCCTCGCGTTCGGGGCAGTGCTCGGCACCCTCACGATCGACGAGCTCGCCGCGGGGCTGACGACGGTCAGCGAGGTCACCATCCAGGCGACGCTGCGCGCCGTGCGTCGCGAGATCGTGCCGCCCGAGGATGCGGCGCTGGACTTCTCGGTGATCGCGATGGGGCGCTTCGGCGGCGGCGAGCTCGGCTTCGGCTCCGACGCCGACGTGCTCTACGTCTACGAACCCAACGGCGTGGACCCGCAGCGCGCCCACGAACTCGCCCTGCAGCTGGTCGCCGGCATCCGCACCTACTCCGAGGATCACCGTGTGCCGTTCGACCTCGACGCCGACCTGCGGCCCGAGGGACGCAACGGTCCGCTCGTGCGCTCGCTGGATTCATACGCGGAGTACTACCGCCGCTGGTCGCTGTCGTGGGAGGCGCAGGCGCTGCTGCGTGCGCGGGGCGTCGCGGGCAGCGTCAAGCTGATCGATCGCTTCATCGCCCTCGCCGACGACGTGCGCTACCCCGCTGAGGTCGCCGTGCAGGATCTGCGCGAGATCAAGCGCATCAAGGCCCGCGTCGAGAACGAGCGGCTGCCGCAGGGCGCCGACCGCGCCCGGCACCTCAAGCT
The DNA here is from genome assembly GCF_049707015.1 of Microbacterium sp. CH-015. NCBI lineage: Bacteria > Bacillati > Actinomycetota > Actinomycetes > Micrococcales > Microbacteriaceae > Microbacterium > Microbacterium sp. CH-015. The sequence goes on along the minus strand of NZ_JBNAFJ010000001.1, from coordinate 938,309 downwards.
GGGACCGGGCGGACTGAGCGATGTCGAGTGGCTGGTGCAGCTGCTGCAGCACGCGCATGCGCACCGCATGCCCGCATTGCGGACGACATCCACCCTCGACGCGCTCGAGGCGGCCCGGGAGGCGGGCCTGATTCCGGATGCCGCGGCCGAGCGTCTCCGCGACGCGTGGCGTCTGGCGAGCCGGCTGCGCTCGGCCAACACGCTGCTGTCGGGGCGGACGAGCGACGTGCTGCCGGTCGATCGGGGCAAGCTCGATGGGATCGGCCGTCTGCTGGAGTACCCGCCGGGGTCGGCGACGCTCGTCGAGGAGGAGTGGCTGCGCACGGCCCGCCGGGCCCGCCGGGCGTTCGAGAAGCTCTTCTACGGCTGACCCCGGCATCCGTCCCGCCGGATATCACCGGCACAGGAGAAATCACGCGCACAGGACGTGGTGACGTCACCACGTCCTGTCTCGGTGATTTCTCCTGTCTCCGTGAGGCACACACGGCGAAGCCCCGGCATCCGATGCAGGATGCCGGGGCTTCGAACCGTGGGCCGGGTGCTCAGACGCCGAAGTACAGCTCGTACTCGAAGGGGTGCGGGCGCGCCGCGAGCGGCTTGATCTCGTTCTCGATCTTGTACTCGATCCAGGTCTCGATCAACTCGGGCGTGAACACGCCGCCGGCGAGCAGGAACTCGTGGTCGGCGCGGAGGGCCTCCAGGGAGTCCAGCAGCGAGTTCGGCACCTGCGGGATGTTCTTGGCCTCCTCGGGCGGCAGCTCGTAGAGGTCCTTGTCGACCGGCTCGTGCGGCTCGATGCGGTTCTTGATGCCGTCCAGGCCCGCCATCATCTGCGCCGCGAAGGCGAGGTACGGGTTGCCCGAGGCGTCCGGCGCGCGGAACTCGATGCGCTTGGCCTTGGGGTTCGAGCCCGTGATCGGGATGCGGATGGCGGCGGAGCGGTTGCCGGCCGAGTAGACCAGGTTGACCGGCGCCTCGTAGCCCTTGACCAGGCGCTTGTACGAGTTCAGCGTCGGGTTGGTGAAGGCGAGCACCGCCGGGGCGTGCGCGAGCAGACCGCCGATGTACCAGCGGGCGATGTCCGACAGTCCGCCGTAGCCCTTCTCGTCGTAGAAGAGCGGCTTGCCCTCGAGCCACAGCGACTGGTGCGTGTGCATGCCCGAGCCGTTGTCGCCGAAGAGGGGCTTGGGCATGAAGGTCGCGACCTTGCCCCACTGCTCGGCGACGTTCTTGACGATGTACTTGAACTTCAGGATGTCATCGGCCGCGTGCACCATGGTGTCGAAGCGGTAGTTGATCTCCTGCTGACCGCCGGTGCCCACCTCGTGGTGCGCGCGCTCGAGGATGAGACCGGCCTCGATCAGGTGCAGCGAGATGTCGTCGCGGAGGTCGGCCGTCTTGTCGACGGGGGAGACGGGGAAGTAGCCGCCCTTGAAGGGGGTCTTGTTGGCGAGGTTTCCACCCTCTTCGACGCGGCCGGTGTTCCAGGCGCCCTCCTCGGAGTCGACCGAGTAGAACGAGGAGTTCTGCTTCACCTCGTAGCGCACGTCGTCGAAGATGTAGAACTCCGCCTCGGGGGCGAAGAACGCAGTGTCGGCGATGCCGGTGGAGGCGAGGTACTTCTCGGCCTTCTTAGCGACCTGGCGCGGGTCCTTGGCGTAGATCTCGCCGTTGCGCGGGTTGTAGATGTCGAACAGCATGACCAGCGTCTTCGCCTCGCGGAACGGGTCGAGGTATGCGGTGGAGACATCCGGGATGAGCTGCATGTCGGACTCGTGGATGTTCGCGAAGCCGCGGATCGACGAACCGTCGAACAGCTGACCGACCGTGAAGAACTCCTCGTCGACCGTCGAGGCGGGGATGTTGAAGTGCTGCTGCACACCAGGCAGATCCGTGAAACGGATGTCGAGGAACTTGATGTCCTCGTCCTTGATGTACTTGAGCACCTCGGATGAATCTTTGAACATGGAGTCTCCAAGATCGGGTGTGGAACACGCCTGACGGGATCAGGCTCGCCTCGACGCTATCCGGAGCCGGTTGCCCGGCAGTATCACCCATGTTTCGGGGATGTTACGGCGGCCCGGATAGGCTGATTCGGTGACGGCGGACCCTCTCGACAATAGCTATCCCGGCGAGCGTCTGGGGATGCCGGCTGTCGGATCCGGCAGCGTCGCGCGGCCCGGCCGCCGCATCGCGGCGCTGGCGATCGACTGGGCCGCGGCCGTGCTCATCTCCATCGCGTTCTTCGCCTACGACTCGTTCGCCACGCTCGTCGTGTTCGCCGCCGTGCAGATCCTGTTTCTGCCGACGCTCGGCGGCAGCCCGGGGCACCGCCTCGTCGGGCTGCGCCTGCAGCTGGTCGGCGGGGGATGGGTGGGGCTGTGGCGCCCGATCGTGCGCACCGCGCTGCTGGTGCTCGTCATCCCCGCCGTCATCTGGGACGCCGATCAGCGCGGCCTCCACGACAAGGCCGCCGGAACGGTGCTCGTCCGCAGCTGAGCGGATGCGGGGGACTCCGGCAGCGGATGCGGGGACCCGGCAGCGGATGCGGGGGATTACCGCGGGCGCGGGGCGCGGGCGCGCAGCGGGTCGATCCCCTTCGGGATCGGCAACGAGGTCACCGACTGGGACACCGAATCGACACGCTTCACGACGGCGGCCATCGTGGTGCGGTCCACCTTCTTGGGGAGCGCCTTGATGGTGGCGGAGAGCTTGGAGATCGGCACGTCGCCCTCGCCATGCCCGATGTAGAGCACGGTGATGGGCACGCCCGACGCGACGCGCTGCACCTTCATCTTCTCGTCGTTGATGAGGCGGGTCAGGCGCCCGCGGGCCCCCTCGCCCACGACGACGACACCCCCGCGACCGATGACGCGGTAGACGGCGTCCTGCGACTTCGGGTTCACCCCGACCGGCATGTCCGAGGCGACCCAGTTGCGGCCGAGCGACGTCGAGAGCACGTGTCCCGCGGCGCCGGGCACGCCATCGAGCTTGATGTACATCGCGCGTGTCGACAGGCGCGTGAGCAGGATCATCGCGCCCAGCAGACCGAACATCAGACCCGTGACGCCCCACAGGATGATGCTCCACACCGCGACCGGCGGAATGAGGAACCCGACGAGCACGCCGATGCCGATGCCGACGACCAGCACGGCGATGAGCACCCACGGCAGCCAGCCGAACTCGGCCTTCGTGAAGGTGAACAGGGAACGAAGCTGCGAGAAGAAGCCGGGACGCTTCTCGGTGGCGGGACCGCGGGAGGACATGGCATCCAGCCTACCGGCGTACGCGCGGCGCCATGCGTCGGCATCCATCGCCTCCTGCACAACCGACCGGTCGGCGGGACTGTCCACAGATCGGGGGATCGACGCACCGTGCCGCGCTCCGGGGCGCCACACTCGGGGCATGACCCCGCTCCCGCTGCTCGACCCGCCGCCCGCACTGCGCCGGCTGCGCGCCGACGAGGCGCCGTACCCCGGAACGCTGCGCGCCGACGACCCGCCGTCCGTCTGGGTGGAGATCGGGGACCTTCCCGAGGAGATCTGGCGCGCCGAGCCGGACGGGCACGTGCTCGCGCCACGCGACATCGCGCGGACCGCGGACGGCCACGTCGCGATCCTGCCGCACTGCGTCGAGACCCTCGCCCGCCGCCTGGACGAGCGGAGCCTGTCGGCGGGCGAAGTCGTCACCGTCGCGGTCAGCCTGCTGCGGGGAGCCGTGCAGGCGCGCGCTCTCGCGATCGACGCGGGGCGGTGGTGGGTGGATGCCGAGGGCAGACCCGTTCTCGCCGCGGGCGGCCACGGCGGCTGGCTCGACGACACGGTCGCGCTTCTGGAGCGCATGGCGGCGTCGTCGTCCGGACCGTTGCGGCGGGCCGTCGACGCCACGAGCGCCGCGCTCTGCGCGGCCGAGCTCACACCGAGGGACGCCGAGGCCTGCGAAGACGGACTCTTCGACGCCGCCGACCCCGCCCCGCTCGCCGTGCGCACGCCGCTGCGCGGTCCCGGTGCGCTGAGCGTCGCGACCGTCGAACCTGCCCCGTTGCGGGCGGCGACGCTGCGACGAGACACGTCCGAGGCGCACGAGGCCGCCGCTTCGTGGCTCGCGAGGTTCACCGGCGATGACGTCGCGGAGCGGGTGGGCGCCGGCATCCGCACGCTCACGGCGCTCCCCGGCCACGTCGCGAGGTCGGTGGCGCACCGGCGGACGACCGTGAAGGAGCGCCGCCCCCGCACACCGACCCGAGCGGATGTGGCGACGGACGCCGCGGCGCGACCGCCTCGGCGGCGGGCTCCGCTGCTGGTCGCTGCGGCGGTGGGAGCCGTCGTCGTCGCGGGCGGGATGGCGTGGCCGCAGGAAGAGTCGCCGGCCGAGGCGGTGATCGGCCCCGGCACTCCGGCATCCGCCACGCCCACAGGGGTCCCGGCCGCGACGGCCGAAACGCCGGCGGCGGAGTCTGCGCCCAGCGGCGCCGCGGACCCCGTCGCCGACGTTCTGACCGCCCTCTCCGCCTGCGCAGAGAATCCCTCGTCCGCCTGCCCGATCCTGGAGGATCCCGCGGCCGAGGTCCCCGTCGGCGTCGTCAGCGACGGCACCGCCGACCGCACCGTCACACTCCTCGACGAGTACGGCGGCGTCGCGGTCTACCGGGTGGACGGCCCCGGCCGCCCCTCACAGGTGCTCGTCATCGTCTCCGTGAACGGGCAAGGGCTGGTCCGCGACGTCTATGACGTCGCAGACCAGCCCTGAGACCGGGTGGGCCGGTGAGGCTCAGATGCCGAGGTTGCCCTCGAAGTCAGCCGTCTCCAGGCGCCACTTCACCGCACCCAGGAATCGAGCCGCGTCCGCCCCGTCGACGATGCGGTGATCGTACGACAGCGCCAGGTACACGTAGGAGCGGATGCCGATGGCTTCCACACCGTCGACCTTCACCACGCCCGGCTCCTTGACGACCGCGCCGGTGCCGAGGATCGCCGACTGGGGCAGGAAGACCACCGGCGTGTCGAAGAGGGCACCGCGCGAACCGGTGTTGGTCACCGTGAAGGTGCCGCCGGCGAGCTCGTCGGGCTTCAGCTTGTTGTCGCGCGTCCGCGCGGCGAGGTCGGCGATCTCGGTGGAGATGTCGGCCAGCGTCTTGCCGCCCGCGTCGCGCAGCACCGGCGTCAGCAGACCGCGCTCGGTGTCCACGGCGATGGAGATGTTCTCCGTCGGCGGGTAGACGATGTCCGTGCCGTTGACGGTCGCGTTGATGACGGGGTGGGCCTGCAGGGCCTCGGCGGCGGCAAGGACGAAGAACGGCAGGAACGAGAGCTTGCCACCGGTCTTGGCGACGAAGTCCGCCTGGACGGCACTGCGGTAGGCGGCGACCTTCGTGACGTCGACCTTCACCACCGTCGTCAACTGCGCGGTCTGCTGCATCGACGCGACGGCCCGCTCGGCGAGCACCTTGCGCAGGCGCGACATCGGCTGCGTGGTGCCGCGCAGCGGGGACACCTCGACCGGTGTCGGTGCGGCGGCGGCCGGTGCGGCCGCGGGCGTCGCGCCACCCTGCGCCGCCTCGGCGGCCTTCAGGACGTCTTCCTTGCGGATGCGCCCACCGACGCCGGTGCCCGTGACCGACGCGAGGTCGACGCCCTGCTGCTGAGCGAGGCGCCGCACGAGCGGAGTCACGTAGGTCGTGACGTCGTCATCTGCCGCAGCCGCGGCGGGAGCCTCCGCCGCCGGGGCAGGCGCTGCGGCCGGGGCCGGAGCAGCGGCCGGAGCCGGAGCGGGAGTGGGGGCAGGCGCCTCAGCAGCGGCAGGAGCCTCCGCGGGAGCAGGCGCCTCAGCAGCCGCAGGAGCCTCAGCGGGAGCGGGCGCCTCAGCGGGAGCGGGCGCCTCCGCCGCCGGGGCCGGAGCGGCGGGCGCCGCCGCGGCGGGAGCGCCCGAGCCGATGCGAGCCAGGGTCGCACCGACGGCGACGGTCTCGTCCTCGGCCACCAGGATCTCCTGGAGCGTGCCGGCGACGGGCGAGGGGATCTCGGTGTCGACCTTGTCGGTGGAGATCTCCAGCAGCGGCTCGTCGACGGCGACGTCGTCGCCGACCTGCTTGAGCCAGCGGGTGACCGTTCCCTCGGTGACGCTCTCACCGAGTTCGGGGAGCACGACGTCCTTGGCATCGCCGGAGGCAGCCGGCACGGCATCCTGAGCCGGAGCGGCTTCCTGAGCCGGCGCCGCGGGGGCCTCGGCCGGAGCGGCCTCCTGAGCCGGGGCCGCCTCCTGCGTCGGAGCGGCGGGGGCCTCGGCGGGCGCGGCCTGCTCCGCGGCGGGAGCCTCGTCGCCCGTGGGCTGGCCCGATCCGTCGCCGATCTTGGCGAGGACGGCGCCGACCTCGACGGTCTCGTCCTCCTGGACGAGGATCTCTTCGATGACGCCGCTGACGGGGGAGGGGATCTCCGTGTCGACCTTGTCGGTCGAGATCTCGAGCAGGCCCTCGTCGGCCTGGATCGTGTCACCGACCTTCTTGAGCCAGCGGGTGACCGTTCCCTCGGTGACGCTCTCGCCGAGCGCGGGGAGGACCACGGATGTGCTCATGACTGTGTCTCCTTCAGAAGTTCGATGTCCTGATCTAGCTTAGTGACCCTCCGGACCGCCGGTGGCGGCACGCGGAGCGCACGGCTCACAGCGCGTGCAGCGGCTTGCCCGCCAGCGCCAGGAACGCCTCGCCGAGCGCCTCGCTCTGCGTCGGGTGGGCGTGCAGCAGCGGCGCGATGTCCTCCGGGTGCGCTTCCCAGGCGACCGCCAACTGCCCCTCGGTGATCAACTCGCCGACCCGATCGCCCACGAGATGGACGCCGAGCACCGGCCCGTCCGCGACGCGGACGACCTTCACGATGCCGGACGTGCCGATGATCTCGCTGCGACCGTTGCCGGCGAGGTTGTACTCGTACGCGACGACGGCGTCGCCGTGCTCTGCGCGGGCCGCCTGCTCGGTCACGCCGACCGAGGCGACCTCGGGGTGCGAATACGTGATGCGCGGGATCGTGTGCTCGGCCACCGCCACCGGGTTCAATCCGGCGATCTCCTCCGCGACGAAAATGCCCTGCTGGAATCCGCGATGCGCGAGCTGGAGGCCGGGGACGATGTCGCCGGCGGCCCAGACGTGCGGCACGCTGGTCTGCAGCCGGGCGTTCACGGTGACGAAGCCGCGGTCGAGGGCGATGCCCGCTTCCTCGAACCCCATTCCGGCGGTCGCGGGACCGCGTCCGACCGCGACCATCAGGTAGTCCGCCGACAGCTGTCCACCGTCTTCCAGCGTGACCGTGACCCCGGCATCCGTCTGCGACACCGAGGCGAACCGTGCGCCGAGCCGCGCCGTGATGCCGCGCTTGCGGAAGGCGCGTTCGAGCGCCTTGCTGGCGGCCACATCCTCCACGGGCACGAGGTGGTCGAGGGCTTCGAGGATCGTGACCTCGGCGCCCAGCGAGCGCCACGCGCTGGCGAACTCGACGCCGATGACCCCGCCGCCGAGCACGATGACGGATGCCGGGACCTCCCGCAACGCGAGGGCCTGCTCGCTGCCGATGACGCGACCGGCGAGCTCGAGGCCCGGCAGGGTGCGGGTGTACGAGCCGGTCGCGAGCAGGACGTCCGCGCCGCGGTACCGGTCGTCTCCGACGGCGACCGCCGGCCCGTCGGCGTCGACGACAAGCCGGCCGACACCGGCGACGACCGTGATGCCGCGAGCCCGGACGAGGCCTTCGAGACCCGCGAACTTCTTCGCGACGATCCGCTCTCGGAACGCGGCGACCGCCTCGGCGTCGACCCCCTCGAGCGTCGCGCCGATGCCCACCGACGCCGCCGCGCGCACCTGATCGGCGACCTCCGCGGAGTGCAGGAGTGCCTTCGTCGGAATGCACCCGCGATGCAGGCACGTGCCGCCCAGCCGATCCTGCTCGACGAGCACGACGAAGCGCCCGAGCTCGGCTGCGCGCAGTGCCGCGGCATAGCCGGCGGACCCGCCGCCCAGGATCACGAGGTCGCTGACATGGTCGGTCATCGCGCGTCTCCTTCGACGAAAGCGAGCAGCGACCGGACGGCCGCCGCGGTGGGTCCCTTGTCGTTCGCACCGGCGGCCGCCTTCGCGGTCCCGCTCCCGGCGATGTCGAGATGCACCCAGGGGATGCGGGGAGCGTCGGCGTCGTCGGAGACGCGACCGACGAACCGCTGCAGGAACAGGCCCGCGAACAGCGCGCCGCCGGTGGGGTCGCCGATCTTCGCGTTCTGCAGGTCGGCGATGGGCGACTCCAGCTCCTCCGCCATGTGTGCGGGCAGGGGCAGCGGCCAGGCGAGCTCGCCGGCCTCATCCGCGGCGGCGAGGTACTCGGCGACGGCCTCCTCGTCGCCCATGACGCCGGTGTGCCGCGAACCGAGCGCGACCGAGATCGCACCGGTGAGCGTGGCGACGTCGATGATGACGTCGGGCTGGGTGCGGCTCGCGGCGACCAGTCCGTCGGCGAGCACCAGCCGGCCCTCCGCGTCGGTGTTGAGCACCTCGACGCTCGTGCCGTCCAGCATCCGCAGCACGTCGCCGGGGCGGATCGCGCGACCGGAGGGCATGTTGTCCGCGAGGCACATCCAGCCCGTCACCCGGACGGGCAGCGCGCGCTCGGCGGCGGCGCGGACGACGGCGAGCACGGTCGCCGCGCCGCACATGTCGTACTTCATACCGACCATGCTGGCCGCGGGCTTGAGCGAGAGGCCGCCGGTGTCGAACGTGATGCCCTTGCCGACGAGCGCGACGTGACGCCGGGCGCCGTCGGGGGCGTAGTCGAGGCGGACGAGACGCGGCGGCCGGTCGGATCCCTGTCCCACGCCGAGGATGCCGCCGTATCCGCCCTCGGCGAGCTCGCGCTCGTCGAGCACCGTCACGGTGATGGGCAGTTCGGCGACCGCCGCGGTGGCCGCGTCGGCGACGTCCTGGGGTCCCAGCCATTCGGCGGGGGTGTTGACGAGGTCCTTGACGAGCGCCGTGGCCGCCCCGATCGTGCGGGCACGATCCAGTTCGTCGGCCGCGTCCTCGGCGTGCAGAACGACGCGGGAGGCGCGCGCCGGTCCCGGCGCGGTCTTGTAGCCGTCGAAGCGGTAGCCGCCGATGACGGCCCCCTCGGCGAGGGCGCGCGCGGCACCGGCGGTGCCGGCGACGGCCGGGGCGCCGATGGCGACGACGTCGAACCCAGTGGTGGTCCGCACGGCGGCGCCCACGGCGTCGCGGAGCGTCGCGGCATCCGGGTCACTGCCCGTCCCCACGACGACAAGCGGCGTGCCGGTCGCGTCCGGGGCGTACGCGCGCACGGTCGCGCCGGCGGCACCCGTGAACCCGACCGCCTCCAGAGCGGCCTGCAGTCCCGGCCAGTCCGCGAGGATGTCTCCGGCGTCGGCGAGCGGCGGGAGCGCGAGGATCAGCGCATCGGCTTCGGCCTCGCGCAGGGGAACAGGGGAGTGCGACAGCTCGGGGAACGCCATGCGTCCCATCCTACGGACGCGCCCCCGGCGGCCCCCGGAGACCGCGGCTGTTCGCTGTCAGCGCGACCCGGCGCCGGCGTCGCCGCGGGCTCGTACAGTTGATCCATGCCCTTGAGCGGTCCCCTGTACGAACGTGTCGCGTCGGCACCGCCGGTTCCGGCCGGTCTGCCGATGGTGGTCGTGCTTACCGGTTTCACGGATGCCGGCGGTGCCGTGTCGCAGATGATCGAACTGTTCCGGGAGGACCTGTCGCCTTCGCCGGTGGTGTCCTTCTCGGCGGACGTGCTCCTCGATTACCGTGCCCGCCGGCCCGTCATCACCTTCGACGCCGACCATCTCACCGACTACCGTCCGCCGCGGCTGGAGCTCTCCCTCGTGCACGATGCGATCGGCCAGCCCTTCGTGCTGCTGGCCGGCTTCGAGCCGGACTTCGCGTGGGATGCCTTCACCGAGACCGTCGTCGGCCTCGCGGAGGGGCTTGAGGTCGCCACCGTGACATGGGTGCACGCCATTCCCATGCCGGTCCCGCACACCCGCCCCATCGGCACGACCGTCAGCGGCACGCGCAGCGAACTGACGCAGGCGCACTCGGTGTGGCAGCCGCACACGCAGGTCCCCGCGACGGTCGGTCATCTGCTCGAGCACCGATTCGCGCAGAGTGGAGCGGCCGTCTCGGGGTTCGTGCTCCTGGTGCCGCACTACCTCGCCGACACGGACTATCCGGCGGCCGCCCTGGCGGGCCTGGACAGCCTGTCCGTCGCCACCGGTCTCGTCTTCGATGCCGACGGCGTGCGCGAGGAGAATCGGGAGTATCTGGCCAAGGTCGACGACCAGGTCGAGGGCAACGCCGAGCTGACCGCGATGCTGCGCACGCTCGAGGAACGGTACGACTCCTATATGGCCGGCTCCAATCTGGGGCAGCCGATCATCCACACCGGCGACCTGCCGAGCGCCGACGAGCTCGCGGCCGAGCTCGAGCGCTTCCTCGCCGATCGTCGTCCCGACGACGACCGCCGCAGCGACGACAAGCGCGGGGACGACAAGTGGGGCCGCCGCTGACGGAATGCCCGGTGGCTCCGCGGCGTTGGATCTTCAGACGGTCCGACGCACGGAGCTATTGCGCATGGTCGGGACCATCATGTATGCGACAATGGACGTCCGACCCGTTGTCAGCACCAGGAGATCCCCCTCGCGGGAGACTCTGGGGACTTGACAAGGGTCTTACTCCTGTCCGAAAACCCGGCGGCTCCCGCCGGTGAAAGGCAAGACGTGACCTCAGGCACGAAGACCACCCGCACTCGCAAGGTCGACGAGACCGAAGCTGCGGAGCCCGCCACGGAACAGGCGACGGTGAAGCCCGCCACGGGTGCCAAGACGGCACGCACCGCGGCGAAGGCACCCGCGAAGGCCAAGGCTCCGGCCAAGGCGAAGGCAGCCCCCAAGAAGGCTTCCAAGGCCACGGCGTCCGACGAGGACGACGAGGAGATCGACGACGACGTCGAACTCGATGAGACCGACATCGACGCGGACGACCGCGACGACGCCGAGGAGACCCCCGCCGCCGCGAAGGGCGCGAAGAAGGCCGACGCCGAAGAGGACGACGACGAGGACGAGGAGGGCACGACCAAGCCCGCCTTCACCGAACCGCTGCCCACTGGCGCGATCGTCATCTCCTCGAGCGACGAGGACGACGTCCCGGTGTACTCGACGCAGATCACCGGTGCGACGGCAGACCCCGTCAAGGACTACCTCAAGCAGATCGGCAAGGTGCCGCTGCTGAACGCGGCCGAAGAGGTCGAGCTCGCGATGCGTATCGAGGCGGGCCTGTTCGCCGAGGAGAAGCTGTCGCACATGTCGGCGGCGGAGAAGTCCTCGCAGCTGGGACTAGACCTGCAGTGGGTCGCCCGCGACGGCCAGCGCGCCAAGAGCCATCTGCTCGGCGCGAACCTCCGCCTCGTGGTCTCCCTCGCCAAGCGCTACACCGGCCGCGGAATGCAGTTCCTGGACCTCATCCAGGAGGGCAACCTCGGTCTCATCCGCGCGGTCGAGAAGTTCGACTACACCAAGGGCTTCAAGTTCTCGACGTACGCGACGTGGTGGATCCGTCAGGCGATCACCCGCGCCATGGCCGACCAGGCGCGCACCATCCGCATCCCCGTTCATATGGTCGAGGTCATCAACAAGCTCGCCCGCGTGCAGCGTCAGATGCTGCAGGACCTGGGCCGCGAGCCCACGCCCGAAGAGCTCTCCCGCGAACTCGACATGACCCCGGAGAAGGTCATCGAGGTGCAGAAGTACGGCCGCGAGCCGATCTCCCTGCACACGCCCCTCGGCGAGGACGGCGACAGCGAGTTCGGCGACCTCATCGAGGATACCGAGGCCGTCGTCCCGGCCGACGCGGTCGGCTTCACCATGCTGCAGCGTCAGCTCGAATCCCTCCTCGACTCGCTCAGCGAGCGTGAGGCGGGCGTCATCCGCATGCGCTTCGGTCTCGGCGACGGCCAGCCGAAGACCCTCGACCAGATCGGCGACACGTTCGGCGTCACGCGCGAGCGCATCCGCCAGATCGAGTCGAAGACGATGGCCAAGCTTCGTCACCCGTCGCGGTCGCAGTCGCTGCGGGACTACCTCGAATGAGCGCGGACGTCCCGAACGACGGCAAGGCCCTCACGGTCACCGTCGACGGGGCGACGTTCGCGCGGATCCCGATCCGCACGCGCGTCGTCCTGCCCGGTGACCAGCTCGATCCGTTCATCACGGAGTACGCCGGACCGGTCGTCCGCGACGGCGACATCCTGTTCGTGACGGAGAAGATCGTCGCGATCACCCAGGGACGCTCCTACACGCTCGACGAGATCCAGCCGCGCGCGCTCGCGCGCTTCCTCTCGAAGTACGTCACGCGTACGTCCTACGGCATCGGCCTCGGCATGCCCGAGACCATGGAGATGGCGCTGCGCGAGTGCGGGACGCCCCGCATCCTGTTCGCCGCGGCCGTCAGCGCCGTGACGAAGCTGTTCGGACGCCGCGGCGACTTCTACCGGATCGCGGGCGACAAGGCCCGCGCCATCGACGGGCCGACGAGCGGCACGATCCCTCCCTACAACAAGGCGGTCGTGCTGGGGCCGGAGCGTCCGACCGAGGTCGCCGCCCACCTGAAGACACTCCTGGGCGTCGACGCCGAGGTCGCGGTCGTCGACATCAACGACATCGGCGGCAACATCCTCGGGTCGACCCTCGACAAGCCGGGGGAGCAGCGTCTGGTCCGCATCCTGAGCGACAACCCGCTCGGGCAGGGACACCAGTCCACGCCGCTCGGCGTCATCCGCGCGGCGTAGTCAGAACCCCATCGCCGCGCGGTAGCGCGGCAGGTGCCCGTGCCGGATGCCGGTGGCGCTGGGCTTGTTCTCGAACACGCCGGCGCCCCAGTTGCCCTCGACGAGCACGGGGCCGGATGCCGTGGCGACGATGTCCCAGCCGACGTAGCGCACCTGCGGCACGACGAGCGCGACCTCCGTGATGAGCGCGCGCACCGCGTCCATATCAGGCAACTGGAAATCAGCGATGCGCGCGCCCGTGTCGGGGTGCGCCTCGTACACCTCGCCGTGGATGTCGTAGCCCATCCCCATCGCGCGGCCGTCCTCGTGCAGCGCCGTGTAGAAGCCGCCGAACGAGCCTTGGTCACTCACCTGGCCGCGACCGAACTTCTGCGCCATGTTGATGATCTCGACCGTGCCGTCGTCGGTCACGAAGGTGGTGACGCGGGTCGTGTTCGCCGTGCCCGGCGCGATCGCCTCGAGGACCGGATGCTGGACGATCGCCTCCTCGACGAGCACCTGTCCCTTGCGGACGAGCTCGGCGTGGAATGCCTCCCAGTCGGTCACCTCGGCGGCGTAGTAGCGACTGACGCCGAAGCCCGATTTGCTGACCGGCTCCTTGCCGATGAGCACCGGATGCCGCTCGGCGAAGGCACGCAACTCACCGGCATCCGCCGTCTCGAGATCGAGCCACTCGCGGCCGAGGAAACGGTCGAAGAGCCGGTTGAACTCGGTCTTGTGGTGGAAGTGATGCACGAATGCCGGATCGTCGTACTTCTTGGACAGTTCCAGCGCGAGGGGACTGGTGACCCAGGTGGCGCGCTCGGCGCGGCTGAGGATCGCGAAGTCGAACTCGAGGTAGTCGTTGAATCCGACGCGGTGGCGCGCCGCCGACCACAGCATGTCGGTGAGGACGAGCGGGTAGCTCTTGCCGTGAATCCGCGCCGTCTTGCGTGCGCGCTCGGTGACGGAGGCGACGTCGAAGCCGCGGGCTCGCTGCCAGAGGAAGCGGAGGCGATCGGTGACAGCGAGGCCGCGCGAAGACATGGGGCGTCCTTCCGGACCGAGGGGAGACGAAACCCCTCCAGTCTAGGAGAGCCCGGTCAGCGGGCTTCGGCCAGACGTGCCGTCTCGTCGTGCCACGAGGTCGCGACCTCGCGCAGCTTCTCCTCGTACTTGCGGCCGTGGTGAGCGCAGAACAGCAGCTCGCTGCCGTTGACCTCGGCGGCGATGTACGCCTGCGCACCGCACGAGTCGCACCGATCGGTGGCGGTCAGGCGGTACTCGAGGACGGGCTCTGCAGTGGTCGACATGCTCATTTCAGGTTCCTCCTCGATGCGTCGGCTGTGGTGCGGGTCCTTCACATACAACCACGCGGAAGCCGGGGGAATGCCGCGATCCGGTCACATTTCGCTGTGCGCGTACGATGACGGAGGCTCGGGAATACCGAGCTGAGGACGACCGCGTGTGTCGACGCCGCGACGTCGCAGGCCCGGCATACGCTTGGAGATTGTGACCGCCGAGTATTCCGCCCATCACCTCCAGGTGCTCGAAGGACTCGAGGCCGTCCGCAAGCGGCCCGGCATGTACATCGGGTCCACGGACTCCCGCGGCCTCATGCACTGCGTGTGGGAGATCATCGACAACTCGGTCGACGAGGCCCTCGCCGGGTTCGGCAGTCGCATCGACATCGTGCTCCACGCCGACGGCAGTGTCGAGGTGCGCGACCGCGCCCGGGGCATTCCCGTCGACGTCGAGCCGCGGACGGGCCTGACCGGAGTCGAGGTCGTCTTCACGAAGCTGCACGCCGGCGGCAAGTTCGGCGGCGGCTCGTACGCCGCGTCCGGGGGACTCCACGGCGTCGGCGCCTCGGTCGTCAACGCCCTGTCGGAGCGCTTGGACGTCGAGGTCGACCGCGGCGGAAAGACGTATGCGATGTCGTTCCACCGCGGCGAGCCGGGCGAGTTCGCCGGGCCCAGCCCCGACTCGCCCTTCACCCCCTTCGAGCGCTCGTCTCAGCTGCGCGTGGTCGGCAAGGCTCCGAAGGGCGTCACGGGCACCCGCATCCGATACTGGGCCGATCGGCAGATCTTCACGAAGGATGCCGCCTTCCATCTCGACGAGCTCGAGCAGCGCGCCCGCCAGACAGCGTTCCTCATCCCGGGCCTGGAGATCGCGATCTCCGACGAGCGCGGTGAGGAGCCGAGCGCCACCAGCTACCGGTTCGACGGCGGCATCTCGGAGTTCGCCGACTTCCTCGCGCCCGATGCCGCGATCACCGACACGTGGCGCCTCACCGGCACCGGGACCTTCACCGAGACCGTCCCGGTGCTCCAGCCCGGTGGCGCGATGGTGCCCACCGACGTCGAGCGCGAGTGCGCCGTCGACATCGCCCTGCGCTGGGGTACCGGCTACGAGACCGTCAGCCGGTCGTTCGTCAACATCATCGCGACCCCCAAGGGCGGCACCCACCAGGCCGGCTTCGAGCAGGGTCTCATGAAGGTGCTGCGCAGCCAGGTGGAGCAGAACGCGCGCCGGCTCAAGGTCGGTGCGGGCGAGAAGCTCGAGAAGGACGACATCATGGCGGGGCTCAGCGCCGTGCTGACGGTGCGACTGCCCGAACCGCAGTTCGAAGGGCAGACGAAGGAGATCCTCGGCACGCCCGCGGTGCGCAACATCGTCGCCGCGGTCGTGGCGAAGGAGCTCGGCGCGCGGTTCTCGTCGACCAAGCGTGACGACAAGTCACAGACCGCACTGCTGCTCGACAAGGTCGTCTCGGAGATGAAGGCGCGCATCTCCGCCCGCACGCACAAGGAGACCCAGCGTCGCAAGAACGCGCTGGAGTCCTCGTCGCTGCCGGTCAAGCTCGCCGACTGCCGCACGAACGACGTCGAGCAGTCGGAGCTGTTCATCGTCGAGGGGGACTCCGCTCTGGGCACCGCGAAGCTCGCCCGCAACAGCGAGTATCAGGCGCTGCTGCCGATCCGCGGCAAGATCCTCAACGTCCAGAAGGCGTCGATCAGCGACATGCTGGGCAATGCCGAGTGCGCGGCGATCATCCAGACGATCGGCGCCGGCTCCGGCCGCAGCTTCGACCTCGACGCCGCGCGCTACGGCAAGATCATCCTGATGAGCGACGCCGACGTCGACGGCGCCCACATCCGCACCCTGCTGCTGACGCTCTTCTTCCGATACATGCGCCCGCTCATCGAAGCCGGACGCGTGTACGCGGCCGTCCCGCCGCTGCATCGCGTCATCGTCGTGAATCCGGGGTCGAAACCGAACGAGACCATCTACACCTACTCGGAGCAGGAACTGCACGCGCTGCTGGCGAAGGTGCAGAAGTCGGGGCGCCGCTGGCAGGAGCCGGTGCAGCGCTACAAGGGGCTCGGCGAGATGGATGCCGACCAACTCGCCGAGACGACGATGGACCGGTCAGGACGCTTGCTCCGCCGCGTGCGGGTGCAGGATGCGGAGGCGGTGTCGGGTGTGTTCGAACTGCTCATGGGCAGCGACGTCGCACCGCGCCGGGACTTCATCGTCACCTCCAGCGATCGCCTGGACCGCGAGTCGATCGATGCGTGAGCCGCGCGGCGACGCGTAACAGGCCAAGAAATGCGCGGGGCCCGAAACCGATCTGGGGGGATTCGATTTCGGGCCATCGCCGCGGCATCGCACGCATGATCTCCGGATGACGACGGCGCGCGATGGCGGCCTTCGTCCCCGAAATCACGGAGATCGTGCGTCGTGCTCAGAGAAGAACCGACTGGGGACCAGTTCTTCGGCTGCACCCAGCGTATGCGGGAGATGGGCGCGTCAACGTGGACGAACGGATGATTCGCTTGCGACTTTCGTCTATATGCGCCGTCGTCCCCGTCTCACGCCGTCAGCGGCAGTGCCGCGCTGACCACCCACCCCTCCGGCTCACGCCGCGCGTCGAAGGAGCCGCCGAAGACGCGGAAGCGTTCTCGCAGACGGACGATGCCATAGCCCGACGAGGGGAGGCCGGCCGTGTGCGCGGGCGGTGAGTCGTCGGTGATGCGCAGATGCACCCAGTCGTGCTCGACGCGCAGCGAGATGCTGACGTGTCGGGCGCCCGTGGCGTGCTTGAGGACGTTGGTCGCGCTCTCCCGGATGACACGGATGAGCGCCAGCAACGGAGCGTTGGGCAGCCGCACCTCCTCCGGGACGTCCACCTGGACGTCGATGCCGGCGTTGCGCAGTTCCTTGACCGACGCGGCCAGCGCGCCTTCGAGGCTGTCCGGAGCGGGGACGCGTTCGGGGGAGAGGTTCTCCTCGCCGCGCACCATCCCCAGCACGCGGCGGATGTCGGTGAGGGCCTGCACGGCGGCCTCGCGGATCGCGGTCTGCGATTGGGTCCGCGTGCTCGAGTCCTCCGTGCGCTCCAGAACCGCGGCGTGCAACGCGACGATGGTGATCTCATGGGCGACGATGTCGTGCAACTCGTCGGCGATGAGGTCGCGCTCGTGCCGCAGCTGCTCCGCGACCTCGCGTTCTGTCGCTTCGAGTTGTGTAGCCAATGTCTTCGCTCTCTCGGACTGCTGCCTGAGTGCCAGTCCGAGCAGAAGACTGAGGAGACTCAGGACCGCGATGACGATCGCACCGAGCGGCTGGAACGTCGCGTCATGGCCGGCAACCACCACGATGAGCCAGACCACCCATACAGCGGCATAGACCGCTGTCAGTGCGGGACTGCATGTGAAGGCGACGAGTCCCACGATCGCGGCGCCTGCAAGCAGGCTGTCGGAGACTCCAGTGATCGCGGCCGCGATGCTGGCGGCCATCACCGCCAGCGTTGCGATGGTCGGTCGCCAGGCAAACAGCGCGACCGCGACGGTCATACTTGTCGTCACGACCGCAGAAACGACACTTGTCGCCCCGCCGTTGGTTGCTCTGAAGAGGGAGTCGAGGATGAGAGTGACCGCGATGAGAACGATGAGTGCTCGTCGAGCCCACGGGCTCAGCGGTCGATACTCCCAGAATGGGGTGCGCATGTATCTCGTACGAGTTGCGCGTAAAGAAGTCACGTCGCGATTATCTCGCGAGCCCTTTCACTTCCAGATGCGAAGAACCTGTCCAAGCCAGTACCACATAGGATTCACCTCCTGCAATGTCTCGAATCGATTCTTCAGACAGAGGTGATCCCGCACGAGCGACTATCGGATAGTCGCGTTGCGACTTTCGTCTATATCGGTCGAGCGGCGTCGGCAAGAGCGGATCCGGCGGCTCCGTAAGATGGCGATGTGAGTGACCCGATCAGAGTGATCATCGTCGACGACGAGTGGCTGGTGCGCGCCGCGCTGCGCGTGTTTCTGGAGTCGGCGGACGGATTCGAACTGGTCGGGGAGGCGGAGAACGGCGCCGACGCCGTCGCGCTGGTGCGATCCGAGCGGCCCGACGTCGTCCTGATGGACGTGCAGATGCCGAAGATGGACGGCATCGAGGCGACGCGGCGGATGACGCAGGAGTTCCCCGGCATCAAGATCGTTGCGCTCACCACGTTCTCGACCGAACGCGTGATCGTTCCGATGCTGAGCGCGGGCGCGTCAGGGTTCCTCGTGAAGGACACCTCTCCCGACCGCATCCTCGACGCCGCGCGCCTCGCTCATGAGGGCGGATACGTTCTGTCGCCGCGCGTGGCCAAGGAGCTCGTCGCGTCCGTGCAGCAGTCCGATGCCCGGGCCCCCCGCGACCTGACTCCCGCTGAGGTCCTCTCCGAGCGCGAGCTCGAAGTCGTGTCGCTGCTGGCGCAGGGCATGTCGAACGCCGAGATCGGCGCCGCGCTGTTCCTGTCCGAGGCCACGGTGAAGTCCCACCTCAGCCGCATCACCGCGAAGTGGGGCGTGCGCGACCGCATCCAGGTGCTCATCCGCGCCACGCAGCTCGGGCTCGTCACCCTCTCCTGAGGCGTCGAGCCACGCCGGCGAGGCCGGTCAGGCGATGACGGTGCCGACGGCGGCGACCACGGCATCGAGCGGCTGACCGGAGGCGTCGCGCTTCGCGCCGGCCGCCGGCAGCTGACGCACCGAGCCGTCCGCCCCGAGGGCTCGCGGCTGTGCACCCACCCACGCGAGGGTCAGCGCGTCCTCACCCTTCAGAAAGCGCTGCGCACGCACACCGCCGGTGGCACGGCCCTTCGCGGGGAACTCCTCGAACGCCGACACCTTCGCGCTGCCGGCATCGGTGCCCGCGATGGCCTGCGTGGACCCCGCGATCGTGACGACGACCGTCTCCGCATCGGCGGCCACCGCGGTGAAGGCGATCGCCTCGGTGCCCGGCGCGAGGCGGATGCCCGCCATGCCGCCGGCCGCGCGCCCCTGCGGCCGGACGCTCGCGGCGTCGAAGCGGAGCAGCTGCGCATCGGCCGCGACGAAGACGAGCTCGACGCCGTCCGGTGCCAGGGCCGCGCCCACGACACGGTCACCGGGCTTCAGAGCGACGATCTCGACGTCGTGCTTGCCGGCGGGCAGCTCCGACGTGGCGACACGCTTGACGACGCCCTGCGCCGTCCCCAGCGCCACGATGTGGTCGCCGAGGGGCACGATCGCGACGACGTGCTCGCCTCCGCCGAGGCCCAGGTACTGGTCCGCGCGGATGCCCGCCGCAAGCTGCACCGCGTTCGCGGGAACAGAGGGCAGATCGACGGGGGAGAAGCGGACGAGGCGACCGGCGGTCGTGATCGCTCCGACGTCGCCACGCGTCGTGGCGTCGACGGCACCGCGGATGCCGTCGTGCTTCGCGCGCCGGGTCGGCGCGACGATGCCACCCTCCTCCGAGAGCTCCGCGCGGACCATACGACCGGTGGCCGAGAGGAACACGCGGCACGGGGCGTCCGCGATCTGCAGGTCCGCCGGGGCGGCGCTGCGCGATCGCGGCGCCACCGGGCCGCCGTTGAGCAGCAGGGTGCGGCGCGGGGTGCCGAAGGTCTCCGCCGCGGCATCCAGCTCTCGCGCCACCTGCGCGCGCAGGAGCGCGTCACTGCCGAGCAGCTCCTCGAGGTGCGCGATCTCCGCCTTCAGGGTGTCGCGCTCGGACTCCAGCTCGATGCGTGAGAAGCGGGTCAGGCGCCGCAGCCGCAGCTCGAGGATGTACTCCGCCTGAGCCTCGGACAGGTCGAAGACGCTCATCAGCTTCGTGCGCGCCTGCTCGGTGTCGTCCGAGCCCCGGATGACCTGGATCACCTCGTCGATGTCGAGGATCGCGATGAGGAGACCCTCGACGAGGTGCAGTCGCTCCTGCTTGCGGGCCAGGCGATAGCGGCTGCGCCGCGTCACGACCTGGATGCGGTGGTCGAGGTAGACGCGCAGCAGCGGCTTCAGCCCCAGCGTCTGCGGCTGGCCGTCGACGAGCGCGACATTGTTGATGCCGAAGGAGTCCTCCAGCGGCGTCAGCCGATACAGCTGCTCGAGGACGGCGGCCGGGTCGAACCCCGTCTTGATGCCGATCACGAGTCGCAGACCGTGATTGCGGTCGGTCAGGTCGTTGACGTCCGCGATGCCGGTGAGCTTCTTCGAGCTCACCGCATCCTTGATCTTCTCGATGACCCGCTCCGCGCCCACCATGTACGGCAGCTCCGTCACGACGAGGCCGGTGCGGCGCGGGCCGAGCGATTCGATCGACACCTTGGCGCGGGTGCGAAACGTGCCGCGACCGGTCTCGTACGCGTCGGCGATGCCGTCGAGGCCCACGATGATGCCGCCGCCCGGGAGGTCGGGGCCGGGGACGAACTCCATCAGCTCCCGCGTCGTGGCGTCGGGGTTCTCCAGCAGGTGCACGGCCGCTGCGACGACCTCGATGAGGTTGTGCGGCGCCATGTTCGTCGCCATGCCGACCGCGATGCCGGAGGCGCCGTTGACGAGCAGGTTCGGGAAGGCGGCCGGCAGCACCTCGGGCTGCATGAACTGGCCGTCGTAGTTCGGGATGAAATCGACGACGTCCTCGTCGAGGGTCTCGGTGAGGGCGAGGGCAGCCGGTGCGAGGCGCGCCTCGGTGTACCGGGCGGCGGCGGGGCCGTCATCGAGCGAGCCGAAGTTGCCGTGCCCGTCGACGAGGGGCACACGCAGCGCCCACGGCTGCGCCAACCGCACGAGGGCGTCGTAGATGGCGGAGTCGCCGTGCGGGTGCAGCTTGCCCATCACCTCGCCGACGACGCGGGCGCTCTTGACGTGGCCACGGTCGGACCGCAGGCCCATGTCGGCCATTTGGTACAGGATGCGCCGCTGCACCGGCTTGAGCCCGTCGCGGGCGTCCGGCAGGGCGCGTGAGTAGATGACCGAGTATGCGTACTCCAGGAACGAGTCCTGCATCTCCGCCGAGACGTCGACGT
The DNA here is from genome assembly GCF_049707015.1 of Microbacterium sp. CH-015. Lineage (NCBI taxonomy): Bacteria > Bacillati > Actinomycetota > Actinomycetes > Micrococcales > Microbacteriaceae > Microbacterium > Microbacterium sp. CH-015. The sequence goes on along the minus strand of NZ_JBNAFJ010000001.1, from coordinate 917,144 downwards.
CCTCGATGCGGCCGTGATCGGCGGGGATGGGCGAGGTACGCGAAGCTGCCATGGATCTGCGTGGCTCCCTGTGGTCGGGCGGGTGCCGTAACGGCGACGGGAAAAGGGCCTCGTCCGCCGTGTGCGAGACTGGCCCCGATGTCCCTCAGCCTACCCGTGGACCCTCCTTCGGCCCGGAGCCTCACCGGTGTCGTGCCGCAACTGATCGACGCGCTGACAGGCCGCCCCGGCTGGTTTCCCGCCGCGCGATCGGCGATCGTCGTGCTGGTGGACGGCCTCGGCCGCGGCAACCTCACGGCGCGCGCCGGCCACGCGCGGTTCCTCACGTTGCGGATGGGCAAGAAGGATGCCGCCCGCACCACGTTCCCCGCGACCACGGCGACAGCGCTCACGAGCCTGCTCACCGGCACCGACGCCGGCGTCCACGGCATCGTGGGATACCGTGCGCGGGTGCCCGGTACGCGCACCGCGCCCAACCAGCTGAAAGGCTGGGAGACCGACGGGCTGGATCCGTTCACCTGGCAGCGCGCGCAGCCTCTGCTGGAGCGGGAGTCCGCGGCCGGCCGCCGTTGCTTCGTGGTCTCCAAGGCGAGCTACGCGGGGACGGGATTCACCCGTGCCATCCAGCGCGGCGCCGAGTTCGTTCCCGGGGGATCGCCGCGCGAGCGCCTGGAGATCGCCGCGGACCTCGCGTCGCGGCATCCCGGGTCCCTCGTCTACGTCTACCTCCCCGAACTGGACACGATCGGACACGCGCGCGGCTGGGAGTCCGACGGCTGGATCGCCGCGCTCGAAGGGCTCGATGCCGCGCTGTCGTCGTTCGAAGACCAGCTGGATTCCGGCACCGGCGCGGTCGTCACCGCCGATCACGGCATGATCGACGTCCCGTCCCACCGCCAGGTGCTGCTGCGGGACGGCGACGACCTGTTGCGCGACGTCGAGCTCGTCGCCGGCGAGCCACGGCTGCTGCAGCTGTACGTCCGCAACGGTGCAGCCGGCGACGTGGCCGCGCGGTGGCACGCGGCTGAGGACGGTCGTTCCTGGGTGCTGACGCGCGACGAGGCGATCGCCGCCGGCCTGTACGGATCGACGGTGGATGCCGAGGTGATCCCGCGGATCGGCGACGTGCTCGTAGCCGCACGCGGCGTCGTGGCGTACTACGACGATCGCGTCGCCGACAAGAAGCCGCAGCGCATGATCGGACAGCACGGCTCTCTCACCGACCAGGAACGGATCGTTCCCCTCATCCGGCTCGGGGCCTTCGCGGGAGGGTAGCGACGTTTCGTCTCGCTCGTTCCTCGCTCGCTCAACGACCGGGGGTCACAGGCTCAGGAGCCATCCTCGGTGCGGGCGCCGAAGACGATCTCGTCCCAGGACGGCATCGAGGTGCGGCCCTTGCGCCGCGAGGCCTCGCTGATGACGGTGTCCTCCAGCGGCTCCTCGTCCTTGTCGCCGTCGGCGGGAGCTTCGTCGTACCCCGGCTCCAGCGCATCGAACAGCGCGACGGGGGAGTGCGAACGGTCGTCGGCCTCGTCGACGGGCATCGGCTCACGCTGACCGCGGCGGCGGCGCAGCGCCTCCAGCAGGTCCGCCGTCTCGGCGGAGGTGACGGCGTGGTCCGGCGCGCGCTTGATCGCGGCATCCTGCACCGCCGCCGTGACCGGCGCGCGCATCTCGGGACGCACGATGTCGGCCTCGGGAGCGGCCGCCTCCGTGTCGAGATCGAGGCGGCGCGGTCCGAAGGCGCCGGAGTCGAAGCGCGACGAGTCCTTCAGGGGCGACGCGTCCAGGGCACGCAGCCGGGGGATGAGCCCTTCGGGCAGGGAGCCCTGGCGGGAGAGCTGGGTGGCGTCGGCGTTCTGCGGCGCGAGACTGCTGCGCCGCGGATCGAAGCTCCACCGCGCGTCGTGGTCCACGTCGTTCGCCGTGAACTCCAGCTTGACGACCCAGCCCGACTCTTCTTTCCAGCTCGTCCAGCGTTCGCCCACGGCGCCCGCCTCGGCGAGCTTGGCGCGGACCGCGACACCGAACGTGGGCTGGGCGTCACCATCGATCTCCCCAGCGACGAGCACCGGGACGGCGAGGGCCTGACCGACGATGTGCTCGCGTTCGGCGAGCACGGGGCGCTCATACCGCTGGACATCTTCAAGGCGCGCGCCGAGCAGCTCGGCGACCTCCTCGGCAGACAGCCCGGAACGGATGTGCGCCTGGATGTCGCGGGGACTCGGGCGCGCACCGCGCGGCTCGCTGTCGCGCTCGACGCGACGCAGCTGCGAGCGCAGCGTCTCGTCGACGGCGAGAGCGAAGCGGTCGCCCGATTCGGTCGCGAGGACGAGGACTCCCTCCTCGATCCCGATGACTCTGAGCTGCTCCATGCGAATCACGCCTCCAGTTCCCTGCGTGGGCACCATTCGATCGCCCCCATGCTGACACAGCAGGTCCCCGGCATCCGGGAATACCGCGGGCGCGCCGTGAGTTTCACGCGTCGCACCCGCCACAAGCGGGGACTGCCGCGACGATCATTTGCGAAATGCAGAACCGTCGTGCAAACTATCGCCGCCCGCAGGACGCACCCCGCGTTCGGACCCACGGGCCGGCACTGGCACAACCTGGAAGTTGAGAGCATGGCGACCGACTACGACGCCCCCCGCAAGACCGAAGACGACAGCGAGTCGATCGAGGCCCTGAAGGAGCGCGTCCCCGACAAGCTCTCGGCGTCGGTAGACGTCGAGGACGCGGACAACCCCTCGGGCTTCGAGCTGCCCGGTGCCGACCTGTCCGACCTGGAGCTCGACGTCGTCGTGCTCCCGCCGCAGGAGGACGAGTTCACCTGCATCGAGTGCTTCCTCGTGAAGCACCGCACCCAGATCGACCACGAGACCGCCGCCGGAGCCGTCTGCGTGGAGTGCGCCTGATCCACTGACAGCCATCCTCTGACGCCGGCCCTCGTGGCCGGCGTCGGTCGTGTCAGGGGCGGATGCCGTCGCGTTGCGCGCGCTGGATCGCCGCGATCACGCGGTCGGGGGTGCGCGTCGAGAACACCCACTCGGTCACCGGGTCGCCGGGATCGGTGACCGGCACGCGCACGACAGGGTCGATACCGCCCCGCAGCAGATGCCATGCGGTGCGCGACAGCTCCGGCCCGCGCGCCGCGCGCGCCTGCTCGGCCGCGAGGCCCACCGGCTCGCCCAGCTCGCTCACCGGGATGTGCGCCCGCCCGACCCGCAACTCGCCTCCGACGACGCTCACGATCGGCGACGCCCGCACGAGCAGCGTCACGATCAGTGCCGCCGCGGCCAGACCCGCCAGCAGCGCGACGGTCGCGTCGAGGGGGACGAACACGAGCGCGACCATCGGGGCGATCACGGCGGCGCTCAGCAGCGTCCACAGCGATGGGCTCAGTCGTTCCCGATAGTGGACGGCGGGGGAGGCGGCTGCGGTGGCGATGTGCATTACCCTCGTGGAGTGATCGAATCCGTGGACGTACCCATTATCGCGTCGCAGGTTCCCGAGTACGCCCACCCGGGCGATGCGGGCGCGGATCTGGTCTCGGCCGAAGCACTGCGACTCGAACCCGGTGAGCGGGCCCTCGTCGGCACCGGAGTGCGTATCGCGCTGCCGGACGGGTACGCGGCCTTCGTCGTCCCGCGCAGCGGCCTCGCGGCCAAGCACGGCATCACGATCGTCAACGCGCCCGGCACCGTCGATGCCGGCTACCGCGGCGAGATCAAGGTCGCGCTGCTGAACACCGACGCCCGCGCGGCCTACGACATCGCCGTCGGCGACCGCATCGCGCAGCTGATCGTCATGCCGGTGCCGCGAGCACGGTTCCTCCCGGTCGAGGTCCTGCCTGAATCGCCGCGCGGCGAGGGCGGGTTCGGGTCCACCGGCTACCAGACAGGAGTCACCTCATGAGCGACGACGTCACCGCCGGCCTCGGCGACCGCGCATCGACGGGTCCCTTCGACGAGTCCGAAGCGAACCCGGTCCGTCCCTACATCGACCTCGGCGGCATCAAGGTGCTGCCCCGTGAGGGCCTGAATCTGCGACTGGAGGTCGAGGAGCAGACGAAGCGCATCGTCGCCGTCGGCCTGGACTACGCCGAGTCGACGCTTCAGGTGCAGCCGTTCGCGGCTCCCCGCTCCAGCGGGCTGTGGGACGAGACGCGCGATCAGATCCGCCAGCAGATCCGCCAGCAGGGCGGCCGCGTCGAAGAGCGCGAAGGCCCGCTCGGCGCGGAGCTTCTCGCCGAAGTGCCCGTCGCCGGTCCCGACGGCACGCAGGGCAAGCGCTTGGCCCGGTTCGTCGGCGTCGACGGTCCTCGCTGGTTCCTCCGCGGCGTCATCGGCGGCGCCGCGACCAGTGACGTCGAGGCCGCTGCACGGGTCGAGGACCTCTTCCGCTCGATCGTCGTGGTCCGCGGCGGCAGCCCCATGCCGCCGCGCGATCTCATCCCGCTGAAGATGCCCGCCGCTCCCGGCACCGCATGAGCACTCCCGCCGACGACCCGCACGCGGACGCCACGCCGCGTGAGCCGCGGGAGACCGGACTGGAGCCCCCGGCGCCCGCCACGGCATCCGAGATCCTCGGCCAGGCCCTCGGCGGCGCGGCCCGCAAAGCGGGACTCGACCCGAACGCGCAGAGCCACACCGGTCATGTCGTCTGGGCGGCGATGGGCGGGTGGCGCGGTGTGCTCGAGAGCGTCCTGCCCGGGCTCGCCTTCGTGCTGCTGTTCACCTTCACCCAGAACCTCCTGCTCTCCCTGGTGTGCTCGGTGGGGCTCGCGGCCGCGTTCACCGTGGCCCGGCTGGTGCAGCGTTCCACCCTCAGCGCCGCGCTCGGCGGGCTCATCGCGACGGTCGCGGCCGCTGCGCTGGCGCTATCGACGGGTCGCGGCCAGGACAACTTCGTGCCAGGCCTCATCACCAACGCCGCATACGGCACGGCGTTCCTCGTCTCCGCCGTCATCGGCTGGTCGCTCATCGGGCTCGCGGTCGGGTTCCTCATGAACGAGGGCACGGCCTGGCGCGCGGACCCCCGCAAGCGACGCGTCTTCTTCTGGCTCGCGATGGCGTGGGCCGCCCTGTTCTTCGCGCGGCTGGCCGTGCAGCTGCCGTTCTACTTCTCTGGCGACGTGACGACGCTCGGCACCGTGAAGCTCGTCATGGGTCTGCCCCTGTTCGCGCCGCTCGTCGCCGTCACCTGGCTGGCCGTGCGCGCCGTCTATCCGAAGCCGCAGGCTCCCGCGGAGTCGTGATAGATTTATCTTGATATCAAGATAAATTTCCGCGCCGGAACCGATCTGTCGGGTTAGGCAGACCTCACTAGCCGCAGGCGAGACCGCCGAGGAAGATGGAAGCACGGGCCGCTGCCGATGCAGCGCGTGCGCGCACCGCCGACCCCAGCGCCCGCGGCCCCCAACGAAGGAGTAGAGACGTGTCCACTGTTGACAGCTTCGGAGCCAAGAGCACCCTGACAGTCGGCGGAACCGACTACGAGATCTACCGCATCGACACCGTCGCGGGGTACGAGCGCCTTCCGTTCAGCTTGAAGGTCCTGCTGGAGAACCTGCTGCGCACCGAGGACGGTGCGAACGTCACGAAGGCGCAGATCGAGGCGCTCGGAAACTGGGATGCCGACGCGGAGCCCGACACCGAGATCCAGTTCACGCCCGCGCGCGTCGTGATGCAGGACTTCACCGGCGTCCCCTGCATCGTCGACCTCGCCACCATGCGCGAGGCCGTCACGGCGCTTGGCGGCGACCCGAACAAGATCAATCCGCTCTCGCCCGCCGAGATGGTCATCGACCACTCCGTCATCGCCGACCTGTTCGGCACCGAGAACGCCCTCGAGCGCAACGTCGAGATCGAGTACGAGCGCAACGGTGAGCGCTACCAGTTCCTGCGCTGGGGCCAGACCGCCTTCGACGACTTCAAGGTTGTCCCTCCGGGTACCGGCATCGTCCACCAGGTGAACATCGAGCACCTGGCGAAGGTCATCTACGACCGGACCGGCCGCGACGGCGTGCTGCGCGCCTACCCCGACACGTGCGTCGGCACCGACTCGCACACCACGATGGTCAACGGCCTCGGCGTGCTCGGCTGGGGCGTCGGCGGCATCGAGGCCGAGGCCGCGATGCTCGGCCAGCCCGTGTCGATGCTGATCCCGCGTGTCGTCGGCTTCAAGCTCACCGGCGACATCCCCGCCGGTGTGACGGCGACCGACGTCGTGCTCACGATCACCGACATGCTCCGCAAGCACGGCGTCGTCGGCAAGTTCGTCGAGTTCTACGGCGCGGGTGTCGCCTCGGTTCCGCTCGCCAACCGGGCCACGATCGGCAACATGAGCCCCGAGTTCGGCTCGACCGCCGCGATGTTCCCCATCGACGACGTGACTCTGGACTACCTGCGTCTTACGGGCCGCGACGAGCAGGCCGTCGCCCTCGTCGAGGCGTACGCCAAGGAGCAGAAGCTCTGGCACGACGCCGACAACGAGCCCGTCTACAGCGAGTACATGGAGCTCGACCTGTCGACGGTCGTCCCCTCGATCGCCGGTCCCAAGCGCCCGCAGGACCGCATCCTGCTCTCCGAGGCGAAGGAGCAGTTCGAGCGCGACATCGTGAACTACACGACGCCGTCGGTCTCGAACGACATCGTCGACCTCGAGTTGATGCTCTCGTTCCCGGCATCCGACCCAGGTGCAGCGCCCGGCGACGAGGAACACGACCCCCACCCCGTTCACATCTCCAGTGGCGTGGAGGGCACCTCCAAGCCGGTTCCGGTGACCACCCCTGACGGCGAGAGCTACATCCTCGACCACGGCGCGGTGACCCTGGCGGCCATCACGTCATGCACGAACACGTCCAACCCGTCCGTCATGATCGCGGCGGGCCTTCTCGCCCGCAAGGCGCGCAACAAGGGCCTGAAGCAGAAGCCGTGGGTCAAGACCACGCTCGGCCCGGGCTCGAAGGTCGTCACCGACTACTACGAGAAGTCGGGTCTCGACAAGGACCTCGAGGGTCTCGGGTTCTACACCGTCGGCTACGGCTGCACGATCTGCATCGGCAACTCCGGCCCGCTGATCGAGGAGGTCTCCGCGGCGATCAACGAGAACGACCTCGCCGTCACAGCGGTGCTCTCGGGTAACCGCAACTTCGAGGGCCGCATCAGCCCCGACGTGAAGATGAACTACCTCGCCTCGCCGCCGCTCGTCGTCGCGTACGCCCTCGCCGGGTCGATGCACTTCGACTTCGAGACGGACCCCCTCGGCAAGGACTCCGAGGGCAACGATGTGTTCCTGAAGGACATCTGGCCCTCGCCCGAAGAGGTGCAGGAGGTCATCGACTCGTCGATCTCCCGCGAGCAGTTCATCAAGCAGTACGCCACCGTCTTCGACGGCGACGAGCGCTGGAAGAACCTGCCCACCCCGACTGGCCCGGTGTTCGAGTGGAACGACGAGTCCACCTACGTGCGCAAGCCCCCGTACTTCGACGGCATGTCGATGGAGCTGACGCCGGTCTCGGACATCCACGGCGCGCGCGTCATGGCGACGCTCGGCGACTCGGTCACCACCGACCACATCTCGCCGGCCGGCAACATCAAGGCGGGCACGCCCGCGGCGCAGTACCTCACCGAGCACGGCGTCGCGCAGAAGGACTTCAACTCCTACGGTTCGCGGCGCGGCAATCACGAGGTCATGATCCGCGGCACGTTCGCGAACATCCGCCTGAAGAACGAGCTCGTCGCGGCGGTCAACGACGGCCAGATCGTGGAGGGCGGCTACACCCGCGACTTCACGCAGCCGGGCGGTCCGCAGTCGTTCATCTACGACGCGAGCCAGAACTACCAGGCGCAGGGCACCCCGCTCGTGGTCTTCGGTGGCAAGGAGTACGGCTCGGGTTCGTCGCGCGACTGGGCGGCCAAGGGCACCTCGCTCCTCGGCGTGAAGGCCGTCATCACGGAGAGCTTCGAGCGCATCCACCGCTCGAACCTCATCGGCATGGGCGTCGCCCCGCTGCAGTTCCCCGAGGGTCAGTCCTGGAAGAGCCTGGGCCTCGACGGCACCGAGATCGTCTCGATCGAGGGCCTGGAGCAGCTCAACGAGGGCACGACGCCGAAGACGGTCAAGGTCACCGCCGCGCCGAGCGAGTTCTCGCCCGAGGGCAAGGAGACGGTCGTCTTCGACGCGAAGGTCCGCATCGACACGCCCGGTGAGGCCGACTACTACCGCAACGGCGGCATCCTGCAGTACGTGCTTCGCTCGCTCGTCTGAGCCGCGCCGCGGCTGAAAGCCCCGGCATCCGCCCGTCTTCGGAGGGGGATGCCGGGGCTTTCGCGTGCCGGGGGAACGGTGGGCGACGGCGGTCGGGATTCGTCCGGCGCAAAGTGCGTCATCCCGCCCCGATAGACGCGATTCGCGACGGATGAGCGGGGCGGAGGCGGGCGAGGGGCGGATGCCGGGCCCGCCTGCGGCTACGACCGAGGGGACCGCTGCGACGTAGACTCGGGGGATGAGCCTGCTCGAGTCGATTCACGGTCCCCGCGACCTCGATGACCTCTCAGTACCGCAGCTGAAGCAACTCGCACAGGAGATCCGCGACTTCCTCATCGAGAACGTCGCCCGCACCGGCGGGCACCTGGGCCCGAACCTCGGCGTCGTGGAGCTGACGATCGCCCTGCACCGCGTGTTCGACTCCCCGCAGGACCCCTTCGTCTTCGACACCGGGCATCAGTCGTACGTCCACAAGCTGCTGACGGGGCGGCAGGACTTCGGCGCCCTGCGCTCGCGCGGCGGGCTCGCCGGTTACCCGCAGCGCTCCGAGAGCGAGCACGATGTCGTCGAGTCCTCCCACGCGTCGAGTTCGCTGAGCTGGGCGGACGGCATCTCGCGGGCGCTCACCCGCACCGGCCGCAAGGATCGCCACGTCATCGCGGTCGTCGGCGACGGCGCCTTGACCGGCGGCATGACGTGGGAGGCGCTCAACAACATCTCCGACGACAACGACCGCAACCTCGTCATCGTCGTCAACGACAACGGCCGCTCCTACGCGCCCACCATCGGCGGCATGGCGCGGTACCTGAACCGCGTCCGCACGACCGAGCAGTACGAGAGCCTTCGCAAGGGATCGGCATCCTTCTTCCGCAAGCTCGGTCCCGCCGGCCGCGCCGTCTACCGCGGCGTCCGCGGCGGCACGCACGGCTTCCTCTCGCGCTTCACCAACAACGCCGCCCTGTATTCCAACCTCGACATCAAGTACCTCGGCCCGATCGACGGGCACGACCTCGAGGCCCTCGAAGAGACCCTGCGCCTCGCGAAGGAGTACGGCGCGCCGGCGATCGTGCACGTGATCACCGAGAAGGGGCGCGGCTACGAGCCGGCCCGCAACGACGAGGCCGACCAGTTCCACGCCGTCGGCAAGATCGATCCCGCCACGGGCGAGCCGCTCGGATCATCGGATGCCGAGGCGTGGACGGATGTCTTCTCCGATGCGCTCGTGGCCGCCGGGGAGCGGCGTGCGGACGTCATCGCGATCACGGCCGCGATGCTGCGGCCGACCGGGCTGCAGCCGTTCGCGCAGCGGTACCCCGACCGCGTGTACGACGTGGGCATCGCGGAGCAGCACGCCGTGGCATCCGCCGCCGGACTCGCCTTCGGCGGGCTGCACCCCGTCGTCGCGATCTACGCGACGTTCATGAATCGCGCGTTCGACCAGGTCATGATGGACGTCGCGCTGCACAAGGCCGGTGTCACGTTCGTCCTCGATCGCTCCGGCGTGACGGGTCCCGACGGTCCCAGCCACCACGGTGTGTGGGACCTCGCGATGCTGCAGCTGGTCCCCGGCATCCGCATCGCCGCGCCACGCGACGCGGCGCGCCTGCGGGAGGAGTTCGACGAGGCGATCGCCGTCGAGGACGCACCGACCGTCATCCGCTTCCCGAAGGGCGCCGTCGCCGCCGACCAGCCCGCCCTCGAGCGGCTCGCCGACGGCACCGACGTGCTGTGGCGCGACGGTGCCGAGGATGTGCTGTTGGTCGGCATCGGCCCGATGACGCAGCTCGCCGTCGCCGTGGCGGAGCGCCTGCGCGCGCAGGGCATCGGCGCGACGGTCGTCGACCCGCGCTGGGTCGTGCCGGTGCAGCCGTCGATCGTGAAGCTGGCGGCATCCCACCGTCTCGTCATCACGATCGAGGACGGCATCCGCGTCGGCGGCGTCGGCACGCGGGTGCGGCAGGTGCTGCGCGAGGCCGGCGTCGACACCGCGGTGGACGAGCTGGGCCTGCCGGACGAGTTCATCGACCACGCGACGCGCGAGCAGATCCTCGAGGATGCCGGCCTTTCGGCCGCCAAGATCGCCCAGGACGTCGTGGCGCAGGTGCTCGGCACGCGCATTCCCGTCGCGCGTCCCTCCGCCGACACCGGCGCCATCTGGACGGTTTCACCCCAGGACAGCGAGCACCAGGAGCGCTGAGGCCGCCGCCACGGGTCTGACACGATGGAGCGGTGACCTCCGCCAACCTCACCCGAGACGAGACGGCGGCGCGCGCCGCCGGCATCCGCCTTCACACCATCGATGTCGAGCTCGATCTGCGCGGTGCGCGTGACGCGGATGCCGCGACGTTCGGCACGGCGACGACGCTCGCGTTCGAGGCCGACGTCGATGCGACGTGGATCGATTTCATCGGCGCATCGGTCGACGCCGTCATCGTCAACGGCGAGGAACGCGCCGTCGACTGGGACGGCGCGCGCGTGCACATCGACGACCTCGCCGCGCACAACACCGTCGAGATCCGCGGCACCGGACGGTACAGCACGTCCGGTGAGGGGTTGCACCGCTTCGTCGACCCCCTCGACGGCGAGGTCTATCTGTACACGCAGTACGAGCCGGCCGACTGCCGCCGCGTCTACCCGTGTTTCGAGCAGCCCGACCTGAAGGCCCGCTGGCGCTTCGCCGTCGCGGCGCCGGCAGGCTGGCAGGTCCTCTCGAACGGCGCCGAGATCAACCGCGAGGCCGTCGCCGGCGGCGTGCGGGTGCGGTTCGCCAAGACCCTGCCGCTCTCCAGCTACATCACCGCCGTCGCCGCGGGCACGTACCACCGTGTCGAGGGGGTGTGGGAAGGCCCATCCGGCGCCGTCGCGCTGGGCGTGCTGTGCCGCGCGTCACTGGCATCCCACCTCGACGCCGAGGAGATCCTGGACATCACGCGCCGCGGACTCGCGTTCTTCGGCGAGGCGTTCGGGCTCGAATATCCCTGGGGCACGTACGACCAGATCTTCGTGCCCGAATACAACCTCGGGGCCATGGAGAACCCGGGCCTCGTGACCTTCACCGAGAGCTACGTGTTCCGCGGGGCATCCACCGCGGCGCAGCACGAGGCCCGCGCGAACACGATCCTGCACGAGATGGCGCACATGTGGTTCGGCGACCTCACCACGATGCGGTGGTGGGACGACCTCTGGCTCAAGGAGTCGTTCGCCGACTTCATGGGGGCGCACGCAGCGGTCGTCGCGGGCGGCTTCCCCGACGCCTGGGTGACGTTCGCGAGCCGTCGCAAGGGCTGGGCGTACGTGCAGGACCAGCTCCCCACGACGCACCCGATCGTCGCCGACATCCCCGACCTCGAGGCCGCGAAGCTCAACTTCGACGGCATCACGTATGCGAAGGGCGCCTCCGTGCTGAAGCAGCTCGTCGCGTTCGTCGGCGAGGAGGCCTTCTTCCGCGGTGCGCGCCGCTACTTCGCCGACCACGCATACGGCAACACGACCCTGCCGGACCTGCTCGCCGCCCTCGAATCCGCCTCGGACCGCGATCTGCGGGCCTGGAGCGCCGCCTGGCTGCAGACGTCGGGGATCTCCCGGCTCGCCGTCGAGCCCGTCGCGGACGGCACGCTCGCGCTGGCGCAGTCCGACCCGCGCCCGCACCGGCTGACGGTCGGCCTGTACGGGCGCGACGGCGATCGGCTGGTCCGCCGCCGGGGGATCGAGCTCGACGTGACCGCCGAGCGGACGACGCTCGATGCCTCCCTCGCCGACGAGGACATCGTGCTGGTCGTGCCGAACGACGACGACCGCACGTACGCGAAGGTCCGCCTGGACGACGCATCGACGGATGCCGCGGCCGCAGGTCTCGCCACGATCGACGATGCCCTGGCGCGCGCCGTGGTCTGGGCCGCCTTGTGGGACGCGACGCGTGACGGCGAGTTGCCGGTGGTCCGCTACCTCGAGATCGTGCGCAGGCACGCGCCCGCGGAGCCGAATGTGGCGCTGCTGGCCGACGCGCTCGCCCACGCGGACGCCGCGATCGGCCACTACGCCGCCGCGGAGGCACGGTCGGACCTCGCGGCCCGGTGGCTCGAGGCCTGCTGGCAGGCCCTGTGGACGGCGGATGCCGAGTCGGATGCGCAGCTCGCGTGGGCGCGCGCAGTGGCTGCTGCGGCCTCCCGCGCCGCGGGGCGCGCCGACGAGCTCCGCGCGATCCTGGCCGGGGATGCCGCCGGTCCGGACGGGCTGCGGCTGGATCACGAGCTGCGGTGGATGTGGCTGACCGCGCTGTCCGCGACCGGCCGTCTCACCGCCGCGGAGGCGGATGCCGAGCGCGATGCCGATCCGTCATCGCAGGGTCGGACCGCGCACCTGACCGTGCTCGCGGCGCGCCCCGATTCCGCCGTGCGCGCCGCCGCCTGGCACGCCGCCTGGGACGATGAGAGCCTGACCAACGAGCGTCTGAGCGCGACGATCGCCGGTGCGCGCGCGGGCGACGCGCGGCGGTTCCTGGCGGAGTTCGATGCCGAGTACTTCGCACGCATCGCGCCGACCTGGGCCTCGCGCAGCATCGAGATCGCGCGGCGCCTTGTGATCGGGCTGTTCCCGGCATCCGACTCTCTCGATCTCGTCGACGCATGGCTCGCGGAGCATGCAGATGCGCCCGGGGCCCTGCGGCGACTCGTCATCGAGCAGCGCGACGGGCTCGCCCGCGACCTGCGCGTGCGCGCCGCCCAGCCACGGACCTGATCCGGCAGCCGACGCCGCGCCGCTCGCGCCATCGGCGCGCTTACGCGCTGTGCCGTGCCGCGACCGCGCTGGCCCAGAGGTGAGGCACCGCGTCGGGCGCCCGGTCGGATGCCTGACGCGTGATCGCGTCCGCGAGGAGATATCCGTCGGTCAGGGCGTCGCCGGTGATCACGACCGACAGCAGCTCGATGCCGCACGCTTCGCGCACCCGCTCGGCGCACGCGTCCACGACCGCGGCCGACAGGTCGACGTTGACGGGGAGACGCGTGCCCTCATGACTGTGCACGAGGTCGCGCAGCGCCGCACCGACGAGGTTGCCGGTGCGCTCGGTCACGTGCACGACCTCGAGCTCGAACACGCGCAGATCGCCGCCGGTGACATAGGGGCGCCAGTCGAACGACGCGTGCACGAGATGCTGACGCCCGCCGCTCGAGGTCAGCTGGCGGGCCGGAAGATCTGTCGAACGCACCCGGGTGTCGACCCGGCGGTACCAGGCGAGGACGGGGAAGACGGCGTGCGTGCCGGGGCCGAGCACGACGACCTCACCGGCCTCGTGTCCGCCTCGAGCCCGGCGCCGCACGATCGGACGACCGTTGCGCGTGCGGATCGCGGCCTCACCCTCGTCGATCGTCACGATCAGCAGCTTGAACAGCGCCGGCACCACGAGCAGCACGGTGAGGACGGCACCGCCGGTCTTGATGAGCGCGTTCATGCTGCTCGTGCCGAACAGGGACGTGATGGTCTCGATCACATGCCCAGAATGCCGTGTGGATCTGCACCCTTCGGTGCAGATCCACACGGCGCGATCAACTGTTCACCCAACCGTCGCGCACTGTTGGGCGCGAGGCGTCAGCCGCCGATGCCGCGGATCGGCGGGTGGTGGAACGTGTCGCCGAACACACGCTCGGACGCGCCCTCGCGGTCGAGGTAGGGCGAGGCGCCGCCGTCGATGAACGGCCAGCCCGCGCCGAGGATGAGACACAGGTCGATGTCCTCGACCTCGGGCACGACGCCCTCGTCGAGCATGAGCTTGATCTCCTGCGCGAGTCCGTCCTGCACGCGGCGCAGGATCGTGTCGGCGGATGCCGGGGCGGAGCCCACGTGACCCTTGAGCGCCTTCTGGGCGTCCTTCGTGAAGCCGGTGACGCGCCCGCCCTTGTCCTTCTCGACGACCTCCGGCAGCTCCGCGAGCGCGTGGAAGTTCTCATTCGCGTAGAACCGGTCGGGGAAGGCGTGCACCATGGTGTCCTGCACGTGCGCCGCGACCTTCCACCCGACGAGGTCGATCAGCTGGAACGGCCCCATCGGCAGTCCGAGCGGCGCGAAGGCCTTCTCGACATCGGCGACCGGCGTCCCCTCGTAGACGGCGCGGGCGGCCTCGCCCATGACCTTGGCGAGCAGACGGTTCACGACGAACCCGGGCGCGTCGGCGGTGAGCACGGCGTTCTTGCCCAGGCCTCGCGCGACGACGAAGGCGGTCGACAGCGCGGCATCCGTCGTCGCATCCGTCTTCACGATCTCGATCAACGGCATGACCGCGACCGGGTTGAAGAAGTGGAAGCCGACGAGGCGCTCGGGGTGTGCGAGCTTCGATCCGATCTCGGCGACCGACAGCGATGACGTGTTGGTCGCGAGGATCGCGTCCTCGGCGACGATCTGCTCGATCTCGCCGAACACGGCCTGCTTGACCCCGACCTCTTCGAAGACGGCCTCGATGACGAAGTCGCAGTCCGCGTACAGGCTCTTGTCGGTCGTGCCGGTGACGAGCGCGCGCAGCTGGTTCGCGGTGTCGGCGTCGAGGCGGCCCTTCGCCTCGAGCTTCCCGATCTCGTCGTGGATGTAGGCGACGCCCTTGTCGACGCGCGCCTGGTCGAGGTCGGTGATGAGCACCGGCACCCGGAGCTTGCGGACGAACAGCAGCGCGAACTGGCTGGCCATGAGGCCCGCGCCGATGATCCCGACCTTCGTGACCTTCTTCGCGAGGGCCTTGTCGGGGGCGCCGACGGGGCGCTTCGCGCGCTTCTGCACGAGGTCGAAGGCGTACATGGATGCCGCGAACTGGTCACCCGTCACGAGATCGGCCAGGGCCTCGTCCTCGCGGGCGAAGCCCTCTTCCTTCGTTCCGCTGCGCGCCTTGTCGAGCAGGTCGAGCGCGACGTACGGGGAGCGGGGAACGGTGCCGATCTTCGACTCCAGCATGCCGCGCGCCATCTTGATCGCGACCGGCCATTTGACGGTGCGCTCGATCTTGCCGGGCTGGTTCTTGCGCTCCACCTTCGTGGAGCCCGACAGCACGCCGTCGGCCCACCGCAGCGAGCTCTCCAGGAACGTCGCCGCCGGGAAGATCGCGTCGAAGATCCCGAGGTCGTACGCCTGCTGGGGCTTCAGCATCCGGTTCTGCTTGAGCGGGTTCGAGATGACGACCTCGAGCGCGTTCTCGATGCCGATGAGGTTCGGCAGCAGGTACGCGCCGCCCCAGCCCGGGATGATCCCGAGGAAGACCTCGGGCAGCGCGATGGCCGCGGCCGAGGCATCCACCGTGCGGTAGTGCGAGTTCAGCGCGATCTCGAGGCCGCCGCCGAGCGCGAGGCCGTTGACGAACGTGAAACTCGGCACACCGAGCGTCGACAGCTTGCCGAACACCCTGTGGCCGAGCTGCGCGACGAGCTTGGCGTTGGCCTTCGAGCCGACCTTGGTGATGTCGGAGAGGTCCGCGCCGGCAGCCAGGATGTACTGCTTGCCGGTGATGCCGACCGCCTGGATCTCGCCGGCCGCGGCGCGCGCCGTGAGCGCGTCGAGCGTCTCGCCGAGGGCCGTCATCGTGGCGGGGCCGAGCGTGTTCGGGCGGGTGTGGTCACGACCGTTGTCGAGCGTGATGAGCGCCAGCACCTTGCCGGAGGGGAGGGTGATGTCGCGGACGCGCGAATGGGTGATGACCTCACCCTCGGTGAGGGCCTGGATGGGGGAGAAGTCGATCTCGTCGTAGTTGGTCATGGCGTTCAGCGCTTGCCCTTCTTGCCGTCGAAGTGCGGGTTCTCCCAGATGACCGAGCCACCCTGCCCGAGGCCCACGCACATCGCGGTGAGGCCGTAGCGGACGTCGGGGCGCTCGGCGAACTGTGCCGCGAGCTGGATCATGAGGCGGACGCCGGATGCCGCGAGGGGGTGCCCGAGCGCGATCGCGCCTCCCCACTGGTTGACGCGGGGGTCGTCGTCGGCGATGCCGAAGTGATCGAGCAGCGACAGCACCTGGACCGCGAAGGCCTCGTTGAGTTCGAACAGGCCGATGTCGTCGATCGTGAGGCCCGCCTTGCGGAGGGCCTTCTCGGTCGAGGGGATGGGGCCGATGCCCATGATCTCCGGCTGTACGCCGGCGAACGCGAACGAGACCATGCGCATCTTGGGCCGAAGGCCCAGCTCCTTGACGGCGCTGCCACCGGCGAGGATCGACATGGTCGCCCCGTCGGTGAGCGGCGAGGAGGTGCCGGCCGTGACCCGCCCATGCGGGCGGAACGGGGTCTTGAGGTTCGCGAGGTCTTCCATCGTGGTCTGCGGGCGGCGGCCCTCGTCCTCGGTGGCGAGGCCCCAGGATCCCTCGGCATCCTTGATCGCGACGGGCACGAGGTCGGGCTGGAACCTGCCGGCCTCGTAGGCGGCCTGCGCCTTGTGCTGGCTCAGCATCCCGAAGCGGTCGCTGCGCTCCTTCGTCAGGTGCGGGAATCGGTCGAAGATGCGCTCCGCCGTGACACCCATGTTGAGCGCACCCGGGTCGACCATCTTCTCCGCGACGAAGCGCGGGTTGGGGTCGGCGTTGCCGCCGATGGGGTAGTGGCCCATGTGCTCGACGCCGCCGGCGAGGGCGATGTCGTACATGCCGGAGCCGATGGAGGCGCCCATCATGGCGACACTCGTCATCGCGCCGGCGCACATGCGGTCGATGGCGAAGCCGGGGACCGTCTGCGGGAGGCCGGCGAGGATCGCCACCGAGCGGCCGAGGGTGAGGCCCTGCTCACCGGTCTGGCTCGTCGCGGCGATGGCAACGTCGTCCACGCGGTCCGCCGGGACGGCGGCGTTGCGCTCCATGAGACCGATGGTCGCCTTCACGGCGAGGTCATCGGCGCGGGTGTTCCAGTACATGCCCTTTTCGCCGGCACGCCCGAACGGGGTGCGCATGCCATCGACGAAGTAGACGTCCGTGAGCTCGGCCACACTGCCTCCAAGTTATGAGATTGAGTCCAGCCTATGGTGACACTCAGTCTCGCGTAATCGCTTGGACCGATTCTACGACTTGCCGCCAGGGGAGTCGTCGGGCGCGTGCAGAGAATCGACAAACGCGTGCGCGATGACCGGGGCCGTCAGGGCGATCTGCCACGGCCGCGCGCCGTGGGCGGCGAGCACCTCGCCGACGGATGCCGCGTCCACCTCGGCGGGGGGAGCCCAGGCGACGCGCCGCAGCGTGTCGGGCGTCAGGAGGTTCTCCGTCGGCATCCGGAGGTCGGCGGCCAGCTGCTCGACGAGCGGGCGCGCCGCCTTCAGCCGCGCGTCGGCGGCGGGATTGCGGTCCGCCCATGCGCGGGGCGGCGGCATCCCGTCGCCCGTCGCGCGCTCCGCCGGCAGCGCGGGATCGGCGCGGCCGGCCTCGATCGCCGCCCACCACCGATCGAGCTGGGCGCGACTGGCGCGGCCGGTGAAGTCCTTGACGCGCGCGAGTTCCTGCTTGCTGGCGGGATCGGCGAGGACGGCGGCGATGAGCGATCGGTCGGGGACGAGCCGGCCCGGCGAGGTGTCCTGCTCCTTGGCGTACTCCTCGCGGGCGAGCCACAGCGCGCGCGCCACCGCGAGGGAACGGCGTCCGCGCACCGTGTGCAGTCCGCTGAGACGCCGCCACGGCTCCTCGCGCGCCGGACGCTCCGGCTTGGTGCGGACGGCCTCGAACTCCTGCGCGGCGATCTCGGTCTTGCCCTGCTCGGCGAGCTCGGCGACCAGCACGTCGTAGACGTCCACCAGGTGCAGCACGTCGAGCGCGGCGTACTCGAGCCACGGCTGGGGCAGCGGCCGCGTCGACCAGTCGGCCGCGGAGTGCGCCTTGGCCAGCGTGATGCCGAGGGTGTCCTCCACGACGGCCCCGAGCCCCACCCGCTCGTGCCCGAGCAGCCGCGCCGCCAGCTCGGTGTCGAACACCGAGGGCGGCTCGAGGCCCGCCTCCCGCAGCGACGGCAGGTCTTGACTGGCCGCATGCAGGATCCACTCGAGGTCGCCGATGGCGCCCTGCAGCGCCGACATGTCGCCGATCGCCGGCGGGTCGAACAGACACACGCCGGCGTCGCGGCGGAACACCTGGATCAGGTAGGCGCGCTGCGAATAGCGGAACCCGGAGGCGCGCTCAACGTCGACAGCGACCGAGCCGGTGCCGTCGGAGAGGGCGGCGGCGGCCGCGGCGAGGCCCGCGGCATCCGCCACGACGTCGTACTCAGCCACGCGACCCCCCGCGCGCGGATGGTCCCCGCCCGCCGGCGGCGCGATGCGCTCCGAACACGGCGATGTCCTCGGATCCCGGGGGCAGACCGGCGAGCATGCAGACGAGTTCGGCCCACGCGGCCACGTGCGCGGTGAGATCGCCGCCGGGCGACCAGGAGGCGCGCAGCTCGATCTGTGCGCCGTCGCCTTCGTCGGCGAGGGTGCCGAACCCCTTCGACAGTGTCTTGGTGGCGGTGCCGGATGCCGCGTGGAAGGTCGCGCCGCGCGTGTGCAGCGCGTCGATCAGCCACGACCAGGCGACGTCGGCGAGCAGCGGGTCGACTCCGATCTCCGGTTCCAGCGGCGCCTGTGCGAAGCACACCACGCGCCAGGCGCCGTCCCAGGCGGTCGGCTCTTCGGGGTCGTGCAGGAGGATGAACCGGCCCGTGCCGTAGTCGGAGTCGATGCCGTCGGCATCGGGACGGACGTCTCCGGCGAGGGCGATGGCGTCGGGCGCGAGGCTTCCCGGCGCGGCGATCTCCCGCACGGTGAAGTCCGACCGGAACGTCAGGGCGCGCAGCGACTCGGCGACGGAGGCGAAGGCCGAGGCCCCGGCAGGGGGACGAGGTTCATCCACCGTCACAGACTAGAATGACCACACGATGAAGGCATCCAGGCGCGCCGCCGTCGACGGCTCACGATTCGGCGCCCCGGCGACCCTGCGATCCTTCGCGGTGGCGCTGCTGACCGCCCTCCTCACGACGCTCTCGCTGCTCGGCGTCGTCGCTCTCCGGATGGCGCGACGCTTCGTCACCCCGGCCGCGCGCGTCCCCGACACGCACATCGTCGACATCGACGTCCCGGCGCAGACGATCACCCTCGCTCGCACGCCCGACACCGAGCTGCCCGGCCGCTACGGCTTGTTCACACACGGCAGCACCGACTACCTCAAGGTCGGCACCGTGCTCTCCAGCGACGCCCACACCGTCAAGCGCAAGCTGCTCACACAGGTCACCGGCGCCTCGACGTTCTCCTCGGAGGCGGCGTTCAGCGGGTGGTACTACGAGCGTCCCGAAGAGCTGCACCTGCCGTTCACCGTCGAGCACGTCCATGCGGCGCTCGGCACGTGCCCCGCGTGGCTCTTCCCCGCCCCGGATTCGTCCGACGACGCCGCCGCCGAGACCTGGGTCATCCAGATCCACGGTCGCGGCACGACCCGGGCGGAGTGCCTGCGCGCCGTCCCCGTCGTCCACGGGCTCGGCATCGCCTCGCTCGTGGTGTCGTACCGCAACGACGGCGAGGCGCCGCGCACCCGCGCCGGAACCTACGCGCTCGGCGCGACGGAATGGCGTGACGTCGACGCCGCCATCGGCTGGGCGCGCCGTCACGGTGCCCGCCGCATCCTGCTCATGGGGTGGTCGATGGGCGGAGCGATCGCCCTCCAGGTCGCCCTCGGCTCAGCGCATCGTGAGCTCATCGCCGGAGTCATCCTCGACTCGCCGGTGATCGACTGGCGCATCGTGCTGGCGTACCAGGGCAAGGCGCTCCGGCTGCCGGCGCCGGTCACCGACCTCGCGATCGGCGCGCTGCGGACCGACTGGGCCAGCGCCGCGACGGGTTCGGACGGCCCCATCCCCTTCGACCGGCTCGACGTCGTCGCCCGGGCGGGGGAGCTGCGGCATCCCGTCCTCATCCTCCACAGCGATGACGACGGCTTCGTCCCCTCGAGCGCGTCGCACCGGCTCGCCGCCGCACGCCCCGATCTCGTGGAGCTGCAGGTGTTCACGACCGCGCGCCACACGAAGCTGTGGAACTACGACCAGCGGCGCTGGACCGACGCGATCACGCAGTGGCTGCGCAGTCATGAACTCGTTCCGGCGGAGGCGGCGTCATGACCGGCGCCGTCGCGGGGGTCGTGCACCTCAGTGAACGTCGACCCGAGGTCTCCGGCACGGAGATGGTGGCCGCGCTCGTTCCGCCCCCGCAGTTCGACGACGCCACCTTCGACACCTATCGCGCCGACCCCCACTACCCGTCGCAGCAGGAGGCGAAGGATCTGCTGATCGCCTTCAGTCGCGGGGGAGCGCCGGCCGAGCGCGGGGGCCTGTTCCGGCGCGCGAAGAAGACGCCGGAGATGAAACCCGGCGTGTACCTGGACGGCGGGTTCGGCGTCGGAAAGACGCACCTGCTCGCGTCGATCTACCACGCCATGCCCGCCCGCCGGAAGTACTTCGGCTCGTTCATCGAGTACACCGCGCTCGTCGGCGCGCTCGGCTACCAGAAGACGGTCGAGCTTTTCCGCGGCGCCGATCTGCTGTGCATCGACGAGTTCGAGCTCGACGACCCCGGCGACACGATGGTGATGACGCGTCTGCTCGGCGAGCTGGTTCCCACCGGGACGAAGCTCGCAGCGACCTCCAACACCCCGCCGAACGCCCTGGGCGAGGGACGGTTCGCGGCGCAGGACTTCCTCCGCGAGATCCACGCCATGGCGTCGAGCTTCCAGACGATCCGCATCGACGGCACCGACTACCGCCAGCGAGCGCTCGACGGCCACGCGGTGACTCTCGACGACGCCGGGTACCGCACGGCGATCACGGATGCCGCCGCGCACGCCGTCGTCTCC
Organism: Microbacterium sp. CH-015; assembly: GCF_049707015.1. Classification (NCBI taxonomy): domain Bacteria; kingdom Bacillati; phylum Actinomycetota; class Actinomycetes; order Micrococcales; family Microbacteriaceae; genus Microbacterium; species Microbacterium sp. CH-015. The sequence continues at coordinate 896,054 of NZ_JBNAFJ010000001.1, read as the reverse complement.
GATGACGCGTTCGGCGACCTCGTGGCGCACCTCGCGACCGTGCACCCGTCGCGCTATCTCCGCCTCATCGACGGCGTCGGAATGATCGGGCTGCGCGACGTGACGACCCTCGAGGATCAGTCCGCCGCGCTGCGGCTGGTGGCCTTCGTCGATCGGGCGTACGACGCGCAGATCCCGGTGCGCGCGACCGGGCAGGCGCTCGACGCCGTCTTCAGCGACGAGATGCTCGCCGGCGGCTACCGCAAGAAGTATCTGCGCGCCATCTCACGCCTGAACGCCCTGACGCACTCCTGACCCGGTGTCCCCCGCCGTTCGGCGGGGGATTCCCGCGCCCTTTTCGGCGTCACGAAACGTGATGTTTACCCACGCGGCATCCGCGTAACGATCGCGAAACACGACACGCATGCCGGTGGAAACCGCGCGTCGTCACACTGAGTCTCGCCAGGACAGCCGCGACCCGAAAGCAGCGGTGTCCAGGCCCGAGTTACACAACACATGAGTGAGGAACTTCATGGACAGCGGAAACCTCGCGTGGTCTGTCGCCGCGACAGCCCTCGTGCTCTTTATGACGCCGGGTGTGGCGTTCTTCTACGGCGGGTTGGTCAAGGCGAAGAGCGTCGTGAGCATGATGATGCTCAGCTTCGCCGCGATGGGCTTGGTCGGCGTGCTGTGGATCCTCTACGGGTTCAACATGTCGGCGATCACCGACGGTCCGACGTGGCTCGCCGGCAACCCGTTCTCCGACTTCGGTCTCGCCAACGCGTCGAGTGACACGCTGGTCGGGGCGACGTTCGGCGCCACGTTCGCGATCATCACGGTCGCGCTCATCTCCGGCGCGATCGCCGACCGCGCCAAGTTCGGCTCGTGGATGATCTTCGCTGGCATCTGGGCGACGGTGGTCTACTTCCCGGTTGCCGCGTGGGTCTGGGGCGGCGGCTGGATCATGAAGCTCGGTGAGAGCTTCGGCTGGGATGTCACGGTCATCGACTACGCCGGTGGCACCGCGGTGCACATCAACGCCGGTGCCGCCGCTCTCGCGCTGGCGCTCGTCCTCGGCAAGCGCGTCGGCTTCCAGAAGGGCATCCACAAGCCGCACAACGTGCCGCTGGTGATGCTGGGAGCGGCGATCCTGTGGTTCGGCTGGTTCGGCTTCAACGCCGGCGCCGAGGGCACGTTCGGCCTGCTCGGCACCGAGGACTCCTCGGTCGGCCTCATCATCGTCAACACGCTCGGCGCGACCGCCGCGGCGATCCTCGGCTGGGTGATCGTGGAGAAGCTCAAGGACGGCAAGTCCACGTCGGTCGGCGCCGCGTCCGGCGCCGTCGCGGGTCTCGTCGCGATCACGCCCTCCTGCGCGAACCTGGCCCCGGGCTGGGCGCTGCTGCTCGGGCTCATCGCCGGTGCTGTCTGCGCCCTGGCGATCGAGCTGAAGTGGAAGCTCGGCTACGACGACTCGCTCGACGTCGTCGGCGTCCACCTCGTCGGCGGCCTCATCGGCACGCTGTACCTCGGCTTCTTCGCCACCGGGACCGGCCTGTTCGTCGGCGGCGGCTTCGAGCAGCTCGTCGTGCAGTTCGTCGCCGCGGTGGCCGTCCTCATCTTCTCGTTCGTCGTCGCCTACGTGCTGGGTCTCGCGATCGAGAAGACGATCGGCTTCCGCGTGAAGAACGAGGACGAGATCGCCGGCATCGACACCGTCGTCCACGGTGAAGAGGGCTACGCGCTCGTCGACTGACACCTGTCACACAGCAAGCCACCACGGCACAGGGGCGCCGGATCACACGATCCGGCGCCCCTCGGCCGTTCTCGCTATGGTGGCGGCATGGCGACGCGCAACACCGACGGCGGCTCCCTCACCCGGTTCCTCCGGGGGATCGCGACGCTGTTCACCTCACCGTCGCGCCAGGCCCCGCAGCGCACGCCGGAGCGGCCCGCACGCGCGCAGACGGCGCAGGCGACGGCATCCGTCCGCGACATCGCTCCCGGCAGCTCCGGCGACACGGCGACGATCGAGATCGATCCGCCCGACCGTCGCGGGCTGCGCATCACCTACGCGCCCGACCGCGATGGCATGCCCGATGCGGGCGAGGTGGTGTGGACGTGGGTTCCGTACGCCGAGCGCGACGGTCGCGGCAAGGACCGGCCGGTGCTCGTCATCGGGCGCCAGAGCGAAGATCGGGTGTACGCGGTGAAGCTCACGAGCATCGCCCACGACGGCGACCGCGATTTCCTGCCGATCGGCTCGGGCGGATGGGACTCGAAGGGGCGTCCCTCCTGGGTCGACATCGATCAGCTGTACAGCGTGCACACCGCCGGCATGCGCCGCGAGGCGTCGGCGCTCGACCTGGAGCGGTTCGCGGTCGTCGCCCGCGCGCTGCAACTGCGTTACGGCTGGACCGTCGGCGGCTGACGGCGTCGATCTTCGCCACCAGCGGAGCTGCATCGGGGGATGTGGTGTGGTGGGCGATACCAGACTCGAACTGATGACCTCTTCCGTGTGAAGGAAGCGCGCTACCAACTGCGCCAATCGCCCGTGATCCGCATGGGATCGAGTCATGATGCTACCGGATGCGGAGCGCTGTCACGAATCGTCCGGGTGTGACACGCGCGGGCTCGCCTCGGTTTGGTGATGACGGGATCGTCGGCTAAAGTCGATCAAGTTCCCGGGGCAACCAGGGAGCACGCGGATGTAGCGCAGTTGGTAGCGCATCACCTTGCCAAGGTGAGGGTCGCGAGTTCGAGTCTCGTCATCCGCTCGAGTGCAGGGATCGTGTCACAGCGATCACGGCACGTGGGGTCAAACCACACGGTTAATCCACATGGTGGCGTGGCCGAGCGGCTAGGCACCGGCCTGCAAAGCCGTTTACACGGGTTCGAATCCCGTCGCCACCTCGCTAGACAACTGAATACGCCTGTACAGGCGCGATTGGCGCAGCGGTAGCGCGCTTCCCTGACACGGAAGAGGTCACTGGTTCGATCCCAGTATCGCGCACCACCTGAAGCCCCCGGGTCGCCGGGGGTTTTTGTCGTTAGGCTCGCGGTATGGCCCACCTCGTGCTCACCGTCGTCGGCGACGACCGCGCCGGTCTCGTGAACGCCCTCGCGCAGAAGGTCTCCGAAGCCGGCGCCAACTGGGAGCAGAGCGAGCTCGCCGAGCTCGCCGGCGCGTTCGCGGGCATCGTGCTCGTCCGGGTGGACGACGCGCGCGTCGACGAGTTCGTCGCGTCGCTGCAGCCTCTGGAGGGGATGCTGAAGGTCGCGGTCCACGCCGGCACCAAGGCCGCCACGCCCGCGCCCCGGACCCTCCACATCACCGTGCTCGGCAACGACCGCCCCGGGATCGTCCGCGACGTGACGGCGACGATCGCCGCCCATGCCCTGTCGATCGACGCCTTCCGCAGCCGCACGCTCGACGCCCCGATGGCCGGCGGCATCCTCTTCGAAGCCACCGTCGAGGTGAGCATCCCCGAAGGGGCGGATGCCGCGGTGATCCGCCGTGCCCTCGAAGCACTCGCGGGTGAGATCCAGGTGGACCTCAGCGTCGAGTGAGCGTGCGCGGCGGCATCCGTCGACGACGTCACCGCCACGCGAGGGGGATCACGGCCAGCGCGACCACCACCGGAGCCGCCAGCAGCCCCCACAGCACGTAGCGGCGCCACGGCACGTCGATGCCCACGGCGCGCAGCCGCTCGTGCCACAGCAGGGTCGCTAGCGACGCCCACGGCGTGATCAGGGGTCCGGCGCCGACGCCGATGCGCAGCGCGGCGAGCCGGACCGGTGAGTCGGCGACCGGCTCGAGCGCGAGGTAGGCGGGCAGGTTGTTGACGGCGTTGGCTCCGACGAGCCCGACGCCCGCGAGCTGCCAGAGCGACAGCAGGTCCTCGCCGGTGCCGGTCGCGGCGGCGAGGACCTGCGCCGACCCCCACGCCTCCAGCGCGCCGACCGCGAGGAAGAGCCCCGAGGCGAACACGACGAGCTGCCACGGCACGAGCCGCAGGCGCAGCGCGCCCGGCGAGCGCCACGCGAACAGGATCGTGAGAGTTGCCGCCGCGGCCAGCGCGGGCAGCCACGGCGGCATGCCGCTGACGAGCAGCGGCAGCAGCACGATCAGCACGACGGCTGAGCCGCGCAGGAGCACGACGTCGGCGACGCGCGGCGGCGCGCTGATCGCGAACCGGCCCGACAGGGCACGCGAGTGCCAGATCCACAGCAGCAGCACCGTGGCGGCGACAGCCACGAGAGCCGACGGCCCCAGCAGCGTGAGGAACGGGACCGGCGCCCCGGCCTCGTCGAGCCGATGCGACGCCAGCAGGTTGGTGAGGTTCGAGACCGGGAGGAAGAGCGATGCGGTGTTGGCCAGCCACACCGTCGCGAACGCGAACGGCAGCGGTGGCAGGCCGTTGGCGCGTGCCACGGCGACGACGACGGGGGTCAGCAGCACCGCGGTCGTGTCGAGGGAGAGGAACGCCGTCACGACGACGGCGAAACCGACGATCAGCAGCCACAGCGCGACGATGCGACCGCGCGACCAGCGTGCCAGGCGCGCGGCCACGACGTCGAAGACGCCCGCGGTCGCGGACAGCTCCGCCACGATCGTGACGGCGACGACGAACAGCAGGATCGGCCAGACGCGCTCCGCGATCGCTCCCGCCTCGTCCGCGGGCAGCACGCCGGACGCGACGGCGGCGCCGCCCGCCAGGAGCAGCACGACTCCGACGAGGGCGAGCTTCACGGCATCCATCATGGCGCTCACGAGACAGGTGCGGGCGAGAGATAGCCTGGGAGGAGCATTGATCGAAGAAGGATCCCCGTGACTGACGTGACCTACCCCGCCGACGGCTTCGCGCTGTTCCCCGACCGCTCCGTGATCGCCCTGCGCGTGAACGGCGACCTGAAAGACCTCGCAACCGTGGTCACGGCCGAGGACGCGGTGGAGCCCGTCACCGTCGACAGCGCCGACGGCCTGGCGATCCTGCGCCACTCCACGGCGCACGTCCTCGCGCAGGCGGTGCAGCGCATTCGCCCCCAGGCGAACCTCGGCATCGGGCCGCCCATCACCGACGGCTTCTACTATGACTTCGGCGTCGACGAGCCCTTCACCCCCGAAGATCTCAAAGCCATCAAGAAGGAGATGGAGCGCATCGTCCGCGAGAACCAGCGGTTTGTGCGTCGCGTGGTCACCGAGGACGAGGCGCGCGCCGAAATGGCGGACGAGCCGTTCAAGCTCGAGCTCATCGACCTCGCCGGCGGCCCTGGTTCCGGCGCGCACGCCGCCGAGGGCGCGTCGGCGGAGATCGGCGCCGGCGAGCTCACGATCTACGACAACGTCACCCGCGACGGCGAGACCGCCTGGCGCGATCTCTGCCGCGGCCCCCACGTGCCGGGGACGCGCCTGGTCGGCAACGGCTGGGACCTCACCCGCATCGCCGGGGCGTATTGGCGCGGCAGCGAGAAGAACCCGCAGCTGCAGCGCATCTACGGCACCGCCTGGCCCACGAAGGACGAGCTGCGGGCCTACCAGCAGCGTCTCGAAGAGGCCGCGAAGCGCGACCACCGCAAGCTCGGCAAGGAACTCGACCTGTTCAGCTTCCCCGACGAGATCGGCTCGGGGCTGTCGGTCTGGCATCCCAAGGGCGGCATCGTCCGCGGCGAGATGGAGCAGCACGCGCGCCGTCGCCACATCGCGGCGGGCTACACCTACGTGTACACCCCGCACATCTCAAAGGAGGACCTGTTCCTCACCTCGAACCACCTCGTGACGTACAAGGAGGGCATGTTCCCCCCGATCGTCATGGACGAGGAGCGGGATGCCGAGGGCAACATCACCAAGGCGGGCCAGGACTACTACCTGAAGCCCATGAACTGCCCGATGCACATCCTCATCTACAAGGAGCGTGCGCGCAGCTACCGCGACCTGCCGATGCGGCTCGCCGAGAACGGCACCGTCTACCGCAACGAGCTGTCCGGCGCCCTCCACGGCCTCACCCGCGTCCGCGGCTTCACGCAGGACGACTCGCACCTGTTCGTCACCGAGGATCAGCTCGAGACCGAGGCGACGCGCGTGTTGGAGTTCGTCATCTCGATGCTGCGCGACTTCGGCCTCGACGACTTCGAGCTCGAGCTGTCGATGCGCGACGACGAGAAGAGCAAGTGGATCGGCTCCGACGAGTTCTGGGAGTACTCCACCAACGCGCTCCGCAACGTCGCCGTCGCCTCGGGGCTGAAGCTCACCGAGGTCCCCGGCGAGGCGGCGTTCTACGGCCCGAAGATCGACCTCAAGACCCGCGACGCGATCGGCCGCACCTGGCAGCTGTCGACCGTGCAGGTCGACCCGAACCTGCCCGAGCGCTTCGGCCTGGAGTACACCGGTCCCGACGGCGAGAAGCACCGCCCGATCATGATCCACCGCGCGCTGTTCGGCTCGATCGAGCGCTTCTTCGCGATCCTGCTCGAGCACTACGCGGGCGCCTTCCCGGTGTGGCTGGCACCGCAGCAGGTCGTGGGCATCCCCGTCGCGGACGACTTTGCGCCGTATCTCGACGACATCATCGGTCGCCTGCGCGAGCGAGGGGTGCGCGCGGAGGTCGACCACTCCGCCGATCGGATGCCGAAGAAGATCCGCACCCACACGACGCAGAAGGTGCCGCTGCAGCTCATCGCGGGGGAGCAGGACCGCTCGCAGGGCACGGTCTCGTTCCGGTTCCGCGACGGGTCGCAGACCAACGGCATCCCCGTCGACGAGGCGATCGAGAAGATCGTCGGTGCGATCGCGTCGCACGCCCTCGTCAACACCGCCGAGGATCTCGCGTGAGCGGAGCCGGGCGATGAGCGAGGGTGACGCGGAGCACGGCGAGCTCATCGACGCCGCGACGCTGCCGGGCGTCCCGGACGAGTTCCAGCGGCTCTGGACACCGCACCGGATGGCGTACATCACCGCCGGTGCGGACGTGAACCGCGGGTCGGGATGCCCGTTCTGCGCGGCGCCGCAGCGGACGGATGCCGAGGGGCTCATCGTTCACCGCGGCCAGACCGCCTACGTGCTGCTGAACCTGTTCCCGTACAACTCGGGGCACATGCTGGTGTGCCCGTACCGCCACATCCCGACGTACGATCAGGCCAGCGCCGAGGAGGTCGCCGAGATCGGCGCGCTGACGCAGACCGCCATGCGGGTGCTGCGTCAGGTCTCCCGCTGCGACGGGTTCAACATCGGGATGAACCAGGGCGCCGTCGCCGGTGCCGGCGTCGACGAGCATCTGCACCAGCACATCGTGCCGCGGTGGGCGACCGACGCGAACTTCTTCCCGATCATCGCCAAGACCAAGGCCTTGCCGCAGCTCCTCGGCGAGGTGCGCGAGGCCGTGGCATCCGCCTGGCCCGCCTGATCCACCCGGCACGCCGTGCGCGCCCGGCGCCTCTCCTCCCGCGAGAGAACAACCGCGCGCCGAGAGTGCGGGTTTCACCCGTTCTCTCGGCGCCCAGTTGTTCTCTCGCGGAAAAGGGGCGGTGACTCTCTCGCGGGGAAGGGGCGGCAACGCCGGCGTCAGCGCACGCGGGTGACCTCGAACTGCAGGCGGGGGTGGGCGTAGAACTCCTGCGCCTCGACGAGCTGCAGCTCGCGCTGACCGGACTCGTACGTGGTCTGCAGCAGGTCCCACACGCTCGAGACGGTCTTCGCGAGGGCGGCCGCGGCATCCCCGCTCGCGCGGTAGTGCGCCGTGAACAGCGCAGCGGTGACGTCGCCCGAGCCGTTCGCCTTCATCGGGATGTGCGGGGTCTGCACGATCCACGCGCCATCCCCGGTGACGGCCAGCATCTCGATCGTGTCGGCCGGTCGATCGGGCCGTTCCACCGACGTCACGAGCACGACATCCGGCCCCAGCGCGCGCGCCGCGTCGGCCGACGCGAGGGTCGAGTCCAGGTCGCTCGGCTCGGTCTCGGTGAGAAAGCCCAGCTCGAACTGGTTGGGGGTGATGATGTCGGCGGCCGGCACCACCCGTTCGCGCAGCAGGATCGGGATGGCGGGTGCGACGAAGCATCCGCTCTTCGCGTTGCCCATCACGGGGTCGCACGAGTACACCGCTGCCGGGTTGGCCGCCTTCACCCGCGCGACGGCGTCAAGGATGACGTCGCCGATGCCCTCCGAGCCCTGGTATCCGCTGAGGACGACGTCGATCTCGCCGAAGACGCCGCGCTCCTCGATGCCGGTGATGACGTCCCGCACATCCGCGGGGGAGATGAGCGGCCCCCGCCACGCCCCGTACCCGGTGTGATTGGAGAAGTTCACCGTGTACACCGGCAGCACCTCGACGCCGATCCGCTGCAGCGGGAAGACGGCGGCGGAGTTGCCGACGTGGCCGTACGCGACGGCGGACTGGATGGACAGGATCTTCACGGATCAACCCGCTTTCTTCAGGTCCGCCGCCTCGATGGCGGCGGCGAGGTCGGATGCCAGGCGTCGGGCGTCGGCATCGGAGAGGTCGTGGACGGTGAGGCGCAGCCGGCGGGCGGCGCCGGTGTCGGCGAGGATGAACTCGTCGCCGGGCCGGGCGAGCCAGCCGCGCCGCATGAGCTGCTCGCAGACGGCGCGGGCGTCGACCGGGAGTGCCACCCACACGTTGAGGCCGTCACCGGCGTCGGCGTCGATGCCGTGCTCGGCGAGGAGAGCGGCGAAGGCGTCGTTGCGACGCGCATAGTGCGCGGACGCGCGACGGATGCCGGCGCGCACCGTGTCATCGGCGAGCAGCGCGTGCGCGAGCCGCTGCAGCAGGTGGCTGACCCAGGTCGTGCCGGGGCTCAGTCGCAGCGCGAGGCGCTCGGCGGTATCGGGATCGGAGGCGGTGATCGCCAGGCACATGTCGGGACCCAGGAACTTCGACACCGACCGCACGAGTGCGAACCGGCGGTGTCCGGGGCCGATGAGCGAGTGGTAGGGCTGGGTCGACAGCAGCGAGTAGTGGTCGTCCTCGATGACGAGCACATACGGGTGGTCGGCCAGCACCTCCCGGAGCTCCGCGGCGCGCTGCGGCGACAGGCTCGCCCCCGTGGGGTTCTGCGCCCGCGGGGTGCAGACGACGGCGCGGACGCCGGCCTCGAGGGCGGCGCGCAGTCCCGCGACGGTCATCCCCTCGGCATCCACCGGCACGGCCACCGGCCGGTATCCGCCGAGGCGCACGGTGTTGAGGCTGGACAGGAAGCAGGGGTCCTCCAGTGCGACCGGGTCGTCGCGGGTGAGGGTCTGCGACAGCAGCCGGTCGATCGCGTCCGACGCGCCGCTGGTGACCGTGAGCCGGAACGCCAGCGCCGGGTCGAGGGCCTCGCCGAGCCACGCCGTCGCCCACGCGTCAAGACCGCGATCGATGACCGGCTCGCCGTAGAGCACGGGTCGGCCGACCACCGCCGCGAGGGCGCGCGAGGGGTCGGGGATGAGGTCGGGGTCGGGGTTGCCGGTGCCGATATCGCGCAGCACACTGCCCTGGGCGAATCCCTCCTGCGGCGCCGGAGCCACTCCGGCGACCACCGTGCCGCCGCGGCCCCGGCTGGCCACGAGGCCGGCCTGCGCCAGCTGCCGATAGGCGGCGACGACGGTGTTGCGGTTGACACCCAGCCGTTCCGCGAGGGCGCGCACCGGCGGGAGCACGGCACCGGCGTCGAGGTCGCCGCGCTCGATGCGGCGCCGGATGCTGGCGGCGATCTCGCTCGCCGATCCGCCGCCGAACGCGTCGGAGATCTCGTCGGAGATCTCGTCGGGGATGTCGCCGTGCACGACGTTCAGCATACGTGCTCAGCCATGCTAGCTTTTGGCCTAGGTCAATTCGAAGGAGTACCCGTGTCCGCTGCCGCCACCGGAACCTCGCGCGTCAAGCGCGGCCTCGCCGAGATGCTGAAGGGCGGCGTCATCATGGACGTCGTCACGCCCGACCAGGCGAAGATCGCCGAGGATGCCGGCGCGGTCGCCGTCATGGCGCTCGAGCGCGTGCCCGCCGACATCCGCGCGCAGGGCGGGGTGTCGCGGATGAGCGACCCCGACATGATCGACGGCATCATCTCGGCGGTGTCGATCCCCGTCATGGCGAAGGCCCGCATCGGCCACTTCGTCGAGGCGCAGGTGCTGCAGGAGCTCGGCGTCGACTACATCGACGAGTCCGAGGTGCTCTCGCCCGCCGACTACGTCAACCACATCGACAAGTGGGACTTCACCGTGCCGTTCGTGTGCGGCGCGACGAACCTCGGCGAGGCGCTGCGGCGCATCACCGAGGGCGCGGCGATGATCCGGTCCAAGGGCGAGGCCGGCACGGGAGACGTCTCGGAGGCGATGAAGCACATCCGGAGGATCCGCGGCGAGATCGCCGCGCTCGGCGCGCTGTCGAAGGACGAGCTCTACGTCGCGGCGAAGGAGCTGCAGGCGCCCTACGACCTCGTCGCCGAGATCGCCGAGACGGGCACGCTGCCCGTCGTGCTGTTCGTCGCCGGGGGAGTGGCCACCCCGGCGGATGCCGCCATGATGATGCAGCTGGGCGCCGACGGCGTGTTCGTGGGCTCCGGCATCTTCAAGAGCGGCAACCCCGCCGCCCGTGCCGCCGCGATCGTCAAGGCGACGACGTTCTTCGACGACGCGAAGGTCATCGCCGACGTCTCGCGGGGACTCGGCGAGGCTATGGTCGGCATCAACGTGACCGACCTGCCGGCGCCGCACCGCCTCGCCGAGCGCGGATGGTGACCGAGGGGATGCCGCGCGTCGGCGTCCTCGCCCTGCAGGGGGATGTCCGTGAGCACGCGCGCGTACTCACGGCGCTGGGCGCCGACGTCGTGCTCGTCCGCCGGCCCGAGGAGCTCGCGGCCATCTCGGGGCTCGTCATCCCCGGCGGCGAGTCGAGCGTGATCGACAAGCTCGCCCGCGCCTTCGGCATGCAGCAGCCGATCCGCGACGCCATCTCGGGCGGTCTGCCCGTCTACGGCACCTGCGCGGGCCTGATTCTCCTCGCGGACCGCATCACCGACGGCATCCGGGGTCAGGAGACCTTCGGCGGCCTCGACGTCACGGTGCAGCGCAATGCCTTCGGCAGTCAGGTCGACTCCTTCGAGACCGACCTGACGGTCGAGGGGTTCGACACCACGACGCACGCAACCTTCATCCGCGCCCCACGCGTCGTCGAGGTCGGCCCCGCCGCCCGCACGATCGCGACGCTCGACGACGGCGCGGTCGTCGCCGTCCGGCAGGGCAGGCTGCTCGGCACCGCCTTCCACCCGGAGGTGTCGGGCGAGACGCGCTTCCACGAGATGTTCCTCGATACCGTCCGCGCGGCGTGAGGTCACGTCGGACGAGGCGCCGCCCGGCACCGAGATACCCGTAGAGCGACACTGCTCCGGCGACAGCCGTGTCTGCGGATTCGTCGGTCAGGGTGAGCCCCGCCGACATCGCGAACACGACCAACAGCACCATCGGGATCTCGTTGAAGCTCATCGTGGCGAGGTACACGACGAAGCCCAGCGGCCCGCGCCGGGTGGGGAACCACAGCGTCGCGGCGACGAAGATCGCCCAGATGCTCGCAGACACCAGCAGTCCCATTCGATCCCCCCTGACGCTTCGACGATCGTCCATTCGCCGTGCGCGCACAAGGGCGCACGCGCGGCGTCGACGCCCGGCGATACTCTGCCCCTATGACGACCTGGGTGGCGCTCCTGCGCGGAGTCAACGTCGGCGGCGTGACGGTCCGCAGCGCCGAGCTCGCGGCGCTGTTCCGCGACCTCGGCTTCGATCGGGTGGCGACGGTCCTCGCGAGTGGGAACGTGCGCTTCGAGGCGGATGCCGCGGCATCCGCCCGTGCCGAACTGACGGAGACGATCGAGCGCGCCCTCGGCGCGCGGTTCGATTACGAGGCGTGGATCGTGCTCGTCACGATGCGGGAGCTCGATGCGGCGATCGCGGACTTCCCGTTCGACGCCGATGACGCCGGCCGCCAGCCGTACGTGGTCTTCTGCCGCGATCGGGCGGTGCGCGACGCTCTCGCGCACACGGCGGAAGAGCTCGAGTCGCCGGACGATCTCGTGCAGCCGGGTTTCGGCGTCGTGTACTGGAGCCCGCCGAAGGGGCGCTCGGTGGACACCCCGTTCGCCAAGGTGCTGGCCCGATCGTCGTACACCGGCACCACGACCACCCGCAACCTCCGCACCCTCGCGAAGATCGCGGCCGCGGGACCGTAAACTGGAGGCTATGTCCGGACACTCCAAATGGGCCACGACCAAGCACAAGAAGGCCGTCATCGACGCGCGCCGTGCCAAGTCGTGGGCGAAGCTCATCAAGAACATCGAAGTCGCCGCGAAGCTCGGAGGCCCGGACCTCCAGGGCAACCCGACCCTGTTCGACGCCGTCCTGAAGGCGAAGAAGACCTCCGTCCCCAAAGACAACATCGACCGCGCCATCAAGCGGGGCGCCGGCATCGGCGGCGAGTCGGTCGAGTACCTGAACATCATGTACGAGGGGTACGCGCCCGGCGGTGTCGCCCTCATGATCGAGTGTCTGACGGACAACAAGAACCGCGCCGCCGCAGAGGTGCGCACGGCCCTGAGCCGCAACGGCGGCACCCTCGCCGACCCCGGATCGGTCGCCTACAACTTCACCCGCAAGGGCGTCATCGTCGTCTCCGAGGAGGGCACCACCGAGGATGACGTAATGATGGCCGCCCTCGAGGCCGGCGCCGAGGAGATCGAGCCGCACGCCCAGGGCTTCGAGGTCATCACCGAGGCCTCCGACCTCGTCGCGGTGCGCTCCGCCCTGCAGGAGGCCGGCATCGAGTACGAGTCCGCCGATGTCGAGTTCGTGCCGAACCTCAAGGTCGAGATCGACGCCGAGACGGCCCGCAAGATCTTCCGTCTCATCGACGCCCTCGAAGACAGCGATGACGTGCAGAACGTCTTCAGCAACTTCGACCTGTCGGTCGAGGTGCAGGCCGAACTCGAGCAAGACGAGTAAGCCCCGCGATTCGAGAGCGGATGCCGCCGATCCACGCCGTAGCGTGGGGGAGTGGCATCCGCTCTTCGCGTTCTCGGCATCGACCCCGGCCTCACCCGCTGCGGCGTCGGTGTCGTCGACGTCGCCCGCGACCGCTCCGCCTCGCTCGTGCACGTCGGCGTCGTGCGCTCGGCGACCGACCTGCCGATCGAGCAGCGGCTGGCGACGATCGCCGCCGGCATCCGCGCCGTGCTCCGCTCCCACAGCCCCGACGTCGTCGCGGTGGAGCGCGTGTTCGCGCAGCAGAACCGCAACACCGTGATGGGCACGGCGCAGGCCAGCGGCATCGCCCTGCTGCTGGCGGCCGAGTACGGCCTCCCCGCCGCCACCCACACCCCCTCCGAGGTCAAGGCCGCGATCACCGGATACGGCGCCGCCGACAAACTCCAGGTGCAGACCATGGTGGCGCGCGTGCTGCGCCTGGACGCGCTGCCGCAGCCCGCCGATGCCGCCGACGCGCTCGCCCTCGCCCTGTGCCACGCGTGGCGGCAAGGGCCGGGGAATGCCGCCGGACCCCACGCCACGGCGTCCCTCACCCCTGCGCAGCGCGCGTGGGCGGATGCCGAGCGTGCGGCCGCACGCCGATGACGGAGCCGATGACGGTGACGGCAGCCGTGGCCACACCCGCGGCGGCGCGTGTCGCTCGAACAAAACTGCGAACCGCCTCGTAGGCTGATCGCATGATCTCCTCGCTGCGCGGACGCGTCCTGCATGTCGATGCCGAGTCGGCGATCATCGAGGTCGGCGGCGTCGGCTTCACCGTCGCCGTCACTGCCCAGGTCTCCCGCGCCCTGCACGTCGGCGACGAGACCCAGCTGCACACGACGCTGGTCGTCCGAGACGACGCCCTCTCGCTTTACGGCTTCGCCGAGCGCGAGGAGCTCGGAGTGTTCACGCAGCTGCTGAGCGTGTCCGGCGTGGGACCCAAATCGGCGCTCGGCGTGCTGTCGGCGCTCACCGTGGCGCAGATCGCCGAGGCCCTCGCCGCCGAGGACGACGCGCCGTTCCGCCGCGTGTCGGGCATCGGCCCGAAGACAGCGAAGCTCATCGTCGTGCAATTGGCCGGCAAACTCCACGTCGCGGTCGGGGTCGCGGCGCCCGCGGCGGGTGCGCCGGCCGGCGCCGTGGCCGCGCAGGTCGTCGCCGCCCTCGTGGCCCTCGGCTGGAACGAGCGGGTGAGCACCGAGGCGGTCGCCGCCGTGACGGATGCCGCGACACCCGCCCACCGCGAGTCGGTGCCAGCGCTGCTCAAGCTCGCCCTCGCCCAGCTGGGCCCGGCCCGTCCGGAGCGCGCCGGTGTCTGACGCGATCGATCCGGCCGCACCCCAGGACGAGAGCGAGCTCGCCGTCGAAGGCGCGCTGCGCCCGGCATCCCTCGCCGAATTCGTCGGCCAGCAGAAGGTGCGCGGCCAGCTGCAGCTGCTGCTCGACGCCGCCCGGATCCAGCAGCGGCCGCCGGACCACATCCTGCTGTCGGGGCCGCCCGGCCTCGGCAAGACCACGCTCGCGATGATCGTGGCGCATGAGAGCGACCGTCCGCTGCGCCTGTCGAGCGGCCCCGCCATCCAGCACGCCGGCGATCTCGCGGCGCTGCTGTCGAGCCTCATCCCCGGCGAAGTCCTCTTCATCGACGAGATCCACCGCATGGCGCGCTCCGCGGAGGAGATGCTGTACCTCGCGATGGAGGACTTCCGCATCGACATCATGGTCGGCAAAGGGGCGGGGGCGACCAGCATCCCGCTCGATCTCGCCCCGTTCACGCTCGTGGGTGCGACGACCCGATCCGGCATGCTGCCGAACCCGCTGCGTGACCGGTTCGGCTTCACGGCCCACCTGGAGTACTACGAACCGGAGGAGCTCGAGCAGGTGATCTCGCGCTCGGCGACGGTACTCGGGGTCGACCTGCCGTCTTCCGCGCGTGCCGAGATCGCCCGGCGCTCCCGGGGGACCCCGCGCATCGCGAACCGGCTGCTGCGCCGGGTGCGCGACTACGTGATCGTGCACGGCGACGCCGACACCGCCGCGCGCGCGGCGGCGGCCGATGCCCACGTCGCGGCGGCCCTGAACCTCTACGACGTCGACGAGATCGGACTCGACCGCCTCGACCGTGCCGTGCTCGACGCCGTGGTGCGCCGTTTCCGCGGCGGCCCGGTCGGGCTCGGCACCCTCGCCGTCACGGTCGGTGAGGAGGCCGACACGATCGAATCGGTCGTCGAGCCGTACCTCGTGCGCATTGGCCTGCTCACCCGCACGCCGCGCGGCCGCATCGCCACGCCCGAGGCGTACGCGCACCTGCGGGTGCCCGCGCCGAGCGGGGCCGCGATCTTCGATGACCTATAATCGCTGAAGGCCGGCCCCTGACCCTGACGTAGGGCTGCCGTCTTCTTCGCGTCGATCGACGCGGTCCCGAAAGGTTGTACCGATGGATATTGTCCTGCTCGTCGCCATGGCGGCGCTGCTCGTCTTCATGTTCTGGAGCTCGCGTCGTCGTGCCAAGCGGATGAAGGACGAGCAGGAGGCGAAGGCCCGGGCGATGCTCCCCGGCGTGAAGGTGCTGCTGCAGGGCGGCCTGTACGGCACCCTCGTCGAGTACGACGGCGAAGACCTCTCCAAGTCGGCTCGCGTCGAGCTCGCCCCCGGCATGGAGGTCGAGGTCCACAGCCAGGCCATCCTCCGCGTCGTCGACGAGACCGAGGAGACGGTCACCGAAGACGAGTACCTCGAGGCCGAGGCCGACCAGGCGGAGTATGCCGCGGACGTCGCCGACGGCGAGGTCACCTCGATCAGCGACGACCGCGCCGCAGCCGACACCGCAACGGACAAGACCGAGCCCGGCGACAAGCCCCAGGCCTGACACCGCGCGTCTCGCACGCGGATCCTCGAAGAAAGCGGACCCTCCGTGGCCACACCCACCCCTGTGCGTCATGCCTGGCGCGCACTGACGGGCCTTCTCGTCATCACCGCCGTCCTGTTCGGCATCAACGCCCTCGGCGTCTACGGCTTCGGCAAGAGCTCATGGGCACCCGAGCTCGCGCTCGACCTGCAGGGCGGCACGCAGATCATCCTGCAGGCCAAGACGCCCGACGGCGCCGCGCCGACGACCGAGCAGCTGAACCAGGCCGCCGTGATCATCCGGCAGCGCATCGACGCGTCCGGCGTCGGCGAGGCCGACATCACGACGCAGTCCGGCAACCAGATCGTCGTGCAGATTCCCGGGCAGGCCGACGAGGAGACTCGCAACCGCATCGAGTCCGCCGCCCAGATGCAGCTGCGCGCGGTGCTGGCGACCACGGCCGCCAGTACGTCGTACGTCGGCGAGGACGGCTCACCCACCCCGTACCCGACGCCGGATGCGGGCCTGGAGGCGACGCCCACCGTCGCTCCGACCGACGGCAGCGACCTCAACTGGATCACGCCGGCCCTGCAGGCCGAGTTCCTCGCGTACGACTGCGCCGACGAGGCGAACGACCCCGCCAACGAGCCGGCCGACCAGCCGCTCATCGCGTGCGACCCGACGGGGACCGCGAAGTACCTGCTCGGCCCGGTGGAGCTCGACGGATCCGCGATCACCGATGCCACCAACGGCATGAACACCCAGAACGGTCAGTGGGTCGTCAACATCACGTTCGACGACGCCGGCACGAAGATCTTCGGCGAGGTCAGCCAGCGTCTGTACGCCTTCACGCAGGCCGGCGACACCCCGCGCAACCAGTTCGCCTTCGTGCTCGACGGCCGCGTGATCTCGGCGCCGTCGATGAACGGCGTCATCCTCGACGGCAAGCCGCAGATCAGCGGCTCGTTCGATCAGGAGAGCTCGAAGACGCTCGCCGATCAGCTGAAGTACGGTGCCCTGCCGCTGAGCTTCGAGATCGTCAGCGACAACGCGATCTCGGCCACCCTCGGTTCGCAGCAGCTGCAGATCGGCCTCATCGCCGGTCTCATCGGTCTTGCGCTCGTCGCGCTGTACTCGCTGATCGTGTACCGCGCCCTGGGCTTCGTCATCATCGCGTCGCTGGGCGTCATGGCGGTGCTGACCTACATCACGCTGTGCATCCTCGCGTGGCGGATGGGCTTCCGCCTGTCGCTCGCCGGCGTCGCGGGCCTCATCGTCACGATCGGCTTCACCGCCGACTCGTTCATCGTGTACTTCGAACGCATCCGAGACGAGCTGCGCGACGGCAAGTCGATCACCGGCGCCGTCGAGGACGGCTGGGGCCGGGCGAAGCGGACGATCTACATCTCCAAGTCGATCAACATCCTCGCCGCCGTCGTGCTCTACATCCTGGCCGACGCGACGGTGAAGGGCTTCGCGTTCACCCTCGGTCTCACGACGCTCATCGACATCCTCATCTTCATCCTGTTCACCCACCCGGTGATGCAGCTGCTCGCCCGCACCCGCTTCTTCGGCGGCGGCCATCCGCTGTCGGGGCTGGATCCCGAGGCCTTGGGCGCTGTCTACCGCGGCCGCGCGCAGTTCCGCGCGCCCGTGGACGCCTCCGTGGCGAAGGGTTCCGCGGCGCGTCGCGCGGGACGCTCGCGGGGTGAGGCGGAGCGGCGCCAGACGATCGCCGAGCGCAAGCAGGCCGAGCTCGCCGGCAAGAGCAGCGGCTCGTCCGCATCCGATGCCGGCTCCACGACGGAGGGGAACGACTGATGCGCTCCATGAACGAGCTCGGCAACGACCTCTACACCGGCAAGACCTCGTTCCCGTTCGTCGGCAAGCGACGGACGTGGTTCATCATCGCGGCGATCCTCGTGATCGGTGCGGCGCTGGTCCCGCTCTTCCGCCCGATCCAGTTCTCGATCGAGTTCACCGGCGGGTCGCAGTTCACCGTCAACGACGTGGCGACCCCCGACCAGGCCGTCGCCACCGAAGCGGTGCAGTCGGTCATCCCCGGCGCGACCACGAAGGTGACCACGATCGGCACGGATGCCGTGCGCGTCCAGACCGACCAGATCACCGAGCCGGAGAAGAGCGCCGCCGTCAAGACGGCACTCGCGCAGGCCTTCGACGTCAGTGAGGCCAACGTCAGCTCGTCCTTCATCGGTCCCAGCTGGGGCGAGGACGTCACGCGGCAGTCGCTGTGGGGTCTCGCGATCTTCCTCGCGCTGACCTTCATCATCCTGGCGATCTACTTCCGGACGTGGAAGATGTCGATCGCCGCGATCATCGGCCTCGTCGACGTGCTCGTCATCACCGTCGGGATCTACGCACTGTTCGGCTTCGAGATCTCCCCGGCGGCCGTCATCGGCTTCCTCACGATCCTGTCGTACTCGCTGTACGACACGACGGTCGTCTTCGACAAGATCCGCGAGAACACCCGCGACGACGGCGAAGGATCGGGTCGCACGTTCGGCGAGTCGGTCAACCTCGCCGTCAACCAGACGCTCATCCGCTCGATCAACACGACGGTCGTCGCGGCGCTGCCCACCGGCGCGATCCTGTTCATCGGCGCGCTGTGGCTCGGCGCTCAGACGCTCACCGACATCTCGCTGTCGATCTTCGTCGGAACGATCGTCGCGGCCTACTCGACCCTGTTCGTCGCGGCCCCGCTGTACTCGCTGCTGCGCGAGAACGAGCCCGCTCTCAAGACACGCGACAGCCGCGTGCTGGCCGCCCGCGAGCGCGCCCTGGCCGACGCGTGAGCATCGCTCGGCGCGCGAGCACCGTCCGGCGTGCCGGGGCGTAGGCGCCCGGGTAGGATTGACGGGTTGATCAGGGCGGAGGTGAGCGGATGACACAGACGCCCGCTGCGTCCGCCCAGAACTCCCCGCAGAGCTCGTCCCTCGGCCGACTGGTACCCCGGATCTTCTCCCGCGCTCCCTCGCGCAACGGCGTCGAACAGCTCATCCGCACCGTCCGCACCCATCACCCCAAGGGTGATGTCTCGATCATCGAGCGCGCCTACCAGGTGGCTGCGGCCGCCCACGCGTCGCAGAAGCGGCAGAGCGGCGAGCCGTACATCACGCACCCGCTCGCCGTCGCGCAGATCCTCGCCGATCTCGGGCTCGGCCCGCGCGCGATCGCCGCGGCGCTGCTGCACGACACGGTGGAGGACACCGACTACAGCCTCGATCAGCTGGCCGCGGACTTCGGCGACGAGGTCGCCATGCTCGTGGACGGGGTCACCAAGCTCGACAAGGTCAAGTACGGCGACGCGGCCCAGGCCGAGACCGTCCGCAAGATGATCGTGGCGATGTCCAAGGACATCCGCGTGCTCCTCATCAAGCTCGCCGACCGGCTGCACAACGCGCGCACCTGGGGGTTCGTCCCTCCCGAGAAGGCCGCGAAGAAGGCGACGGAGACGCTCGAGATCTACGCGCCGCTCGCGCACCGCCTCGGCATCCAGGCCGTCAAGAGCGAACTGGAGGATCTGTCGTTCGCCGTGCTGCACCCGAAGCTGTACGCCGAGATCGACAGCCTCGTCAAGCAGCGCACGCCGCAGCGCGAGGAGTACATGCACTCCGTGATCGACGCGGTCGAAGAGGACCTGCGCGACCTCCGCATCCGCGGGCGCGTCATGGGACGGCCGAAGCAGCTGTACTCGGTGTACCAGAAGATGGTGGTGCGCGGCCGCGAGTTCGACGACATCTACGATCTCATCGGCATCCGCGTGCTCGTCAACAACGTGCGCGACTGCTACGCGGTCCTCGGCTCGATCCACGCCCGCTGGACGCCACTGCCCGGCAGGTTCAAGGACTACATCGCGACGCCGAAGTTCAACCTGTATCAGTCGCTGCACACGACCGTGATCGGCCCCGGCGGCCGCACGGTCGAGATCCAGATCCGCACCAATGAGATGCATCAGCAGGCGGAGTACGGTGTCGCGGCGCATTGGAAGTACAAGGAGCGCATGGCCGGCGGCAAGCCGGACGCGAAGGCCGTCGACGCCGACATGGCGTGGCTGGCGCACATCTCCGACTGGCAGGCCGAGACAGCCGACCCGGGGGAGTTCCTCGACTCGCTGCGGTTCGAGATCGGCGCGAAGGAGGTGTACGTCTTCACCCCGAAGGGCCGGGTGATCGGTCTTCCCGCCGGCGGCACGCCGGTCGACTTCGCGTACGCCGTGCACACCGAGGTCGGCCACCGCACGATGGGTGCGAAGGTCAACGGCCGGCTCGTGCCACTGGAGTCGGAACTGCACTCCGGCGACGTCGTCGAGGTGTTCACCTCGAAGAACCCGGATGCCGGGCCGAGCCAGGACTGGCTGACGTTCGTCAAGAGCACCCGCGCCCGCAACAAGATCCGCGGCTGGTTCACCAAGGAGCGTCGCGAAGAGGCCGTCGAGCAGGGGAAGGATGCCATCGCGCGCGCGATGCGCCGCCAGAACCTGCCGCTGCAGAGGCTGATGAACCAGGACTCGTTCACGGAGGTCGCCCACCAGCTGCGCTACGAAGACGTCACGGCGCTGTACGCCGCCGTCGGCGAAGGGCACATCTCCACCCAGTCGGTGATCGAGAAGGTCACGGCACTCGTGAGCTCGCAGGAGGACACCTCCACCGGCCCGATCGAGATCCCGCACGTCGGCCGGTCCAAGGCCCCGCGCGGCGGCGACTCCGGCGTCCTCGTGCGCGGCGCACCGGACATCCTGGTGAAGCTCGCCAAGTGCTGCACGCCGGTCCCCGGAGACGACATCGTCGGCTTCGTCACCCGCGGCAGCGGCGTGTCGGTGCACCGCGCCGACTGCACCAACGTGAAGTCGCTCAAAGACGACCCGGAGCGGATGATCGACGTCGCGTGGGCTCCGACCACGAAGAGCGTGTTCCTCGTGCACATCCAGGTCGAGGCTCTCGACCGGTCGGGTCTGCTCAGCGACATCACGCGTGTGCTCAGCGAGCACCACGTCAACATCCTCTCCGCGTCGGTGCAGACCACGAACGATCGACTCGCGCTCAGCCGGTACGTGTTCGAGATGGGCGACATCGTCCACCTCGACCGCGTCCTCAACGCGGTGCGCCGGATCGACGCGGTCTACGACGTGTACCGGGTCACGTCGTCCTGACTCGCGCCCGCAGGAAGCGCACCGCCGGTCGCTTGTAGTGGAGGGCGCCGCCGGCGTCCAGCGCATCGGCCGTCGCCGCCGCGAGCTCCGGTCGCCACGCCAGCATCGCGTCGATCAGTGGCAGCGTGGCCTCGCCGGCGTGCAGGTCGCGCACGAGGTCCGCGAGCGTGCGCGCGGGCGTCGTCACCGCGACGCCCGTGATCCATTGCACGTCGGCGGGGGCGATCCGCTGATCCCGGTAGTCCAGCCGGAGGTCGCGCACGTAGTTGCCCCGACGCGGCGCCGTGCGCTGCACGATGTGCCGGGGCGGCGGGTCGGCGACGGCGCCGTGGATCCAGGCGGCGGACGCGCGCGTCAGGGCGAGCGTCGCCGGGATGCGGGTGCGCAGCGATCCTGCGCGCAGTTCGCGCGTCTCCACGGCATCCGTCGGCATGTAGCCCTCGCCGATCTCGACGAGGTCGCCGTCCAGCCGCGCGGCGCTCAGCTCGGCCGCGGAGAGCCGCTCATCGGCGAAGTAGAGGAACGGCGAGGACATGCTGGCAGTGTCCCGCATCACTGTGCCGCCCGCGGGGGCGAGAAGCGCAACTGTGGACAACCCGGCGCGCGCGGACGCTGGGGAGAGGGCGATGAGCTGGCGCGCGGTCAGCCGCCGAGGGCCTTCAGCCAGCTCTTGCGCGCCTCGAGCGCCTCGGTGGCCTTGGCGATGGCGTTCTTGTCCTTCGAGGCCTTGGCCTTCTCAAGATCGGCCTCGAGCCCCGCGATCGCGTCGCGCAGCTGCTGCGTCATGTCGTTCTGGCGCGCCTTGGTCTCGGGGTTGTTGCTCTTCCAGTCCGCGTCCTCACGGGCCTTCAGCCCCTGCTCGATCTTGCGCAGGTCGTCGTCGAGACCGCGCTCGGCCTCACGCGGGAAGATGCGACCGATCTCGTCCCAGCGACGCTGGATGCCGGTGAGGAGCGCCCGCGCCTTGGCCGTGTCCTTCTCCTTCGGCACCGCGGCCGCCTCGGTCAGCAACGCGCGCTTGGCCTCGATCTTCTCGCGGGAGGCTTCGGCGTCGGCCTGCTCACGCTCGCCGCGCGCGGCGTAGAGCGCGTCGCCCGCCGCCTTGAAGCGTGCCCAGAGGGCGTCGTCGGCCTTCTTGCCGGCCCGGCCCGCGCTCTTCCACTCGTCGAGGAGAGTGCGGTAGGCGCCGATGCCCTCTTCGCCCTTGCTGGCCAGCGCCTCGGCACGCTCGACGAGACGCGCCTTGGCGTCGCGGGCGGCGCGGTGCTGCTCGTCCATGCCGGCGTAGAACTCGCGACGGTGTTTGTCGAGCGTCGCGCGGGCGTCGCGGAATCGCTTCCACAGCTGCTGGCTGAGGCTCTTCGGCAGACGCGGGCCGCTCGCCTGGTGGCTCTGCCACCGGTCGAACAGCTCGCTCACCTCGGCGGTCGTCTGCTTCCACTGGATCGACTTGGGGTCGCGAGCGGCGATCGCCTCGATCCGCTCGACGAGCGCGGTGCGCTCGGCGACGGCGGCATCGACGGCGGCGCGCTGCGCCTGCGCCTCCTCGGCGGAGGCTTCGCTGAGCTCGGCCTCGAGCGCCGACAGCCGGTCCTCGAGGGCGGCCAGATCGCCGACGGCAGCCGCGCCCGTGACGCGCTCGCGCACGGTCTTCGCCGTCGCGCGCAAGTCGGCGGCCGAAGCGCCGCCGCTGCGGTGGCGGGTCTCGAGGAGAGTCACCTCACCGGCGAGGTCGGCGTACTTGCGCTCGAAGTAGGCCAGCGCTTCGGCGGGAGTGCCGTCGGGATACTGGCCGACGACGCGCCACTGGTCGCCCTCACGCACCGACACCGTGCCGTCATCGTCCACGCGTCCGAACGACGCCGCCGGTGCGGCCGAGATCGGCGCCACGGCGGGTCGGCGCGCGGGCGGGCGGGGCACGGGGATGCTGCGCGGTGACAGCGCGGGCGCCGGAGCCTCGTCGGCGGGGGCCTCGTCGGTGAGGGCGTCGCCACCGGCGGCGACATCCTGCTCGACGGCCGTCTCGGCGGTCGCGTCGGCGGGGATCGTCTCGTCGGACGGGGGAGTGGAAGCGTCAGTCACGGGTAGCACCTCGTCGCGGCCCATGCCGCCTGGGGGTTCGGTCGGCATACAGCCTATATGCGGGCCCGCGGCCGACGCGGACGTCGTCAGGGGGTCGGCGCGGGTGACTCGACGGGGGCCGGCTCGGTCGTCGGTGCCGGCGTCGGCGCATCCGACGGGGTCGGCGTGGCGCTCGGGGAGGGCACCGGGGCGCCCGGGCCGACGGTGTAGAAGGCGATCTGGCCGCCGATCACCGCGAGGATGAGTGCGCCGCCGGCGACGCCGGCGATGAGGTTGTCACGACGACGGCGCGCGATGAGTCCCTGATGGAACTCCTGCCGCGCGCGGTACACCCGGGCGCGCTCCTGCTCGACGCGCGACTTGCTCCTACCTGCACCCGCAGCCACGGGACCTCCCTCGTTCCCGGCGATCCGGGGCCGGACAAAGCCTACGGCGCGGCGGTCGAACCGGACAAACGCGCCCGCGTCGGTGGTCGCGGATAGCCTGGACGTGTGGCATCGGCATCCGCTCTCTTCCAAGGTCAGACCCCGCTGGCCGTGCGGATGCGGCCCACGTCGCTCGACGAGGTCGCCGGGCAGGGGCATCTGCTGCGACCGGGGTCGCCGCTGGTCGCCCTCGCCGACGCGGCCGGGGCGGCGAAGACCGCCGTCTCGGTGATCCTGTGGGGGCCGCCCGGCACCGGCAAGACGACGCTGGCGCAGGCGATCGCCCGCACCTCCGGTCGCCGCTTCGTGGAACTGTCCGCCGTGACGGCGGGTGTGAAGGATGTGCGCGAGGTCATGCAGGAGGCGATGACCCAGCGTGATCTCTACGGCGCGTCCACCATCCTGTTCCTCGACGAGATCCACCGCTTCACGAAGGCCCAGCAGGACGCGCTGCTGCCGGGTGTCGAGAACGGCTGGGTGATCCTCATCGCCGCGACGACCGAGAATCCGTCGTTCTCGGTGATCTCGCCGCTCTTGTCGCGCTCGCTGCTGCTGACGCTGCAGCCGCTGACCGACGACGATCTGGGGCTGCTGATCGACCGCGCCGTCACCGATGCGCGGGGGCTCGCGGGGGCCGTCGAGCTGTCGCCGGAAGCGCGGACGGCGCTCATCCAGCTGGCTTCCGGCGATGCCCGCCGCGCCCTGACGTCGTTGGA
The DNA here is from genome assembly GCF_049707015.1 of Microbacterium sp. CH-015. Taxonomy (NCBI): domain Bacteria; kingdom Bacillati; phylum Actinomycetota; class Actinomycetes; order Micrococcales; family Microbacteriaceae; genus Microbacterium; species Microbacterium sp. CH-015. Next base: position 871,819 of record NZ_JBNAFJ010000001.1, on the reverse strand, counting down.
GGCCGCGGCCTCGATGGTGGCGGACGACGGCGGCGCCGTCACCGCCGAACACGTGGCGCAGGCCGTCGACCGCGCGCTGCTGCGCTACGACCGCCAGGGTGATGAGCACTACGACGTCATCAGCGCGTTCATCAAGTCGATCCGAGGCTCCGACGTCGATGCGGCGATGCACTACCTGGCGCGCATGATCGAGGCCGGGGAGGACCCGCGGTTCATCGCGCGGCGGCTCGTGATCTCGGCATCCGAGGACATCGGCCTCGCCGACCCGCAGGCGCTCGTCATCGCCGTGGCGGCAGCGGATGCCGTGGCCTTCATCGGCATGCCCGAGGGACGCATCCCGCTCGCCGAGGCGACGGCCTATCTCGCGACGACGGCGAAGTCCAATGCCGCCTACGTCGCGATCGACGCCGCGATCGCCGACGTTCGCGCCGGCGGTTTCGGCCGCGTCCCGACGCACCTGCGCGACGCGCACTATCCGGGGGCCAAGCGGCTCGGCCACGGCAAGGGGTATGTGTACCCGCACGACCTCGAGGTCGGCGTCGCGACGCAGCAGTACCTGCCCGACGAGCTGCGCGGCCGGCGCTACTACGAGCCCACCGGGCGCGGGCTCGAGCGCGACATCTCCGCTCGCGTCGAGAAGATCCGCAAGATCCTCGGGGACTGAGCCCCCGATCGGCACATCGCCGTGCTGGCGCGTCGCCGTGCTCACGCATCGATGTGCTGGCGCGTCGCCGTGCTCACGCCAACGGCAAGGGATCGTGCGCGACACGCCGGGCGAGACGGCGAAAGCGCGGCGTGTCGCTTCGAAGACCTTGCCGTTCGCCCGGTCATGCGCGCCGCGTGAGCCGCGGATGCGAGGATCGGACGATGACGACGGATGCCTGGGACGCGCGGTTCGACGACTTCTGGGACGGCGTCGAGCTCGACGACCCGACGGGTGCGCGGGCGCGGCTCGAGGCGCTGCTGGCCGAACGCGGCATCGACGATGCGCGCGCGGCGTATGAGCGCGGCTCCCTGCACGACTCGTTGGGGGAGGAGCATGCCGCCATCCCGCTGTACCGCGCCGCCCTCGCGGACGGTCTGAGCGATGACCTCCGCACGCAGGCGACGATCCAGCTCGCGAGCTCGCTGCGCAACGTGGGCGATGCCTCGGGCGCGATCGCGCTGCTGCGCGCCGTCCCGGCATCCGACCCGCTCCACGACGCCGCGCAGGCGTTCCTCGCGCTCGCCCTGCACTGCGATGAGAAGCCGACCGAGGCGCTCGCGCTGGCGCTGCGCACCCTGGCGCCGCATCTGCCGCGCTACCGCCGCGCCGTGGACGCGTACGCCGGCGAGCTGGTGAAGCTCGACCGCGTGCGCGTGATCGCCGTCGGGCTGCTCGTGCGGGACGGGTCGGTGCTGCTGGAGTCGTACCCCGCGAACGCCCGCCACGGCGAGTTCCTGCGCGCGCCCGGCGGCGGAATCTCCTTCGGCGAGCCGGCGGCGGTCGCCGTGCGGCGGGAGTTCGCCGAAGAGCTCGACGCCACGATCGATGACGCCCGGCTGCTCGCGGTCACGGAGAACATCTTCGACACCTCGAGCGGCCGCGGTCACGAGATCGTCCACGTGTTCGCGGTCGCCTCGGCGGGCCTCGCCGCCTTGCCCGCAGACGAGCGGATCGCCGTGCGCGACAGTCACACGACCGTCGGGTGGTACGAGATCGCCGCGCTGCGCGCCGGCGGTCTTCCGGTGTACCCCGTCGGCATCCTCGATCTGCTGCCCTGACCTGGTGTCATGTCCCACGCCACGATCCACGACGACCCCGGCCTGCGCGCGCACGATACGCTGATCGCCTGGCTCCGCCAGCAAGAGGAGGCCCTCGCATGACCACTGGCACGAGAGTGCCGCGGCGCCGGTGGTACACGCTCGCGGCCGTCGCGGCGAGCATCGTCGCGATCGTGTTCGCGACGGTCGGCGACGGCGTCGAGGTCGCGGATGCCGCGGGGCCGCGGCGCCTCGTCGTGGATCTCGGCCACCAACTCGTCTGGGCGCTCCTCGCCGGCGCGTTCGCGGTCGCCGCCGTCCGCAGTCGCTGGGGGCGCATCTCGCAGACCTTCGCGGTCGCCGCCGGCATCCTGTATCTGCTCTTCCTGTTCGCGGTGTTCCTGTGGCCGTGACTGCGGCGGTGCGCGGGTCGTGATCCTCGCCACACCGCCGGCCTGAGGCCTGTGTCAGGCTGGACGCATGTCGGCCCTCGTCCTCGGTGCCGTCGCGGTGGTGCTCCTGAACCTCTACGCGGCGATCCTCATCGTGCTGCGCTCGCGCGTGTACGGCGTGGCGCTGTACCGACCCATGCTGGTGAACATCGGGCTGTCGTTCCTGCCGGTGCTCCTGGCGCTCGTTTTCGGCGTCGGGCTCGTCGGGATCGTGCCGGCGATCAGCAGCACGGCGCAGTCCACGATCGGCGCGGGAACGCTCGTCGTCTGGATCTATCTCGTCGTCGCGACCGTCCTCTGGCTGCTGCTGTTCCCGAACTCGGTGTACCTCATCACGGAGCTGAACTTCAGCCATCGCGCCGAGAAGACGCCCGTGCCGCTCTGGTACGACATCGTGCAGACGCTCGCGCTGACGCTCTCCGGCATCGCCAACGCCGTGCTGAGCCTCGCGGTCGTGCAGACGATGTTCATCCTGATGGTCGACCCGCCCTCCGGCGGCGTCCCGGCGAGCAGCTGGACCTTCGCCGGCGTCGTCATCGTGCTGGGTGCCGTGGGCGTGTACCTCGGCCGCTACCTGCGCTTCAACAGCTGGGATGTCCGGCATCCCGCATCCATGCTCCGCAAACTCGTCGCGCATCTGCGTCAGCGCGGGAAGGCGCTCGAGGCGGGCGGGTTCGTCCTCACCCACGCCCTGCTCATCGCACTGCTGTACGTGCCGCTGTTCTCCCTCGCGTGGACAGCGCTCCTGTGATCGCGCGGCGCCGAGAGGGCGTCTGTTAGACTTGAGCGGCTCGAAACCGAGTTTTCGGGCATCCCCTCTCTTCTTGACCGACCTTCCGGCATGCCCCGGCGTGCAGTCCGGACAGGGCGAGGAGAGGCGATACGTCCGCGAGTCGTGACAGTCACGACCGCGTCAGGAAAGGACAGCTTCGTGGCTACGAAGTCCCAGGACCGCCGCAAGGTGCGTCTGTCGCGCGCCCTCGGCGTCGCGCTGACCCCCAAGGCAGCCAAGTACCTCGAGAAGCGCCCCTACGCTCCCGGTGAGCACGGTCGCACCAAGCGCAAGCAGGACAGCGACTTCGCCGTCCGCCTCCGCGAGAAGCAGCGTCTGCGCGAGCAGTACGGCATCCGCGAGAAGCAGATGCGCAACACCTTCAACGAGGCCCGCCGCAAGGACGGCCTGACGGGTGAGAACCTCGTCGAGCTGCTCGAGATGCGTCTGGACGCGCTCGTGCTGCGCGCCGGTTTCGCCCGCACGACGGCGCAGGCCCGCCAGCTCGTCGTGCACCGTCACATCCTCGTCGACGGCCAGCTCGTCGACCGCCCCTCCTTCCGCGTGAAGCCGGGTCAGACCATCCACGTCAAGCCCAAGAGCGAGGCGCTGGAGCCGTTCCAGGTCGCCGCCCTCGGTGGCCACGCCGAGGTTCTGCCCCCGGTTCCGGGCTACCTCGAGGTCGAGCTCGACAAGCTGCACGCGAAGCTCGTGCGTCGTCCCAAGCGCGCCGAGGTGCCCGTCACGTGTGACGTGCAGCTCGTCGTGGAGTACTACGCGGCGCGCTGAGCGTTTCGTCTCGCTGCCCTCGCTCACCGCGCGGGGCAGGAAGGGCGTCGGGGTCTCCCCGGCGCCCTTCGGCGTTTGCACCTAACATGGAACCCATGAAGAGCGTCGTGTGGTTCGTGCTGGGACTCGCCGGTGGTTTCGTCGCCGCCCACCTGGTCAACAAGGACCCGCGCGGCCACGAAGTGCTCGCCGAGGTCGATGCCCGCATCACGGAGTTCACCGACCGCATCGGCGAGGCCTACCGGGCCCAGGAGGCGAAGATCGACGGCATCGCCGCCGACGTGAAGGATGCCGCCGCCGGCGCCGTCGACGCGGCGAAGGATGCCGCCGCAGACGCCGTCGAGGCCGCGAAGGACACCGCGGCGAAGCTCGCCGACTGACCCAGACCGCACGGCGCCCGGCAGGGGCGCGGCGGTCATGCATGCCCACAGACTCCACAGGAACCCGAGATGAAGACCGCCGAGATCGCGCAGCGCTACCTGGACTACTTCGAGAAGAACGGGCACACGATCGTGCCCTCGGCATCCCTCGTCACCGACGACCCGGCCCTGCTGTTCACGGTCGCCGGCATGGTCCCGTTCATCCCGTACCTGTCCGGTGACGTGCCCGCGCCTTACAAGCGCGCCGCGGACAACCAGAAGTGCATCCGGACGAACGACATCGAAGAGGTCGGCAAGACGCCGCGTCACGGCACCTTCTTCCAGATGCTCGGCAACTGGTCGTTCGGCGACTACTTCAAAGAGGGCGCGATCCGCTACGCGTGGGAGCTGCTCACGACGAGCGAGGCCGACGGCGGGCTCGGGTTCGACCCGAAGGATCTGTGGGTCACGGTGTACGAGGAGGACGACGAAGCGCACGACCTGTGGCGCCGGCTCACCGACCTCCCCGAGGAGCGCATCCAGCGCCTCGGCAAGGACACCAACTACTGGTCGACCGGGCTGCCCGGCCCCGCCGGCCCCTGCTCGGAGATCTTCTTCGACCGCGGCCCCGCGTACGGCATCGACGGGGGACCGGCGACCGACGACGACCGGTATGTCGAGATCTGGAACCTCGTGTTCATGCAGTACGAGATCACCGACGTTATGAGCAAGTACGACTTCACGATCGTCGGCGAGCTGCCGAACAAGAACATCGACACCGGCATGGGCCTGGAGCGGATCGCCTTCATCAAGCAGGGCGTCGACAACATGTACGAGACCGACCAGGTGCGTCCCGTGCTCGACGCGGCTGTGCGCCTGTCCGGCAAGACGTACGGTGCCGACCACGACGACGATGTGCGCTTCCGCGTCGTGGCCGACCACGTGCGCTCGTCCCTGATGCTGTTGAGCGACGGTGTCACGCCCTCCAACGACGGCCGCGGCTACATCCTGCGCCGGCTCATGCGCCGCGCCATCCGCTCGATGCGCCTGCTCGGCGTCGACGGTCCCACGTTCGCGACGCTGTTCGCGGCGTCGCGCGACGCGATGAAGGACGCCTACCCGGTCGTCGCCGACGAGTACGAGCGGCTGTCGGCGTACGCCCTCGCCGAGGAGGCGACGTTCCTGCGGACCCTCGCGGCCGGCTCGGAGAACCTCGATGCGTCGATCGCGGCGGCGAAGGATGCCGGGGCCACCCAGATCGGCGGCGCCGAGGCGTTCCTGCTGCACGACACGTACGGCTTCCCGATCGACCTGACGCTGGAGATCGTCGAGGAGGCGGGGCTGAGCGTCGACCGCGACGCGTTCGACACCCTCATGCAGGAGCAGCGCGCCCGCGCGAAGGCGGACGCCCGCTCCCGCAAGCGCCAGCTCGCCGACACCAGCGTGTACCGCGACTTCCGGGCGCAGGGCGAGACGATCTTCACCGGCTACAGCGACCTGGAGACCGAGTCGACCGTGCTCGGGCTGCTCGTCGACGGCCTCCCCGCCCCGCGGGCGACGACCGGTCAGATCGCCGAGGTGATCCTCGCCGAGACCGCCCTGTACGCCGAGAGCGGCGGCCAGGTCGCCGACAAGGGCATGATCGTGGGCCCCGGGTTCGAGCTGGAAGTCCTCGACGTGCAGAAGCCCGTCCCCGGACTCGTCAGCCACACCGTCGAGGTCACCAGCGGCGAGGTCGGCGTCGGCCAGCCCGCCACGAGCGTCGTGGATGCGGCCAACCGCCGCGCCGCGCAGCAGGCGCACTCCGCGACGCACCTCGTCCACGCTGCGCTGCGCGACACGCTCGGCAAGAGCGCGACGCAGGCGGGCTCCCTCAACCGCGCCGGCTACATGCGCTTCGACTTCGCGTGGGGCCAGACGCTGTCCGAGGCCACCAAGACCGAGATCGAGGAGATCGCCAACAACGCCGTCCGCGACAACCTGCAGGTCACCACGCGCGTCCTGCCGCTGGATGAGGCCAAGGCGCTCGGCGCCATGGCCCTGTTCGGCGAGAAGTACGGCGAGACCGTGCGGATGGTCGACATCGGCGGACCGTGGTCGCGCGAGCTGTGCGCGGGAACGCACGTCTCCAGCTCCGCCGAAGTCGGGCTGATCAACCTGGTCGGCGAGTCGTCGGTCGGCGCGTCCACGCGCCGCGTCGAGGCCCTCGTCGGCCTCGACGCTTTCCGCGAGCTCGCCGCCGAGCGGGCCATCGTCTCGCAGCTGACCACGTCGCTGAAGACCCCCAAGGACCAGCTGGCCACCCGCATCGCCGAGCTCGCGGCGAGCCTGAAGGCCGCCGAGAAGCGCATCGCCCAGTTCGAGGCGAAGGCGCTCGAGAGCCGACTTCCCGAGCTCGCTGCGGCGGCGCAGGCGGTCGGACCGTTCCGCGTCGTGGCGCAGTCGCTGGGCACCGCGGCATCCGCCGACGACATGCGCAGCCTCGCCCTGCAGGTGCGCGAGCGCGTGGGGGCGGGCGCCGTCGTGGCGCTCGGCGCCCAGGTCGGCGAGCGTCCCGTCGTGATCGTCGCCACCGACGACGTCGCCCGGGGCGGCGGCGCGCGTGCCGGACAGCTCGCGAAGACCGCCGCCGCCGTGCTCGGCGGCGGTGGCGGCGGCCGCGACGATGTCGCCCAGGGCGGTGGCACGGATGCCGCGGCGCTCCCGGCTGCCCTCGATGCCCTCACGCGCGCGCTGGAGACGGCGACCGCGTGAGCGGGTTCCGGCCCGGCGTCCGACTCGGCATCGACGTGGGGACCGCCCGCGTCGGGGTCGCACGCTGCGACCGGGACGGGCTGCTCGCCGTGCCCGTCGAGACGGTGGCCCGCTCGGAGGCCGCACCACGGCGGGTCGCCGAGCTCGCCGACGAGTACGGCGCGTTCGAGCTCCTCGTGGGTCTGCCGATCAGCCTGAGCGGAAACGAGACCGCGTCGACCGCGGACGCGCGCGCGTTCGCGGCCGCGCTGCAGGCGGCATCCGCCCTGCCCGTGCGCCTCGTCGACGAGCGCCTGAGCACGGTGTCGGCGCACGCGGTCCTGCGCGAGTCCGGGCGTTCTCAGCGTTCGTCTCGTAGGATTGTCGACCAAGTCGCCGCCGTCGTCCTGCTGCAGCAGGCGATCGACGTCGAGAAGAGCACCGGTACCCCGGCCGGTGTCTCACTCACCGAGTCGCAGGAGCCGACCTGATGCCCGATAACCCGCAGGGCGACGACACGTTCGCGGATCTCTTCAGCAAACTGCCGTCGCCGCGGACGTCGCAGCCTGCCCAGGAGCCCGAGTCGGCGCCGGCCGCCCCCGACGCACCGCTGTCGCGGCGGGCGGCGCGCGAAGCCGCGGCGACGTCCGAGCCCGACACGGCCGCGGCGCCGGGCGCATCCGAGCCCGCGGCCCCGACGTCCGCCGCAGCGGCCGCCACGCCGGCACGCACCCCCGACGCCCCCGCCCGCACCACCGACGCGCCGCGCGCGGCCGCGGCCGCACCCACCGGCGTCACCGTCGCCGACGCGGCCCCGCAGCTGGACACGCTGTTCGACGGCGCCGGTGCGGTGAACGCCCGCGACAGCCGGCACGCGAAGGACCGGCGCAAGAGCCGCATCGCGGCGTGGGTCATCTTCGGCGTGATCCTCGCGATCATCGGCGGAATCACCGCGGGCGGCTTCTACGTGTGGAACACGTACGAGGACAAGATCCGCGCGTTCATGGGCTGGGAGGAGCCCAAGGACTACGAGGCGGGGCTCGCCACCGGTGAGGCGCTCGTCACGATCGTCAGCGGCGACACCGGCTCCACCATCTCGCAGACCCTGTACGAGGCCGGCGTCACGAAGACGCCCGAGGCGTTCTACGACTACCTGGTGCAGTCCGCGCAGAACCCGCCCTTCCAGCCCGGCGTCTACGCCCTGCAGCAGAAGATGACGTCCGCGGCAGCGCTCACCGCACTCCTCGACCCCGCGAACAAGCAGGAGTTCACCGCGCAGCTGCCCGAAGGGCTCACCGAGGCGCAGACGCTGGACCGCCTCTCGGCCAGCCTCGGACTGCCCCTGGCCGACCTGCAGGCGGCGACGGCGGACCCCTCCGCCTACGGCGTGAACGCAACGAGCCTGGAGGGCTGGCTGTTCCCGGCGACGTACACGTTCGATCCCGGCGTGACGGCGCAGGACGTCATCACGACGCTCGTGAACCGCACGGTGCAGTCGCTCGACACCGCCGGGGTGCCCGTCGATCAGCGCCAGCAGGTGCTCATCACGGCGTCGATCATCGAACGCGAGGCCCGCCTGCCCGACGACTTCTCCAAGGTCTCGCGCGTCATCGCGAACCGGCTCGCCGACGGCATGAAGCTGCAGATGGACTCCACCGCGCAGTACGGCTACGGCGAGATGCACGACGGCAGCGCAAGCTCGTCGAAAGAGGCCCTCGAAGACGACAACGCCTGGAACACCTACGTGATCGACGGCCTGCCGGCCACCCCGATCTCCAACCCCGGCGACACCGCGATCGACGCGGCGATGCACCCCACCGACGGGAACTGGCTCTACTTCGTCACCTGGAACATGGACACCGGCGAGACCATCTTCTCCGACACCTACGCCGAGCACGAGGCCGCGATCGCCAAGTGGAACGAGTGGTGCACCGCGAACGACAACCGCGGATGCTGACCGGGCCGACACGGCTGGAGGTCTGGGGCGACCCCATCGACCACAGCCTCTCCCCGCGCCTCCACGCCGCCGCGTACGCGCGCCTCGGCTGGAACTGGACGTACGGCCGGCGCCGTGTCGACGCCGCCGGCTTCGCCGCCGAGGTCGACGGCCTCGACGGGTCGTACCGCGGGCTGTCGCTGACCTTCCCGCTCAAGGCGGCCGCCTTCGCCGCCGCCACGACGCGCGACCGCCCGGCGGAACTCACCGGCGCGGTCAACACGCTCGTGTTGACGGGCGGGGAGCGCCGCGGCTTCAACACCGACGTCGGCGGGATCGTCGCCGACGTGCAGGCGCAGGGCATTTCGACGCTCGACAGGGCGCGCATCGTGGGAGCCGGTGCGACGGCGACGTCCGCGCTCGTCGCCCTCGCGCAACTCGGCGCCCGCACGGTCGAGGTCGTCGGCCGCCGCCCCGAGGCGGCCGACGCCCTCGCGACGCTGGGGGAGCGCCTGTCGGTCGCGGTGTCGATCACCGCCATGACGGCGGTGGCGCCGGCATCCGTCCCGCTCACCATCTCGACGCTGCCCGGCGGCGCCGCGCTCGACGAGAGCGCGGCCGCACGGCTCGCCGAGGGCGGGGGACTGCTCTACGACGTCGTGTACGGGCACTGGCCGACCGCGCTCGCGACGGCGTGGCAGCAGGCGGGCGGGCACGCCGTGGATGGCCGCGGGATGCTGCTGCGCCAAGCCGTGCTGCAGATCCGCGCCTTCGCGACGGGCGCGGTGACCGAGCCGCTGCCCGACGAGGAGGCGGTCGTGGACGTCATGCGCTCGGCGCTCATGGGAGACTAGGGGGATGCTCCGCGTGCTCACGGCCGGCGAATCGCACGGCCCCGAACTCGTCGCCTTCATGGAGGGTCTGCCCGCCGGCGTCCCCGTCTCGCGCGCCGCGATCCAGGCGGACCTCGCGCGCCGCAAGCTCGGCTACGGCCGCGGCTCGCGGATGAAGTTCGAGGAGGACGAACTCACGATCTCGGCCGGCGTCCGCCACGGCTTCACGATCGGCAGCCCCATCGCGCTGCGCGTCGGCAACACCGAGTGGCCCAAGTGGACCGAGGTCATGAGCGCGGAGCCCGTCGAGCTCACCGACCGCTCGCGCGGACGCGGCGCGGCGCTCACCCGTCCCCGGCCCGGCCACGCCGACCTCGTCGGCATGCAGAAGTACGGCTTCGACGAGGCCCGCCCGATCCTCGAGCGTGCGAGCGCCCGCGAGACCGCGGCGCGGGTCGCGCTCGGCGCCATCGCACGCTCCTTCCTCGGCGAACTCGGCATCCGCCTCGTCAGCCACACCCTGTCGATCGGTCCGGTCCGCGCGCCCGAGGACGCCGCGCTGCCGACGCCCGACGACGTCGACGCGCTCGATGCCGATCCGATGCGCTGCTTCGACGCCGCCACTTCGGCGGCGATGGTCGCCGAAGTCGACGCCGCCAAGAAGGACGGCGACACGCTCGGCGGCATCGTCGAGGTGCTCGCCTACGGCGTGCCTCCGGGGCTCGGTTCGCACGTGCAATGGGACCGGCGCCTGGACGGCCGGCTCGCTCAGGCTCTCATGTCGATCCAGGCGATCAAGGGCGTCGAGGTGGGCGACGGGTTCGAGACCACGCGCCGGCGCGGCTCCGCCGCCCACGACGAGCTGTTCGCGGCATCCGCGGGGATCACGCGCGCCACCGACAAGGCGGGCGGCACGGAAGGCGGCATGTCCACCGGCACCGTGCTGCGCGTGCGCGCCGGTATGAAGCCGATCGCGACGGTCCCGCATTCGCTGCGCACGATCGACGTCGCCACCGGCGAGGCCGCCACGGCGCACCACCAGCGCTCCGACGTGTGCGCCGTCCCGGCAGCCGGCGTCGTCGCCGAGGCGATGGTCGCCATCGTCCTCGCCGAGGCCGTCCTGGAGAAGTTCGGCGGCGACAGCGTCGCAGAGACCCGCCGGAACCTCGAGGGCTACCTCGCCGCCATTCCGGAGAACCTCCAGACGGCCGGCGGCAGCGACACCGCGATCGGATGACCGAGCCCGCAATCGTCCTCATCGGACCGATGGGCGCCGGCAAGACGAGCATCGGCAAGCGCGTCGCGAAGCAGCTCGGCCTGCGTTTCGCGGACAGCGACGCCGCCGTCGTGCGCGCGCACGGACCCATCGACCGCATCTTCGCCGAGTACGGCGAACCGCACTTCCGCGAGCTGGAGCGCGCGGCCGTGGCCGAGGCGCTGCGCGCGGGCGGCGTCGTCGCGCTCGGCGGCGGCGCCGTGCTGCACCCCGAGACCCAGCGCGATCTCGCCGAGCACCGCGTCGTGCTGCTCACCGTCGCGCCGCACAACGTCGCCGCCCGCATCCGGGGCGGCAAGCGGCCGCTGCTGGCCGACGGCGACGCCGTCGCACGCTGGCAGGAGATCTACACCGCGCGGCGCCCCGTCTACGAGCGCCTCGCCGACGTTGTCTTCGACACGTCGACCGGCCCGTTGCAGGACGTCGCCGACGCTCTCGCCGCCTGGGTCGCCGGGACCGCGGCGGCCGCCCCCGCCGGCGACACCCCGGCGACGGATTCCGCGACCACCCACCCGGGAGAGACTCCATGACCGAGAACACCGTGATCACCGTCGCCGGCGATCAGCCCTACGACATCACGATCGGCCGCGACATCGTGCCGCTGGTCGCCGAGGTGCTGCCGCCGAGCGCGCGCAAGGTGCTCGTGGTGCACCCGCCCACACTGGCGGCGCAGGCGGCGGCACTGCGCGAGACGCTCATGGCCGGCGGCGAGCGCCAGGTGCTTCTGGCGGAGGTCCCCGACGCCGAGCAGGGCAAGCGCGTCGAGGTCGCCGCCTTCTGCTGGCAGGTCATGGGTCAGGCCGACTTCACCCGCACCGACGCCGTCGTCGGCTTCGGCGGGGGCGCCGTGACCGACCTCGCCGGGTTCGTCGCGGCCACCTGGCTGCGCGGAGTCGCGGTCGTGCAGGTGCCCACGACGGTGCTCGGCATGGTCGACGCCGCCGTGGGCGGCAAGACCGGGATCAACACCGCGGAGGGGAAGAACCTCGTCGGCGCGTTCTGGCCGCCGCGGGCGGTCGTGTGCGATCTCGCGCTGCTCGATTCGCTGAGCCGAAACGAGCGTGTGGCCGGGTTCGCCGAGGTCGTAAAGGCGGGCTTCATCTGGTATCCCGAGATCCTCGAGCTGATCGAGGCGGATCCCGAGGCGGCCGTCGATCCGCACACCCCCGCGTTCCGGCGCTGCATCGAACTCGCCATCCAGATGAAGGCGCGCGTCGTGGGGGAGGACCTGCGCGAAGCGGGTCTGCGCGAGGTGCTGAACTATGGCCACACCCTGGGCCACGCGATCGAGCACGCCGAGCGCTACCAGTGGCGTCACGGCGCCGCGATCTCCGTGGGAATGGTGTTCGCCGCCGAGCTGTCCCGGCTCGCGGGTCGCCTGTCGGATGCCGCGGCGCAACGTCACCGCGACATCCTCGAGCTGCTGGGCCTGCCCACCTCCTACCGCGCGGGTGCCTGGCAGCAGCTGCTGGCGACGATGCAGCGCGACAAGAAGGCGCGCGGTGCGATGCTGCGCTTCATCGTGCTCGACGACATCGCGAAGCCCACGGTGCTGCAGGCGCCCGACGAGTCGCTGCTGTTCGCGGCGTACCAGGAAGTCGGAGCCTGATCCCTCGCGGGTGGGCAGTTCTGCCCATCGACGCCACCTGAGCACCGTGGTCGAATCGGTGACGTGGAGAACGACGTCGCGATCGACCGCGCTGCGCTGGAGCAGGCGAAGATCGTCCTCGGCTCCTCGATGGGCCAGTACGGTCTGTACGCCGAGGACACGTGGCGCCGTGACACCGGCATCGGCAACCCGTGCGGCCGCACGCTCCTGCGAGTAGCGCTGGAGAACGCCCTCGGTGAGGCACTCGTGCGCGTGCGCGGCCACGTCGACGAGGGCGGCGAGCTCGCCTCCGGGCTGCAGACCGTGCTCGATTCGTTCGCCGATCTCGACGCCACGCTCGGGGAGGGGTGGAACCGCGACGATGTCGCTGACCTCGCCTGAGCGCGGCTATCCGCTGGAGCGCATCGACTACGACTCCGGGGCGATCGAGGGTGTCGCGGCGGCGCTGGCGACCCTCGTCGACTACGCGGCGGATGCGTGCGTCGTCCTGGACAGCATCCACCACGGGCTCGAGGGGCGTGGCAGGGCGATCGACACGGCCACGGATGCCGCGGGCCGGCTGTCTCAGCGCGTGCAGCCCACCGCGGCCACGATCGGGCGCATCGTCGACGTGCTCCGCGGCTACGTCGACGCCGTGAGCTCCCATGCGCGGATCGCGAACGACCTCATCGACGAGATCGAGAGCGCCCACGCTGCGCTGCAGGTCGCCGAGGATACCGCCGCCGACGCCCGTGCGCAGCAGGACGCGCTGAGCGCCGACGCCACCTGGGCCGCCGTGGCCGGCGCGGCATCGGCGGTCGACGACGCCGACGGCGACCTCGACGCGCGGCGGGGCGCGCTGGGTGAACTGTGGTCGCGGTGGGAGTCGGCGTACCGGTGGTGGGACGACGCCTACGGGGCGGCGCTGACGGCCCTCGTCACGGCGTCCGGCACGACGGATGACCCCGGCATCCGGATGGCGATCTCCTCGCTCGCGCACGCCGATGCGCCCGCCGAGGTCGCCGCGATCTGGGCGAGCCTCAGCCCGCAGGAGCAGCAGGAGCTGTTCGAGCGGCATCCCGGCTTCATCGGGAACCTGGAGGGGGTGCCGTACCCGGTGCGCTTCGACGCCAACCGCGCCGTCTACGACAGGACGGTCAATGGCATGCCGTACGGCGAGCCGTTGGACGGCCAGCTGCGCCAGCTCGGCGAGGAACTCGGTCCCGAGTTCGCCGGCGAGCTGCTCATGTTCTACCCCTTCGAGCAGCCGCAGGCCACCGCCGCCGTGATGTACGGCGCCGCGGTCACCCGCGACGCGTCCGGACGGATCGTCGGCGATCCGCTTGCGGGCACGACGAATGTCAGCACGCTTGTCGGTGGGATGTTCTCGAGCCTCGACGACCTGTCGGCGTGGGGCGAGAGTGCGCGCAACCTCAATCGCTTCGCCGACGCGTACGGCGGCACCGGCACACGATCGGTGTCGATCGCGTGGTACGGCTACGACTCGCCGAACCTCCTGACGGAGCACACGATGGGAAGCGCCACCGAGGGTGCGGCGCGACTCACCGACGCGCTGCGCGGGCTCGACAACGAGATGGGCGCCGGCGTGACCTCGACCGTCATCGGTCATTCCTACGGGAGCACCACCGCCTTCCTCGCCGTGGGTGGCGCCGACGGCGCCACCGGCGTCGACCGGCTGGTGGCGGTCGGATCGGCCGGGGTTCCGGACGGGTATCACGCGGGCTGGACCGGAGATGACCCCATGGATTACTCGGGGGTCGAGGTCTACGCGTCGCGTGCGCCCGGCGACATCGTCGCCCGCTACGGCGAGTGGAGCTCGTTCGGGCACGGCACCGACCCCGCCGAGATCCCCGGCGCGATCCGCTTCGAGAGCGACGGCGGCACCGCCCCGTCGCTGCGCGGGACGCCCGAGGATGTGGCCCGCACGCCGGGCCACGCGGCTCACGACGGCGGCAACACGATCTGGGGCTGGTGGGAAGAGGACAACGGGTATCTGTCCCGCGACGCGGAGTCGTTCCGTAACATTGCGAACATCGTGGCCAAGGGTGAGGTGCTTCAGTGAGACGGGCGAAGACGGCGATCGTGGCCGCCGCGGGCATCGCCGTGCTCCTGCTGGCGGGGTGTGGAGGAACAGTGGCGGAGCCGACGGCAGACGAGCAGTTCGCGCAGGCGGAGGAGCTGTACTTCGCCTATCGCGAGGCGACCAACGGCGTGCTCGCCGTCATCGACGACGGGCCGTGGAAGGTCGAGGGATACGGCATGACCCCCTCGGGCGCCGGATGCGGCGACGGGTGGAAGTTCGACCTCGGCCGCTCGACCGCGATCGATCCCGCCGACGTCCCGGCCCGGCGGACCGCCGTGGCCGATCACCTCGTGGACGCGGGTTTCGAGGTGGAGGGGATGGACCTCGGTGACGAGGACAGCGGCTCGGGCGATGTCATCGTGCGGGAGCAGGGCGTGTACTCGCTGCTGATGGTGACGTTCGTCGCGGACGGCAGTGTGCTCGTCACCGCGACGACGCCCTGCACGGCGGGCGACCGGTACGCGCTCTCCGACCGGCTCTTTGGCGAGAAGGCGCTCCCGGGACAGGGCTACCTTCCCACGGAGGAGTCGCCGTCGGATCCGCTGTTCTTCGGGATCACGCCGGGTGAACCGCAGTTCTCCTCGGCGGGCTGATCCTCGGGCACGTCCGGCCCGGCGATAGGGTGCAGGGGTGACTCCGCGCCGCCTGCTGCTCGTGAACGGACCGAACCTCAATCTCCTCGGCATCCGCGAGCCCGAGGTCTACGGCCACGACACCCTCGCCGACGTCGAGCGGCTCGTGACGGATGCCGCCGCCGCGCACGGCTTCGACGTGACAGCCGTGCAGAGCAATCACGAGGGCATCCTCATCGACGCGATCCATGAGGCCCGTACGACCTGCGCGGGGATCGTCATCAATCCGGGCGGACTGACGCACACCTCCGTCGTCCTGCGCGACGCGCTGGCGGGCGTGGCGCTTCCCGTCGCGGAAGTCCACATCTCCGACGTGTACGCCCGCGAGGAGTTCCGCCACCACTCGTACGTGCGCGACGTCGCCGCGGTGCACATCGTCGGCGAGGGCGTCGCGGGCTACGCGCGCGCCGTCTCGCTGCTGATCGACGTGATCGCGGGGCGCGCCGAGGGCTGATCCGCCCCGCGGCGAACGCTGATCCGCGGTCGGACCAGGAGCGCTATCGCCGCCCGACCGCACGACGCACGCACGGCATCCCGTAGAATCGTGCGTCGGGCCGGTCGGCCCCGCACGCTTCGAAGGCTCAGCGACCGCTGGGCGGGACGGAACTCCACACTCATGGCATCCACCGCAGACATCCGCAACGGCGTCGTCCTCTCGATCGACGGCCAGCTCTGGAACGTCGTGGAGTTCCAGCACGTCAAGCCCGGCAAGGGCGGCGCGTTCGTCCGCACGAAGCTGAAGAACGTCATGACCGGCAAGGTCGTAGACAAGACGTTCAACGCCGGCGCCAAGGTCGACATCGAGAACGTCGACCGCCGCGACTTCACCTACCTGTACAACGACGGCGACGGGTTCGTGTTCATGGACGTCGCCGACTACGACCAGATCACGGTGGGCGCGGCGACCGTCGGCGACGCCGCGAACTTCCTGCTCGAGAACCAGCAGGTGCAGATCGCGCTCAACAACGGCAACCCTCTCTACATCGAGCTCCCGGCATCCGTCGTCCTCGAGATCACCTACACCGAGCCCGGCCTGCAGGGCGACCGCTCCTCGGCCGGCACGAAGCCGGCGACCGTCGAGACCGGCTACGAGATCCAGGTTCCGCTGTTCCTCGAGACGGGCACCAAGGTCAAGGTCGACACCCGCACGGGCGACTACCTCGGCCGCGTCAACTGATCGGCGGCGGCTGAGCCGATGAGTGCCCGTTCGAAGGCGCGCAAGCGCGCGCTCGACATCCTCTACCAGTCCGACGTGCGCGGCGACGACCTCGCCGCGACGCTCGCCACCGAAGCGCGGCGCGCCGCGAACGAGCCTGCCCGCGAGGCGTCATGGCTCTACGCCCGCGAGATCGTCGACGGTGTCATCGACAACCGCGACGAGATCGACGAGCAGATCGTCACCCACGCCAAGGACTGGAAGCTCGAGCGGATGCCGGCGGTCGACCGCGCGATCCTCCGCCTGGCGGTGTGGGAGCTGCTGTTCAACGACGAGGTGCCCGCCGCTGTGGCAATCGACGAGGCCGTGGAGCTCGCCAAGGAGTTCTCCACCGACGACTCCGGTTCGTTCGTGCACGGCGTGCTGGCGCGCATCGCGCGCTCCAGCTGATCCCGCCCGACGCCGACGTCCACGACGGAGTCTTCGCGGCACGTCGGCGGCCCCTGCGAGGATGAAGCGGTGACCGCGCCCCACGTTCCGGATGTCGAGATCCGCCGTGCCGCATGGGGTGGCGCGTACGAGCGCGGCGTCGACTACGCGCGCAGCGGCGCCGTGCGCCGCGTGACCTGGGATCCCGACGACAGCACCCTCAGCGGCATCGTGGCCGGCAGCCGCAGCGAGCTGTACCGGTGCAGCATCCGCCTCGACACGAGCGGAGCGCAGCCGCGCATCATGACGGCGCGCTGCTCGTGCCCGATGGCAGAGCACTGCAAGCACACCGTCGCAACCCTCGTGCGCAGCAATGCCGGCGCCGCCGACGGCGTGCACCGCGACCCGGCACCACCGGCGTCGCCGGTGTCGGCCGCACCCATGGCTCCCGCCGGCCCGGGCCCTCGTGCCGTACCGCCGCGCGACGCGCACTGGCGCACGATCCTCGGAACCGGCGAGGACGCCGGCCGGGGCGAGGGGATCGTCCCGCTCGCGCTCGGCGTCGAGCTGCGCGTGCGGGAGTCGCGCGCGCAGGCCGTGCACTGGGGTCCGCGGCGCGTGCTGCCGGCGACGGCCCGCTCCCTCGAGGCGGCCGATCCCGACGACATCACGGTCGGCGTGCGACCGCTGTCGCGCAGCAGCCGCAGCGGCAAGTGGATCCGCTCCGAGGTGTCCTGGGATGCGCTCCGCCGCGTGCCGCTGCGCTACCGCCGCGACCAGTTCCGCTGGTTCACGACCCTCTTCGGGATCGTCCACGACACCCGCGTGCTGGGCGGATACCGCGACGACTCCGAGTGGGTGACCCTCGACAGCGTCGAGTCGAGCCTGCTGTGGTCGCACCTCGCAGCGGCCGACGCCCTCGGCATCCCGCTCGTCGCCGTCTCCAGCGCCCAGACGGTCACCCTCGCCCCCCGCGCCCACGTGGAGGTCGTGATCGGAAAGGCGGATGCCGGGGGCCTGAGCGTCGCCGCCGCCGTCGCGATCGGCGACGAGGTCGCCGATCCGGGCACGGTGCGCCCCGTCGGGCACTCCGGCGTCTATCGGTTCGAGGTGCGCAGCGGCGGCATCGCGCTCACCCTCGCGCCGGCACCGCTCGGCGACACCGTGCACGACCTGCTCGCCGCGGGGCGCCCGGTGCCCGTCCCTGCCGCCGAGGTCAGCGATTTCTTTGCGCAGGCCTACCCGCGACTGGCGCGCGACGGCGTCGTGGCCGCCGGGGCGGGCGTGACGCTGCCGGCACCGGAGCAGACGACGCTCGTCGTAACGGTGCGGTTCCTTCCCGAGGACACGATCCGCGTCGACCTCCGCTGGCAGCGGCCGGGGCTCGGCCGCGCGGCGTTCGACACCAGCGCGGACGATCCCCACGAAGCCGAGCTGCGCCGGGCCGTCGAGCGCGTCTTCACCGATCGTGGGCTCGCGGTCACCGCGGCGGCGACGGTCACCGGCGTCGATGCGGCCGAGTTCGCCGTGCACGTGCTGCCGGCCCTCGAGGAGCTCGACGGCGTGCGCGTGGAGACGAGCGGCCGGCGACGCGTGTACCGCGAGCTCGGCGGCGACCCCCGCATCACGGTGAAGACCGTGGAGACGACGGATGCCGACTGGTTCGACCTCGGCATCCTCGTCGAGATCGGCGGGCACCGCATCCCGTTCACGCCGCTGTTCCGCGCCCTCGCACTGCGCAAGAAGAAGCTGCTGCTCTCCGACGGCCACTACTTCTCCCTCGCGCACCCTGCCCTCGACCGCCTGCGCGAGCTCATCGACGAAGCCGCCGACCTGCCGGAGTGGGAGTCGGGCCCGCGGATCAGCCGCTACCAGCTGCCGCTGTGGGAGGACTTCGAAGACCTCGCCGACGAGTCCCAGCCCGCGGTGGCGTGGCGGGCCGCGGCGGAGGGTCTCCGAGTCGCCGCGCCGGTCGCCGTCTCGGTTCCGGCGGCCCTGCATGCGGAGCTCCGCCCGTATCAGCGCGAGGGCTTCGAACGCCTTGCGTTGTGGTGGCGGCACCGGCTCGGCGGCATCCTCGCCGACGACATGGGCCTCGGCAAGACGCTGCAGGTGCTCGCCCTCATCGCACACCTCCGCGAGGGCGGCGAGCGCCGCCCCGTCCTCGTCGTCGCACCGACGTCGGTGCTCGCGACGTGGCGCGCCGAGGCGGCCCGGTTCACGCCGGGGCTGAGGGTGAACCTCGTCGAGGAGACTGCGGGCAAGGCATCGGGGGCGGCTGCGGCGGGGCGCATGGCCGGCGCCGATCCGCAGGCGGGAGAGCCGCCCTGGTCGGGTGCCGACGTCGTCGTGACCTCCTACACGCTGCTGCGCCTCGACGCGGACCTCTACGCCGCGGGCGACTGGGCCTGCGTGGTGCTCGACGAAGCACAGTTCGCGAAGAACCCCCGCACGCGCGTGCACCGGGCGGTCCAGGCGCTACGCGCCGACATGGTGGTCGCGGTCACCGGCACCCCGCTGGAGAACTCGCTCACCGAACTGTGGGCGCTGCTGGCTCTCGCCTGCCCCGGGCTATTCCCCTCGCCGCGCCGGTTCCGCGAGGAGTATGTCAAGCCGATCGAGCAGGGCAAGGTGCCCGAGAACGAAGAGGGCGGCCCCTACCGGGAGCGCCGTCTGGAACGCCTGCGCAGCAGGGTGCGCCCGTTCGTCCTGCGGCGCACGAAGGAGCTCGTCGCGCCCGAGCTCCCGCCGCGGCAGGAGCAGGTGCTGACGATCGAGCTCGGCCCGGCGCACCGCGCCGTGTACGACGCCGTCCTGCAGCGGGAGCGCCGCAAGGTGCTGGGGCTGCTCGACGACCTCGACCGCAACCGCTTCATCGTGTTCCGGTCGCTGACACTCCTGCGCCGGCTCGCCCTGGCGCCTGCGCTCGTGGATGCGGGCGACCCCGGCATCCGCTCAGCCAAGCTCGACGCGCTGCGAGAGCAGCTGGGGGAGCTCATCGCCGAAGGCCATCGTGCGCTCGTGTTCAGCCAGTTCACGTCGTACCTCGACCTCGTCCGCGCCGACCTCGACGCCCACGGCATCCGGTACGCGTACCTCGACGGGTCAACCCGGCGCCGCAGCGATGTCGTCGAGGCGTTCCGGGGCGGCGATGCGCCGGTGTTCCTCATCAGCCTGAAAGCCGGCGGGTTCGGTCTCACGCTCACGGAAGCCGACTACGTCTTCCTCCTCGACCCGTGGTGGAACCCCGCCGCGGAGGCGCAGGCGGTCGACCGCACCCACCGCATCGGTCAGACACGCCCCGTGAACGTGTACCGGCTCATCTCCGGCGGCACCATCGAGGAGAAGGTGGTCGCCCTGCAGCAGCGCAAGGCGCGGCTGTTCCAGTCGGTCATGGGCGACGACGACCTGCTGGCGCAGTCACTCACCGCCGCCGACATCCGAGACCTGCTGGAGCCCTGACCGCGCGCGTCCAGCGAGGCGGGAGGATCGCGGCGGGACCGCCGCGTAGACTCGACAGCTGTTCGACACAGGAGGTTCCATGCGGATCACGGGTCTCGGCCACGCCGGCATGTTCATCGAGACGAGCGGCGGCAGCATCCTCTGCGACCCCGTGATCGGGCCGAGCTTCTTCGGGTCGTGGTTTCCCTTCCCTGACAACCGGGGCCTGGACTGGGAGCGGTTCGGCCGGGCCGACTTCCTCTACATCTCGCACCGTCACCGCGACCACTTCGACCCGCGGCTGCTGGAGCGCTACGTGCCGAAGGACATCCGCGTGCTCCTGCCGGAGTACCCGACCGACGACCTCGAGGTCGACATCCGGGCGCTCGGCTACGAGAACATCGTGTACACGCAGGCGGGCGTTCCGCTGGAATACCCGGGCGGCCTGAAGATCATGGTCACGCCGCTGCGCGCCCCCAGCGACGGGCCCATCGGGGACTCGTCGCTCAGCGTGGACGACGGCACCGCCAGCATCCTCAACCAGAACGACTCCCACCCGCTGGACCTGGAGAAGCTCATGAGCTTCGGCAAGCCCGACGCGTACTTCACGCAGGTGTCGGGGGCCATCTGGTGGCCGATGGTCTACGACCTGCCGCAGGACTCCAAGCAGCACTTCGCCCAGCTCAAGCGCGACGCGCAGAACAAGCGGGCGATGTACTACATCGAGAAGGTGGATGCCGAGCACGTGTTCCCCATGGCGGGACCGCCGATGTTCCTGCGCGAGGACCTGTTCCGCTTCAACGGCCTGGGGCTTCAGAACGACTCGATCTTCACCGATCAGCGGCAGTTCCTCGCGCACATGCGGGAGGTCCGGCCCGCGCAGAAGGGGTACGAGTTCGTTCCCGGCACGCAGGTGGAGCTGGACGGCGGCGCGATCGAGGTCACGCAGACGCTGTATACGCAGGATGAGATCGACCGCGTGTTCGACGAGAAGTGGGACTACCTCGCCGAGCAGCGGGACAGCCGTCAGGACGAGGTCATCGCCGAGATCGCGACGCGCGCGGAGGTGATCGCCCCCGACGAGATGCTCGCCGCGATCAAAGAGTGGTGGGAGCCGCTGCTGCGCCGCGCGCGCACGATCCGCACCGGCGTCGGCGGCAACGTACGCTTCCGCATCGGTGAGCTCGACATGGTGGTGGACTTCCCGAAGGCGAAGGTGCGCGAGTACGCGGGGGAGGACTGCATCTACTGGTACACGATCCCCGCCGACCTCGTCTCGACGAACATCCGCGACCACGAGATCGACTGGTCGAACTCGATCTTCCTGTCGATGCAGTTCGAGGTGGGTCGTTCGGGGAAGTTCAACGAGTTCCTGACGACGTTCCTGAAGTGCCTGTCCCGCGACCGCATCGAGTACGTCGAGAACTGGTACGCCGAGCAGTCCGATCAGACCGAAGATGCCGAGATCGACGGCTGGATGCTGCAACGCCGCTGCCCGCACCTGCGCGCCGACCTCACCAAGACCGGAAAGGTCGAGGACGGCGTCCTCACCTGCGCCCTCCACGACTGGAAATGGGACCTCGCGAGTGGCGCATGCCTCACCACGCCCGGGCACCCGATCCGCGCCGAGCGCATCATCGAGACCGCCTCCGCCTCCGGTCATTGAGCGCGGGCGCGCCCGCGACCGGGATCGCGTGCGACGTTTCGTCTCGCTCGTACCTCGCTCGCTCAACGACCGGCGCGGAGGCGTATCGAGACCAGCCACCCGCACCGGTCCGGTAGGGTGGATTCCGGAACCACAGCAACCTTTAACACCGTCCTGTGAGGCGGAGAAGGGAGCGGCGGATGAGCACCGGTACCACGCGCACCGTGATGCACGACGCTGACATCGCACGCGCTCTGACTCGGATCTCCCACGAGATCCTCGAGTCCAACAAAGGGCCGCAGGACCTCGTCCTCCTCGGCATCCCCACCCGCGGCGTCACGCTCGCGAACCGCATCGGCGGCCTGCTCGCCGACATCGCCGGAGTCGGCGTCCCCGTCGGAGCGCTCGACGTCACGATGTACCGCGACGATCTGCACCGCAATCCCACCCGCACGCCGCAGCCGACGCAGATCCCCGCCGGCGGGATCGACGGCAAGACGGTCGTGCTCGTGGACGACGTGCTGTTCTCTGGACGCTCGATCCGCGCCGCGCTCGACGCTCTGAACGACATCGGCCGGCCCGCCGCCGTGCGCCTCGCGATCCTCGTCGACCGGGGTCACCGCGAGCTGCCCATCCGCCCCGACGTCGTCGGCAAGAACCTGCCCAGCGCCCGCAGCGAGCGCGTCAACGTCCACCTCGCCGAGGTCGACGGCATCGAAGAGGTGACGATCGCGTCATGAGGCACCTCCTCGACACCCGGACGCTGTCCCGCGACGATGCCCTCCGCATCCTCGACGTCGCCGAGGACATGCGCGACACCCAGTCCCGCGAGATCCGCAAGCTCCCGACCCTGCGCGGCAAGACGATCGTGAACCTCTTCTTCGAGGACTCCACCCGCACCCGCATCTCGTTCGAGGCCGCCGCCAAGCGCCTCTCCGCCGATGTCATCAACTTCTCCGCGAAAGGCTCCTCCGTCAGCAAGGGGGAGTCGCTGCAGGACACCGCGCAGACGCTGCAGGCGATGGGGGCGGATGCCGTGGTCATCCGCCACGGCGCCTCCGGCGCCCCGCACACCCTCGCATCGAGTGGCTGGATCACCGCCGGTGTCGTCAACGCCGGCGACGGGACGCACGAGCACCCGACGCAGGCGCTGCTGGACGCGTTCACGATCCGCAAGCGCCGGTTCGGCGACGACAGCCGTCGGCGCGACCTCAGCGGCATCCGCGTCACGATCGTCGGCGACGTGCTGCACTCGCGCGTCGCGCGGTCCAATGTCTGGTTGCTGCGTACCCTCGGCGCCGAGGTGACGCTCGTCGCCCCGCCGACCCTGATCCCACAGGACGTCACCGGCTGGCCGGTGCGGATCGAGTACGACCTCGACGCGGCGATCGCCGCGGAGCCGGACGCCATCATGATGCTCCGCATCCAGCTGGAGCGCATGAATGCCGCGTATTTCCCCACTGAACGGGAGTATTCGCGGCGCTGGGGGCTTGACGCCGCGCGGCTGGCAGCACTGCCGGACGGTAGCATTGTCATGCACCCCGGTCCCATGAACCGAGGGCTGGAGATCTCCGCCGACGCCGCCGATTCCCCGCGCTCGACCGTGCTCGAACAGGTTGCGAACGGCGTCTCGGTCCGCATGGCGGCGCTGTACCTGCTGCTGGCGGGCGAGCGCGCCCTTCGACAGGCCCAGGGACCGAATGCGGAAGAGGAGGAAGCCCCGTGACCGATTACCTGATCCGCGGCGCGAAGCTCAACGGCCGGCACGCGGCCGACCTGATCGTCGCGGATGGCCGCATCGCCGAGGTCGGCACCGGCCTCAGCCGCGCCGGGGCGCGCATCGTGGATGCCGACGGTCTCATCGCCCTGCCCGGCCTCGTCGACCTGCACACGCACCTGCGCGAGCCCGGCTACGAAGCGTCCGAGACGATCCTCACCGGGTCGCGCGCCGCGGCCGCCGGCGGCTACACGACCGTGTTCGCCATGCCGAACACGTCGCCGGTCGCCGACACCGCGGGCGTCGTCGAGCAGGAGCTCGCGCTCGGCGAAGCGGCCGGGTTCGTGCACGTGCAGCCGATCGGCGCCGTCACTGTCGGGCAGAAGGGGGAGCGTCTCGCCGAGCTCGGCGCGATGGCCTCGTCCCGCGCCCGCGTCCGCGTCTTCAGCGACGACGGATTCTGCGTCTTCGACCCGCTCATCATGCGCCGGGCGCTGGAGTACGTGAAGGCGTTCGACGGCGTCGTCGCCCAGCACGCCCAGGACCCCCGGCTGACCGAGGGCGCCCAGATGAACGAGGGCGCCGTCTCGGCCGAGCTGGGGCTCGCCGGCTGGCCCGCCGTCGCCGAGGAGTCGATCATCGCGCGCGACGTCCTGCTGGCCGAGCACGTCGGCTCCCGCCTGCACGTGTGCCACCTGTCCACGGCCGGGTCGGTCGACATCATCCGCTGGGCCAAGAAGCGCGGCGTCAACGTCACCGCCGAGGTCACGCCGCACCATCTGCTGCTGAGCGAAGAGCTCGTCCGCGGCTACGATGCCCGCTTCAAGGTCAACCCGCCGCTGCGCCGCGACGAGGACGTGCAGGCGGTGCGCGAGGGCCTCGCCGACGGCACGATCGACATCGTCGCGACCGATCACGCGCCGCATCCCGACGAGAGCAAGTCCTGCGAGTGGCAGGCCGCCGCCAACGGCATGGTCGGCCTCGAATCGGCCCTGCGCGTCGTGCACCAGGCCATGGTCGAGACCGGGATGCTGACGTGGGATGACGTCGCCCGCGTCATGTCGGCCGCTCCCGCCCGCATCGGCCGGCTGAGCGGTGCCGGCACGCCGCTCGAGGCGGGCGCGCCGGCTTCCCTCACGCTGTACGACCCCGCCCCGGTACGCACCTTCGCGCGCGGCGACCTCCACGGTCGCAGCGTGAACTCACCGTATCTCGGGCGCGACCTCCCGGGCGAGGTGCGCTGGACGCTCTTCCGGGGAGCGGCGACCGTCGAGGACGCCGTCGTGGCCGCGACGATGGGCGCCCCGGTCGGCACGGGGGTGCGCGCATGAGCCGCGAAGGCGCCCTGCTCGTCATGATCGCCGTCGCGATCGCGCTGCTCGCGATCGGCGTCATCGCGTGGCGACGACGCACCCGCCGTGACGCCGACCTCGCCGCCCCCTTCGGCGAAGCGCCCGCCGCAGCGGTGGAGCGCGAACGCGTGTCCGGGCTGTACGTGGCGACGACCCGCCACGGCGAGCCGCTCGAGCGGCTCGCGATCCGGGGCCTCGGCTTCCGCTCCCGGGTCGACGTCACCATCACCGACCGCGGTGTCGCGTTGGACCTCACCGGCCAGCCCCGGCTGTTCCTGGAGACCGCACGCATCGCCGACGTGGACCTCGCGACCGTCGCGATCGACCGCGTCGTCGAGCGTGGCGGCCTGGTCCGCCTGACCTGGCGCGCCGGCGACACGCTCGTCGACAGCTACCTCCGCCCGCAGGACGGCTCCGCCCGCGCGCTCGCGGCGGCGATCGCCGCGATCCTGCCCGCCTCGACTTCCACCACCCCGACGGGAACCGACGCATGACCTCCTTCACCACCGACCCCGCCGTCCTCGTCCTCGAAGACGGCTCCCGCCACCCCGGCCGCGCATACGGTGCGCGCGGCACGACGCTCGGCGAGGTCGTCTTCGCGACCGGCATGACCGGCTACCAGGAGACCCTCACCGATCCGTCGTACGCCGGGCAGATCGTCCTGCAGACCGCGCCGCACATCGGCAACACCGGAATGAACAGCGAAGACGTCGAGTCGCGCCGCATCTGGGTCGCCGGCTACATCGTCCGCGATCCCTCGCGCGTCGTGTCGAACTGGCGCTCCGAGGAGTCGCTCGACGACGCCCTGACGCGCGACGGCATCGTCGGCATCTCCGGGATCGACACGCGCGCCATCACGCGCGTGCTGCGTTCGGCCGGCTCGATGCGCGGGGGAGTGTTCTCCGGCGAGGCCGCGACGCTGGATGCCGAGGAGCAGCTGCGTCAGGTGCGCGAAGCCCCGCAGATGGCCGGGCAGAACCTGTCCGCCGCGGTCTCCGTCGCCACCGCCGAGGTGACGCCCGCCCGCGGCGAGCGCCTCGGCAATCTGGCCGTGCTCGATCTCGGCGTCAAGCAGGCGACGATCGAGAACCTCGCCGACCGCGGTTTCGACGTGCACGTGCTGCCGCAGAGCGTGACGATCGAGGAGGTCCTCGCGATCGACCCCGTCGCCGTGTTCTACTCCAACGGACCCGGCGACCCCGCGGCATCCGACGACCACATCACACTGCTGCGCGGCGTGCTCGATCGGGGCCTGCCGTTCTTCGGCATCTGCTTCGGCAACCAGCTGCTCGGCCGCGCCCTCGGGTTCGGCACGTACAAGCTGCCCTTCGGCCACCGCGGCATCAACCAGCCCGTGCTCGACAAGCAGACCGGCCGCGTGGAGATCACCGCGCACAATCACGGCTTCGCCGTCGACGCGCCCCTCGAGGGCGAGGTGGACTCGCCGAACGGCTACGGCCGCGTCGAGGTGAGCCACATCGGGCTCAACGACAACGTCGTGGAGGGCCTGCGCGCCCTCGACATCCCGGCCTTCTCGGTGCAGTACCACCCCGAGGCCGCCGCCGGCCCGCACGATGCCAACTACCTCTTCGACCGCTTCGCCGACCTGGTGCGCACCTCCCTGGAGAACAAGAACTGATGCCCAAGCGCGACGATATCCGCTCCGTCCTCGTTATCGGCTCCGGCCCGATCGTCATCGGTCAGGCTTGTGAGTTCGACTACTCCGGCACTCAGGCCTGCCGCGTGCTGCGCGAGGAGGGCGTGCGCGTCATCCTGGTGAACTCCAACCCGGCCACGATCATGACCGACCCCGACTTCGCCGACGCGACGTACATCGAGCCGATCACGCCCGCCGTCATCGAGACGATCATCGCCAAGGAGAAGCCGGACGCGATCCTCCCGACCCTGGGCGGCCAGACGGCGCTGAACGCGGCCATGGCGCTGCACGAGCAGGGGATCCTCGAGAAGTACAACGTGGAGCTGATCGGCGCGAAGGTCGACGCCATCCGCAAGGGCGAGGACCGCCAGATCTTCAAGCAGTTGGTGCTGGATGCCGGGGCGGACGTCGCCCGCAGCGTCATCTGCCACACGATGGACGACCTCCTCGCCGGCGCCGCCGAACTCGGCTACCCGCTGGTCGTGCGCCCGTCGTTCACGATGGGCGGGCTCGGGTCGGGCTTCGCCTACGACGAGGAGGACCTGCGCCGCATCGGCGGGGCGGGCCTGCGCGACTCTCCGACGACCGAGGTGCTCCTCGAGGAGTCGATCCTCGGCTGGAAGGAGTATGAGCTCGAGCTCATGCGCGACACGTCCGACAACACGGTCGTGGTCTGCTCGATCGAGAACGTCGACCCCGTCGGCGTGCACACCGGCGACTCGATCACGGTCGCCCCGGCGCTCACCCTCACCGACCGCGAGTATCAGAAGCTCCGCGACATCGGCATCGACATCATCCGCGCCGTGGGAGTGGACACCGGCGGCTGCAACATCCAGTTCGCCGTGGATCCTGCGACGGGGCGCATCATCGTCATCGAGATGAACCCGCGCGTGTCGCGCTCGTCGGCGCTGGCCTCCAAGGCGACGGGCTTCCCGATCGCGAAGCTCGCCGCCAAGCTCGCGATCGGCTACCGCCTCGACGAGGTGCCCAACGACATCACGCAGGCGACGCCGGCGAGCTTCGAGCCGACGCTCGACTACGTCGTCGTGAAGGTGCCGCGGTTCAACTTCGAGAAGTTCCCGAACGCCGACACCACCCTCACGACCACCATGAAATCGGTCGGCGAGGCGATGGCGATCGGCCGCAACTACGCGACGGCGCTGCAGAAGGCGCTGCGGTCGCTCGAGAAGCGCGGCTCGAGCTTCCACTGGGGCGAGGAGCCCCGGTCGGTGGAGGAGCTCCTCGAGATCGCGAAGACGCCCACCGACGGCCGCATCGTCGTGCTCCAGCAGGCCATGCGCCTCGGCGCCACCATCGAGCAGGCCTTCGAGGCCACGAAGATCGACCCGTGGTTCCTCGACCAGATCGCCCTCATCAACGAGGTCGCCGAGTTCGTGCGGCAGGCTCCGGAGCTGGATGCCGCGACGCTCCGCCTCGCGAAGGAGCACGGCTTCAGCGACGCGCAGCTCGCCCAGCTCCGCGGCGACTCGGAGAGCGAGATCCGCGGCATCCGCCACGGTCTCGGCATCCGTCCCGTCTACAAGACGGTCGACACGTGCGCGGGGGAGTTCCCGGCGCTCACGCCGTACCACTACTCGTCGTACGACCACGAGACCGAGGTGACGCCGTCGGAGCGCACGAAGGTCGTCATCATCGGATCGGGGCCCAACCGCATCGGCCAGGGCGTCGAGTTCGACTACTCGTGCGTCCACGCGTCGTTCGCGCTGAGCGATGCCGGGTTCGAGACCGTCATGGTCAACTGCAACCCCGAGACGGTCTCGACCGACTACGACACGAGCGACCGGCTGTACTTCGAGCCGCTGACCCTCGAGGACGTCCTCGAGGTGCTGCACGCGGAGAGCGCTTCGGGGACGATCCTCGGCGTCGTCTGCCAGCTGGGCGGTCAGACGCCCCTCGGCCTCGCGAAGGGGATCGAGGAGGCCGGCTACACGATCCTCGGCACCTCGCCCGCGGCCATCGACATCGCCGAGGAGCGTGAGCTCTTCTCGCAGCTGCTCGACCGCGCCGGTCTCGTGGCGCCGCGCCACGGCACCGCCGTGGACGAGGCGGGCGCCGTCGAGATCGCCGAGGAGATCGGCTACCCCGTGCTCGTGCGTCCGAGCTTCGTGCTCGGCGGCCGCGGTATGGAGATCGTCTACGACACCGAGAGCCTGCGCGACTATTTCGTCCGCACGGCCGGTGAGGTCGTCATCGAGGAGGGCAAGCCGCTCCTGGTCGACCGGTTCCTCGACGACGCGATCGAGCTCGACGTCGACGCGCTGTACGACGGACACGAGCTCTACATCGGCGGCGTCATGGAGCACCTCGAAGAGGCCGGCATCCACTCCGGCGACTCCTCGTGCACCCTCCCGCCCGTCTCCCTCGGCCGCACCGAGATCGACCGGGTGCGCACCGCGACCCTCGCGATCGCCGAGGGCGTCGGCGTGCGGGGACTGCTGAACGTGCAGTTCGCCGTCTCGGCGGGCGTGCTCTACGTCATCGAGGCGAACCCGCGGGCGAGCCGCACGGTGCCGTTCGTGTCGAAGGCGCTCGGCATCCCGCTCGCGAAGGCCGCCTCGCGCATCATGGCGGGCGCGACCGTCGCGGAGCTGAAGGCCGAGAGGATGCTCCCCGAGCAGGACGGTTCGCGGGTTCCGCTGGATGCCCCCGTCGCCGTCAAGGAGGCCGTGCTGCCCTTCAAGCGGTTCCGCACCGCCGACGGTCACACCGTCGACTCCGTGCTCGGCCCCGAGATGCGCTCGACGGGCGAAGTCATGGGCATCGACCGTGACTTCCCGACGGCGTTCGCGAAGAGCCAGGCCGCCGCCTACGGCGGGATGCCGACGTCGGGCACCGTGTTCCTCTCGGTCGCCGACGACGACAAGCGCGCCGTCATCCTGCCCGCGCACCGCCTGCAGGAGCTCGGCTTCCGCCTCGTCGCGACCGAGGGCACCGCCGAGATCCTCGCGCGCAACGGCATCCGCGTCGACCTCGTGAACAAGTACTCCGCGACGCAGGAGACGGGGGAGCGCAACGTCGTCGACCTCATCAACGCGGGCGAGATCGACATCGTCGTGAACACACCGTCGGGCGGTATCGCCCGGGCGGACGGCTATGAGATCCGCGCGGCCGCCGTCGCGGCCGACAAGGCCCTGTTCACCACGATGGCCGTGCTCGGCGCCGCCGTCAGCGCCCTGCCGGTGCTGCGCTCCGGGTTCGAGGTGCGGAGCCTGCAGGAGTACGCCGAGGATCGCGCCGAGCGGAAGGCGACGGTGTGAGCTCGTTCGGTCAGCGACTGCGGGCCGCGCTCGACGCGCACGGACCGCTGTGCGTGGGGATCGACCCGCACGAGGCGCTGCTGCGGTCGTGGGGACTGGACGTGTCGGCGGCGGGTGCGCGTGAGTTCGGACTCCGCACGGTCGACGCCGCGGCCGGCCGCACGGGCGTCGTCAAGCCCCAGGTGGCGTTCTACGAGCGGTTCGGCGCCGCCGGTTTCGCCGCACTCGAAGACGTCATGTCCGCGGCACGGTCGGCAGGCCTGCTCGTCATCGCCGACGCCAAGCGCGGCGACATCGGGACGACGATGGACGGCTACGCCGCCGCCTGGCTCATGCCGGGGGCGCCGCTGGAGGCGGATGCCGTGACCCTCAGCCCCTACCTCGGCGCCGACGCACTGCACGCCGCCTTCTCGACCGCCATGTCGCACGACAAAGGCGCGTTCGTCCTCGCCGCGACGAGCAATCCCGAGGCCGCACCCCTGCAGCGCGCTCGCGTCGACGAGGAGGAGACCGTCGCGGAGCGCGTCGCGCACGACGTCGCGGCCCGCAACATCGGCGCGCCCGGCTCTCTCGGACCCATCGGCCTCGTCGTCGGCGCGACCGTCGACCGCCGCTCGTTCGGGCTCACCGATGTGGTGCTCGCCGGCACCCCGATCCTCGCCCCCGGATTCGGTGCGCAGGGCGCCGAGCCCGGCGACCTCAGCCGGCTGTTCGGGTATGTCGCCTCGCAGGTCGTCGCGAGCGAGAGCCGCAGCATCCTCTCCGCCAGCCCCGACCGCCTCGCCGAGCGCATCCGTGAGCGCGCGGCCCTGTACCGTGGAGAATCCGATGGCTGATTCCCGCACCCCGCCCGAGGTCGACCGCGTCGCCGCATCCCGCCGCGCCGTCGCCGCCCGCCGTGAGCGCGCCGCGCTCAAGCACGACGTCGCGATGCGCGTCATCACCCCGCAGGAACTGCTGCAGCGTGCGCTCGACGAGCCCGATTCTCCGGCCGGCGCCATGCGCGTCCCCGACTTCCTGACCGCGCTGCCGGCCATCGGCGACGGCAAGCGCGACCGCATCCTGGCCGAGCTCGAGATCTCACCGGTCAAGCGCCTCGGCGGACTCGGCGTGCGCCAGCGCGTCGCGCTGCAGCGCTGGCTCGACGGCCGGTTCCCGCCGCTGCAGCCGCGCGCCGGCCGCAGTCGGCTCATCGTTCTGGCCGGGCCCACCGCGGTCGGCAAGGGGACCGTCGCCGCGCACATCAAGGAGCACCACCCCGAGATCCTGCTGTCGGTGTCGGCGACGACCCGCAAGCCCCGCCCCGGCGAGGTCGACGGCGAGCACTACTTCTTCGTGGACGACGCGGCCTTCGACGAGCTCATCCGCAGCGGAGCGCTGCTCGAGCACGCCACCGTGCACAACGCCTACCGCTATGGCACGCCCCGCGCGCCGATCGAGCAGGCTCTCGCCGACGGACGTACGGTGCTGCTGGAGATCGACCTGCAGGGGGCGCGTCAGGTGCGCGCCGCCGCGCCGGACGCGACGCTCGTCTTCCTCACCCCGCCCAGCTGGGACGAGCTCGTCCAGCGGCTCGTCGGGCGGGGGACCGAAGACGCTGAGGAGCGAGCGCGCCGCCTGAAGACCGCGAAGGTGGAGCTGGCCGCCCAGGGCGAGTTCGACTACCGCGTCGTGAACGACGACGTGGCCCGCGCGGCCGCCGAGATCGCGCGGCTCGCCGGCTGATAGAATGGTCGGATGCGCTCGGCACCGCCGACGCCTCCGACTTCACCACCGCCATCCGATCCAGGAGGTTCCCCATGGCCGGACGTGACCAGGGCATCATCGACCCGCCCATCGACGCGCTGCTCGACAAGGTCGATTCCAAGTACCAGCTCGTCATCTACGCGGCCAAGCGCGCGCGGCAGATCAACGACTATTACTCCGACCTGCACGAGGGCAACCTGTTCGACAACGTCGGACCGCTCGTCGACTCGTCCGTCGAGGACAAGCCGCTGACGATCGCGCTGCACGAGATCCACGAGGACAAGCTGCGGCTGCGCCCCGTCGAGTGATCACCCTGTGATCGCATGACGCCGTATGGCGTCGCCATGCCCGCGTGACCCGCGATGTCGGGGACCGCGGGCATGATTGTGTGAGCCCGTTCCGTCAGGAGAATCGATGAGCCAGCTGCGCCTGTTCACATCCGAGTCCGTCACCGAGGGACACCCCGACAAGATCTGCGACCAGATCTCCGACTCGATCCTCGACGCGATCATCGCCGCCGACCCCGACGGGCGCGTCGCGGTGGAGACCCTCGTCACCACCGGTCTCGTCCACGTCGCGGGAGAGGTCTCCACGAGCGCCTACGTCGAGATCCCCGCGATCGTCCGCGAGGTCGTGAACCGGATCGGCTACACCTCCAGCGACACGGGATTCGACGGCGACTCGTGCGGAGTGAGCGTGTCGATCGGCGCGCAGTCCTCCGACATCGCCGCCGGCGTCGACAAGGCGTTCGAGCGCCGCGAGGACGGCTCCGAAGACCCGCACGACCTCCAGGGCGCGGGCGACCAGGGCATCATGTTCGGCTACGCGACGAACGAGACGCCCGAGCTCATGCCGATGGCGATCTGGACGGCGCACCGCATCGCGGAGCGCCTGAGCGAGGTGCGCCGCGACGGCAGCCTGCCCTTCCTCCGCCCCGACGGCAAGACCCAGGTGACCCTCGGCTACGACGGATCCGTCCCGAAGACCGTCGAGTCCGTCGTGCTGTCGACGCAGCATCACCCCGACATCTCGCAGAAGGCGCTGCGCGCCGCCGTGCGCGCCGAGGTCATCGACCCGGTGCTCGAGCGCACCGGCCTCGAGCTTCCCGACGTCAGCTACTACATCAACCCGGCCGGCCCGTTCGTGATCGGCGGCCCGAAGGGCGACGCCGGGCTGACCGGCCGCAAGATCATCATCGACACCTACGGCGGCGCCTCACGTCACGGCGGCGGTGCCTTCAGCGGCAAGGACCCGTCGAAGGTCGATCGCTCCGCCGCTTACGCCATGCGCTGGGTCGCCAAGAACGTCGTCGCCGCGGGTCTCGCCGACCGGCTCGAGGTGCAGGTGGCCTACGCGATCGGCAAGGCGAAGCCGGTGGGCCTGTACGTCGAGTCCTTCGGCACCGGTCATGTCGCCGACGAGGTCATCACCGCCGCGATCCGCGACGTGTTCGACCTGCGCCCCAAGGCGATCATCGAGCAGCTCGATCTGCTGCGACCCATCTACGCCGCCACCGCCGCGTACGGTCACTTCGGCCGCGAACTGCCGGACTTCACCTGGGAGCGCACGGACCGCGTCGAGGAGCTGCGCGCCGCCGCCGGGCTGTGAGGCCGGCAGGAGCGGGAGCGACGGAGGCAGCGTGACCGCCGTCGCCCGCGTGCTCATCGACTCGCCGCTGCCGCAGCTGGACCGGCTGTTCGACTACGCCGTTCCCCCCGAGTTCGCGGCGGAGGCGGTGCCGGGCGCGCGCGTGCGCGTGCCGCTGCGCTCGGCGGGGCGCGTCGTCGACGGGTATCTCGTGGAACTCGGCGAGCCCGACCCCGACGGCCGACCGCTGTCGGAGCTCGATGCCGTGGTCTCGCCGACACCGGTCCTCACCCCCGCCCTCTACGCGCTGGCGCGCCGCGCGGCCGACCGCGCGGCGGGCTCGGCGAGCGACATCCTGCGCCTGGTCATCCCGAAGCGCATGGTCCGGGCGGAGAAGGCCTGGCTGGCCGCGCCCGCTCCGGAGATGCCGCAGGTGGGGGCGGATGCCGCGGCGTGGGCCGACGGCATCCTGGCCCCCTATCCGGGGCTCGCCGACGCCGTCGCCGCGGGGGAACGGCTCGCCCTCGACGCCCCGCCTCGCCCCAGCACCGTGCAACAGGTCGGCGCGTGGGCCGAACTGCTGGCGGCGATCGCCGTCCGCACCCTCGCCCAGGGGCGGAGCGCCATCGTGGCGGTGCCCGACCAGCGCGACCAGGACCAGGTGCTCGCCGTCCTCGCCCGCGACGCGCTCGCCCTCGCGGCAGACGCGGTCGTCCGCGACGACGCGCGACGGTCCGGCCCGGAGCGGTACGCGACGTATCTGCGGCTGCTGTCGACGGCCCCCGCGATCGTCGTCGGCAACCGCTCGACGGTCTACGCCCCCGCCCACGACGTCGGGTGCGTGATCATCTGGGACGACGGCGATCCGCTGTTGGCGGAGCCGTTGAGCCCCGGCGTGCACGCTCGCGACGCGGCGCTCATCAGGCAGGAGCTCGAGGGGTCCGCCCTCGTGCTGGCGGGGCATACCCGCACCACCGACGTCGAACGCCTCGTGCAGCTCGGCTGGGTGCGCGAGCTGCCGGCGGCGCGGCGCGAGAGCCCCGCCGTCGTGCTCTCGGCCACGCGCGAGGGGGAGTCCCGCGGCGCACGCGTGCCCTCGAGCGCCTTCGCGGCGGCGCGCGACGCGCTCACCCGCGGCCCGGTGCTCGTCCAGGTCGCGCGTCCCGGGTACGCACCGGTGCTCGTGTGCGCGCAATGCCGCACGCCCGCGCGCTGTCGGCACTGCACCGGACCGCTGCGCGCCCGCCGCCCGGGCGTCGCCCCGGAGTGCGCGTGGTGCGGGCGCACGGCGCCGGCGTGGGCGTGCGTGCAGTGCGGCTCGACGAAGCTGCGCATGGCCTCGTCGGGGAGCGAGCGCACCGCCGACGAGCTCGGCCGAGCGTTCCCGAACACCCGTGTGATCGTGGCCGACGGGACCTACCCCCTCACGTCGGTCGACGACCGTCCCGCGCTCGTCGTCGCCACACGCGGCGCCGAACCGCATGCCGCCGGCGGGTATCGCGCCGTGATCCTGCTCGACGGCGACCGGATGCTGCTGGCCGAGCAGCTGCGCATCGGCGAGTCGTGCCTGCGGTGGTGGTCCAACGCCGCCGCTCTCGCCGCTCCGGGGGCGCCCGTGCACCTCGTCGGGGTGGCCGGCCCGGTGGCGCGGGCGCTGGCCACCTGGACGCAGCCCGCGTACGCCCGCGCGGAGCTGACCGACCGCACCCCGCTGTCCATGCCGCCCGTCGTGCGCGTGGCGGCGGTGGAGGGCACACCCGAGGCGGTGGATGCCGCCCTGACCGCCCTCCGCAGCGAGGTCCCCGCGCTGCCCGCATCGGCGTTCCTGGGTCCGGTGCCGATCGATCCGGCATCCCGCGGCGTGGGGACGGCGAGCGCCGCCTCCGACACCGGGCTCGTGCGCGCACTCGTCCGCTTGGACTACGCCCACGGGCGGGCGGTGGCCGAGCAGCTGCGCGCGGCCGTGGTGGCCGAGGCCCTGCGCGGGCGTCGCGGGCGGGGACGAGGACCGGGGCGGCCGGGGGCGGCGAGCCCGCGAACTACACTCAGGGTGCGGCTCGACGTGCCCGAACTCGACCTGTGACCGCCGCGCCGCCCGCTTCGACCGACCTCCCGAGGAGACCCATGCGCATCGTCTTCGCCGGCACCCCCGACCCCGCGGTGCCGTCGCTGACGGCGATCGCGCAGAGCGACCACGACCTCGTCGGCGTCGTCACCCGCACCGACGCCCCGCTCGGCCGCAAGCGCGTGCTAACTCCCTCGCCGGTGGCGACGGCGGCGACGGGGCTCGCCGTCCCGATCGTGAAGGCCGACCGGCTCGGCGACGACGCGACCGCAGCCGTGGCCGCGCTCGAACCTGACCTCGGGGTCATCGTCGCCTACGGCGGGCTCGTGCGGGAACCGTTGCTGTCGGTGCCCCGCCACGGCTGGATCAACCTGCACTTCTCGCTGCTGCCGCGCTGGCGCGGCGCCGCGCCCGTGCAGCACGCCCTCATCGCCGGCGACCGCGTCAGCGGCGCGAGTGTGTTCCAGCTGGTTCCCGCGCTCGATGCCGGCGACGTGTTCGGCGAGCTGCGCTACGACGTGCCGCGCGGCGCGACCGCCGGTGACGTCCTGGCCGACCTCGCCGACCGCGGGGCGGACCTGCTCGTCCGGGTCGTGGACGAGATCGCCCGCGGCACCGCCCGCGCCGTGCCGCAGGAGGGCGAGGCCACACTCGCTCCGAAGCTGTCGATCGCTGACGGCGCGCTGGACCTGTCGCGCCCGGCGGACGACGTGCTGAACCGCTTCCGCGGCACGACGCCCGAGCCGGGGGCGCACGTCACGCTCGACGGCGCACGCCTGAAGGTGCTCGCCGCCCTCCGCGGACCCGATGCGGACCTGGCACCCGGAGCCCTCGCCCTCCTCGGGCGCGACGTCGTCATGGGAGCGGGCGACGGCACCAGTGTGCTGCTGAAGACCGTGCAGCCGGCCGGCAAGGGTCCGATGGCTGCGGCGGACTGGTGGCGGGGTCTGCGCACGACCGACCCGCGCGTCGAGGTGCCCGCCACGTCCGCGGAGAAGGCGTCGTGACCGCGCCGACCGGGTCCGTCCCGGCATCCGGACGGTCGGCGCGCTGGGTCGCATACGACGTGCTGCGCGCTGTCCACGAGTCCGACGCGTACGCGAACCTCCTGCTCCCGCGCACCATCGCCCGCGCGGGCCTGAACTCCGCCGATGCGGGCCTGGCGACGGAGCTCACCTACGGCACCCTCCGGCGCGAGGGCACGTACGACGCGATCATCGCGGATGCCGCGCACCGGCCCGTCACGGCGATCGACCCGCCGGTGCTCGACGCGCTGCGCCTCGGGGTGCATCAGCTGGTCGCGATGCGCACCCCGTCGCACGCGGCCGTCAACGAGACCGTCCGTCAGGTGCGCCAGGCCGCGGGCAGATCCGCCGCGGGCTTCGCCAACGCCGTACTGCGACGCGTGTCGGAGCGGACGCCCGAGGAGTGGGACGAGCGTCTCGCCGCCGCCGCGCGGTCGGACGACGAACGCCTCGCGGTCCGGTACGCCCATCCGGTGTGGGTGATCCGGGCGTTCCGTCGCGCCCTCGCCGCGGAAGGCCGCGCCGATGAGCTGGACGCGCTGCTCGACGCCGACAACACCGCCCCGGTGGTCACCCTCGCCGCCCTGCCCGGGCTCGCCGAGCGGCCCGCGGATGCCGCGGCGACGCCGTACTCGCCGATCGGCTTCCGCTCCGCCGGGGGAGACCCCGCGGGTGTCGTGACCGCGTCGGGCGGCCTCGTGCGCGTGCAGGACGAGGGGTCGCAGCTGGCGGCGCTCGCGCTGGCGCGTGCCGTTCCGGTGCGCGCGGGGGAGCGGTGGCTCGACCTCTGCGCCGCGCCGGGCGGCAAGACGGCCGTGCTCGCCGCCGAGGCGCTCGCCCACGGCGCGAGCCTGGAGGCCAACGAGGTGTCACCGG
Source organism: Microbacterium sp. CH-015 (assembly GCF_049707015.1). NCBI lineage: Bacteria > Bacillati > Actinomycetota > Actinomycetes > Micrococcales > Microbacteriaceae > Microbacterium > Microbacterium sp. CH-015. Next base: position 834,628 of record NZ_JBNAFJ010000001.1, on the reverse strand, counting down.
CCCGCGCGGGGCTCGTCCGCGACTCCGTCGCCGCGATACCGCTGCCGGTGCCGGTATCGGAAGAGGACGGCCGCACCCGCGCGGCGCACGGCCGGTACGACCGCATCCTCGTCGACGCGCCGTGCACGGGCCTCGGCGCCCTGCGGCGCCGCCCCGAGGCGCGCTGGCGGAAGCAGCCCGCCGACGTGCCCGAGCTCGCGGCGCTGCAGGCCGAGCTGCTCGCGGCGGCGTTCGACGCGCTCACGCCGGGCGGGATCGTCGCCTACGTGACGTGCTCACCGCATCTGGCCGAAACCGCCGCGGTCGTCTCAGAGGCCCTGCGCACCCTCGGCGATCGCGTGGAAGAGCTCGACGCCCGTGCCGTCGTGGCCGCGCTCAGCAGCGCCCCCATCGACCTCGCCGCCCCAACGGACGGGTCCGGACGCGCGCAGCTGTGGCCCCACCGCCACGGCACCGACGCCATGTCAATCTCGCTGCTGCGACGCCGCTGAGCTGCGGCGGCGCGCATCGCATGGGCATCGAGGAGGGACTCTGCGGGCACCGCTTAGGGTGGACTGGTGCCCGACAGCATCCGCATTAACCCCAGCATCCTGGCCGCCGACTTCGTGAACATGCAGGCCGAAGTCGGCCGCATCGCCGCCGCCGACTTCGTGCACGTCGACGTGATGGACAACCACTTCGTGCCGAACCTCACCTTCGGCCCGCAGATGGTCGAGCGGATCCAGGCCACGAGCCCCGTCCCGCTGGATGTGCACCTCATGATCACGGATGCCGACAGGTGGGCCCCCGGCTATGCCGAGCTCGGCGCGGCATCCGTCACCTTCCATCTCGAGGCGGCCACCGATCCGGTCAGCCTCGCCCGGCGGCTGCGGCAGATCGGCGCCCGCGCCGGTGTCGCCGTCAAGCCCGCAACCGGCGTCGAGGGGCTCTACGACGTGCTCGACGAGTTCGACCAGATCCTCGTGATGACCGTCGAGCCGGGCTTCGGCGGTCAGCCGTTCATGGCCGATCAGATGCCCAAGCTCGCCCGACTGCACGATGAGGCCCGCCGACGCGGCTCGCAGGTGTGGCTGCAGGTCGACGGCGGCATCTCCGAGTCGACGATCGCGCAGGCCGCCGAGGCCGGAGCCGACACGTTCGTCGCCGGATCCGCCGTCTTCGGCGCCGACGACCCCGCGCGCGCCATCGAGGCGCTGCGGAACCTCGCCGGCTCCGCGCACCTGCACTGAACCCGCTGCGCAGCCTGAACCCGCTCCGCGGCCGGCCACGGCGCACCGCGCCCGCGCGGACCGGTAGCCTGTCAGGGTGAAGACGTTCGATGCGCTGTTCGCGGAGTTGACCGCGACCGCAGCCGCACGCCCCGAAGGATCCGGCACCGTCGCGCAGCTGGACCGCGGCGTGCACGCCATCGGCAAGAAGATCGTCGAAGAGGCGGCAGAGGTCTGGATGGCCGCCGAATACCAGTCCGACGCCGAGACGGCCGAGGAGATCTCGCAGCTGCTGTACCACCTGCAGGTGCTCATGCTGGCCAAGGGGCTGTCGCTCGAGGACGTGTACCGACATCTCTGAGCAGGCCTCCTCCGCTCCGACTGACATCCCAGACACCGAAAGCCCGCTCACCAAAATGCCGACGGACATGCTGCGAATCGCCGTGCCGAACAAGGGGTCGCTCGCCGACACCGCCGCCGAGATGCTCGCGGAGGCCGGCTACACCGGCCGCCGCGACCCGAAGGACCTCCACGTCATCGACCCGGTGAACGAGGTCGAGTTCTTCTACCTGCGCCCGAAGGACATCGCGACCTACGTCGGCTCCGGCGCGCTCGACGTCGGCATCACCGGCCGCGACCTGCTCCTCGATGCGCGGATGCCGGGGGCGCGCGAGATCGAGCAGCTCGGCTTCGGCGGTTCGACGTTCCGCTTCGCCGGTCCGCCCGGACGCTTCACCACGGTCGCCGACCTGGAGGGGCTGCGGGTCGCGACGGCCTACCCAGGGCTCGTCGACGGCTTCCTCGACGAGCAGGGCGTCGCCGTCGACCTCGTGCCGCTGGACGGCGCCGTGGAATCCGCCGTGCAGCTGGGCGTCGCCGACGCCGTCGCCGACGTCGTCTCCACCGGAACGACTCTCCGGCAGGCCGGGCTCGAGATCTTCGGCCCGGTGCTCCTGGAGTCCGAGGCCGTGCTGATCGGCGCTCCCGTGGAGGCGGACGGCACCGAGACGCTGCTGCGTCGCCTGCGCGGCGTCATGGTCGCCCGCCGCTACGTGCTCATCGACTACGACCTGCCGGCGCATCTCGTCGACGAGGCCGTGGCGCTCGCGCCCGGCATCGAGTCCCCGACGATCTCGCCGCTGCGCGACCCGGCCTGGGTCGCGGTGCGCGTCATGAGCCCGCGGGGGACGGTCAACCAGGTCATGGACGCGCTGTACGCGATCGGCGCGCGCGCGATCCTCGTGACGCCCATCCACAACGCGAGGCTGTGATGAGCCTCGCCTGCCGGGTCATCCCGTGTCTCGACGTCGCGGCGGGCCGCGTCGTCAAGGGCGTCAACTTCGAGAACCTGCGCGACATGGGCGATCCGGTCGAGCTGGCCGCGCTGTACTACGCGCAGGGCGCCGATGAGCTGACCTTCCTCGACGTCACCGCGACCGTCGATGAACGCGCCACGACCTACGACGTGGTGCGGCGCACCGCGGAAGAGGTCTTCATCCCGCTCACCGTCGGCGGGGGTGTCCGCAGCACCGACGACGTCGCACGACTGCTGGCCGTCGGCGCGGACAAGGTCGGGGTGAACTCCGCGGCCATCGCCCGCCCCGTACTCATCGACGAGATCGCCGACCGCTTCGGATCTCAGGTGCTCGTGCTCTCGCTCGACGTCAAGCGCGCCGCCGGCACGCGATCGGGCTTCGTCGTGACGACTCACGGCGGTCGCACCGCCACCGATCTCGACGCGTTGGACTGGGCGCGGGAGGCCATCGACCGCGGTGTCGGCGAGCTGCTCGTGAACTCCATCGATGCCGACGGCACGAAGGACGGGTTCGACCTCGAGCTCGTCGGCCTCATGCGGGAGCTGTCGAGCGTGCCCGTGATCGCCTCCGGCGGCGCCGGAGCGGTCACCGACTTCGCCCCCGCGCTGCGCGCCGGCGCCGACGCGGTGCTCGCGGCATCCGTCTTCCACTCCGGGCAGCTCAGCATCGGCGACGTCAAGGACGCGCTCGTCGCCGACGGCATCGAGGTCCGCCGATGACCGCCGTGGACGAGCGCATCGCCCGCGTCGCCTTCAACGCCGACGGACTCGTCCCGGCGATCATCCAGCAGCACGACACCGGCGAGGTGCTGATGCTCGGATGGATGGATGCCGAGGCGTTGCGCCGCACGCTCACGGAGGGCCGCGTGACGTTCTGGTCGCGCTCACGTCAGGAGTACTGGCGCAAGGGCGACACCTCGGGGCACGCGCAGTACGTGCGCGGCGCGCGCCTGGACTGCGACGGCGACGCGCTGCTCATCGCGGTTGAGCAGATCGGCGCCGCGTGCCACACCGGCGACCACACGTGCTTCGATGCCGACGATCTGAGCCCGGCGAGGGGGCACGCCCCCGCGACGGGGCAGGCCCCGGCGGACGCCGCGGACGGATCCGAGGCGACGCCGTGATCGCACGGGCGCGGATGCTGGCCGTGCTCGCGATCATCGCCGGGGGAGCGGTCGCGATCATCTCCTCGACGCAGACCTGGCTGGAGGTGACGCTCAGCGCGGGCGCGACGGCGGCCCTCGCCGTGCCCGGCGCTTCGGCGCTGACGCTGCTGGCCCCCTTCAGCCTCGCCGCCCTCGCGCTCGGGCTCGCCCTCACCGTCGTGGGGCGGGTGCTGCGCTACCTGTTCGGCGTGCTCGCCGCGGCGATCGGCGGCACGTTGTGTGTCGGCGCGTGGCGCGTCGCCACCGGCCATCCGCTGGACGCCGTCGCCTCCGCCGTGACCGAGGCCACCGGCCTCTCGGGTCCCGACGCGGTCGCGAGCCTCGTGCAGACGATCGACGGCACCGCGTGGCCATGGCTCACCGTCGTCGCCGGCGCGCTGGTCGCCGTCGGGGGCGTTCTCACCCTCGCGACGGCGCACACCTGGCGGGGCGCGGGCCGCCGCTACCGTACCGACGCCGACCGGACGGCGACCGCGGCCTCCGGCCCCCGCCCGCACGATGCGTCACGGGACCGCGCGATCGATTCGTGGGACGACCTGTCGCACGGGGACGATCCCACCGCCCACTAGACTGACACCGACGCGCCCGAAGCCTCACGAGGGAGAACCATGAGCAACAGCATCGACGACCCCGGCCACGGACACTCGCCGGCTGCCTGGACGGCCGTCGTCATCATGCTCGTGGCGGTCACGCTCGGCACGCTGTTCTTCGTCCTCGACATGCCCGTGCTCGTCTGGGCATCGGTCGGGCTTCTCATTGTCGGTGCCATCGTGGGCTGGGCGCTGGCCAAGGCCGGCTACGGCGCCTACGGCGACAAGTACAAGCCGAAGCAGCACTGATCATGCTGGCAGGCCTCACCGCCGGCGCGGTGGAGGATGCCGAGGCCCGCGCCACCACCCGGCCCCTGGCCGACGTGGAACGCGCTGCGCTCGCGCACGCTCCCGCCCTCGACGCCCTCGCCGCCCTCGCGCCCGCAGACCGCGTCAAGATCATCGCGGAGGTCAAGCGGGCGAGCCCGTCGCGCGGAGACCTCGCGGCGATCCCCGACCCCGCCCACCAGGCCGCGCTGTACGAGCAGGGCGGCGCGTCCGCCATCTCGGTGCTGACCGAGGGACGCCGGTTCAAGGGGTCGCTCGCCGATCTCGAAGCCGTGAAGGCGCGCGTCAGCGTCCCGGTCCTCCGCAAGGACTTCATCGCCACGCCCTACCAGGTGCTCGAGGCACGGGCATCCGGCGCCGACCTCGTCCTGCTCATCGTGGCGGCGCTCGAGCAGCCGCTGCTGCGTGAGCTCTACGCCCTCGTGACCGACCTCGGCATGACGCCGCTCGTCGAGACCCACTCGCGCGAAGAGCTCGACCGGGCATCCGACCTCGGCGCGCGCCTCATCGGCGTGAACGCGCGCAACCTGTCGACCTTCGAACTCGACAAGGACCTGTTCGGGTCGCTGGCGGAGCACTTCCCGGCGGATGCCGTGAAGATCGCCGAGTCCGCCGTGCTCGCGCCCGCCGACGTCGCGCACTACCGCGCCGCCGGCGCCGACGTCGTCCTCGTCGGCGAAGCGCTCGTCACGAGCAACCCGGTGACCACCCTGCACGCATTTCTGGAGGCGGGACGATGCGACGTATTGAGCGAGAGGAGCGCGTCGAAGTGACCGGACTGCGCGATCAGCACGGCCCCTTCTTCGGCGACTTCGGCGGGCGGTACATGCCGGAGTCCCTCATCGCCGCGATCGACGAACTGACCGCCGAGTACGAGGCCACGAAGGCCGATCCCTCGTTCCAGGCCGAGTTCGAGAGCCTGCTGCACTCGTACGCCGGGCGCCCCTCGGCGCTCACCGAGGTGCCGCGATTCGCCGAGCACGCCGGTGGTGCGCGCGTCTTCCTCAAGCGCGAGGACCTCAACCACACCGGATCGCACAAGATCAACAACGTGATCGGTCAGGCCCTCCTCACGAAGCGCCTCGGCAAGACGCGCGTCATCGCGGAGACCGGCGCCGGCCAGCACGGCGTCGCCACGGCGACCGCCGCGGCGCTGTTCGGCTTCGAGTGCACGATCTACATGGGCGAGGTCGACACGGAGCGCCAGGCGCTCAACGTCGCCCGCATGCGGCTGCTCGGCGCCGAGGTGGTGCCCGTCACGAGCGGTTCGCGGACGCTGAAGGACGCGATCAACGAGGCGTACCGCGACTGGGTCGCGTCGGTCGAGACGACGAACTACATCTTCGGCACCGCGGCCGGCCCCCACCCGTTCCCGGCGATGGTGCGCGACTTCCAGAAGATCATCTCCGAAGAGGCGCGCGCGCAGCTGCTCGAGGAGACCGGACGCCTGCCCGACGCGGTCGTCGCGTGCGTCGGCGGCGGGTCGAACGCGATCGGCATGTTCGACGCGTTTCTCGACGACGAGGGCGTCGCGCTCTACGGTGTGGAGGCGGCGGGCGACGGTGTCGACACCGACAAGCACGCGGCATCCATCGAGCGCGGCCGCCCCGGCGTGCTGCACGGCGCGAAGACGTACGTGCTGCAGGACGAGGACGGCCAGACCATCGAGTCGCATTCCATCTCTGCGGGCCTGGACTACCCGGGCGTGGGCCCCGAGCACGCCTGGCTCGCCGACATCGGCCGCGCGTCCTACATTCCGGCGACGGATGCCGAGGCGATGGACGCCCTGCGATTGTTGAGTCGTACCGAGGGCATCATCCCGGCGATCGAGTCGGCGCACGCACTCGCGGGCGCGTTGCGCCTCGGCCGCGAGCTCGGCCCTGACGCGATCATCGCGGTGAGTCTGTCGGGCCGAGGCGACAAGGACATGGACACCGCCGCGACGTGGTTCGGGCTCTATGACAAGGGGGAGCGTCCGGTGCAGACGCCGCCCGACGATGACGCTGCCTCGGGCGAAGGGATCGAGCTGTGAGCCGGGTCGCTGCCGCCATCGACGCCGCGAAGGCCGCCGGCCGCGGCGCGTTCGTCGGCTACCTGCCGATCGGGTACCCCGACCTGCAGACGTCGATCGACGCGGCGGTGGCCCTTGCTGAGGCCGGTGCCGACATCCTCGAGCTCGGCCCACCGTATTCCGATCCGGTTATGGACGGTGCGGTCATCCAAGAGGCGACGCAGGCCGCCCTCGCGGACGGCTTCCGGTTGCGCGACACGTTCACCGCGGTGCGCGCGATCGCGGCGCGGGTCGACGTGCCGATCCTCGTGATGACGTACTGGAACCCTGTCATGCAGTACGGGGTCGATCGGTTCGCCGACGACCTCCTCGCCGCCGGGGGAGCGGGCCTGATCACCCCCGACATCACCCCGGATGCCGCGGCCGACTGGATCGCCGCATCCGAGCGCACCGGCCTCGACCGGGTGTTCCTCGCCGCGCCCACCTCGACCGACGAGCGCCTGCAGATGATCGCGGAGAGCTCGACCGGCTTCGTCTACACGGTGTCGACCATGGGCATCACCGGCGAGCGCGCCGAGTTGGATGCCGCGGCCCGCACCCTCGTCGCCCGCTTGCGCGCGCACGGGGTCGAGCACGCCTGTGTCGGCATCGGCATCTCGACGCCCGATCAGGTGGCGGGCGTGCTGGAGTACGCCGACGGCGCGATCGTCGGCACCGCGCTCGTCCGCGCCCTGCGCGACGGCGGGGTGGAGGCGCTGGCCGCCGAGGCACGCGCGCTCACCGCCGGCAGGCGCCGGAACGGACGGGGCGGCGCGGCGAAGTAGACTGCCCCTCGTGCTTTCTCCCGCCGTGAACGTCGTCGCCAGCATCCCGAGCCCGTCCATCAACGGCTTCAGCCTGTGGCCAGGGGGTCCGTTCATCCACTTCTACGCCCTGTGCATCCTCGCCGGCATCGTCGTGGCGGCGCTGATCACCAACCACCGCCTGACCAAGCGCGGCGCGGAGCCGTGGGTCGTCATCGACATCTGCCTGCTCGCGGTGCCCCTGGCCATCATCGGCGCGCGCATCTACCACGTCGTCACCCACTGGGGCTTCTACTTCGGCGAGGGCAAGAACATCTGGGCGATCTTCTACATCTGGGAGGGCGGCATCGCGATCTTCGGCGCCCTCATCGGTGGTGCGATCGGCGCGTGGCTCGGCTGCAAATGGACCGGCATCCGCTTCTGGAGCTTCGCCGACGCCCTCGCCCCGGGCCTCCTTCTCGCCCAGGCGATGGGACGGTTCGGCAACTGGTTCAACCAGGAGCTGTACGGCCTTCCGACCGACCTGCCCTGGGGCCTTCAGATCGACTACCCGAACGCGGCATGGCCCGAAGGCCTCCCCGCGGGAACGCTGTTCCACCCGACGTTCCTCTACGAAGTCATCTGGAACAGCCTCGGCGTGCTGTTCCTGCTGTGGGCCGGCACCCGCTTCCGCCTGCAGTGGGGGCGCCTGTTCGCCCTCTACCTCATCTGGTACAGCGCCGGCCGCATCGTGTGGGAGTCGATCCGCATCGACCCGAGCGAAGTCTTCTTCGGGCTGCGCACCAACGTGTGGGCCGCGATCGCCGGCGTCGTCGTGGGGCTCGTGATCTTCATCGTCCAGACCCGCCGTCACCCCGGCTTCGAGCCCTCGCCGTACATGCGCGGTCGCGAGTGGACGCCCGACGGGGTTGTACAATCACAGGACACCGACGAGTTCGTGGACGTGAGCGCACCCCCGACGCGCGAACCCGTCGCGGACGATGCCACAAGCACAGTCGCCTCGAACTAACCGACAGCACATCCCCTGCGGACTTCACTCACCGCGATATCACCGGGCCGACGTCGTCCCAGATCAGCTTGACCATGAGGACGGTAGCAATGGCCTCGATCAACCGAGCCCTCGCCGGCTTTCCCGCGAAGCAGGGCATGTACAACCCCGCCTTCGAGAAGGACGCCTGCGGCCTTGCGATGGTGGCGACCCTGCGCGGCGAGCCCGGGCATGACATCGTCGAGCTCGCTCTGACGGCGCTGCGCAACCTCGAGCACCGCGGTGCGATCGGGTCGGATGCCGGTACGGGTGACGGGGCCGGCATCCTCACGCAGATGCCCGACGCGTTCTTGCGCGCCGTCGTCGACTTCGACCTGCCGCCGGTGGGGGAGTACGCCGCCGGCATGGCCTTCCTGCCGCTGGACGACGAGGCCCGCGCCGAGATCAAGGCCGGCGTCGAGCACATCGCCGCCGCCGAGGGCCTGACGGTGCTCGGCTGGCGCGAGGTGCCCACCGAGGACCAGCACCTCGGCAAGCTCGCCTTCGAGGCGCGCCCGCACTTCGAGCAGCTGTTCGTCTCGCGTCCCGCCGTCGGCGACGCGCCCGCCCTGAGCGGCATCGAGCTGGACCGTCGCGTGTATCGCCTGCGCAAGCGCGCCCGCCGCGAGCACGACGCCTACTTCGTGTCGCTCAGCTCGCGCACCCTGGGCTACAAGGGCATGGTCACCACCCTGCAGCTCGAGCCCTTCTACCCCGACCTGCACGACGAGCGCTTCCAGAGCGAGCTGGCCGTCGTGCACTCCCGCTACTCCACCAACACCTTCCCGTCGTGGCCGCTCGCGCAGCCGCTGCGCATGCTCGCCCACAACGGTGAGATCAACACGGTGGGCGCGAACCGCAACTGGATGCGTGCGCGCCAGTCGCAGCTGGAATCCCAGCTCGTCGGCGACATCCGCCCGCTGCTGCCGATCTGCACCGAGGGCGCGAGTGACTCGGCATCCTTCGACGAGGTGCTGGAGCTGCTCACCCTCACCGGGCGCAGCCTGCCGCACGCGATCATGATGATGGTGCCGGAGGCCTACGAGAAGCAGGCCGACATCGCACCGGACCTGCGCGCGTTCTACGAGTACCACTCCATGCAGATGGAACCGTGGGACGGCCCGGCAGCCCTCATCTTCACCGATGGCACGCTCGTGGGCGCGACGCTCGACCGCAACGGCCTGCGCCCGGGGCGGTGGACCGAGACCACGGACGGCCTCGTCGTCATCGGGTCGGAGACCGGTGTGCTCGACTTCGCCCCCGAGCGCATCAAGCGCCGGGGACGTCTGCGCCCCGGGCGCATGTTCGTCGTCGACACCGCGCAGCGCCGCATCATCGAGGACGACGAGGTCAAGCGCGAGCTCGCCGCCCTGCAGCCGTGGCAGGAATGGCTGGATGCCGGGCGCGTGCGCCTGAAGGACCTGCCCGAGCGCGAGCACATCGTGCACCCGATCGCCTCGATCACCCGCCGTCAGCGCACCTTCGGCTACACCGAGGAGGAGGTGCGCATCCTTCTCACACCCATGGGTCAGACCGGCGCCGAGCCGCTCGGCGCAATGGGATCGGACACGCCGATCGCGGTGCTCAGCGAACGTCCGCGCCTGCTGTTCGACTACTTCGTGCAGCAGTTCGCGCAGGTGACCAACCCGCCGCTGGACTCCATCCGCGAAGAGGTCGTCACCTCGCTCGCGCTGGGTCTCGGCCCCGAGCGCAACCTGCTGGCGTGGGGGCCGGACCACACGCGCACCATCACGCTGGACTTCCCCGTCATCGACAACGACGAGCTGGCGAAGCTCCAGAACATCGACAAGGCGCTGCCCGGCCGCCGGTCGGTCACGATCCGCGGCCTGTACCCGTTCGATCGTGGTGAGGATGCCATGGAGCAGCGGATCGACCAGATCTGCGCCGAAGTGGATCGCGCCATCGAGGAGGGCGCGGAGTTCATCATCCTGAGCGACCGCGACTCCAACAAGGACCTCGTCCCGATCCCGTCGCTGCTCATGCTCTCCGCGGTGCACCACCACCTCATCCGCCAGGAGAACCGGATGAAGGTCGGGCTCGTGGTCGAGGCGGGCGACGTGCGCGAAGTGCACCACGTCGCGACCCTCATCGGCTACGGCGCCTCCGCGGTGAACCCCTACCTCGCCATGGAGACCGTCGAGTACCTGGTGCGCGCCGGCTTCATCACGGGCGTCACTCCCGAGAAGGCCGTCAAGAACCTGATCTACGCGCTCGGCAAGGGCGTGCTGAAGATCATGTCGAAGATGGGGATCTCGACGGTGTCGTCGTACGCCGGCTCTCAGGTCTTCGAGGCGGTCGGGCTGTCCGAGGAGTTCGTGGCGAAGTACTTCACGGGCACCGAGACCAAGCTGGGCGGCATCGGCATCCGTCAGATCGCCGCCGAGAACCAGGCGCGCCACGACTACGCGTATCCCGAGGACGAAGCCGCTCGCGCTCACGAGCGGCTGTGGACCGGCGGCGAGTACCAGTGGCGCCGCGACGGCTCGCCGCACCTGTTCAACCCGGACACCGTCTTCCGGCTGCAGCACGCGACGCGGTCGCGCAGGTACGACATCTTCCGGGAGTACACCAAGCTCGTCGACGATCAGGCCGCTGAGCTGAAGACCCTCCGCGGCATGTTCCGTCTCAAGACGGGGGAGCGCCCGCCGGTGCCGATCGACGAGGTCGAACCGGTGTCGTCGATCGTCAAGCGGTTCTCGACCGGTGCGATGAGCTACGGCTCGATCTCGAAAGAGGCGCACGAGACGCTCGCGATCGCGATGAACGCGATCGGGGCGAAGTCCAACACCGGTGAGGGCGGCGAGGACGTCGACCGCCTCCTCGACCCGGAGCGGCGCAGCGCCATCAAGCAGGTCGCCTCGGGCCGGTTCGGTGTCACGAGCATGTACCTCACGCACGCGGACGACATCCAGATCAAGCTCGCCCAGGGTGCCAAGCCCGGCGAGGGCGGGCAGCTGCCGCCCGGCAAGGTGTATCCCTGGATCGCCCGCACCCGCGGCGGCACCCCGGGCGTCGGGCTGATCTCGCCGCCCCCTCACCACGACATCTACTCGATCGAGGACCTGAAGCAGCTGATCTTCGACCTCAAGCGCGCGAACCCCCGGGCACGCGTGCACGTGAAGCTCGTCAGCCAGTCGGGCATCGGTGCGGTCGCGGCGGGCACCGCCAAGGCTCTCGCCGACGTCATCCTCGTCTCCGGCCACGACGGCGGGACGGGCGCCAGCCCGCTGAACTCCCTCAAGCACGCCGGCACCCCGTGGGAGCTGGGCCTCGCCGAGACGCAGCAGACCCTCATGCTCAACGACATGCGCGATCGCGTCGTGGTGCAGGCCGACGGCCAGCTCAAGACCGGCCGCGACGTCGTCATCGCGGCGCTGCTGGGTGCGGAGGAGTTCGGCTTCGCCACGACGGCGCTCGTCGTGGAGGGATGCGTCATGATGCGCGTCTGCCACCTCGACACCTGCCCGGTGGGCGTCGCCACGCAGAACCCGGTGCTGCGCGCCCGCTTCACCGGCAAGCCGGAGTTCGTCATCAACTTCATGGAGTTCCTGGCCCAGGAGGTGCGCGAGTACCTCGCCGAACTCGGGTTCCGCTCCGTCGAGGAGGCGATCGGCCACAGCGAGCTGCTCGACATGAACGGCGCGATCGAGCACTGGAAGGCGAGCGGTCTCGACCTCTCGCCGATCCTCCAGGGCCCCGCCTTCGGCCCCGACACCCCGCGCCGTCACCTGCGCGACCAGGACCACGAACTGGACGAGCACTTCGACGTCGCGCTGATCGAGCGCGCGCAGGACGTGATCGCCCACGGCGGCCACTTCGAGATCTCGCTGCCGATCCGCAACACCGAGCGCGCCGTGGGCACGATGCTCGGCCACCACGTGACCCTGGCGCACGGCGAGCACGGACTGCCCTCGGGCACGATCGAGGTGAACCTCACCGGCTCGGCGGGACAGTCCTTCGGCGCCTTCCTGCCGGCGGGCATCACCCTGCGGCTGGAGGGCGACTCCAACGACTACGTCGGCAAGGGCCTCTCCGGCGGTGAGATCGTCGTCCGGCCGCCGCGCGATGCGACGTTCGACGCCTCGCAGAACGTCATCGCCGGGAACGTCATCGGCTACGGCGCGACGCAGGGCAGCATGTTCCTGCGCGGTGTCGTGGGGGAGCGGTTCCTGGTACGCAACTCCGGCGCCACCGCGGTCGTCGAAGGCGTCGGCGACCACGCCCTGGAATACATGACGGGCGGACTCGCGGTCATCCTCGGTGCCACAGGGCGCAACCTCGGCGCCGGCATGTCCGGCGGCGCCGCCTACGTCTACAAGCTGGACCGCGACCTCGTCAACCGCGAGGCGCTGGCCAGTGGCGAACTCGAACTGCTCGAGATGGGCTCGGGAGACGTCGAGATCCTCCGTGACCTGCTCGAGCGCCATGTCGCCGAGACCGATTCGGTGCTCGCAGCCGCCCTCTTGGACGATCTCGAGGCCGAGGCCGCGAACTTCGTCCGTGTCCTGCCGCGCGACTACGCCGCGGTGCTGCAGACCCGACAAGACGCCGCCGCCGAGGGGCTCGACCCCGACAGCGACGTCGTCTGGACCCGCATCCTGGAGGTGACCGGTGGCTGACCCCAAGGGCTTCCTGAAGACCACCGAGCGCGAGCTCCCGGCGCGCCGGCCGGTTCCCGTGCGCATCATGGACTGGAAAGAGGTGTACGAGCCGGGCGACTCGGCCGTGCTCCGACGCCAGGCCGGCCGCTGCATGGACTGCGGCATCCCGTTCTGTCACAAGGGCTGCCCGCTGGGCAACCTGATCCCGGAGTGGAACGACCTCATGTGGCGCGGTGAGGGCCGCGCGGCGATCGAGCGTCTGCACGCGACGAACAACTTCCCGGAGTTCACCGGGCGGCTGTGCCCGGCGCCGTGCGAAAGCGCGTGCGTCCTGGGCATCAACCAGCCCGCCGTCACGATCAAGCAGATCGAGGTCTCGACGATCGACGACGCGTTCGCGAACGGCTGGGTCGAGCCCGAGCCGCCGGCGCGCCTGACCGGCAAGACCGTCGCCGTCGTCGGCTCCGGGCCCGCCGGCCTCGCCGCCGCGCAGCAGCTCACGCGCGCCGGCCACACCGTCGCCGTGTTCGAGCGCGACGACCGCATCGGCGGCCTGCTGCGCTACGGCATCCCCGACTTCAAGATGGAGAAGCGCCACCTGGAGTCGCGCCTGCGCCAGATGCAGGACGAGGGCACGCGTTTCCGCGCGGGCGTCGAGATCGGCAAGGACATCACGTGGAGCGACCTGCGGGCGCGCTACGACGCCGTCGTCATCGCGACCGGCGCGACGCTGCCGCGCGAGCTCGCCATCCCCGGCCGCGACCTCGCGGGCGTGCACTTCGCGATGGAGTACCTCGTGGAGTCGAACAAGGCCGTCGCCGGCGACCAGGTGCCCCACCAGATCCACGCCGAGGGCAAGCACGTCATCGTCATCGGCGGCGGCGACACCGGCGCCGACTGCATCGGCACCGCCCACCGTCAGGGCGCGCTGAGCGTGACGAACCTCGCGATCGGCAAGCAGCCCCCGACGGGGCGGCCCGACCACCAGCCGTGGCCGATGACCCCGACCGTCTTCGAGGTATCCTCGGCGCACGAGGAGGGCGGCGAGCGCACCTACCTCGCCTCGACGGTGGAGTTCCTCGGCAACGAGGCGGGCGAGGTACGCGCGCTGCGCGTGGCGGAGACCGAGTACCTGCCCGACGGCCGCCGCGTTCCCCGCAGTGGCACCGAGCGCGAGATCCCCGCCGATCTCATCCTCATCGCGATGGGTTTTACCGGCCCCGAACGCGCCGAACTCGAATCGCAGCTCGGTACCGTGTTCACGGGCCGCGGCAACGTCGAGCGCGGCGATGACTACCAGACGACCGCGCCCGGCGTGTTCGTCGCCGGTGACGCCGGGCGTGGCCAGTCCCTGATCGTCTGGGCGATCGCGGAGGGTCGTGCCGCGGCGGCAGCCGTCGACGAGTACCTCATGGGACGCACGAGCCTGCCGTCACCAGTGCGCCCGACGGACGTCGCGATCGGCCTTCAGCCCGCGTAGGCTGAAATCACCCCCGAACAACCCATAGAGACCGGAGAGTCTTCAGTGAGACGCGCGAAGATCGTCGCAACCCTGGGTCCGGCCACCGAATCGTATGAGATGATCCGCGCGATCATCGATGCGGGCGTGGACGTCACCCGAATGAACCTGAGCCACGGCTCCTACGCCGAGCACGAAGTCCGCTTCGCGAACGTGCGCAAGGCCGCCGACGACGCGGGCCGCGCCGTCGCCATCCTCGTCGACCTGCAGGGCCCAAAGATCCGCCTCGGCAAGTTCAGCGACGGACCCCACGACCTCGCCGTGGGCGACACCCTCCGCATCACCACGGAAGACGTCGTCGGCACCCGCGATCTCGTCGGCACGACCTTCAAGGGCCTCGCCGGCGACGTGAAGCCGGGCGACTTCCTCCTCATCGACGACGGCAAGGTCCGCGTGCAGGTGGAGAGCGTCGACGGCCCCGTCGTCACCACGAAGACCGTCGTCGCCGGCACCGTCTCCAACAACAAGGGCATCAACCTTCCGGGCGTCGCCGTCAGCGTCCCGGCTCTCTCCGAGAAGGACGAGGCCGACCTGCGCTGGGGTCTGCAGGCCGGCGCCGACCTCATCGCGCTGTCGTTCGTGCGCGACGCCGCCGATGTCACCCGCGTGCACGAGATCATGGCGGAGGAGGGTCGCAAGGTCCCCGTCATCGCCAAGATCGAGAAGCCGCAGGCCGTCGACAACCTCGAGGAGATCATCGATGCCTTCGACGGCATCATGGTCGCTCGCGGCGACCTCGCGGTCGAGCTGCCGCTGGAGGCCGTGCCGGTCGTGCAGAAGCGCGCCGTCGAGATGTGCCGCCGCATGGCAAAGCCCGTCATCGTCGCGACGCAGATGCTCGAGTCGATGACCCACGCTCCGGTGCCCACGCGCGCCGAGGCCTCGGACGTCGCCAACGCCGTCCTCGACGGTGCGGACGCCGTCATGCTCTCCGGCGAGACGAGCGTCGGCGACTACCCGGTCGTCACCGTGCAGACGATGGCTCGCATCATCGAGTCGACCGAGGAGCACGGCCTGGAGCGGATCCGTCCCTTCAGCGCCAAACCGCGCACGCAGGGCGGCATCATCACGCTGGCCGCGAACGAGGTCGCCGAGTTCGTCGAGGCGAAGTTCATCTGCATCTTCACCGAGTCGGGCGACACGGCGCGTCGCATGTCGCGCCTGCGCCCCGGCATCCCGATGATGGCGTTCGCGGTCGACCCCGCGATCCGCCGCCGCATGGCGCTCACGTGGGGCGTGCAGTCGACGCTCGTCGAGCACGTCGCGCACACGGACCTCATGTTCATCCAGGTCGACGAGTTCTTCCTCGGCCAGGGCCTCGCGAAGGAAGGCGACAAGGTCGTCGTGATCTCGGGTTCGCCTCCCGGAATCATCGGGTCGACCAACGACATCCGCGTGCACAAGATCGGCGACGCCGTCCACGGCAAGGCGCCGATCTACCAGGCCGAGAAGTAACGGTCGCAGCGGACGAAGGGCGGATGCCGGGGGAGACACCGCATCCGCCCTTCGGCGTTTCGTCACGCTCGTGCCGGTGGTGGGAGTCGAACCCACACGCCCTTTCGGGCAACCGAGTTTGAGTCGGTCGCGTCTGCCATTCCGCCACACCGGCCCGCGCGAGGGTTGCTCGCGCGTCCGGGATTGACCATACCGTAGGATCTAAAGGTGACTGAGCAGGAACAGAGCACGGCCCCGGCATCCTCCACGGCATCGGCCCCGCGACGCGTCGTCGTCGCCGAGGACGAGTCGCTGATCCGCCTCGACATCGTGGAGATCCTCCGCGACAACGGGTTCGACGTGGTGGGAGAGGCCGGTGACGGCGAGACCGCCGTGGCGCTGGCGACCGAACTGCGCCCGGACCTCGTCATCATGGACGTGAAGATGCCGGTGCTGGACGGCATCAGCGCGGCCGAGAAGCTCAGCAAGAACCACATCGCCCCCGTCGTGCTGCTGACGGCGTTCAGCCAGAAGGAGCTCGTCGAGCGCGCGAGCGAAGCCGGCGCCCTCGCGTACGTCGTCAAGCCCTTCACCCCGAACGACCTGCTGCCGGCGATCGAGATCGCCCTGGCCCGCTACGAGCAGATCATCACGCTCGAGGCCGAGGTCGCCGACATGGTCGAGCGCTTCGAGACGCGCAAGCTCGTCGACCGGGCCAAGGGCCTGCTGAACGAGAAGATGGGCCTGTCCGAGCCCGAGGCGTTCCGCTGGATCCAGAAGGCGTCGATGGACCGGCGCCTGACCATGCAGGACGTCGCCAAGGCGATCATCGAGCAGCTCTCGCCCAAGAAGTCCTGACCGGCGGCATCCGCCCGCAGGACGCGCTCAGCGATCCTTGATCATGTTCGTGATGCGGATCGTCGAGCACCGGCGACCCTGATCGTCGGTGACGGCGATCTCGTGCACGGTCATGCTGCGACCGAGGTGCACCGGCGTGCAGACACCGGTCACGATGCCGCTCGTCGCGGAGCGGGTGTGCGTCGCGTTGATGTCGACGCCGACGGCGAGGCGCTCCGGCCCGGCGTGGAGGTTCGCGGCCATCGATCCCAGCGACTCGCCGAGCACGACGTACGCCCCGCCGTGCAGCAGCCCCACCGGCTGCGTGTTGCCCTCGACGGGCATCGTGGCCACCGCCCGCTCGATCGTGAACTCGGTGAACTCGATGCCCATCTTCTCGGCGAGGGCGCCCATGCCGCGTCGCCGGATCCAGTCCAGGCCGTCGTCGTCGGCGGGGGAGTGCTCAGCGGTCATCGTCCACCTTCGGGATGCGCTCGGTTCGAGGGGTGTGTCCGCGCCCGCGTCTAGGCTTGCAGGGTGACGGACTCCGCAAAGCCTACCCTCCTCGTCGTGGACGGCCATTCGCTGGCCTATCGCGCCTTCTTCGCCCTTCCCGTCGACAATTTCACGACGAAGGACGGACAGCACACCAACGGCATCTACGGGTTCCTGTCGATGTTCGTCAACCTCGTCAAAGCCGAGCAGCCGACCCATCTCGCGGTCGCCTTCGACACGTCACGACACTCGTTCCGCACCGACCAGTACGCCGAGTACAAGGCGAACCGGTCGGAGTCGCCCGCCGAGTTCAAGGGACAGATCCCGCTGCTGCAGGAGTGCCTGGCTGCAATGAACGTCCCGGTGCTGACGCAGGAGGGCATCGAGGCCGACGACATCCTGGCGACCCTCGCGACGCAGGGCGCCGCGCAGGGGTTCGACGTGCTCGTCTGCTCCGGCGACCGCGACACGATCCAGCTCGTCACCGATGACGTCACGCTGCTGTACCCGAGCGTGCAGGGCGTGTCGCAGCTCAAGCGCTACACGCCCGATGCCGTGGTGGAGAAGTACGGCCTGCCGCCCGCGAACTACCCCGACATCGCCGCGCTGGTGGGGGAGACGAGCGACAACCTGCCGGGCGTGCCGAAGGTCGGCGAGAAGACGGCCGTCAAGTGGATCACGCAGTGGGGTTCCCTCGACGCCCTGCTCGACAACGCCGACAAGATCACCGGCGTGGTCGGCGGGAACCTGCGCGAGCACCTCGACGACGTGCGCCGCAACCGCTCGCTGAACGCGCTGCTGCGCGACGTGGATCTCGGCATCGGCCCCGCCGACCTCGCCGTGCAGCCGATCGACGCGCAGGCGGTGCGCGACATCTTCGCCCGACTCGAGTTCCGCACTCTGCTGCCGCGCGTGTTCGACGCGGTCGGCGTCGACGCCGAGACGGCGGCCGCGAGCGCCGCCCCCGCCGTGGCGGCCCCCGTGCCCACCGAGCTCGACCCGGCGGGGCTCGAGGCGTGGCTCGCCGCGACCGGCGAGACCGAGGTGGCCGTCACCGTCACCATCGACGGGGGGATGCCGGCGCGCATCGGCCTGGCGACCGCCGACGCCGCGGTGGAGTCGCGGTGGAGCGAGGAGACCGCCGCAGCGCTCCGCCCGTGGCTCGAGGGCGAGAGCCCGAAGGTCCTCGCCGACGCGAAGCCGCAGGTCAAGGCGCTCCGCCGGGCGGGTGTGCGAATGCGCGGGCTCGTCTTCGACCCGATCCTCGCCGGCTGGCTGCTGCGGCCGAGCTTTCCCGACAAGAGCCTCGGCGACCTCGTCAACCGCTACCTGGATGAGAAGCTGCCCGAGGCCGATCCCACCCAGCTCGTCCCCGAGACCGAGGGCGCTACGCCGGGCCAGCTGTCCTGGTACATCCTGCGGGTGACCGCGGCCATGCAGGGCGAGCTGCCGGCATCCGTCGCCGCGGTGCTCAGCGACATCGAACTGCCGACCCTCGACACCCTCGCCGACATGGAGCTGGCCGGCGTCGCCGTCTCGCACGAGAAGCTGTCGGGTTTCTCCGCCGAGCTGGGCGCCCGCGCCGACGCCGTCGCGCAGCTGGCGTATGCGGAGATCGGTCGCGAGGTGAACCTCGGGTCGCCCAAGCAGCTGCAGGAGGTGCTCTTCGAACAGCTCGAACTGCCGAAAACGCGCAAGACGAAGACGGGGTACTCGACGGATGCCGCGGTCCTCGCGGACCTGCAGGAGTCGAACCCGCACCCCTTCCTCGATCTGCTGCTGCAGCACCGCGAAGCCACGAAGCTCCGTCAGATCATCGAATCCCTCGACACCGCGATCGGCAACGACCGCGCCATCGGCGCGGACGGGCGCATCCACACCACGTACGTCCAGACCGGCAGTCAGACCGGCCGACTGTCGAGCACAGACCCCAACCTGCAGAACATCCCCATCCGCAACGAGGAGTCCCGCCGCATCCGCGCCGCCTTCGAGGTCGGCGAGGGGTACGACACGCTGCTGACGGCCGACTATTCGCAGATCGAGATGCGCATCATGGCGCACCTGTCCGGCGACGCGGGACTCATCGAGGCGTTCAACTCCGGCGAGGACCTGCACCGCTTCGTCGGCGCCCGCGTGTTCGGCGTCGACCCGGCCGACGTCACACCGGCGATGCGGACGAAGGTCAAGGCGATGAGCTACGGTCTCGTCTACGGTCTGAGCGCGTTCGGCCTGTCCAAGCAGCTGCGCATCGAACAGGCCGAGGCGAAGCTCCTGATGACCGAGTACTTCGCCCGGTTCGGCGCCGTGCGCGACTATCTGCGCTCCTCGGTGGCCCAGGCCCGCATCGACGGGTACACCGAGACGATCTTCGGGCGGCGGCGGCCGTTCCCCGACCTCACCAGCCCCAACCGCGTGCTGCGCGAGAACGCGGAGCGCGCGGCGCTGAACGCGCCGATCCAGGGCAGCGCCGCCGACATCATGAAGATCGCGCTGTTCCGCATCCACGACGAGCTGCGCCGACGCGAGCTGCGCTCGCGCATCCTGCTGCAGATCCACGACGAGCTCGTCGTGGAGGTCGCGCCGGGGGAGTGGAATGCCGTGGAGCAGATCGTCCACGACCGGATGGGCGACGCCGCCGAGCTGTCGGTTCCCCTGGACGTGCAGATCGGCCGCGGCGAGAACTGGGATGTCGCCGGTCACTGAGCCGGTGACACCGAGTGTCAGCCCGCGCGGGATTAGGCTCGAAGGATGACCGACACCCAGCGCACCCCCACGCCGATCGACCAGATCGCCGAGGCGTGGGTCGACACGTCCGCGGAGCTCTCACCGGGCCTCGCCACCTACATCGGCCGGTTCGAGCACAACCACCGGCTCGACGACCTGTCACCCGCCGGACGCGCCGCGCGCCTTGCGGCGGCGACCTCCGCGCTGGCCTCCCTGCGCGAGGCGGAGCCCGTCGACGACGTCGACCTCGTCACGAAGGCCGACCTCTCCGGCGACCTCGAGCTCGAGATCGCGTTGCACGAGGCCGGGGCGCACCTGCGCGATGTCAACGTCATCGCGTCGCCCGCGCAGGAGCTGCGCAACGTCTTCGACCTCATGCCGACCGACACGATCGAGGACTGGTCGGTCATCGCCGACCGTCTCGCCGCCGTCCCCGCCGCGATCGGCGGGTACGTCGAGACGCTGCGGGAGGGCATCGCGACCGGTGTCGTCCCGGCGCGCCGTCAGGTGACGGAGGTGATCGGACAGATCGCCCGCTACACCGCCGACAACGGCTTCTTCGCGACGTACGCCGCCGACGCGGCCCCCGCCGAGGGCGGCCTGCCGGCCTCGCTGGCGAAGACGCTCGCCGACCACGCCGGCGCCGCGCGCGTGGCCTACGACGAGCTCGCTGACTTCCTGCGCACCGAGCTCGCACCTGCGGCATCCGAGACCGACGCCGTGGGCCGTGAGCTGTATCAGCTGCACTCGCGGGTGTTCCTCGGCGCCGAGATCGACCTCGATGAGACCTACGAGTGGGGCCTGGAGGAGCTCGCGCGCATGGTCGCCGAGCAGGAGGCGATCGCGAACGAGATCCTCCCGGGCGCGACCGTCGAAGAGGCTGTGGCGTTCCTCGAGAACGACGAGAGCCGCAAGCTCCACGGCACCGTCGCGCTTCAGGAGTGGATGCAGGCGACGAGCGACCGCGCCGTCGCGGAACTCGGGAAGACACAGTTCGACATCCCCGAGCCGATCCGGCGCCTGGAGTGTCTGATCGCCCCGACCAACGAGGGCGGCATCTACTACACCGGCCCGACCGACGACTTCTCGCGCCCGGGCCGGATGTGGTGGTCGGTGCCGGAGGGCGTCGACTCGTTCGACACCTGGCGTGAACTGACGACCGTCTACCACGAGGGCGTTCCCGGTCACCACCTGCAGATCGCGCAGGCGGTCTACAACCGCGCCGAGCTGAACTCGTGGCGACGGCTGCTGGCGGGCTCGAGCGGCCACGCCGAGGGTTGGGCGCTGTACGCCGAGCGTCTCATGGAGCAGCTCGGCTACCTCGACGACCCCGCCGACCGGCTGGGCATGCTCGACGGGCAGCGCATGCGCGCCGCGCGCGTCGTGCTCGACATCGGCGTGCACCTCGGCAAGCCTCGTCCCGACGGACAGGGCATCTGGGACGCCGACGTCGCGCTGGAGTTCATGCGGCGCAACGTCAACATGTCGGACGAGTTCATCCAGTTCGAGGTCAACCGCTACCTCGGCTGGCCGGGGCAGGCGCCGTCGTACAAGGTCGGCCAGCGGATCTGGGAGCAGATCCGCGACGAGACCGCCGAGCGCGAGGGCGACGCCTTCGACATCAAGCGCTTCCACATGCGGGCGCTGCGCCTCGGCGGAGTCGGACTCGACACCCTGCGCATGGCGCTCGCGCAGGGCTGAGATCGCCCGTCGATGTACACGACGGAGGCGGGAATGCCGGGGGATGGTACGGAGTTTGCATTCACATGCATGAAGTAGAACTCGGGCTCGACACCTTCGGCGACATCACGATCGGCGAGGACGGCGAGCGTCTCAGCGATGCGCAGACCATCCGGGACATCGTCGATCAGGCGGTCGTGGCCGACGAGGTGGGGCTGTCTTTCTTCGGGGTGGGGGAGCACCACCGGCACGAGTTCGCGGTGTCCAGCCCCGAGATCGTGCTGGCCGCAGCGGCGGCGCGCACCGAGAGGATCCATCTCGGGACGGCCGTCACAGTGCTCTCCAGCGACGACCCCGTGCGCCTGTACGAGCGGTTCGCGACGCTCGACGCGATATCGCGCGGCCGCGCCGAGGTGATCCTCGGGCGCGGGTCGTTCATCGAATCGTTCCCGCTGTTCGGCTACGACCTGCGCGACTACGAGGTCCTGTTCGAGGAGAAGCTCGACCTGTTCTCGCAGCTGCTGCGCGAGCAGCCGGTCACCTGGCAGGGCACGACCCGCGCGTCGCTGGATGCCGCCGACGTGTACCCGAAGACCGAGCACGGCATCACCGCGTGGGTTGGTGTCGGCGGATCACCCGAGTCCGTTGTGCGCACGGCCCGATACGGCTACGGCCTCATGCTGGCGATCATCGGCGGCTCGGCGGCGCGGTTCCGCCCGTATGTGGACCTGTACCACCGCTCACTCGACTCCTTCGGGCACGAGCGGATGCCGGTGGGCGTGCACTCACCCGGACACGTCGCCGACACCGACGCCCAGGCGTGGGACGAGCTGTACCCCGCGATGGAAGCGAACCGCAACGCGATCGGCGCGGAGCGCGGCTGGCCGCCGTACAGCCGGCTGCAGTTCCAGCAGGACGTCGGGCCCGAGGGCGCGATCTACGCCGGATCGCCGGAGACGGTGGCGCGGAAGATCGCGCAGACGGTGAAGACGCTCGGGGCCGAGCGGTTCGACCTGAAGTACGCCAACGGCACGCTCTCGCACGGCAAGATGCTGCGGTCGATCGAGCTGTACGGCACGCGCGTCGCGCCAATGGTGCGGGATATGCTCGCGGCATCCTGAGTAGCATTCAGGCATGACGGATGCCGCTACCACCGCGCCGGACGCCTCGGTCGCCGCGCGCCTGGACGCCCTCCCGTTCACGCGTCGGCACCTGAAGGTGCTGACCGGATCGGGGCTCGGATGGGCGCTGGACGCGATGGACGTCGGGCTGGTCTCGTTCGTGCTGACGGCGCTCATCGCCCAGTGGTCGCTGACGGGGGAGCAGGCGTCGTGGATCGCGTCGGCGGGCTTCGTCGGGATGGCGGTCGGGGCGAGCCTCGGGGGCCTCTTGGCCGACCGGTTCGGACGCCGCTCGGTGTTCGCCCTCACCCTGCTCATCTACGGCCTCGCCACCGGCGCCAGCGCCCTCGCCGGCGGCGTGGCGGCGCTCATCGCGCTGCGTGTCGTGGTCGGTCTCGGGCTCGGCGCGGAGCTGCCGGTGGCGAGCACCTATGTCAGCGAACTGGCGCCGGCGCGCATGCGCGGGCGGCTCATCGTGATCCTCGAGGCGTTCTGGGCGATCGGGTGGACCGCGGCGGCACTCATCGGCTTCTTCGTGATCCCCGCCTCAGCCGACGGGTGGCGGTGGGCGTTCGCGCTGGGGGCGATCCCCGCCCTGTACGCCCTGATCGTGCGGTGGGGGCTGCCCGAGTCGCCGCGGTGGCTCGCGCAGCGGGGTCGTGACGCCGAAGCGTCCGAGGTCGTGGCGGGGTTCGAGTCCTCGCCGACACTGGGTGAGAGCCGTCGGCACCGCACAGCGCCGGCTGCTCCGGCCCTCCCGGCGGCGCCCGCACCGGCAGCGACGTCGGCGCGTCAGCGTCTCGCGAGGCTGTGGTCCGCGGAGCTCCGGGTGCGCACGGCCGCGCTGTGGACGGTGTGGTTCTGCGTCAACTTCGCGTACTACGGGGCCTTCATCTGGATCCCGACGATCCTGTTCGCCCAGGGATACGACCTCGTGAAGTCCTTCGGGTTCACGCTCATCATCACCCTCGCTCAACTGCCCGGCTACGCCGTCGCGGCGTGGCTCATCGAGGTGTGGGGACGGCGCGCGACGCTCTCGGTGTTCCTCGCCGGCTCGGCGATCGCCGCGGTCCTGTTCGGTACGGCATCCGGCGAGGGCGCGATCATCGCGACGGGCATGGCCCTGTCGTTCTTCAATCTCGGCGCGTGGGGCGCGCTGTACGCCGTGACGCCCGAGACCTACCCGACGTCGCTGCGCGGCACGGGGGCGGGCTGGGCCGCCGGCGTCGGGCGCATCGCCTCGATCGTCGCCCCGCTGAGCGTCCCGCCGCTGCTGGCCGCCGGCGGTGCGCCGCTGCTGTTCGTGATCTTCGCCGCCTTCTTCGTGCTCGCCGCGGCCGCCGCGTGGGGTCTCGCCGAACACCGCGGTGCTGCCCTCGACGATCGCTGAGCCGTGTCGGGACGGTCGGGCGGTCGGGCCGTCGGTCATAGGCTGGGGGGATGGCATCCGTACGCTTCGTCGCGATCGGCGACTCGTTCACCGAGGGCGTCGGCGATGAGCTTCCCGACGGGGTCGTGCGGGGCTGGGCCGACCTCACGGCCGCCGGCTGGGCGGACTCCCTCGGCGAGCCGATCCAGTACGCCAACCTCGCGATCCGCGGCAAGCTCGTGTGGCCGATCGTCGAGCAGCAGCTCGAGCCGGCGCTGGCCCTGAAGCCGACCCACCTGTCGTTCAACGGCGGCGGCAACGACATGCTGCGTCCCCGGACGTCGATCTCGCACATCGCCGACGCGTTCAGCCAGGTGCTGCGCCGCTGCGACGAAGAGGGCGTGCAGCTGATCCTGCTGTCGGGCGCGAACCCCTCGGCGCAGCTGCCGCTGAGCCGCGTGATCCAGCGGCGCGGCGACCTGATGTCCGCGGCCGTCGTGGCGCGGATGGGGGAGCGGGAGGACGTCGTGCGCGCCCTGAACTGGCCCGACGCCGAACTCTCCGACCCGTCCTACTGGTCGGAAGACCGGCTGCACATGAACGCGCGCGGCCACCATCGCGTCGCGGCGCGCGTGCTCGACGCCCTCGGTGAGCAGGTGCCGGAAGGCTGGTGGTCGCTGCCGGAGCTTCCGGACGCCGTGCGGCTCGCCCGCGGCGAGTACTTCCGCGAGCACTTGGGGCCGTGGTTCCGTCGCCGCCTCACCGGCACTTCTTCGGGCGATGGTCGCGAGCCGAAGTTCGGCGGCCAGTGGATCGAGGTCTCGCCGCGCTGAGCCGATCTGCGCTGAGCTGAGCTGAGCGCCAGCACACCCGGCATCCGCCTGTCAAGGGTGTGGGCGGCGCGGCCCGCTGCACACCATGATGTCGGGTGACCCTCGGACCCCGACCCGGAAGGAATCTCACTCATGAGCATCGGTGCTGGAATCGCCCTCATCGTGATCGGAGCGATCCTCGTGTTCGCGATCAACGTCGATACGAGTCAATTCGTTGACCTCGACATGATCGGCTACATCATGATGGCCGCGGGTGCGGTCGTGCTCCTGCTGGGCCTGGTGTTCCTGTTCCGCCGCCGCTCCACCGAGCAGGTGACGCGGACGGTCGACCCCGCCGTGGGGGAGCGCGTGACGCGCACCGAATCGCGCACCTCGGGCGACGGCACCGTCTGAGACTCGGTCAGCGGTCGCGGCGAGGCGTCCGCGGCTGATCCATCCCGAGCAGCACCCGCGTCTTGCGGCGCTCGATCACGATGAAGATCCAGCCGAGCACCCACAGCGGCACCATCGTGAGGAAGGCGATGCGGAACGCATCGAGGCGGTAGGTGTCGGGCGTTCCCGCGCCCTGCAGGTCGAGCGCGAGGCCGATCGCGAAGATCGCGATGAGGGCGGCGAGGAATCCGCCGACGTTGGTGATGCCCGTCGCCGTGCTGAGCCGGTGCGCCGGATTGTGCGTGCGCGCGTGGTCGAAGGCGATCATCGACGCTGGGCCGCCCATCGCGAGCCCGAACGCCAGCACGTACAGCAGCCACAGCGGCGCGGGGCCGGGCCAGGCGATGACGGCTATCCAGACGACGAACTGCGTCGCGATCGCCGGCAGGACGAGCGCGCGTGAGCGCAGGTGCGGGATGCGGCGCGACAGGTCGCCCATCACGGGGCCGAGCACCATGCTGATCAGGACGTAGGTCGACAGCACCGCCGCGGCCTGCGTTTTGGCCAGGCCCTCGCCCGCCGTGAGGAAGGGCATGCCCCACAGCAGCACGAACGCCGTGCCGGCGAAGGGGGTCGTGAAGTGCGACCAGAAGGCGAGGCGGGTGCCCGGGTGCGCCCAGGCGGCGCGGATGCCGACCCCGGTGTCCATCGAGGATCGCACGACCCGGATGGCTCCGGTGTTCGTGTCGACGGTGACATCGGCACCGACCTCGGGCGGGTGATTGCGGATGAACGCGTAGACGAGGATCGCGAAGAGGATGCACAGGCCCGCGATGCCGCCGAAGACGACCTCCCAGCTCGTGGCGTGGAGGAGCGCGGCGAGGGGCGCGAGCGCGAGCAGCTGGCCGGCCTGGCCGACGAGGCCGGTGAGCTGACTCATGAGGGGACCGCGCTGAGTGGGGAACCAGGTGGCGATGAGGCGAAGCACGCTCGGGAAGACGGCCGCGTCGCCGGCGCCGAGGAGCGTGCGCGCGAAGATGGCGACGCCGACGCTGGGGGAGAAGGCGAGCGTGAGCTGGCCGAGCGCCATCAGCACCATGCCGATCGCCATGACCGGGCGGGCGCCGTAGCGGTCGAGGAGCAGGCCGACAGGGATCTGCATGCCGCCGTAGACCGCGAGCTGGACCACCGCGAACATCGACAGGGTCGCGGCATCCGCCCCGAACCGCTCCGCCGTGTCGATCCCGACCGCCGACAGCGAGCTGCGGTTGACGACGGCGAGCATGTACGCCGTGACCCCGACACCCCAGATGAACCATGCCTGCCAATTCGGTCCGGGAGAGGATCTGGTCAGGCGCACCCCTCCACGCTACTCGCGTCCGACGGGCGCTCGCGGCGGGCCGTTCAGCCGTTCGCGCTCACCGGTTCTCGTCCTCGTCGGCGAGGTCCAGGAGGTCACGCGGGGGCGGATCCGCGATCTGGGACGACTCCGTCACGTCGCGGGACGGATGCGTCGGACGCAGCCGTCCCAGCTCGATGTCGGAGTACGGATCCGAGGCATAGAGCTCACCGGATCCGGCCGGGCGGCGCGGGCCCTCGAACACGAGACGGAGGATGAGCACAATGAGGAGCGCGGCCGGCAGGATGATCCAGGCGATGGCGCTCCCGCCTAAGACGACGGATGCCGCGTACAGCCCGACCGCGACGATCAGCACCCCGATCGTGATGACGTTCCTCCAGCGCAACCACCACATGGCATCACGGTACCGCTGTGGATCGACACGCGGTGGCGCGATGTCGGCGGCATCCGTGATCATCCTCGAGGTCCCCACAGCAGCAAACGAGCGAGCCCGCCAACGTGCAGCCCACGAGGGTTGTGGCTGTACGAGCTGACATAATGTGCATTATCAGCGTTACCCATCGGCGTCGCAGAACGTGGAATGACGGCATCTCGTCAGGATCATCCGCCGCCACCAGGCGCCTCCGATCCACCCCGTCGATGTCGGAGGCCCTCACCACAATGGGAGGTATGGAAGAGATGTTCGCGTCGGTCCCGAGCAGTGATGGTGACATCGCCGTGCTCGCGGAGATCGTCGCGGATGTCGAGGCGGTGCAGGCGCAGCTGACGGCCGCGCAAGTCGCCGAGATGCGGGCGTTGGCGCGCGCGGGCCAGCTCGCGGAGAAGCAGGCCGCCGGCTCCCGCGACACGGTACGGGTACATGACATGGCCCTCCGGTCGATCGCGGCCGAGCTCGGCGGGGCCACGCGGGTCACCGATCGGACGATGCAGACCCGGATCGGCGAGGCCCGCCTGATCGTGGAGGGATACCCCTCCGCCCTCGCGGCGTGGGAGGCCGGCCGGATCACCCGCGGACACGTCCGCGCGATCGTCGACGCCGGAACGGTCGTCCCCGTGGAGCGGCGCGGCGAGTACGAAGCCGCAGCAATCGAACGGTGCCTGCACGACACCCCGAACCGTGTCCGCCCCGGGCTGGAGATCCTCGCCGAACGCACCGCGGAACGCTCGTTCACCGACCGTCACCGGGAGGCCGCGACCGGCCGGAAAGTCCGCCTCATCCCGGGACGGGACGGCATGTCCACGGTCATCGCGGATGTCCCGACTGTCATCGGCGACGGCATTCTCGACCGCCTCACCCAGCAAGCACAGACCATCATCGACACCCGCGACGACACCAGCGTCGACGCGGTCGAGCGGGACCGCCGTGGGATCGACGAGGTCCGCGCCGACGTGTTCGCGGACCTTCTGCTGGCCGGCGCCCTCGCCCTGGACCCCACCGCGACCGGCGACGCCCCCGGAACCCTCGGCACCATCCGCGCGCACGTGCAGGTCATCGTCCCCGCGCTCACCCTCCTCGGCACCGACGACGGACCCGCCGACCTCGTGGGACGCTCCCCCATCGACGCCGACACCGCACGCTGCCTCGCCGCGAACGCGCCTACGTGGGCGCGCATACTCACCGACCCCGTCGACGGCACCGTCCTCGCCGTCGACCGCTACCGCACCCCCTGGCCCCAACGCCGCTTCCTCCAAGCCCGCGACCAGCACTGCCGATGGCCCGGATGCCGACGCGCCGCCATCCGCTGCGAAATCGACCACACCATCGACGCCGCCAAAGGCGGCCCCACCGCCCTCTGGAACCTCGCCCACCTCTGCCAACGACATCACTCGATGAAGCAGTTCACACCCTGGAAAGTCCGACAAGTGTCGGGTGGGGTCCTGGAGTGGACCTCGCCCACTGGACGGATCTACCGCGAAGACGCCCCCGCACCACCCGTCGCCTTCATGCCGGCATACACCGGCGACGCACCCTTCTGAACCGACGACCCGCCGCGCCACAGGAACGCATCGCCGCGCATACGCGACGCGGTGGCCGAAGTTCCGTCGCCGCAGTTCACTCGCCGCAGTTCACTCGCCGAAGTTCGTCCCCCGAAGTTCAGCCTCCGAACTCGGCCGAGAGCACCAACGGGGTGTGATTGGCGTTGCAGGCGACGGTGACGCGCCCGAGTGCGGCCTCAGTGCCGGCCATCGATTGACCGGGGACGCGGCCCGTCTCGGCGAGCGCCGTGGACATGCTCTCCAACTCGACCCGGATGCCGGAGCTCGACCCCGCGGCGAGCGCAGCGAGCTCCTGCGTCGCGGCATCCACACGCGTCCGCCACTCGGTCTCATCGAACGCTCCATCGGGGTCGCGCATCCGGCGAGGACGGCAACAAGCGCGACAAGCGGGGTCAGAGCACAGACAGAGCGGAACGACCTCATCGTTCCTGTCTATAGGTCTCCTCGTCGCCCTGCCCACGCCGTTCTCGTCCGGGCCGAACGCAATAGCCTCGAAGGATGCTGGACACGCTCACCGGGTTCGTCGTGGTGGGCGTCGCGATCGCACTGGGCTGGATCCTCGGACGCATCGATCTGCTGGGTCCGCACGCGCGGCACGTGCTCAGCCGCCTCACCTTCTTCGTCCTCTCGCCGTTCCTGCTCTTCGTCGTGCTCGCGCAGGCCGACGTGCACACCCTCTTCTCCGCGCTCCTGCCCGTCTCCGCGATCGCAGCCGTCGCCGTGTTCATCGTCTACGCCGTCGTCGCCCGCTTCGTCTGGCGCCGGGGCGTCGCCGAGACCCTCATCGGAACGCTGTCGGCGGGCCAGGTCAACTCCAACAACATCGGCATCCCCCTCTCGCTCTACCTGCTCGGCAGCGCCGCGTACCCCGCCCCGGTGATCCTGCTGCAGCTGCTTGTGTTCACCCCGGTCACGATGGCGATCTTCGAGGCGGTCACGAGCGGACAGCGCCGGGCGATTCCGATCCTTCGGCGCACCGTCACCAACCCGATCGTCGTCGGCTCCGTGCTCGGCGTCCTCGTCTCCCTCTCCGGCATCCGCCTGCCGCCCATCGCCCTCGATCCGCTCCAGCTCATCGCCGACGCCTGCGTGCCCGTGCTGCTGATCAGCTACGGCATCTCGCTGCACGGCCAGCGCATCCTCGGCCCCTCCGGGCGACGCCGCGACATCCTCCTCGCGTCGGTGCTCAAGCTCGCGGCCATGCCCCTCGTCGCCTGGGTCGTCGCCGCGTTCGTCTTCCACCTCTCGCCGCACGATGTCCTCATCGTCACGGTGATCGCCGCGCTGCCGACCGCGCAGAACGTCTTCAACTACGCACAGCGCTTCGACGTCGGCGAGACGATCGCCCGCGACACCGTCTTCCTCACCACCGTCGGCTGCGTCCCGGTCCTCCTGCTGATCGTCACCCTGCTCGGGTGACCGCGGCGGGCCACTCCCCCCGCGTCCCGCGTCAATCCGCGTGGCGCGAGCGCATCGGCGCTACTCTGGATGTACTCCCGCACAGGAATCTCCCAGAAAGGGCGACATCATGACAACCGCATCTTCCACCGAGCGGTCCGCCACCAACGGCGTCCGCACCGCGCTCGGCCTTGCCGGCGTCCTCACCCTCATCGCTGGAATCCTCATCCTTGTGTGGCCCGGGCAGACTGCTGCGGTTGTGACTGGCATCCTCGCCATCTATGCAATCGCTGCTGGACTCGTGTACGCAGGCCTAGGGATTTTCTCCACGGAGAAGGGTGGATGGTCACGCATCGGCCACATCGTTCTCGGACTGCTCTTCATCGTTGCTGGCATCGTCGCGTTTTCTAACTGGCAGGTAACCACCGCGTTGCTCGCTGTCTTCGTGGCGATCATGATCGGCATCACATGGATCGTCGAGGGCATCGTTTCCCTGTCGACACTTGGGGATGCATCGTCCAAGGTCTGGACGATCATCTTCGCGGTCATCTCGATCATCGCCGGAATCTACCTGCTGTTCTCGCCCCTCTGGGGTGCGATCGTCCTATGGTGGCTTCTCGGCATCATGTTGATCGCGATGGGCGTTGTTAACGTCATCCGCGCCTTCTCGTTCGGCAAGTAATCCCGACATCAGCACAGCGCCCCGCGACCGATCCGGTCGCGGGGCGCTGTGCTGAGATGACGGATGCCGGGGCTCACTCCCCGCCGAACGAGCTCACGTCGCCGACGAGTCGCGTGTTGCCGGCCGGGATCGGCTCGACGGCGGCGAGAGCGACCTCCGCCGCGAACTCCGACACGTTGTAGAGCTTGCCGGCCGACTCCCGGCGTCCGGCGATCGCGCCGGGGTTGGCGCGCTCGAGCAGAGTCGCGGTGATGGTGCCTTCGATCATGTCGCCGGAGACGACGACGAAGCCGACCCCCTGCTCGGCGAGGGCCGGGATGCGCTCACGCAGCGCGTCCTCCCCGGCACGCTTGGACAGCGCGACCGGCTCGTACTCCGGCATCGTCGGGGTCGTGCGGATGAAGTGCGCCTGGTGGCTCGTGACGAACACGACGCGCCCGCCGTCCGGAAGAAGGGGAAGCGCGGCGTCGAGCACGTTCAGCTGCGCGTCGCGGTTGAGGACCAGCGCGTAGTCCTCGCCCATCCCGCTCTCCATACCGCCCGACGCGTTCAGCACGAGCAGGTCGAGCGACCCGAACGTCTCCTTGACGGCCGCCATCATGGCGGCGACCGACGCCGCGTCGGTGAGGTCGGCGCCGACGACGAGCACCTCGACGCCGAGCTCTCGCAGCTGTGCGGCGAGCTTCTCGGCCCGCGGCGCCTTGTTGCGGAAGTTGATGACGACGTTCGCCCCGCCCTCGGCCAGGTAGCGCGCCGTGTCGGCGCCGATGCCGCGCGAGGAGCCGGTGACGAGCGCCGTCCTTCCGGTGAGAGTTCCGGCGGGAATGGGCTGGGTCATGAGCGGTCTCCTGCGGTGGATCGGGTCGCCCGCACAGTCGCGGCGACCCTCCGACCCTACCAACGGGCCGGTGCGGCCGACGGAATGTTAGTGTGCACGAAGAGGGCGCCGAAGGAGCACACCATGTTGCCGGATCTGACGCAGTACATGTGGATCGCCTGGCTCGTGCTCGCGCTGCTGTTCGTCATCATCGAGCTGCTGACACTCGAGTTCACCTTCCTCATGCTCGCCGCGGGCGCGCTCATCGGCGGCCTCGGCGTCAACCTCCTCGGTGGTGAGTGGTGGCTGCAGGTGCTCGCCGCCGCGGCCGTGTCGGCGTTGCTGCTGTTCACCATCCGTCCCCTGCTGCTGCGCGCCCTGCACCGCTCATCGCGGCTGCATCCGACCAACGTCGATGCGCTCTACGGCATGGCCGCGCGCGTCACCTCGCCGTTCGTCGATGGCCGTGGCTACGTGCGCCTCGACAACGGCGAGCAGTGGACCGCTGAAATTCCCGACACCGTCGCCGTGCCCGAGCCGGGCTCGCGCGTCGTCGTCACCGCCGTCCGCGGCGCCACCGTCGAGGTCGCGCCCGCAGCCGTCACCCCGGAAAGGAGCACCGACTGATGGTCGACGTCGGAGCGTTCGTCGGACAGATCTTCGTGGTCGTTCTCCTCATCGTCATCGCGATCTTCGTGATCGTGGTGATCTTCCGCTCGATCCGCATCATTCCGCAGGCCTATTCGGGCGTCGTCGAGCGTCTGGGGCGCTATCAGCGCACCCTCTCCCCCGGCCTGAACCTGCTGGTGCCGTTCATCGACCGGCTGCGCCCCCTCGTCGACATGCGCGAGCAGGTGGTCTCGTTCCCGCCGCAGCCGGTGATCACCGAGGACAACCTCGTCGTCTCAATTGACACCGTCGTCTACTTCCAGGTGACGGATGCCCGGGCCGCGACCTATGAGATCGCGAACTACCTGAGCGCCGTCGAGCAGCTGACGACCACGACCCTCCGCAACGTCGTCGGCGGTCTCAACCTCGAAGAGGCGCTCACCAGTCGCGACAACATCAACGGCCAGCTGCGCGTCGTCCTCGACGAGGCCACCGGCAAGTGGGGACTGCGCGTCTCGCGCGTGGAGCTGAAGGCGATCGATCCGCCCCACTCCATCCAGGACTCCATGGAGAAGCAGATGCGCGCCGAGCGCGACCGCCGCGCCGCCATCCTCACGGCGGAGGGGTCGAAGCAGTCGCAGATCCTGGAGGCCGAGGGCCGGCGCCAGGCGGCGATCCTCGGCGCCGAGGGCGACAAGCAGGCCGCGGTGCTGCGCGCGCAGGGTGAGGCGGAGGCCATCCAGATGGTCTTCCACGCGATCCACGCCGGCGCGCCCGACGAGAAGCTCCTGGCCTATCAGTACCTGCAGACGCTCCCGAAGATCGCCGAGAGCCCTTCCAGCAAGCTCTGGATCGTCCCCAGCGAACTGACCCAGGCTCTTCAGGGCATCGGCGAAGCCTTCGCCGGCCGCGCGCCCGCCGGTCCGGTGCCGACCCCCGGTGCCGCTGACGACGCCGCCCCCGCGGCGCCCGCGGCGACGTCCGCACCGTCGGGCACTCTCAGCGAGGCGGCGAACGCCGCCGTGGCGGCCGCGCGCGAGGCGGCATCCGCTGCCGACGACATCGCGTCCGAGGCGACCGACCGCCTCTCGTGACGCACCCGTGGTTCTCGGCGAGCCCGGCGCCGCGCGTCCTCGCCCACCGCGGGTTCGTGCCGCCGGACGCTGACGGGGTCGTCGAGAACACCCTCGCCGCCTTCGCGGCCGCCCACGGCGCCGGGGCCGCCTACGTCGAGTCGGACTGCCATGTCACCTCCGACGGCGTCGTCGTGCTCTTCCACGACGACGATCTCACCCGCATCACTGGAGACCCCCGGCCCGTCGCCGACGTGCGCCACGCCGAGCTGTCGCGCATCATGGCCGACCGCGGCGGCCTGCTCACCGCCGCCGACGCCCTCGACGCGTTTCCGACGCTGCGCTTCAACCTCGACGTGAAAGTGGCCGCCGCCGCCCTGCCGCTCGGACGCATCATCGCACCGCACGCCGACCGGGTGCTCGTCACGAGCTTCTCGGACAGCCGGCGGCGCACCGCGTGGGAGGCCGCGCAGCGTGCGGGAGGGCTCCCCGCCACCTCGGCCGGTCAGGCGACGATCGTGCGGATGCTGGGCGCCGTGGCATCCGGTTCGCGTGTCCTCGTGCGGCGCGCACTGCGCGGAATCGACGCCGTCCAGGTGCCCGAGCGGCGCGGCGCGCTGCGCATCGTCACCCCCCGCCTGGTGCGGGCCGCGCACGCAGCCGGCGTCGAGGTGCACGTGTGGACCGTCAACGATCCGGCCGCGATGACGCGCCTGCTCGACCTCGGCGTCGACGGGCTCGTGAGCGATCGCGCCGACCTCGCCTTGCGCGCCGTTGCGGCGCGCCGCTGACACCGCGCACGCAGCCCAGAAGCCCTGAGCATCCGCTGTGAAAGGCGCCCGGCCGGCATCCGTTCGGATGATGCACACAGGCGCGCGCGTTATACCTGAGACGACGAGAGGACCACACAATGGCAGATCGCAGCCTGCGCGGCATCCGACTCGGCGCCTCCAGCCTACAGAGCGAGGAAGGCGTCGTGTTCCATGAGCGCGCCAACCACACGTACGTCTGCACCCAGTGCGGACGCGAGACCGTTATGACCTTCGCGGCCGACGCCGAGCTGCCCGAGGCCTGGGAGTGCCGCACCTGCGGCGCCGAGGCCGTCCGCCGAGTCGGCGACTCGGTTGTCGAGATCGACCACTCCGGCGACAAGGTCGCACGCACCCATTGGGACATGCTGATGGAGC
Source organism: Microbacterium sp. CH-015 (assembly GCF_049707015.1). Taxonomy (NCBI): domain Bacteria; kingdom Bacillati; phylum Actinomycetota; class Actinomycetes; order Micrococcales; family Microbacteriaceae; genus Microbacterium; species Microbacterium sp. CH-015. The sequence continues at coordinate 800,090 of NZ_JBNAFJ010000001.1, read as the reverse complement.
GCCGGACGATCCCCGAACTCGAGGAGCTGCTCGAAGAGCGCCTCGCCCTGTTGCGCGCCCGTCGAGGCGCCGAGGGCGACGCCCGCCTCAGCGCCTGACGGTCGCACCGACCGCGTGACGCCGGTCTCCCCCCTGATTCACACCACGGGAAGGCCGGCGTCTTCGGCGTGCCTGCGGCGCCGCCGGACGAGCAGCGCCACCACGGCGAGGGCGACCACGCTCCCCCACCCCAGAAGACTCTGTATCGCGGCCCCCGCCACCATTCCCGGCGTGAGCCCCGTCCGCAACGGCACGTCGGTGACCATCGCCCCCGGTTCGTCTGCCGGCAGCGCGTCGACCGTGACGCCGTCGGGGCCGATGACCTGGCTCGTCCCGACGGTGGACAGGTTCACGACGGCGCGCCCCGCCTCGATCGCCCGCATCCGCGCGAACGCCAGCTGCTGCAGGTTCTCATCCGTACCGCGGAAGTCGGCGTTGTTGGTCTGAAACATGTAGACCTCCGCGCCGGCGAAGGCGCCGTCGCGGATGACGTCGTCGTAGATGACGTCGAAGCAGATCGCGAGCCCCACCCCGACGCCGTCGACATCGACGAACGGCGCCGCGGTGCCGGGCGTGTACTCCCGCTGGATGAGACCGATCAGGTCGGGCGCGAGGAGGGAGAAGAACCAGCGATCCGGGACGTATTCCCCGAACGGCACGGGATGCCGCTTGTCGTACGTCTGCGTCGGGTTGTCGGCGCCGGCCTGCCAGACCAGCGACGAGTTGAAGTACTGCTCCCCGCGCTGGGTGACCGCGCTGATCAGGAGCGGCGCGTCGATCCGCGCCGACAGCGCATCGAGCGTCCGCGCCACCGAGGCGTTTGCCGTGGGGTCGGCGTCCACGCTCCCCTCCGGCCACAGCAGCACGTCGAGATCCTCGTCCTCGATCGGCTCCGTCGCCGACAGCTGCGAGCGCAGCACATCGTAGGGCTCGCGTTCGTCGAAGTAGCCCGCTGGGCCGTTCCCCTGCACCGCACCGACGCGGATGCTCCCGGCATCCGTCGTCGGGAACTGCGGGAGGGCGAGCAGCAGCACCAGCGTCGCGGCGACGGGCAGGATGCCGCGCCACGCCGTCGAGACGGCACGCAGGCGGCCGGTGCGCACGAGTTCGACGGCAGACGCGCACGCGAAGACGATGAGGAAGGACAGTCCGCTCATCCCGGTCCACGACGCGACGTCGGCGAGCGGCGATGACGCTTGCGTGACCGCCAGGCGTGCCCACGGGAATCCGCCGTAGGGGAACGTGCCGAGCAGTTCCTCGCGACTGACCCACAGTCCGGCCACGAGCGCCGGGAGCGCCACCAGCCGGCCCACGGTGCCCGGAGCGAGGCGCGGCAGCCAGCGGTAGGCGAGGGCGAGCGGCAGCGCCATGACCGCCGTCAGCGCGGTCTCCAGCGACGACAGGGCGATCCACGGCACCGGGCCGAGGTAGCGCGCCGTGAAGGAGAGATTCAGGAAGAACAGCGCCGCCCCGAACACCGCGCCCACGAGCACCGCCGCCCACGCGCGGCGGCCGATGAGGCTCACGAGCGCCAGCGGCACCGCGGCGAACACGACCGGCCACCGGCCGGATGCCGGGAACGCCGCCGTCAGCAGCAGACCGCCCGCGGCGGCGGCGAGTACCGCGGCCCACAGCGGCAGCAACGGTCGGGGGCGGACGGGCACGACGTCGAGTCTAACCCAGGTGGGTCAGAGCGAGCCGTAGGCGACGATGCCGCGGCGCACCGCGTCCAGCGCGCGGCGCGCGGTCACCGCGACCGGCGGGTCGGCGACGATCGAGAGTTGATCGAGCAGGTCGATCGTCTGCTTGCTCCACCGGACGAAATCGCCCGCGGCCAGGTCGGCCTCCTGCAGCACGCGGTCCAGGCTCGCGCCCCGTGCCCAGGAGTGCATCGCCTGCGCGAGTCCCGTCGCGACCGGCGCCGACCCGGGCAGCCGGTGATCCTGCTCCAGATCGTCCAGCCGCGACCACAGCGTCTGCGTCTCGCTGAGCGCGGCACGGAACGCTCCCCGCGGCAGCCCGTGCTCTCCGGGACCGGCCTCGTCGCGCCGCGGCTCGTAGACCAGGCAGCACGCGAGAGCCGCGAGCCCCGCCGGGTCGAGCTCCGTCCAGATGCCGGTGCGCAGCGACTCGGCCACCAGCAGGTCGCGCTCGCCGTAGATGCGCTTCATCGTCGCGCCGGCCGGGGTCAGCGTCGTCGTGCCGTCGGGCGCGACGGCGACGTACTCGAGGGCCGCGAGCACATCGACGACACGGTCGAAGATGCGGGCCACGGTGCCGGTGCGGGTCTGGATCTGCTGACGCAGCTTGTCGGTGTGCCGCCGCAGCTTCGCATACCGCTCCGCCCAGCGCGCATGCTTCTCCCGGTCGGGACAGCTCTGGCAGGGGTGACTCTTCAGGCGGCGGCGCAGAAACTCGATCTGCTCCTGCCGCTGCTGGCGCAGCTTCGGCGGCGCGGAGCGATCGCTCTTGCGCTCGAGGTCGGTGAGCTCGCGCCGCATGCGGGCGTACTCGGCGAAGTCGCCGCGGTCGCACGCCATGGAGTCGGCGTAGCCGGCGAGGGACTCCTCGGCATCCTTCACCTCGCGCGCCAGCCCCACGACGGCGCGGTCGGCCTGGAACTGCGCGAACGACGACTCGAGGATCTCGCGCGCCCGGGCGCGCCCGAACTGGTCGATGAGGTTGACGGCCATGTTGTACGTCGGGCGGAAGCTGGAGTTGAGCGGGTACGTGCGGCGCGAGGCCAGCGACGCGACCGCCTGCGGGTCGAGGCTCTCGGTCCACTGGATCACGGCGTGACCTTCGACGTCGATGCCCCGCCGCCCGGCACGCCCGGTGAGCTGGGTGTACTCCCCCGACGTGATCGCCACCCGCGCCTCGCCGTTGAACTTCTCGAGCTTCTCGAGCACGACCGTGCGGGCCGGCATGTTGATGCCGAGCGCGAGCGTCTCGGTCGCGAACACGACCTTCACGAGCTTGCGCTGGAACAGCTCCTCGACGATCTCCTTGAACGCCGGCAGCAGCCCCGCGTGGTGGGCGGCGATGCCCCGCTCCAGGTTCTCGCGCCACTCCCAGAAGCCGAGTACGGCGAGGTCCTCGTCGGGGAGCGTCCCGGTGCGCTCGTCGACCACGCGGCGGATCTCGTCGCGCTCCTCACGGTCCGTCAGCCGCACGCCGGCGCGGCGCACCTGCTGCACGGCGCCCTCGCAGCCCGCGCGGCTGAAGATGAAGAAGATCGCCGGCAGCAGGTTCGCCCGCGCGAGCAGCTCGACCACCTGCGGCCGGTCCATGCGCTCGATCCGCTGCATGTTCGCACTGCGCACCGGCCGCCGCCCGCCGCGCTGCGGTCGCCGGGCACCGCCGTCCCGTCCCCCCTGGGACCGGTACTGCTGCGCCTGACGGTTGTTCTCGTAGCGCGCGCCGCTGCCACCGCGGATGCGCATGAGCTCCTGGTTCACCTGCGCCGTGGCGATCCCGGCGCGCTCGTCGAACAGGGGCAGCAGGTCACCGCGCACCAGCACGTGCTGCTCGAGCGGCACCGGGCGGGTCTCGGAGACGATCACGGCCGTGTCACCGCGCACGGTGTCGAGCCAGTCGCCGAACTCCTCGGCGTTGGAGACCGTCGCCGACAGCGACACCAGCCTCACGTCCTGCGGGAGGTGGATGATGACCTCTTCCCACACCGCGCCGCGGAACCGGTCGGCGAGGTAGTGCACCTCGTCCATCACGACGTAGCGCAGGCCCTGCAGCGCGGGCGAGTCCGCGTACAGCATGTTGCGGAGGACCTCGGTGGTCATCACGACCACACGCGCGTTGCCGTTGATGTTGGTGTCGCCGGTGAGGAGCCCCACCTCGCTCTCGCCGTAGACCTGCTGGAGCTCCCGGAACTTCTGGTTCGACAGCGCCTTCATGGGCGTCGTGTAGAACGCCTTGTCGCCGGGGCGGAGCATCGCCAGGTGCACGGCGAACTCGCCGACGATGGTCTTGCCGGCCCCGGTGGGCGCCGCGACGAGCACACTCCGACCGTCCTCCAGCGCCTGGCAGCCGGCGATCTGGAACGGGTCGAGGTCGAAGCGCTGCGCGTCCGCGAACGCGGCCGTCAGCGGGTGCGCCTGTCGCAGCTGGGCCTGTGCGAACCGCGCGGCGGGATCGCTCACGCGCCGGCCTTGGGTGTCTGGGTGGGCGCGTCGGCGGGCGCGAGTCCCGCGGCGGCGTCACGTTTCGCGCGGCGCCGGTCGAACAGCATCGACAGACCCGCGGCGGCGAAGAAGAGCACGATGAGGATGCCGGCCAGCAGCAGCATGCTGACGATGTCGGCGGCGGGGGTCGCGAGGCCGGCGAACACCACCGTGATGAGGATCGCGACGCGCCAGCCCTTGAGGATCGCCTTGCCGGTCATGATCCCGGCGAGGTTCAGCGCGACGAGGAACACCGGCAGCACGAACGAGACGCCGACGACGACGATGAGCTTGAACACGAAGTCGTAGTAGTACTTCGCCTCGTACATGTTCGCCGCACCCTCCGCCGAGAACGACGCCATGATCTCTACGATGTGCGGCATGATCAGCCAGCCCACGAAGCATCCGGCGAAGAAGAGCGGCACGGCGGCGCAGACGAAGCCGACGGTGTAGCGGATCTCCTTGCGGGTGAGTCCCGGCATGAGGAACGCCCACAGCTGCCAGATCCACACCGGCGCCGAGAGGATGATGCCGACGACGAAGGAGATCCGCAGCCGCATGTCGAACGGGCCGGTGATGGTGGAGTACATGAGCCGGACGATCGCGGCGGGGTCCTCCCCGCGTCGCTCCGCGACGATGCGGATGGGCTCGGTCATCGCCCAGATGATCCAGTCGGTGAGGAAGAACGCGATCACCATGCCGACGACGAGCGCGATGGCGGCGATCACGAAGCGGCGGCGCAGCTCCACCAGGTGCTGCCCCAGCGACATCCGCTTGTCATTGCGCGGGACGTCGTCCGCCCCGACCCGAGGACGAGCGGCTGTGGACACGGGGTGTCAGGACCGGGTGTCCGCCGTGCCGGCGGGGCCGGCGGTCGTGTCCGTCGGGGGCGTCTGCAGCGGTGCGGGCTCGGCGGCGGGCGCCGGGGCGACGGATGCGGCGGTGCCGGCGGCCGCATCGGCGGTCTTGTCGTCGTCCTTCATCGCCTTCATCTCACCCTTGAAGATGCGGGCGGACTGTCCCATGCTCTTGGCGAGCGCCGGGAGCTTGGCCGCGCCGAACAGCAGCAGGATCACGATCAGGAGAATCCACAGGTGCGGACCCGCGAACAGATTGCTGGGCATGGGGCGTCCCCTCGTCGAAGCGTGGCACAAGTCTACCCGGCGGTCCCGCCGACGCGGTCAGCGGTACTGGGCGAGCCCCGCTTCGGCCCAGGCGGCCGCCGCCTGGCGCGCCCCGGCGGGGGCGAGCACTTCGAGCTCGCCGCCCAGACGCGCGGCGACGCGCTTGAGGCTGCGCTCGTCGCCGACGCGGATGCGCGCGGTGCGCACCGCCGAGGCACCGCCCTGCTCGTCGACGACGACGTAGTCGGCGAGGAGGGGCGCCGCCGCGGCGCGGTAGCGCACATCCACCTCGACGTCGCCGGCGGACGCCTCGAACAGGGCGGGGGCGACATCGTCGCCGTGGGTGCTGGGGATGTCGGTCAGGCGCACCTGCGAGACCCGGTCGAGGTGGAATGTGCGCATCGCCTCGCGCAAATGGCACCAGCCCTGCAGGTACCACTGACCGCCCGCGATATGGACCTTGACGGGGTCGACGGTGCGGGTGGTGGGCGCGGCATCCGGCGCCTGGTAGGTGAACGAGACCGCGACGCCCTCGCGCAGCGCCTGCGCGACGGCGACCCGTACGTCGTCGACGGCCTCGGGCGCGACGATGACCTCCGCCGGTGTCGCGGCGGCGCCCCGGGCGAGCTTCGCCAGCAGCCCTTGCACGATGCCGCTGTCCCCGACGCCGGGCAGGGACGCCGCGACCTGCAGGCCCGCCAGCAGCGCCGCCGCTTCGCGGGCGCTCAGACGCGGTGTGCGCTCGAGCCCCACGGTGTTCGTGATGACGATGAGGTCCTGCTCGTCGAGCAGATCCCAGTCGATGTCGAAGAGGTCGTTGGCCATCTGCCAGAATCCGCCCTCACCGGGCAGGCCGATGACGGTGAGCTTCTCGACCATGCCGCGCATCTGCTCGGGCGTGACGTCGAACTCGTCCGCCGCCTCGGTGAGCGACACCTCGCCCTTGCCGATCAGGTACGGCACGAGCTGCAGGATGAGCGCGGCGCGGTCGGTCGCCGGCAGCGGCTTGCGTGCGCTCACGACGCGCTCCCCCGATCGGTGTGCGCCGCGAGGGCGCGTTCCAGCCGCGCGATCACCTGGGCGCGCAGGTCTGCGGGTTCGACCACCCGCACCTCCGGCCCGTACGAGGCCAGTTCGTCGGCGAAGATGTGGACGTCCACGTAGGGCACCTCGATCCCCTGCCCCGCCGGTTCGGCGCGCCGGCTCAGCCGCAGCGCCGCCTCGGTGCCCGGCGCGACCTCGAGCAGCGCGCGCTGCCGCGCGGCGACCTCGGCGAGGCCCGCGAGCGCCCGATCGCCGGCGTCCTCGCGGCGGGCGAGATCGAACGCGGTCTTGGTCACGGTGACGCCGGAGGAGATGCGCGAGAGGAGGAAGGTGCGGACGTCCTGCGCGCCGAGGTCGAAGCCGTACACGTGCCAGCGCGCCTCGTACTCCACGAGCGCGTACGGCTCGATACGACGGCGCGTCGCGGCATCCTCCCCCGCCTTGAGGTAGTCGAACTCGACGACCCGGCCCTGCTCGATCGCCCGCTGCAGCGGCGCGAACGACGCCTCGCGGAGATTGATGCGCGGCGAGTAGCCGATGATCGGCGCGTCCACCTCGATGCCGAGCGCGCGGATCTTGCGGAGTCCGCTGCGGGCGTCGGCAGACATCGAGCTCTCGCTCCAGACGCCTCCGGCCAGGTTCAGCACCGCGAGTTCCGCCGGCGTGAAGTCGATGTCCGCGGGCAGTTCGTATTCCGCCGTCGGAATGCGGTAGCGCGCTTCGCGCAGATCATCGGGGTCGGCGTAGTCGCCGATCGTCTCCACGGGGATGCCGAGCGAGCGCAGGTTCTCCTTGTCGCGCTCGAACATCTTCTCCAGCGCATCCTTGGACGCGCCCGCCTCACCCTGCTCGCGATAGCCGGCGACCGACGACAGGATCGCCTGCTTGGTGAGCCCCTGCTCGGTCGCCATGAGCGCGACGACGAGATTCACCAGGCGCTCTTCCGGCGCGGCACGGGTCGTCTCGGTGGCCACCCGACCATCCTAGGTGTCGGCTGTGCCGCCGGTCAGGAGGATGCGGGCGCGTCGATGCCGAGGATGTCGATGACGAAGACGAGCGTCGCGTCACCGGGGATCGTGCCGCTGCCCTCGGCTCCATAGCCGAGCTCCGGCGGGATGACGGCGAGGATCTGCGACCCCACCGTCTGCCCCTCGAGGGCCTGGGCGAACCCGGGCACGACGCCGTTCATCGTGACGGCGACCGAGGCGCCCTTCTGCCACGACGAGTCGAAGACCTTGCGGTCGGCCCAGGTGACGCCGGTGTACTTGATGCGGATGCTGTCGGCATCAGTCACGACGGCGCCGTCGCCCTTCTTCAGCACCTCGACGACGAGGTCGGCGGGCGGATCGGCGTCCGGCATGATGATGCCGGGCTCGCCACCGGGCGCCAGCACGACCGAGGGCATGCCGCGGCGGTCGTTGTACTGCGGCACGCCGTTCGCCGCGGCGAGGTAGACCTTCTGGACGTCCATCGCGACCACGATGGTGTCGTCCTCGCTCAGGCCCCAGTTCTGCGCCGCGTCCGTCGACAGGGCCGTCGCGGGCACGGCGCCGACGACGCGCGAGCCTTCGCGAGCGCACATCATCATGTCGGCGAGGCCGTCGTAGTGCTCACGCCAGTAGCCCACCGTGTTCACCTGCGGGCCGGCGCTCAGCAGGCTCTCGCCCGTCGCGCCGTCGACGATCGTGACGCTGAAGGCGAGGTCCTGCGCGTCGGAGGTGATGGCCATCCCCTCGCCCACCGTCTCGTCTTCGGCGACTGTCTCGGGCACGAAGACCGGTGCGTCCAGCGACACCTGCGCCGCACCCGGCGCACCGGAGACGTGCACGGCGTCGAGGACGCCGGTGTCGGCAGCGGGACGCGCGCACGCGGCGGGCAACGAGGCCGTCGCACACCCGGCGAGGGTCAGAGCGGACAGGCCGAGGACGGCGAGAACAGCAGGGATCCGGCGACGCACCGGATCAGTCTACGTCGTCCGTCGCACGCTCCCCCGCCGCCGCGGTGCGCGCCCCATCGGCGGCACGCTGGGCCTCGCGGACGCGCTTGCGGAGGTTCTTGTCGGTGATCTCGCGGTCGCCCACGGCGCCCGGGGTCCACAGTTCGACGTCCTCGTCGGCGTATGACGGCTTCTTCAGGGCGCGCTTGCGGACATCGGGCGGCACCGCGCCGGGAGCCAGCCGCCGCGCCGTGATGAGGAAGCCGGTGTGCGCCACCATCCGGTGGTCGGGCCGAACCGCGAGCCCCTCGACATGCCAGCCGCGGATCATCGTCTCGGTGGCCTCCGGGTCGGTGAACAGCCCCGTGCCGCGCAGGTACTCCGCGACACGGCTGAGCTGGGTGGCGGTGGCGACGTAGCAGAGCACGACGCCGCCCGGGGTGAGGGCATCGGCGACGGCGTCGATGCACTCCCAGGGGGCGAGCATGTCGAGCACGACACGGTCGACGGATGCCGGGGCCACCGCGTTCGGCAGCTGATCGACGAGGTCGCCGACGACGACCTGCCACGCCGTCGGGTGGTGGCCGAAGAAGGTCTCGACGTTCGCTTCGGCGACCTGCGCGAACTCGTCGCGCCGCTCGAAGGACACCAGCCGGCCCGCCGGACCGATCGCGCGCAGCAGCCACATCGACAGCGCGCCGGAGCCCACGCCGGCCTCCACGACGGTGGCACCCGGGAAGATGTCCGCCGCGGCGAGGATCTGCGCAGCATCCTTCGGGTACACGATCGCCGCACCGCGCGGCATCGACATGACGAAGTCGCGCAGGAGCGGCCGCAGGGCGAGGTACTCGTGCCCGCCGGAGTTCGTCACGACCGAGCCGTCGGGCTGGCCGACGATGCTCTCGTGGCGGAGGACGCCGTGATGCGTGTGCAGCTCACCGCCGTCGCGCAGCGTGACGGTGTGCAGGCGCCCCTTGGGGCCCGTCAGCTGCACGCGGTCGCCGAGGCGGAATGGTCCGCTGGGACGCAGGTCGGCCTGCGCGGCGGGCTGGGCGGGCTGGGCGGGCTGGGCGGGGTCGGCGGGGTCAGCCACGGTCATCGGTGTCCTTCGGCGGGAGCGGGCGGGGTGGGGCGGGCGGAGTGGAAGGCGGCGATGTCCGCCGTGGTGCGGCCGGCGAGGGTCGGCCACAGCGCGTGGGCGCCGGCGCCGACGAGCGACACCATCAGCGGCACGCCGATGGTGGGAACCCCGGCGGCGACGGCGGCGCGGACGCCGGTGGGCGAGTCCTCGATCGCGACGGCGTCGCGGGGCGCGATCTCGAGGGCCTGGCAGGCCTGCAGGTAGGCGTCCGGGTAGGGCTTGGGTCGCGTGGCGTCGTCGCCCGACACGATCACCTCGAACGTGTCGCCGAACGGGGCGACGACCTGTTCGGCCATGCGCCGCAGCGACATCGTCACCAGCGCGCACCGCACGCCGGCCGCCCGCAGGTCGGCGAGGAGTTCGGCGGCACCGGGCCGCAGCGGGTTGCCCTGCTCGGCGATGGTCTGCGTGACCCGCTCGGTGAGGTGGTCGATGATCTCGGACGCGGCCATCCGCACGCCTGCGGCCTGCAGGATGGTCGCCGAGCTCTCCAGCCCCTGGCCGACGAGGGTCAGCGCCTGCTCGTGGGTCCACGTGCCGCCGAACGATTCGACGAGCGCCGTCTCCGCGGCCATCCAGTACGGTTCGGTGTCCACCAGGGTGCCGTCCATGTCCCACAGGACGGCGGCGGGAAGGGCTGCGCTCACCGATTCATGTTACCGGGGGCGTCCCCGGTGCCCGCCCGGCCAGCCCCGGCCTGCCCGGCCAGCCCCGGCCCCCTCCCGCTCTCAGCGCGTATCGTGGGGGGATCGGTTCACCGACGGAAGGGGCGGCGTGGACGAACTGGGTCAGCGGGTGCTGGTCGTGGCGTTCGATGGCTGGAACGACGCGGGCGAAGCCGCCTCTGCGGCCGTGGCCCACATCCGCGAGTCGGGTGCCTATCGCGAGGTCTTCTCCGTCGACCCCGAGCTGTACTTCGACTACCAGTACACGCGCCCGCAGATCCGGTTGGATGCCGACGGCTCGCGCACCCTGACCTGGCCCGACGCGACGCTGTGGCGGCCCCTGCATCCGTCGGAGGACGCCCGCCTGTGGCTGCTGTCCGGCGTGGAGCCCGCACGGGCGTGGCAGGCGTTCGCGGCGGAGCTGATCGACGCGGCGCTGAGTGAGGACATCACGGGCATCGTCGCGCTCGGCTCGATGATGTCGGATGTGCCGCACACCCGGCCGATCTCCGTCTTCGCCGGCAGCGACAACGACCGCCTCCGCACGGCGCTAGGCCTGGAGAAGCCGACCTACGAGGGACCCGCCGGCATCCTCTCAGTGCTCGCCGCCGCCGCCGAGGAGGCCGGCATCCCGTGCGCGTCGCTGTGGGCGAGCGTGCCGCACTACGTCGCCGGGCACACACCCTCGCCGAAGGCGACCCTCGCGCTGCTGGACCGTCTCACCGCACTCACCGGTGCCGTCGTCGCCCGCGGCGAACTGCCCGCCGAGGCGCTCGCGTGGGAGGCTTCGATCGACGCGGCCGCCGCCGAGGACGAGGAGATGACGGAGTACATCCGCCAGCTCGAGCAGACCCGCGACACGTGGGACTCTCCGGAGGCGTCGGGCGACGCGATCGCGCAGGAGTTCGAACGGTACCTCCGCCGCGGCGGCGAGGGCCCGGGCAAGCCCGGCCGCGACGACCGGCGTCAGTAGGCCTGCAGCACCCCGAAGCTCAAGAGCACGATGAGCACGATGCCGAGCAGCACGCGGTAGATCACGAACGGCAGGAAGCTGCCGCGCTTGAGGTACTGCATGAGGAACGCGATGACGGCGAGCCCCACGCCGAACGCGACGACCGTCGCGACGCCGGTCTCGACCATCGTGAAGACCTGCTCGCCCGGATCCTTGATCGCCTGGAACAGCTCGTACAGGCCGCTGCCGAAGACGGCGGGGACGGCCAGGAGGAAGGCGACCTCGGCGGCGGCCGGCCGGGTGTAGCCCAGGGCCAGGCCCATCGTCGTGGTCGCGCCCGAGCGCGACACCCCGGGCACGAGCGCGAGCGCCTGCGCGACGCCGAGGATGAGGCCGTGACGATAGGTCAGATCCTCTTCATTGCGCGTGCGGCGGCCCAGCGCGTCGGCGGCGCCGAGGATGAGGCCGAAGACGATGAGCACGATCGCGACGAGCCAGAGGTTGCGGAACGTGTCGCGGATGACGTCCTGGAACAGGAACCCGAGGATGCCGATCGGGATCGTGCCGATGATGACGATCCACCCCATGCGGGCGTCGGGGTCGTTGCGCGGCACCGCTCCGGTGAGCGAACGGAACCAGCGACCGATGATGCGGACGATCTTCTTCCAGAAGTAGACGAGGACCGCGAGCTCCGTGCCGATCTGCGTGATGGCCGTGAAGGTCGCGCCCGGGTCTTCGGCCGACGGCAGCAGCTCGCCCACGATGCGCAGATGGGCGCTGGACGAGATCGGCAGGAACTCCGTGAGCCCCTGCACGATCCCGAGGATGATCGCGTCGAACAGCATGCCGCGCCTTTCAGTACGAGCGGAGAAGATCGGTCAGCACACGCTGGCCGAACACGAGGGCGTCGATCGGGACGCGCTCATCCACCCCATGGAACATACCCGTGAAGTCGAGGTCCGCGGGAAGGCGCAGCGGAGCGAAGCCGTACCCGGCGATGCCGAGCTCGGCGAGAGCCTTGTTGTCGGTGCCGCCGCCCATCAGGTAGGGAACGACCGGGACGCCGGGGTCGTGCCGACCGAGCGCGCCGACCATCGCGTCGACGAGGGAGCCGGCGAACGGCACTTCCAAGCCGATGTCGCGGTGGGCGATCTCGATCTCGATGTCGTCGCCGACGATCCGCTGGATCTCGGCGAGAACGCGGTCCTCCTGCCCCGGCAGGGTGCGCACGTCGATCGCCGCGACCGCGGCATCCGGGATCACGTTGTGCTTGTAGCCCGCGGTGAGCCCGGTCGGGTTGGTGGTGGTGCGGAAGGTGGAACGGAGGAACCCGGATGCCGGCCCGGTCGCCGCCGCGACGACGTCGGGTTCTGCGGGGTCCTTGCCGCAGAGGGCGGCGAGCCCGTCGACCGTCTGGCGGGTCGTGGCGGTCAGCTCGATCGGCCACGCGGTGCGGCCGAGGGCGGCCACGGCCTCGGCCAGCCGGGTGACGGCGTTGTCGGGGTGGAAGCGGCTGCCGTGACCTGCCGTGCCGCGGGCGCGCAGACGCAGCCAGATGAGGGCCTTCTCCCCCACCTGCAGCAGGTATGCACGACGATCCCCGACCGGGATCGAATAGCCGCCGACCTCGCTGATCGCCTCGGTCGCGCCGGCGAACCACTCCGGACGGTCCCGGACGACCAGCTGCGACCCTTCGACGCCGCCGTTCTCCTCATCGGCGAAAAACGTCACGATGAGGTCGCGTGCCGGCTGCTCCCCCGCCCGCACCAGGTCGGCGACGGAGGTGAGGATCATGGCGTCCATGTCCTTCATGTCGACCGCGCCCCGGCCCCACAGCATTCCGTCCTTGACGACGCCCGCGAAGGGATCGACGCTCCAGTCCGCCGCGACGGCGGGAACGACGTCGAGGTGGCCGTGGAGGACGAGCGCCGGCTTGTCGCGGTCGCGCCCGGGGACGCGGACGCTGAGGTTCGTGCGTCGCGGGATGGGCTCGTAGAACTCCGGCTTCAGGCCGAGGGACTCGAGGAACGCGCCGACGTACTCGGCGGCTTCGCGCTCGCCGTTGCTGCGGCCCTCGCCGTAGTTCGTCGTGTCGAAGCGGATGAGGTCCCGCGCGATGCGGGCGACCTCGGGCAGTTCCTCGGGGATCTCGTCGGTCACGGGCATGGCCCCACGCTACTCCGTCGCCACCCTCGTCACCGAAACGAAAAGGCCCCTGATCAGGGGCCTTTTCGTTGATTGTCGTTCTGTGCGCGAGGGGGGACTTGAACCCCCACGCCCTATACGGGCACTAGCACCTCAAGCTAGCGCGTCTACCTATTCCGCCACCCGCGCATGGGTGTCGGTTGTCGCCTCGAAGGCGTCAACCGAAGATCGAGCCTAGCACGTCCGCGAGGGTGCCCCGAACCGGCGGGGGCTCACGCTCAGCCGACCGACACGTCGAACAGCAGACCCAGCAGATAGGTGACGGCGGCGGCGCCGAATCCGATCGCGAGCTGTCGCAGCCCGCGGCGCAGCGGCGGTGCGCCCGACAGCAGGCCGACCATGGCGCCGGTGGCCAGCAGCGCCGCCCCGACGAGGACGAGCGCGACGACGACGGCGACGAGACCGGACAGGCCGAAGATCCAGGGCAGCACCGGGATGATCGCGCCGGACGCGAAGAACAGGAAGCTCGACCCGGCCGCCCCGAGGGCGCTCCCGACCACCTCGTGGCCGGCGCCCACGGCGACCGGTCCCGTTGCGGGCGCGGCCTCGGCGCTGCGCGCCGCCTCGAGCACCCGGCGAGCCCGTGCTTCGGCCTCGGCCTCGGGCATGCCGCGCGTGCGGTACACGAGCGCGAGCTCGTTGGCGTCGAGGTCGAGGTCAGGCAGCACGGCATCGGCGTAGTCGCTGGGCTCCGTGGCATCCAGCATCTCGCGCTGCGAGCGGACCGACACGAACTCCCCCGCGCCCATCGACAGGGCGCCGGCGAGCAGGCCCGCGATGCCGCTGAACAGCACGAACTGCGACGCGACGCCGGTCGCGCCGATGCCCATCACGAGCGCGAGGTTCGACACGAGCCCGTCGTTCGCGCCGAACACGGCGGCCCGGAACGTGCCCGACAGCTGCCGCCGTCCCCGCGCCGCGAGCCCGCGCACGACCTCGCGGTGGACGCGCTCGTCGGCTGCCATCCGGGCCGTCGCGTCCGGATCGTCGGCGTACGGGGAGCGTCCCTCGACGTTCTGCGCGAGGGCGAGCACGAAGATCGAGCCGAAGCGTCGCGCCATCCACCCCAGCATCCGCGACGAGAAGCTCGGGGCCGGCAGGCGGGCCGGCTCACCGCCGAGCAGCTCGAGCCAGTGCGCCTCATGCCGGCCCTCGGCGTCGGCCAGCGCCGTCAGGATCTCGCGCTCCTCGCCGTCGCGGCGCTGCGCGAGCTCGCGGTAGACACGCGCCTCGGCACGCTCGTCGACGAGGTAGCGCGCCCAGCGGCGGCGGTCGCGCGCGGTCGGCTGCGGGGTCATGGTCACCCGCTCACGCTAGCCCCGACGTGCGACCCGCGGGGGCGGATGCCGGGATTGCCAGCATTTCGGAGATCCGAACCTCCGCGGCCACCGCGCGTGCCGCCCGGAGCGACGTCAGCTGTGCACGCGCCGGCGCAGCACCTCGATGCGCGCCTGCAGCTGCGCGACCGTGGCACGCGCGACCTCCGGCCCACCGCAGACCCGCCGCAGCTCGGCGTGCACGGCGCCGTGCGGCTCGCCGCTCTGTCGCGCATAGAGCCCGACGAGGCTGTTGAGCAGCTGCCGCTGCTCGCGGAGCGTGCGGTGCAGCGCCGGCGGGAGGGTCGTGGCCCCGACTTCCGTCCCGCCCGCGTCGGCGGCAGCCCCCTCCCGCGCCTCGCGCGACCGCCGGTGGCGGCTCTGCCGCGATTGGCGCTGCATGAGCAGCTCGTGGACGTGCTCGGGCTCGAGCAGGCCCGGCAGCCCCAGGAACTCCTCCTCCTCGGGCGTTCCGGGCACGGCCAGCTGCCCGAACTCCTTGCCGTCGTACAGCACGCGGTCGAAGTGGGCGACCGAGCCGAGGGCCTGATAGCTGAACTCCTGCTCGAGCTCGTCGGACGCCTTCTCCTCGCGCTCGGCCTCGGCCAGCAGCGTGTCCTCGAGGCCGTCGTCATCTCCGGCTTCGCGGTCGAGGGCGTGGTCGCGCTCGCGCTCCATCTCGCCGGCGAGGTTCAGCAGCTGCGGCACGTGGGGCAGGAAGACGGATGCCGACTCGCCGCGCCGCCGGGCTCGCACGAAACGGCCGATGGCCTGCGCGAAGAACAGCGGCGTCGACGCGCTGGTCGCGTACACGCCGACGGCCAGTCGCGGCACGTCGACGCCCTCCGACACCATGCGGACGGCGACCATCCACCGCGTCGTCGCGTTCGCGAACGTCTCGATGCGCCCCGACGCGGCCTTGTCGTCGGAGAGGACGACAGCGGGTTGCTCCCCCGTGATCTCGCGGAGGATCGCGGCGTAGGCCCGGGCGGCGGTCTGATCCGTCGCGATGACGAGGCCACCGGCATCCGGCACATCCTGCCGCACTTCGGAGAGGCGCCGATCGGCGCTGCGGAGCACGGCGGGGATCCAGTCGCCCTCCGGGTCGAGCGCGGTGCGCCAGGCCTGCGCCGTGACGTCCTTCGTGTTGTCCTGCCCCAGGTGCGCCTCGAGCTCGTCGCCGGCCTTCGTGCGCCAGCGCATCTTCCCGGCGTAGACGAGGAAGAGCACCGGCCGCACGACGCCGTCGGCGAGCGCCCGCCCGTAGCCGTAGTTGTAGTCGGTGCGCGAGAGGCGGATGCCCTTCTCGTTCGGGTGGTACTCCACGAACGGGATGGGTGCCGTGTCGCTGCGGAACGGGGTGCCCGACAGGAGCAGCCGCCGCGTCGCCCGGCCGTACGCTTCGCGCAGCGCATCGCCCCAGCTGAGCGCGTCACCGCCGTGGTGCACCTCGTCGAGGATGACGAGCGCCCGAGAATCCATCGTGAGGCGCTGGTGGACCGACGCCTTCACCGCGACCTGCGCGTACGTGACGGCGATGCCGTGGAAGTGGCGGGCGGGCGCGTGCTGCCGGTTGCTGAAGCGCGGGTCCAGCCGGATGCCGACGCGCGCCGCGGCATCGGCCCACTGCGTCTTCAGATGCTCGGTGGGAGCGACGACGATGATGCGGTCGACGACGCCGCGACGCAGCAGCTCGGATGCCAGGCGCAGCGCGAACGTCGTCTTTCCGGCGCCGGGGGTCGCGGCGGCGAGGAAATCGCGCGGCCCCTTGCCGACCCCGTCCGGTCCGTCGGCGGCGAAGTACGCCTCGAGCGCCTCGGCCTGCCAGGCGCGGAGATTCTGCGCCGTTCCCCACGGTGCGCGCTGCGGGAACGCGGGCGAGAGGTGCTCTGCGGCGAAGCTGCCGAAGTGCTCCTGCTGCCGCTCGTCCGCCCCGTCCACGAGTGACCACCTTAAATCACCCCACCCCCATGACGGCCGGGCGGGTAGCCTCGAACAGGCCACGAGTCAGGAGAGACATGCCCCGCAACACCCCGACACCGGACGAGCACCGCTCGCCGTACGTGCCCAACGAGAGCGCCCACCCCTGGCGCCGCATGGTCGCGATCGGCGATTCCTTCACGGAGGGCATCGGCGACCCCATCCCCGGAACGGTCGACGGCCACCGCGGCTGGGCCGACCGCGTCGCGGAGGTGCTGGGCAGCCAGGTGGAGGACTTCGCCTACGCCAACCTCGCCGTCCGCGGCAAGCTCATCGGTCAGATCGTCGCCGACCAGATCGAGCCCGCGCTGGCGCTCAACCCCGACCTCATCACGTTCTCCGCCGGCGGCAACGACGTCATCCGACCCGGGAGCGACCCCGACGCGGTCGCCCAGCAGTTCGAAGACGCCGTCGCGCGGCTGAGCTCCCAGGGCGCCACGCTCGTCGTCTTCACCGGGATCGACACCGAGTTCACGCCCGTTTTCCGCGGCATCCGGGGTCGGGTCGCGATCTACAACGAGAACATCCGCGCCATCGCGGAGCGCTACGACTGCATCGTCGCCGACCAGTGGGCGCTCAAGGAGGTGCAGGACATGCGGTTCTTCGACGACGACCGCCTGCACTACAACGCGCTCGGCCACCACGAGGTCGCACGCATGGTGCTGCGCGCCCTCAACGTGCCGAACGACCTGCAGCCGATGCAGCCCGATCCGCTGCCGACGCTCACGTGGCGCCAGGCGCGCGCGAACGACCTGGTGTGGGCGCGCACGCACCTCGTGCCGTGGGTGCTGCGGCGCCTGCGCCACCAGTCCTCCGGCGATCACATCACCGCCAAGCGCCCCGAGCCGCTGCCGGTGATCGTCGAGGCGCCCGCGCAGGATCGCACCGCGGACCCCGGACACCCCGCCTGACGCCCCTGACCTCTCCTCTCCCTCTCGCCGAACCCTTATCCCCCGGCCGAACCCTGACGCCTGAGCGCGCACAGGAGTGAGGGTTCGGTGCAGGGGTGAGGATTCGGCCGGCGGTAGGACGGCGAGCGTCAGGGCGTGCGCAACGCCCAGAGGGCGACGGCGGCCGCGGATGCGACGTTGAGCGAGTCCACTCCCCCGGCCATCGGGATCGTCACGACGGTGTCGGCGGCTTCCTGCGCGCGACGCGACAGGCCGTCGCCCTCCGTGCCGAGCACCAGAGCGACCCGCTCGGGCCGGTCGGCGGCGAACTCGTCGAGCGGCACGGCGTCGTCCGCGAGGGCAAGCGCGGCGAGGTGGATGCCGGCGTCGTGCAGCTCCTCGCGGGCAGCCCGCCACGGGCCGCCGGGGCCTTCCGTCATCCGCGTCCACGGCACCTGGAACACCGTCCCCATGCTCACCCGCACGCTCCGGCGGTACAGCGGATCCGCGCAGCGGGGCGAGACGACCACCGCGTCGGCGCCGAGACCGGCGGCGGCCCGGAAGGCCGCTCCCACGTTCGTGTGATCGACGATGTCCTCCAGCACGAGCACGAGGCGCGCGTCGGCGACCACCTCGGCCAGCGACGGCAGCGCCGGGCGGTGCATCGCGGCGAGCGCGCCGCGGTGCACGGCGTACCCGGTCAGGCGCTCGGCCACGGCATCGGTCACGACGTAGATCGGCGCGTCTCCGGCGAGCGTGCGCACATCGTCGAGCCACTTCTCCTGCACGAGGATCGAGCGCGGCCGATGACCGGCGGCGAGCGCGCGCGTGATCACCTTCGCCGACTCGGCGATATAGAGACCGCCTGCCGGCTCGAGCGTCCGCCGCAGCGCGACGTCGGTCAGATCGCGGTAGTCGGCCAGGCGCTCGTCGGCCGCATCGTCGATCCTCAGCACGGGCATGCGCCCCATGCTGGCACGGCGCGTAACATCCCGGAAAACGACGCGGCGTAGGCTCGGGCGTGAGAGGGGGTGCCATGTCGACCGTACTCACGCAGGATGCCGCGACCGACGCGGCCGTCGGCCACGCCGTCGACGTTCTCGCCGGTCGGCGCCTCGCGGTGCTCACCGGCGCGGGCGTCTCGACCGACTCCGGCATTCCCGACTACCGCGGCAAGGGCGCTCCGGTGCGCACGCCCATGACCGCGCAGCAGTTCCTCTCCAGCGATGCCGCGCGCCGCCGCTACTGGGTCGGCAGCCACCTCGGCTGGCGCGCCTTCGCCGCCGCCCGGCCCAACGCCGGCCACGAGGCACTCGCCGCCCTCGAAACGGCCGGCGTAGCGACCGGCATCATCACCCAGAACGTCGACGGCCTGCACGTGCGCGCCGGCAGCCGCCGTGTCGTCGAGCTGCACGGCACCATGCGGCGCGTCCTGTGCACCCACTGCGGACAGGTGTTCGACCGCCGCGACCTGGCCGCGCGGGTCGAAGCCAACAACCCGTGGATCGCGATCCCCGACGCCGTCGAGCTCGGCCCCGACGGCGATGTGCTCCCCTCGTCCAGCGACGGATTCGTCGTTCCGGACTGCAGCGTCTGCGGCGGGATGCTCAAGCCCGACGTCGTGTTCTTCGGGGAGTACATCCCCGTCGCGAAGTTCGCCGAGGCCGAGCAGCTCGTGCACGCCAGCGACGCGCTGCTGGTCGCCGGCTCATCGCTGGTCGTGAACTCCGGCATCCGTCTGCTCGAACGCGCGCGGCGCCGGAAGCTGCCCATCGTCATCGTCAACCGCGGTCAGACCCGCGGCGACGGCCACGCGACCGTCAAGATCGACGCCGGCACGAGCGAGGTGCTGCGGCGGCTGGCACAGGACCTGCCCGGACGCTGACCCCGACCGGCTCGCCTAGGCTCGAGGGGTGACCTCCCTCATCCTCGTGCGCCACGGCGAGACCGACTGGAACGCGCAGCGCCGCATCCAGGGTTCGACCGACATCCCGCTCAACGAGAACGGGCGCACGCAGGCCCGCGAGACCGCCGAGCGCCTGCGCGACGAACTCGCCGGCGATGGCCCCGTCGTCATCGCCTCGAGCGACCTGTCGCGGGCGCACGAAACGGCGCGGATCATCGCGACGACCGTGGGGGTCGCCGAACCGCGCACGTACCCGCAGCTGCGGGAGCGTTCGTACGGGGATGCCGAGGGCATCACCGACAGCGAGTTCCACGCCCGCTGGGGCGACTGGCACACCGCCGAGGTGCCGAACGCGGAGAGCTGGCCGGATGTGCGCCGTCGCGCGCTCGCCGGCATCCAGCGGGTCATCCGCGACGCCCGCCGCGCGACCGCCCCCGCCGCGCCGACCGTCGTCGTGGTCGCCCACGGCGCGCTCATCCGCGAGGTCATCCGCCACGCCTCGGCGGGTGAGTTCCCGCACGTCGGAGAGCGGCTGCCGAACGGCTCCGCGCACACCTTCCTCGTCGAACGCGATCGTCTCAGCATGCGCTCCTACGTCGGGACACCCGTCCGCTGAGACGTCGCCGCGGCGCGCGCCCTCAGTCCGCGCGCGCGACGATGGCGCGAGCGTGGCGCAGGACGGGCTCGTCGATCATGCGTCCGGCGAACCGGAACACCCCGCGCTCGCCGCGCGCGGCCTCGAGCACCTCGCGCGCCCACGACAGCGTCGCCGCGTCGGGGCGGTACGCCGCGCGGACGATGTCGACCTGTGCGGGGTGAATGCACGCGGTGGCGGTGAAGCCGCTCGCGGCGGCATCCTCCGCCTCGCGGCGCAGCCCTTTCTCGTCGTCGATGTCGAGGTGCACGGCGTCGATCGCCGCCTTCCCGGCGGCGCCGGCGGCCAGCAGCACACGGGAGCGCGCGTGCCGGGCGACATCGCGGTAGCGGCGGTCCTTACGGTCCGTGCGACTGGAGGTCCCGCCGAGGGAGGCGACGATGTCCTCCGCGCCCCACATGAGCGCGACGACGTTGTCCTGCGCGGCGATGCGCTCGGCGGCGACGACGCCCCGCGCCGTCTCGCACAGCGCGATCACCTCGAACCGCGGATCGAGCCGCGCGATCCGCTTCGGCGACTGGGCCTTGGCGAGCATGATGCGCCGGTAGTCCGTCTGCGACAGCGTCGCCATGTCGGCGGCGAACGCATCGGAGTCGATCGGGTTCACGCGGACGATGACGCGTTCGGGGTCCAGATGCGCGTCGATGAGCGCGCCCCGCGCCGCCGTCTTGGCGTCGGGAGCGACGGCGTCTTCCAGGTCGAGGATCACGGCGTCGGCCCGGGCGGCCGCTTTGGCGAACCGGTCGGGCCGATCGGCGGGGCAGAACAGCAGCGCGGGACCCAGCGTGAAGCGGCTCACGACTCGACCTCCACGGCAGTGCCGGGGGCCTGCCACATGAGCGCGACCCGCGTCGCCACCGCGACCATCACGTCGTCCTGGTTGCGCCCGGTGTGGCGCATGGTCACGACGCCCTGACCGGGCCGCGACGCCGATGGCCGCGCCGCAAGGATCTCCGTCGAGGTGTACAGCGTGTCCCCCGCGAACAGCGGATGCGGGAACGAGATGTCGCTGAGGCCGAGTTGCGCGACGAGCGTCCCCTGCGTGAGCTGGGTGACGGAGGCTCCCACCATCGTCGCGAGCGTCCACATCGAGTTCATGAGCCGCTGTCCGAAGGGCTGGGTGGCCGCGTAGGCGGCATCGAGGTGCAGCGCCTGCGTGTTCATCGTGAGCGAGGAGAAGAGGACGTTGTCGGCCTCGGTCGCCGTGCGCCCGGGCGTGTGCCGGTAGGTCGCGCCGACGACGAACTCCTCGAGGTACAGGCCCCGCTGGACGATGTCGCTCATGCCTTCACGCTACGCCCCGCGTCCAGGCCCAGCGCGCGCGAGATGACCAGCAGCTGCACTTCGCTGGTCCCCTCGCCGATCTCCAGGATCTTCGAGTCGCGGTAGTGGCGCGCGACGGGGTACGCGTTCATGAAGCCGTTGCCGCCGAAGATCTGCGTCGCGTCGCGGGCGTTGTCCATCGCGGCGTCGCTTGCGGTGAGCTTGGCGAGGGCCGCCGCCGTCCCGAACGGCTGCCCGGCGTCGCGCAGACGGGCGGCGTGCAGCCAGGCCAGCCGCGCGGTGTGCACACGCTGCTGCATGCGCGCGAGCATGAACTGGATGGACTGGCGCGACCCCAGGCGCTCGCCGAACACGATGCGGCTGTCGGCGTAGTCCAGCGCCGCCTCGAGGCACCCCTCGGCGGCCCCCGCGGACAGCGCGGCGATGGCGATGCGTCCTTCATCCAGGATGCTGAGGAAGTTCGCGAATCCGCGACCGCGCTCCCCGAGGAGGTTCTCCGCCGGCACCCGCGCCCCCTCGAAGGTCAGCGGGTGGGTGTCCGACGCGTGCCAGCCGACCTTGTCGTACGGCGCACCGACGATGAACCCCGCGGTGCCGGCGGGCACGATGATCGTGGAGATCTCCTTGCGCCCCTCCCGTGTGCCGGTGACGGCCGTCACGGTGACGAAGCGCGTGATGGCGGTGCCGGAATTCGTGATGAACTGCTTCGCGCCATCGATCACCCATTCGTCGCCGTCGAGTCTTGCCGTGGTGCGGGTGGCCCCGGCATCCGACCCCGCCTCGGGCTCGGTGAGGCCGAACCCGGCCAGCGCCCGGCCGGCCAGCAGGTCGGGCAGCAGTTCGGCGCGCTGCGCGTCGGTGCCGAACCGGTACACCGGCATGGCGCCGAGGCTGACCCCCGCCTCGAGGGTGATCGCCAGCGACTGGTCGACGCGGGCGATCGCCTCGATGGCCAGCCCCAGGGCGAGGTAGTCCCCGCCCTGCCCGCCGATGCGAACGCCGCCGGCCTCCTCGGGGAACGGCAGGCCGAACAGGCCCAGCTCCCCCATCTCGGCGACGAGCCCCAGCGGGAGGGTCTTCGTGCGGTCGGCCTCGTAGGCCTGCGGCGCGATGCGCTCGTCGGCGAAGGCGCGCACGAGACCCGCGAGCTCGCGCTCTTCGTCGCTCAGTCCGTAGGCGGATAGGTCCAGCACGCCCATGTCATCTCCCTTGATGTCGCGGTCGTATAACGGCCCGCCAGCGCTCCTGGCGTGCGCGCATTGCGATGGGTTAGTGTTCACTAACCCAAGTCACGAGGTTAGCGAGGATTAACTGAAATGACAACGCGTCCCCCCGACGCTGCGACGCCGCGCGACCGCGCGAAGGCCGAGCGCCACGGTGCGCTGCTGCGTGAGGCCGCCCGCCTGTTCGCCGCGCACGGCTTCGACGGGGTCAGTCTGGAGGATCTCGGCGCGGCCGTCGGGATCACCGGGCCCGCGGTGTACCGCCACTTCTCGAGCAAGCGCGCGCTCCTCGGCGCGATCCTGCTGCGCGCGAGCGGTGACTTGCTCAGCGGCGGACGACGCGTCATCGCCCAGGGCGCCGAGCCGCGGCAGTGCCTGCGCGAACTCGTCGACTTCCACGTCGACTTCGCCGTCACCGACGCCGACGTCATCCGCGTACACGACCGCGACCTCGCCCGGCTGAGCGACGCCGACCGGCACGAGGTGCGGCGGCTGCAGCGCGAGTACGTCGAGCTGTGGATCGGGGTGCTCGAGCGCGTCCACCCCGACCGCGCCGCGACCGACCTGCGGGTGCGCGCGCACGCCGGATTCGGCCTCATCAACTCGACCCCGTACTCGGTGCGGGCGCTGCACGACGTTCCCCCGGATGCCGTCGTGCACGACATCCTGTCCGACATGGCGTTCGCCGCGCTCTGCGCGCACTGAACCCGGTCAGCTCAGCAGCATCGCACGGCCGGGCTCGCGGAGGATGTCCCCCACCGCGCGCAGGAACCTCGACGCCTCCTGGCCGTCGGCCAGGCGGTGATCGAACGACAGGCTCAGCGTCACGATGTCGCGCAGGACGATCTGGCCGTCGTGTTCCCACGGCCGTCGGCGCACCGACCCGAGGCCGAGGATGCCGGCCTCTCCCGGATTGAGGATCGGCGTTCCCGCATCGATGCCGAACACGCCGAAGTTGGTGATCGAGAAGGTGCCGCCCGACAGCGCACCGGGAGCGGTGCGACCGCTGCGCGCCGTCTGCGCGAGCGCGCCGATCGCGTCGGCGAGCTCGACGAGCGTGAGGCGGTCGGCATCGGCGATGTGCGGCACGACGAGGCCGCGCTCGGTCGCCGCGGCGATGCCGAGGTTCACATAGTGGAACTGCACGATCTCCCCGGCCGGCCCGTCCCAGCGGGCGTTGAGCGACGGTTCAGCGCGCAGCGCCAGGCAGGCGGCCTTCGCGGCGACGGCGAGGATGCCGATGCGATGGCCGTTGAGGCGCCGATCGGCGCGGAGGTCTGCGACGAGCCGCACGGTCTCGGTGACATCGACCTCCAGGAAGGTCGTCACGTGCGGTGCGGTGAAGGCGCTCTGCACCATCGCGGCGGCGGTGTGCTTGCGCACGCCACGGATGGGGATGCGGGTCTCCCGCGCGCCCGGCGTTCCCGGCGCGGTCGGCGCGGCCGTGGCGGGGGCCCCCGCCGCCTGCGCCCGCATCGCATCGGCGTAGCGGTCGACGTCCTCCCGGCGGATGATCCCCGTCACCCCGGACGCCTCGACGAGCGCCAGATCGACACCCCGCTCCTTCGCGTAGGCGCGGACGGGGGGCGTGGAACGGGGACGCTCGTGGCGGAGATCCTCGGTCGGGGCAGGCGCGACGACATCGTGCGGCGCGTCGGCGAGCACGGCGGTGTCGGATGCCGATGCGGATGCCGCCGCGGCGCGCACGGCGCGCGCGCGTCGCTGCGGACGCCCCGCGGTGCGCGGAGCAGCCCCGTATCCGACGAGGTTCGGAACCGTGGCGTCGGTGTCGGCCGCCGCGGCCGCGGTGTCGGCCGCCGTCTCGCGGGTGACGCCGGCCGGGTCCGTGACGCCGGTCTGGTCCGCGCTCCCGGCCGGGTCCGCGCTCCCGGCCCCGCCCGCGCCGGCCGGCGCCCCGGCGTCGCCGGGCACGTCGATCGCAATGAGCGGCGCGCCGACGGCGACCACGTCGCCGGCCGCCGCGTGCAGGTCACTGACGGTGCCGGCGAACGGTGACGGCAGTTCGACGATGGCCTTCGCGGTCTCGACCTCGGCGATCGGCTGGTTGAGCGTCACCTCGTCGCCGCGGGCGACGAGCCACTGCACGATCTCCGCCTCCGGCAGTCCCTCGCCGAGGTCGGGCAGCCGGAACTCGGCGATCACAGCGCCACCTCCGACAGGCTGTTCGGCCGGTCGAGCACGCGATCGACGGCGTCGAGGATGCGGTCGAGGTCGGGCAGCTGGTGCTTCTCGAGCTTCGCCGGCGGGTAGGGGATGTCATGCCCGGTCACGCGCTGCGGCGCGGCCTCGAGGTAGTGGAAGCACTGCTCGGTGAGACTCGTGATGATCTCGGCGGCGACACCCGCCTCTCCCCCGGCCTCGTGGGTGACGACGAGCCGGCCGGACTTGCGGACGGATGCCGCGAGCGTCCGGTAGTCGACCGGCGAGAGCGACCGTGCGTCGATGACCTCGATCGAGATCCCCTCATCCTCGGCTGCCGCCGCGGCATCCAGCGCCGTCGTCACCTGGGCGCCATAGGTGACGAGCGTCACGTCATCCCCTTCCCGCGCGACGCGGGCGAGCCCCATCGGCGGCGCATCGGCGATGTCGGCGTCGAGGTCGACCTCCCCCTTGGCGTGGTACAGGCGCTTGGGCTCGAAGAAGATGATCGGGTCATCGCTCGCGATCGCCTGCTGCAGCACGGTGAACGCGTCCTGCGGGTTCGAGACCGCGACGACGCGCAGCCCGGCGGTGTGCACGAAGTACGCCTCGGGCGACTCGGAGTGATGCTCGGCGGCCCCCACACCACCCGCCCAGGGGATGCGGATCGTGATCGGCATCTTCACGCGCCCGCGCGTGCGATAGTGCAGCTTCGCCACCTGGCAGACGATCTGGTCGAAGGCGGGGTAGACGAAGCCGTCGAACTGGATCTCCACGACGGGACGGAAGCCGCGCACGGCGAGCCCCACCGCCGTCCCCACGATCCCCGACTCGGCGAGCGGGGTGTCGATGACGCGCTTCGGGCCGAACTCGTCGAGCAGGCCGTCGGTGATGCGGAACACACCGCCCAGCCGGCCGATGTCCTCGCCCATGATCAGCACGCGGTCATCGCGCCCCATGGCGCTGCGCAGCCCCGCCGTGAGCGCCTTGCCCATCGTGATCTCGGTCATCGCGCCGGCTCCGTCTCGGCGAAGCCGTCGAGGTAGGCGGCGAATCGCGCGCGCTGGCGGTCGATGCCGGTGTGCGGTTCGGCGTAGACGTCGTCGAGCACCGCGATGGCCGGGCGGGTGACAGCGGTCAGCGCGGCCTCGCGCATCGCCGCGGCGTCGGCGTCGGCATCCGCCGTCACCTGCGCGGCGAACGCGTCGTCCCACGCGCCGGTGGCGCGCAGGTAGGCCTCCACCCGCAGCAGCGGGTCGCGCTGGCGCCACGCCTCCACCTCGTCGCGGTCGCGGTAACGGGTGGGGTCGTCGGAGGTCGTGTGCGGGCCCATGCGGTAGGTGACCATCTCGAGGAAGACCGGTCCCTCGCCGCGGCGGGCGTGGTCGAGGGCCCACCGCATCGCGGCGGTGCTGGCGAGCACGTCGTTGCCGTCGACGCGCATGCTGGGGATGCCGAAGCCCGGCGCCCGGCCGGCGATGGGGAACCGGGACTGCACGGTGACCGGCTCGGAGATCGCCCACTGGTTGTTGGAGCAGACGAAGACGACGGGTGCCTGGAACGAGGAGGCGAACACCATCGCCTCGTTGACATCGCCCTGGCTGGTCGCACCGTCGCCGAAGTAGGCGACGGCGGCCTGGTCGGTGCCGTCGCGCTGGATGCCCATGGCGTAGCCGACGGCGTGCAGGCTCTGCGCACCGATGATGATCTGCGGGTTGGCGAGGTTCAGCGCGTACGGATCGTAGGTGGCGTGCACCTCGCCGCGCCACGCGAGCACGAGGTCGGCCGGTGCGCCGCCGCGGACGATCGTCACGCCGCATTCGCGATAGCTCGGGAACAGGAAGTCGTCGTCGCGGCACGCCCGGGCGGTGCCGACCTGGACGGCCTCCTGGCCCTGCGCGGGCGCCCACAGGCCGAGGTGGCCCTGCCGCTGGAGGGCGACGCCCTCGGCGTCCATCCGTCGCACGATGGCCATGTCGCGGTACAGGGCGCGAAGCGCCGCGCCGTCGATGTCCTCGACCCAGCGGTCGAGCCGGGGATCGGCGATGCGCCGCCCCTCGGGGGTGAGCAGACGCGCCGTGTCGTCCAGCGCCGTCATCGCTTCGTCGGTGGTCAGGGTGTACACCATTGTGATCCCTCTCTGGTCGCCGCGCGCGCTCTTGTGGAGCGCGACCGCGTCCGGGACCGGCCTCGTCGCCGGTTCACCCGAAGGCTACGTCCGCATCGCACCTAGCTCAAGCATTCCGGTCACCGTTGAGCATGTTGCGCAACGACGCCCCGAAACCCCTGCTAGCGTTGGGCACTATGGGACCCCTCGATCGCGTCGATCTCGACCTGCTGGAAGCTCTCGCCGATGACCACCGCGCGACCGTCGTCGCGCTGGCGGAGCGACTGGGATTGTCGCGCAACACTGTCCAGGCGCGGCTCGGCCGCCTGGAGCGCGCCGATGTGTTCGGGTCGTTCGAGCGCGCGATGTCGCCGGCCGCGCTGGGCTTTCCCATTCAGGCCGTCCTGAGCGTGACCGTCCACCAGGCGCACCTGCCGCGCATCACGACGGCGATCGCCGCGATCCCTGAGGTGATCTCGGCGCACGGGCTCAGCGGTCAGATCGATCTGCTCGTGCGGGTCGCGGCACGCGACACGCAGCATCTGTTCGATGTGGACGCCCGCATCCTCGCGATCGAGGGCGTCGAGCGCACCGAGACCTCTCTCGTCATGGGCGAGGTCATCGGGTACCGGATCCGGCCTCTCCTGCAGTTGGCCCGGGGAGCGTCGGCACGGGCAGAATCGGGTCGGCGGGAACGCTGACGGCATCCGCTTCGGCGGCGTCCATCCGCACGAGGATCACGCCGCCCAGAAGCAGCGCGCCGCCGACGAACTGGATCGCCGCGGGCGTCTCGCCCAGCAGCAGCCAGGCGAATCCCAGCGCGAACAGCACTTCGCTGAGCCCGATGAACGACGCCAGCCGCGAGCCGACGCGGGGCACCGCCATGACGCCCAGCGCGTAGCCCAGCGTCGTCGCGACGCCGCCGACCCACAGCAGGGCCAGGATGCCGGGGATCTCGACGCCCCGGAAGACCACCGTCACCGGGGGCGCGTCGAACGGCAGCACGCCCGTGACGGCGAGGACGCCCATGAACGCCGCGCCGACCAGCAGCCCGCCCGCGGCGAGGGCGAGCGGCGGCAGGTCGTCGCCGGTGCGCTCGCTCATGACGAAGTACACGCAGACGCAGATCGCCGCCCCGAGAGCGAGCAGGGTGCCGAGCAGGTCGAAGCGCGCGCCGGCGATGTCGACCACGAGCACGAGACCGGTGATCGCGACGATCGATCCGATGATCACGAGGCGGGACGGCGTGCGGCGCGTGCGCAGCCACACGAAGCCCACGAGCATGACCGGAGCGAGGTACTGGATCAGCAGCGCGACGGCCACCGGCATCCGCTGCATCGCCGAGAAGAAGAGCAGCTGACACCCCGCGACCGGGATGAGGCCGAAGGCGAGGAGCGCGAGCCCGTGGCGCCGCAGGAAGGACCGCTCCCGGCGCAGGGCGCGGACGAGCGCGGGCGAGAGGATGAGCCCCGCAAGCCCCATCCGCACGATGAGCGCCGCCGACAGCGACCAGCCCGCCTCGAGCAGAGGCTTGACGAGCGGACCGCTCGAGGAGAACGCCAATGCCGAGGCGACAGCCATGACGATCCCGGCGGTGCGCCGGCGGGGTGACGCCGCAGCGGGCACGGCGGGGACGATGATGTGCCGAGGAGCGGTGTGGGTCACCGGCGTTCCCTTGAGTTCAGATGCGGCCCTGTCAGGAGTGACTGGTGTTTACACTGGTGACAGTAGCGCCCCCGACGGTCAGGAGTCAATGTGGTTTTCATTCGTGACACGGAAATGTCGCTGCGTGCGGGCGCCGCCCTGGTGAACACGCTGCGCAACGTGTCGTTCGACGAGACCGACACGCTCGTCTCGACCGATGACCTCGACCTCTATCTGGCGGAGTACCCGTTCACCGGTCGCATCCGTCGCGACGAGGTGGAACTGCGCGAACTGCGCGCGGCGCGCGCGCGGCTGCGGGAGCTGTGGAGCGTCAGCCGCGTCGACGCGGTGCCGATCGTCAACGCCCTGCTGCGCGACGGCCGTGCGCTCCCCCAGCTCGTCATCCACGACGGCTACGACTGGCACATCCACGCGACCGACGACTCCGATCCGCTGGCGACGCGCATCCTCGTGGAGGTGGCGATGGCGTTCGCCGAGGTCATCCGCGCCGACCAGTGGGACCGCGTGCGCGTGTGCTCCGCCGACGACTGCGACGCCGTCTACGTCGACTTCTCCAAGAACGGCTCGAAGCGCTACTGCGACACCGGCAACTGCGGCAACCGGATGAATGTCAACGCGTATCGGCGGCGCCGGGCGCGACAAACCGCCTGATCGCCTCGGCCGCCTCCCGCGGCGTCTCGTAGTGGATGAGATGCCCGACGCCCGCGATCTCCACGAGCTCGGCCCGCGGGAACAGCGTCTGCAGGTGCCGCTCCGCCTCGATCGGCGTGATGTCGTCCTTCTCCGCCGCGATGAGCAGCGTCGGCTGCGAGATGCGCGGCGCGAAGGCGCGCACGTCGTTCGAGACGGAGGCGACGAAGCCCTGATGCAGGACGTCCCGGTCGCCGAACCGAGAGAAGTACGTGTCGTGCTGATCGTGCACGAAGGCCCGCAGCTGCCGGTCGCGGGTCTTCACCATCGACACGCTCATCACCCGGACGATCAGCCGATTTCGCAGGAGGGCGTCACCCAGGCGCTTGGGCAGCTTCGCCCCCGCCCAGTAGTAGAAGACGGCGAGGCGGGTGAGGATGCCGCGGGGTCCCTCCAGCGCGGGCGCCCCGATCGGATTGACGAAGATGACGCGGGGGGTCTTCAGCCCGCCGGCGACCGCCGCCGCGACGACGATCGAGCCGAACGAGTGACCGAGGATGTCGGCGCCGGGTGCCACGGCCGCGGCGAACGCCGTGAGCCACTCAGCGTAGGCCTGCAGCGTGTGCTCGCGGCCCGGCAGCGGCGGTGTCTCGCCGAAACCGGGGAGATCCGGCGAGACGATCCGGATGCCGGGCAGGAACGCCACGACCGGCTCGAGCCCGTGGTGGTCCCCGCGGTAGCCGTGCACCATGAGGAGCGTGGTCTCGGCATCCGCCGGCCCATACACCCAGTACGCCGTCGTGCCGCCCGCCACCTCGACCTCGTGGCGGCTGACCGGGACGGTCGCGAGCGCGTCGGCATACGGGGAGGTCACGGGCATCCCTCCACTCTACGGACCCGCCAGGGCGACCCCCGCGCGTGATCCCGGCCGGACGCGCACGGCGGGCGTGGCGCTGCCGGCCGATGTCGGGGGCAGGACATACCGTCGAAGGCATGGACAGGTGGCAGGCGCTCCCCCTGTGGGATGACCCGGTGCAGGATGCGGTGCCGAGCGCGGCGCCGGTGTCGGCGGATGCCGCGCCCATCGCCCCCGCCGCGCCGGACCGGCGCTGGTGCGACACCGTCGGCGTGTTCGACCTCGAGACGACGGGCGTCGAGGTCACGGCCGACCGCGTCGTGACAGCCCACGTCGGCGTGCTGGGGCCGGGCGGCGAGCCGCTGTCGGCGCGGTCCTGGCTCGCCGATCCGGGCATCGAGATCCCCGAGGGTGCGACCGCCGTCCACGGCATCACGACGGCTCACGCACGAGCGCACGGACGCCCGGCCGTCGACATCGTCTCCGAGGTCGTCGCGGCCCTCCGGGAGCTGTTCGCCGCCGGCATCCCCGTCGTCGCCTACAACGCGCCGTACGACTTCTCGCTCCTCAAGTACGAGGCCCTGCGGCACGGCATCGAGCCGATCATCGACCCGGCGCCGGTCATCGATCCGCTCGTGCTCGACAAGGCCCACGACCGCTACCGCAAGGGCAAGCGCACCCTCGAGGTCGTCGCCGCGCACTACGCCGTCACGCTCACGGGCGCCCACGACGCGGCAGCCGACGCGATCGCAGCCGGCCGGGTCGCCCAGGCGCTCGCCGAGCGGTACGGCCTCGACGCCCCGGCGCACGAGCTGCACACGCAGCAGATCGGCTGGGCACGGGCTCAGGCCGAGAGCCTCACGGAGTACTTCATCCGCATCGGTCGGCTCGACCCGTCCGACGCCCTCGACGGCAGCTGGCCGATCCGCTGACGCACGTTTCGACTCGTCGCGCTCGCTCACAGGCCGGCCGCTGCGCGGAACGACGACCCTTCGACAGGCTCAGGGACCGGCTTTCGCCGTTCCGCTGCGCGGAACGACGAAAGCCCCGCCGGAGCGGGGCTTTCGAGACGGAGCGACGGCTTACTTGGTGCCGAAGTTCTTGAAGCGCTGGTTGAACTTCTCGACGCGACCGGCCGAGTCCATGATGCGCTGCTTGCCCGTGTAGAACGGGTGCGACGCGGAGGAGATCTCGACGTCGATGACGGGGTAGGTCTCGCCGTCGAGCTCGATCGTCTTGTCGCTCGTGACCGTGGAACGGGTCAGGAACGTCTCGCCGGAGCCGAGGTCGCGGAACACAACCGCCTGGTACTCGGGGTGGATGTCAGTCTTCATGGTGGGTCCTGTCCAGAGATGTCCTGGATTTTGCCAGGACGCGGAAAGTCAGCGGCGCGAATGCACCAAGGGTCGATTCTATCACCCGGTGGCGCGCGCAGCGAACCGGCCGTCCTCGGCGGTGAGCGTGATCGGCATGCCGAAGGTCGCCGACAGATTCTCGGCGGTGAGCGTCTGCGCGATCGGTCCCGCCGCGACCACGGCGCCCTCGCGCAGCAGCAGCACGTCGGTGAACCCGACCGGGATCTCCTCGACGTGGTGGGTGACCATGATCATCGCGGGCGTCGTCGGCGCCTGCGCGTACCCGCCGAGCAACGCCAGGAGCTCTTCACGCGCCCCCAGGTCGAGGCTCGCCGTGGGCTCGTCGAGCAGCAGCAGCTCGGGGTCGGTCATGACGGCGCGCGCGATCTGCACGCGCTTCTGCTCGCCGTCGGACAGCGTGCCGAACGTGCGCTCGGCGAGGTGCTCCAGCTTCCACTCCCCCAGCACGCGGCGCGCGCGCTTCTCGTCGATCGCCTCGTAGGACTCGTTCCACCGGCCGAGCACGGCGAACGCCGCGGTCAGCACGACGTCGAGCACGGTCTCCTCCGGCGGGATGCGGCGGGCCATCGCCGACGACGCGAAGCCGATCCGGGGGCGCAGCTCGAACACGTCGGTGCGACCGAGACGCTCGTCGAGGATCGTGACGACGCCGGAGGTGGGATGCAGGAGCGTCGCCGCCAGCTGCAGGATCGTCGTCTTGCCCGCGCCGTTGGGCCCGAGGATCACCCAGCGCTGATCGTCGGCGACGCTCCAGTCGATGTGGTCGACGATGTTGCGGGCGTTACGGCGGACGACGACGTCGGCGAATTCGAGGACCTGCGGCATGCCTCCAGCCTATCGGCCGGTCGTGGCCACCTCGCGGTAGAGCGCGGCCGTGGCGTCGGCGATCGCCTGCCAGCTGAACTCCGTCGCCGCACGCTGCCGCCCCGCCTCGCCGTACGCCCGTGCGCGCTCCGGGTCGGACACCACCTCGGTGAGCGCTGCGGCGAGGTCCGCCACGAAGCGCTCCGGGTCGATGGGCGTGCCGGTGCCGTCCTGCACCTGCTCGATGGGCACCAATCGACCCGTCACGCCGTCGAGGACCACCTCGGGGATGCCGCCGGTCGCCGTCCCGACGACGGCAGCGCCGCACGCCATCGCCTCGAGGTTCACGATGCCGAGCGGCTCGTAGACGCTCGGGCAGACGAACGTGGTGGCGGAGGTGAGGATCGCGCACAGCTGGTCGCGCTGCAGGAACTCGTCGATCCAGACGACGCCGTCGCGGCGGGTCTGCAGGTCTCGGACGAGCCCTTCGACCTCGGCCATGATCTGCGGGGTGTCCGGGGCGCCCGCGCACAGCACGACCTGGACCTCCGGCGGCAGCTGCGCCGCCGCCCGCAAGAAGTACGGCAGCCCCTTCTGCCGGGTGATGCGCCCGACGAAGACGACCGACGGCTTGTCCGGGTCGATGCCGTAGCGCTCGAGCAGCGCGTGATCGGTGCGCGGCCGCCACGACTCGACGTCGATGCCGTTGTAGATGACGCGCACCTTGTCGGGGTCGAGCGCCGGGTAGCTGCGCAGGATGTCGCGGCGCATGCCCTCGCTGACGGCGACGACGGCGGCGGCCCCCTCGTAGGCCGTCCGCTCGATATAGCTCGAGACGGCGTAGCCGCCGCCGAGCTGCTCCGCCTTCCAGGGCCGCAGCGGTTCCAGTGAGTGCGCCGTGACCACGTGCGGGATGCCGTGCAGCAACGAGGCGAGGTGCCCCGCGAAGTTGGCGTACCAGGTGTGGGAGTGGACGACGTCGGCGCCCGCGACATCCCCGACGATCTCGAGATCGGTGCCGAGGGTCTGCACGGCCGGGTTCGCGCTCGCGAGCTCGGCCGGGACGCCGTACGACGACGTGCCGGCCTCGTCGCGGTCCGCGCCGAACGCGCGCACGCGCACGTCGATGCTCCGCCGGAGCGCCGCGACGAGCTCGGTCACGTGGACCCCCGCCCCCCCGTAGATCTCCGGCGGGTACTCCTTGGTGACGATGTCGACGCGCATGTCTCGAACGCTAGTACAAGCGCGCGCGGGGGGCCTAGGGTGGTGCCATGCCTGCAGCGCCGAAGGTCTTCGGAATCATCCTCGCCGGCGGCGAGGGTAAGCGACTCATGCCCCTGACGGAGGATCGCGCCAAACCCGCCGTGCCGTTCGGCGGCCAGTACCGCCTGATCGATTTCGCGATCTCGAACCTCATCAACTCCGGCCTGCGTCAGATCGTCGTGCTGACCCAGTACAAGTCGCACAGCCTCGACCGTCACATCTCGCAGACGTGGCGCATGTCGGCGCTGCTCAACTCCTACGTCGCCTCCGTGCCCGCCCAGCAGCGTCTCGGCAAGCGCTGGTTCTCCGGCTCGGCCGACGCGATCCTGCAGTCACTGAACCTCATCTACGACGAGAAGCCCGACATCGTCGTCGTGATCGGCGCCGACCACGTGTACCGGATGGACTTCGAGCAGATGCTCGACGCCCACATCGCCTCGGGCGCGAAGGCGACCGTCGCCGGCATCCGTCAGCCGATCTCGCTGGCGAACCAGTTCGGCGTCATCGACCTGGATCTGACCGACAACGTCACGATCCGCGACTTCCTGGAAAAGCCCCAGAACCCCACCGGGCTCTCTGATGCGCCGCACGAGGTGCTCGCGTCGATGGGCAACTACATCTTCGACGCCGACGCCCTCATCGCCGCCGTCGAGGCCGACGGCGAGCTGCCGGGCTCGAACCACGACATGGGCGGCGACATCGTCCCGTACTTCGTGAACCGCGGCGAAGCGGCCGTCTACGACTTCAAGCGCAACGACGTGCCCGGGTCCGCCGACCGCGACCGCGACTACTGGCGCGACGTGGGGACGATCGACTCGTTCTTCGACGCCCACATGGATCTCATCTCGACGCTGCCGATCTTCAACCTGTACAACATGGACTGGCCGATCCACTCGCAGGCGATCAACTCGCCGCCGGCGAAGTTCGTCCGCGACGGGGTGGGACGCATGGGCAACGCGATCGACTCGATCGTCTCGCTGGGCTCGGTGCTGTCGGGGACGCACCTCGAGCGCTCGGTCGTCGGGCCGTGGACGCTGTCGGCGGGCGGTTCGACGATCACCGATTCGGTGCTCTTCGACCACGTCGACGTCGGCGCGGGAGCGCGGGTGCACCGCGCCATCCTCGACAAGAACGTCGTACTCGAGCCGGGCGCCACCGTCGGCGTCGACCGAGCGCTGGACCTCGCGCGCGGCTTCACCGTCACCGACAGCGGGATCACCGTCGTCGGCAAGAACGCCCGCATCGCGCGCTGAGGACGCCCCGCGCGCCCACTAGGTTGGACGGGTGCCTGACGCCCGCTTCCTCGTCGTCTTCGACGCCGACTCCACCCTGCTGCGCAACGAGGTCATCGAGCTGATCGCCGACGAGGCGGGCCGTGGCCCCGAGGTCGCGGCGGCCACCGAGGCCGCCATGCGCGGCGAGGTGGACTTCGCCACCAGCCTGCGCTCACGCGTGCGCGCGCTGGAGGGGGTCCCGGTCGCCGCCTTTCAGCGGGTGCGCGCCCGGGTGGAGCCGACGCCCGGGGCCGCAGAGCTGATCGCCGCGATCCACGACCGCGGCGGCGTGGCCGCCGTCGTGTCGGGTGGCTTCCACGAGGTGCTCGACGTCGTCGCCCCGCCGCTCGGCGTGGACATCTGGCGGGCGAACCGGCTCGCGGTGGCATCGGAGGTGCTGTCGGGCGAGGTGGAGGGCGACATCGTGGATGCCGCGGGCAAAGCCGCCGCGCTCCTGGAGTGGGCCGAGGCGTACAGCGTGCCGCTGCGGCGGACGATCGCGATCGGTGACGGCGCGAACGACCTTCAGATGATGGCCGTCGCCGGCCTCGGGCTCGCTTTCAACGCGAAGCCCGCGGTGCGCGCTCAGGCCGACCTGGTGGTGGGGCCCGTGGACCTCCGCGAGGTCATCCCGCTTCTCCCCTGAGCGCCGGTTCTCCGCGCGTCGGCGGCTCCGCTCGGCACCCCGGTTCCGCATGTCGGCGGTGGGTCGTACCCTCGGCGTCATGGACACCACGACCGACGTTCTCCTCATTCCCGGCTTCTGGCTCGACGCAGCGTCATGGGACGACGTCATGCCGACCCTCCGCGCGGCGGGGCTCGCACCCCGCGCCCTCACCATGCCCGGCGTCGGCACCGAGGCCGCGGCGGCCGCCGAGATCGGTCTCGCCGACTGGATCGCCGCCGTGGTGGCCGAGATCGACCGTGCGCCGGGACCGGTGGTCGTCGTCGGGCATTCGGGCGGCGGCAACGTGGCGTGGGGCGCCGTCGACGCGCGGCCCGATCGGGTGTCCCGGATGGTCTTCGTCGACACCGTGCCTCCCCCGCCCGGGGCGAACGTCGGGGAGTTCGAGACGGACCAGCCGATCATCCCCTTCCCCGGGTGGGACTTCTTCGATGACGAGGACGTCGCCGACCTCGACCCGCAGACGCGGGAGCGAACGGCGCCGCGCGCACTCAGCATCCCGACCCGCGTGACGACCGATGCGATCGCGCTGACCGACGATCGTCGCTACGCCGTGCCCGTCACCGTGCTCTCCGGCCACCGCGACGATGCGGAGTTCCGCCGTTTCCTCGCGCAGTGGGGCCCCTTCGCCGACGAGTTCACCGCGATCGCCGACACCGAGGTGGTGCGCCTGGACACGGGCCACTGGCCCCAGTTCTCGCAGCCGGAGCGGCTGGGCGAGGCTCTTGTGGCGGCGATCCAGCGCGCCGGCTGAACCCGTTGCCCGACCTCGGGCGGCGACTCCGGCCGGGTCAGTGCCCCATGCCGAGCCCACCGTCGACCGGGATGACGGCACCGGAGATGTAGGCGGCGTCGTCCGACGCCAGCCACGCCACGACCCCGGCGACCTCGTCGGCCGTCGCGAAGCGCCCGGCGGGGATGTTCCGCTTGTACTCCGCCTGGGTCTCCTCGGGCAGCTCCGCGGTCATGTCGGTCTCGATGAAGCCGGGGGCGACGACGTTCGCGGTGATGCCGCGTCCGCCGAGCTCACGGGTGAGCGAGCGGGCGAAGCCGACGAGCGCCGCCTTCGACGACGAGTAGTTGATCTGGCCGGCCGAGCCGTACAGGCCGACGACGCTGGAGATGAGGATCACGCGCCCCCACTTGGCCCGCAGCATCCCCTTCGACGCCCGCTTGACGACGCGGAAGGTGCCGCCGAGGTTCGTCGCGACCACGGAGTCGAAATCGTCCTCCGTCATACGCAGCAGCAGGGTGTCCTTCGTGATGCCGGCGTTGGCGACGACGACCTCCACCGGGCCGAGCTCGCGCTCGACCTCGCTGAAGGCGGCGTCCAGGGACGCCGCGTCGGTGACATCCGCACGGACGGTGAGCGTCCCGGCGGGCCCCTCTCCGGAACGCGCGGTGACGGCGGTGCGATAGCCCGCGGCGACGAAGCGCTCCGCGATGGCGCGGCCGATGCCGCGGTTTCCGCCGGTGACGAGGACGACGCGATCGGTGGTCATGGTGCTCCTGGATGGGCGGGCGTGGGTCGGCCCCAGCCTATCCCGGGGCTCCGGATGCGTCGGGCTTCGTCGAGAACCCGGGCGCCCCGATAGGCTGGCGGCGCGAGACAGGAGCCGACGATGACCGACCCCCACATCCCCGCCGCACCGGACGCCGTCCCCGGCGGGTCGGATGCCGCCGCCACGCCGCCGCTGACGCCCCCGACCCCCGGCGCGGCACCCTCGGCGCCGGCCGTGCCGCCCGCTCCCCCGTACGCCGCGCCGGCCTACCAGCCGCCGACGTACCAGGCTCCCGCCTACCCGCCGCCCGCCTATCCCGGCGCCGCGCCGCAGCCGGGATACGCCCCTCCGGCCGGCTACGCGGCCCCGCCGGCGCCCGGCTACGGTGCGCCGTACGGCTACGCCCCGGCACGCAAGACGAACACGCTCGCCATCGTGTCGATGATCGCGGCGATCGTCGGCTTCATCTGGGTGCTGCCCTTCGTCGGGTCGCTCGCCGGCGCGATCATGGGCCACCTCTCGCTCGGGCAGATCAAGCGCACCGGCGAAGGCGGTCGCGGCATGGCGCTGACCGGCGTCATCCTGGGCTGGATCGGCGTCGCCATCGCCGTCCTCATCGGCATCTTCTTCATCATCGCGATCTTCTACGGAGCCGCGAACGGCGCCCGCTACGGCAGCGCCTGACCGGGTCCGCCCCGCCGCCGCGCGGCGTAGGCTGAAAGCACCGTGAAGAACTCTGCTGCTCAGTCTGCGACGTCGTTGCCGCGTGCCCCGCGCGACGACGCCCACACGCGCATGACGAAGTACTTCACGATGATGGCGATCCGCGTCGCCTGCTTCGTGCTCATGGTCGTCGTGACCCCCTACGGCTGGTACACCTGGCTGTTCGCCGTCGGGGCATGCTTCCTGCCGTACGTCGCGGTCGTCGTCGCCAACGTCGCCGCCGCCCCGGCGCAGCGCGCCGTACCTCCCGAGCGCGCGATCGCACCGGCCGCCCCGCCGGCCACCGCCCCCGGACCCGCAGGAGTGATCCGCATCCACGAGACCGACGCCGCCCCGCCGCCCTCGCCACGACAGGACGACCCGTGACGGCGCCCGTCTGCTCACGGGCAGGATGCCGGGACGCAGCCACCTGGCTGGTGCGCTGGCGGAACCCCCGCATCCACTCCGCCGACCGACGCAAAGTGTGGTCGGCGTGCGACGCGCACGTCGGCTATCTCCGCGACTATCTGGCGGCGCGGGACTTCCCGGTCGAGGTCGTCGCCTACGAGAGCGGAGTCGCGTCGTGAACCGTCGCACCGCGCTGCGGTGGACCGGCTACGTCGCCGTGGCCATCGCGTTCGCCATCGCCTGCGCCTTCCTGTCGAACTGGCAGTTCACGCGCAACGCCGAGCGGGAACGTCAGCTGGGCCTCATCGCCGCCAACTACGACGCCGCGCCCGTCGCGCTGCGCGAGCTGATCCCGGCCGGCGGCGGGTTCGATCCGGCCGACCAGTGGCACCCCGTCACCCTCGTCGGCGAGTATCTGACGGACGACACCCTCCTCGCGCGCAACCGCGCTCACGGCGGCACGAGCGCCTTCGAGGTGCTCGTGCCGTTCCGCACGGTCGACGGCGACGTGTTCCTCGTCGACCGCGGCTGGGTGCCGCCGGGCGACGATCAGCCCGAGCCCGATGCGATCCCCGCGGCGCCGACGGGGCAGGTCACCGTCGTCGCACGCCTGAAACCGGGCGAGCCGCTGCCGAACTCCGGACGTTCGGCGCCCGAGGGGCAGGTGCCGACCATCAATCTGCCGCTGATCGCCCAGGCGACCGGCCAGGACAGCATGGTCACGAGCGCGTACGGCCTCATGGTGTCGGAGGATCCCGCGCCCGCCGCGGCGCCGAACCCGCTCGAGTCGCCGTCGGATGACCCCGGGCCGCACCTGTCCTATGCGATCCAGTGGATCCTCTTCGCCGTCATGGGATTCGTGTTCATCTGGTACATGATCCGCACCGAGATCCGGCATCGCCGTGAGGACGCGGAGGACGCGGCCGCCGCCGACGCCGCGGCCCCGGCATCCCCCGGGATCGCGGTGGCGGATGCCGGCGCCGCAGCGGTGCCGGCGGCATCCCCTCGCCCGCGGCGACGCCGCGAAGGCCGCAAGCGCGACCGCGACATGGTGGACGAGGACGCGCTGCTCGACGAGCTCACGCCGCGCTGAGCGCTCGCGTCACGCCCGTTCGCCAGACCGCGTCACGCCCGTTCGCCAGACCGCGTCACGCCAGTTCAATCAGGTCGACGTAGTCGCGACCCCAGATATCCTCGACGCCGTCGGGCAGGATGAGCACGCGCTCGGGGTTCAGCGCCTGCACGGCGCCGGAGTCGTGCGAGACGAGCACGACGGCGCCCTCGTAGTGCGCGAGCGCGCCGAGGATCTCCTCGCGGGACGCCGGGTCGAGGTTGTTCGTCGGCTCGTCGAGCAGCAGCATGTTCGCGCTCGACACGACGAGGGTCGCGAGTGACAGGCGCGTCTTCTCACCGCCGGAGAGGACGCCCGCGGGCTTCAGCACGTCATCGCCGGTGAAGAGGAACGAGCCGAGCACCTTGCGCGCCTCGGTGGCGGTGATGTCGGGCGCGGCCGACATCATGTTCTCGAGGACCGAGCGGCTGACGTCGAGGTTCTCGTGCTCCTGCGCGTAGTACCCGATCTTCAGGCCGTGCCCGGGCTCGAGGATGCCGGTGTCGGGCTTGTCGACGCCGGCAAGAATGCGCAGCAGCGTCGTCTTGCCGGCGCCGTTCAAGCCGAGGACGACGACCTTCGAGCCGCGGTCGATCGCGAGGTCGACGTCGGTGAAGATCTCCAGCGACCCGTACGACTTCGACAGGTTCTTCGCCATGAGCGGGGTCTTGCCGCAGGGTGCGGGCTTGGGGAACCGCAGCTTCGCGACGCGGTCCTCCTGGCGCACCTCCTCGAGGCCCGAGAGCATCTTCTCGGCGCGCGCGACCATCTGGTGCGCGGCGGCGGCCTTCGAGGCCTTCGCGCCGAAGCGCGCGGCCTGCAGCTGCAGCGCCGTGGCCTTCTTCTCGATGTTGGCGCGCTCCTTCTTGCGGCGCTCCTCGTCGGCCACCCGCTGACGCAGGTAGTTCTTCCAGTTCATGTTGTAGACGTCGATGACCTGGCGCATCGCGTCGAGGTAGAAGACGCGGTTGACGGTCTCGCCGACGAGCTCGACGTCGTGGCTGATGACGATGAGGCCGCCCTTGTAGTTCTTGAGGAACTCCCGCAGCCACACGACGCTGTCGGCGTCGAGGTGGTTGGTGGGCTCGTCGAGGATCATCGTCTGCGCGTCCGAGAACAGGATGCGGGCGAGCTCGATGCGGCGGCGCTGACCACCCGACAGGGTCTTCAGCGGCTGGTCGAGGATGCGGTCCGGCAGCGACAGGTTGTGGGCGATGGATGCCGCCTCGGACTCGGCCGCGTAGCCGCCGAGCGCTTCGAAGCGCTCCATGAGGTTGCCGTAGCGACGCATCGCCTTCGCGGCCACCTTCTCGTCGGAATCCCCCATCTGCAGCGACGCCTCGTGCATCTGCAGCGCCAGAGTGCCGAGACCGCGGGCGTCGAGGATGCGGGTGCGAGCGAGCATCTCGGGATCACCCGAACGAGGGTCCTGCGGGAGGTAGCCGAGCTCGCCGGAGCGTTCGACCTTGCCGTCGGCGGGGATGAGATCGCCCGCGAGCACCTTCGTGAGCGTCGTCTTGCCGGCGCCGTTGCGCCCGACGAGGCCGATCTTGTCGCCGTCGGACACGCGGAACGACACGTCGGCCATGAGCGTGCGGGCGCCCACGCGGATCTCGAGGTCGTGCACGGCGAGCACAGCGGACGTCCGTTCTTCAGCGGGAGGGTTCAGGCGGCCGATCGGCCGACTTTCTAGTCTACCCGGGGCGGCGGAGGGTCAGCTCCGCCGTGACGCGCTCACGCCGACAGCGCCTCGACGGGCTGGCGCAGGATCGTCCGCAGCTTCTCCGGCGCCGTGCGTCGGGCGTCGCTCAGGTAGATCTCGTGGTGGCGCCCCGTCATCCGCAGGCCGCGCTCGGGGATCACGCGGTCGTGCAGCTCGGCGAGCACGGGAGCTTCATCGTCGTAGCTGCCGACGTGGAGGGTCTGGACGCTGAGGCCCTCGTCGAGCGTCTCGAACCGGACGTCGCGGGCGCCGTCGACGCCCTTGGCGCCGGCCGCCTCCCGGGCACGGTCGACGTGATCGGCGGACAGCCACTCGGGAACGAGGATCATGAGAGTCCACTGCCACGCACTCTTGTCGCGGCGGGTGGTGAACAGCTCGGGATCGTCGGCCCACCACAGTCCCTCCAGGGGCGGCACGACGTAGTCGCGGTCGAGTTCGCGTGTGCTCATGAACTTCAGGCCGTAGGCGACGGGGTAGAGCGCCTCGAGGGCGCGCCGGTAGGCCGGTGCCGTGTTCGGGTCGCCGGCGCCGTCGCACATCAGGTACGGCAGCGGCGGCACCGTGACGAGGTCGAAGCGACCGCGTCGCGCGGCATACGTCGCGGTCTCCTTCTTGAGGTCGACCTTCATACCTCGAAACTACCGCTGTGCGACTCTCTACAAACACGTGCCCCTCGCACGATGGACGGCGTCCAAGAACCCGGGCGCGCCACGCCCTAGGCTGAGTCGCGACACCCCGGCATCCCGTGCCGACCCACGACTTCCCAAGGAGCGCGCATGTCTCTCGCCGTCCCCGTCCGCCGCCCCGTGCTGGCCGACCTCATCGCCCGCCCGTCCGGTCGCGCGCGCGCCGTCGCCCTCGATGCGGCGCTCGTCGTCGCCGGTGCCGCGGTCGTCGCACTGCTCGCTCAGGTCGAGGTGCCGCTGTGGCCGGTCCCCATCACGGGTCAGACGCTCGCCGTCGTCGTGGTCGGCGCCGCCCTCGGCGCACGCCGGGGCGCTGCAGCCCTCGTGACCTACCTGCTCGCGGGCCTTGCCGGTCTTCCCGTCTTCGCCGGGTTCACCGGCACGGTCGCCGCGCTGGCGAAGCCGAGCTTCGGGTTCGTCATCGGCTTCGTGTTCGCCGCCTTCGTCGCCGGCTGGTTCGCCGAGCGCGCCTGGGACCGTCGGCCGTTGCTCGCCTTCGCCGGCTTCGTCGCCGCCAGCGCGATCCCGTTCGTCTTCGGCATCCCCTAC
Organism: Microbacterium sp. CH-015; assembly: GCF_049707015.1. Lineage (NCBI taxonomy): Bacteria > Bacillati > Actinomycetota > Actinomycetes > Micrococcales > Microbacteriaceae > Microbacterium > Microbacterium sp. CH-015. The sequence continues at coordinate 758,051 of NZ_JBNAFJ010000001.1, read as the reverse complement.
ATGGCGTTCATCCTGAACGTCGTCGGCGGTGGCGCGTTCGGCGTCGGCGAGATCCTGCAGTTCGGCCTCTGGCCGTTCATCGTCGGCGGGCTCGTCAAGGCTGCCCTCGCGGCGCTCCTGATCCCGGCCGCGTGGGCGGGCGTCCGCGCCGTCGATCGCCGCAAGAACGGCTGATCCCCGCCCGGATCCTCGACAGGCCCCGCCCGCGCCGCTCTGCGCCGGCGGGGCCTTTCGCATGTCACGGCATCCTTCAGGCGGACTGCAGCGAACTGGCGCATCCCGCCATCGACGATCTAAAGTTAGCCTGCCCTTACTCGGGCGCTCCTCACAGCATCGAAGGGATTCCCCTTGTCTCGACTTCGCACCGCCGCCGCCCTCACCGCCGCGGCCGCTCTGCTCCTCACCGGCTGCGCCTCGGGCAGCTCGCCGCAGTCCACCGCCTCCGGTGAGGCCGGAGCCGCGTCCGACAGCTTCCCGGTCACCATCACGCACGCCCTGGGCGAGACCACGATCGAGGCGAAGCCGGAGCGGGTCGCCACGATCTCCTGGGGCAACCAGGACGTCGCCCTCGCCCTCGGCGTCGTGCCCGTCGGCATGGACACGCAGGTCTGGGCGTGGTCCGGCACCGCGAAGCCCGGCGTCTACGAGTGGACGAGCGACAAGCTCGATGAGCTCGGCGCCGACCTGCCGCCGCTCTTCGACGCGACCGACGGCGTCGACTTCGAGGCGATCTCCGACACCGCGCCCGACGTCATCCTCGCCGCCCAGTCCGGACTCTCCGAGGAGGACTACGAGACGCTCTCCGGCATCGCCCCCGTCGTCGCCTACCCCGGCATCCCCTGGTTCACGCCGTGGCGCGACCAGATCACGCTCAACGCCGAGGGCCTGGGCCTGAAGGCCGAGGGCGAGGCGCTCGTGGCCGACCTCGAGAAGCAGATCGCGGATGCGACAGCGGATGCCGGCTTCGCGGGCAAGAGCGCCGCGTTCTTCTACATGAGCCCCGCCGACCTGTCGAAGGTGTCGCTGTACACCGGCGGCGACTCGCGCACGGCCTTCCTGCACGACCTCGGGTTCGACCTGCCGCAGGTCGCCGTCGACGCGGCCGACGCCGGCTCGTTCTACCTCGACTTCAGCGCCGAGAACGCCGACCAGCTCGCCGACGTCGACGTCATCGTCACGTACGGCGATGAGACCCTGCTGCCCGCCCTGCAGGCCGACCCGCTGTGGAGCACGCTCCCCGCCGTCAAGAAGGGCGCGGTCGTCGCGGTCGGCGAGGGCGACGCGTACAGCGCCGCCGTCAGCCCCACGGCGCTGTCGATCCCGTGGGTGCTCGACCAGTACGTGGCCGACCTCAAGGACGCGGCAGCGAAGGTTCAGTGACCGTTTCCGTCGCGCCAGCGCGCCGCGCGTCCGCCCCGAGGGTGGACGCGCGGCGCCGCGTCGTCGTGCTCGCGGTCGCGCTGGTCGCCGTCGTCGTGTCGGTCGTCCTGTCCCTGTCCTTCGGCTCGCGGCCGGTCAGTCTCGACCAGATCATGGCGGGGATCGCGGCGTGGGTGCGCGGCGAGACACCTGCCGACATCGGCGCGCTCGCGGTGCAGAGCCGTGTCCCCCGTACGGTGCTCGCCCTCCTCGCCGGCGCCGCGCTGGCCCTCTCCGGCGCGCTCATGCAGGCCATCACCCGCAATCCTCTCGCCGACCCCGGCATCCTCGGTGTCAACACCGGCGGCGCCCTCGCCGTCGTCATCGGCATCGCCTTCTTCGGCGTCTCGAGCGCCCTCGGCTACCTCGGCCTCGCCCTCGTCGGCTCCTTCCTCACCGCGTTCTTCGTGTACTTCGTCGGGTCCGTCGGCCCCGGCGGCACGACCCCGATCAAGCTCGCGCTCGCGGGCGCCGCCACGACGGCGGCGCTGTCCTCGCTCGTGTCCGCTGTGCTCCTGCCCCGCCAGAACGTCATGGACGAGTTCCGCTACTGGCAGATCGGCAACGTCGGCCGTGCCGACTGGGAGACCATGGGCATCATCGTCCCCGTGATCGCGGTCGGCACCCTCGTCGCGCTGCTGTGCGCGTCGTCGCTGAACGCCCTCGCCCTCGGTGACGACGTGGCGACCGGCCTCGGCGTTCCGGTCGGCCGCATCCGGATCGTCGCGGCGCTCGCCGGCGTCGCCCTCTGCGCCGCCGTCACCGCCGTGGCGGGTCCGATCGGCTTCGTCGGTCTCATGGTGCCGCACGCGGTGCGTCTCCTCTCCGGCGCCGACCAGCGCTGGCTGCTCCCCCTGTCCGCACTCGGCGGCGCCGTCCTGCTCACCCTCGCCGACACGATCGGCCGCGTCATCGGCTCGCCGGGCGAAGTCGAGGCCGGCATCATCACGGCGTTCCTCGGCGCGCCCGTCCTCATCGCCATCGCGCGCCGCACCCGGATGAAGGCCCTCTGATGACCGCGCTCCTCGCCCCGCCGACGGATGCCGCGGTCGCCCGCCTCCGCGCGGGTCGCCGCAGCCGGTCGCGCCGCCGCATCCTCACGATGTCGGCTCTCGGCGTCCTCGCGATCGTGCTCTTCGGCGCGATGCTCGTGCTCGGCAACACGATCTACCCGCTCTCGGATGTCCTCGCGGTCCTCACCGGACAGAAGGTCCCCGGCGCATCGTTCGCCGTCGGGACGCTGCGCCTGCCGCGGGCGCTCACCGCCGTGCTCGCCGGCATCGCCTTCGGCGTCGCCGGCTCCACCTTCCAGACGATGCTGCGCAATCCCCTCGCCAGCCCCGATGTCATCGGCATCACCTCGGGCGCGAGCGCCGCGGCGGTCCTGTCCCTCGTCGTGCTGCACTGGAGCGGGGCCGCCACGATGGGCCTCGCCCTCGTCGCCGGCATCGCCACCGCCACGATCATCTACCTCGCCGCCCGGGGCGGGGAGTCGACCGGCGGCCGGCTCATCCTCATCGGCATCGGTGTGGGGGCGATGATGGATGCCGTCGTCTCCTATCTCCTCCTGCGCGCCGCTGTCTGGGACCTCCCCGCCGCCATCCGGTGGATGACCGGCAGCCTCAACGGCTCGCGCATGGAGGACGTGCCGCCCCTCGCGATCGCCGTCGTCGTGCTCGTGCCGGTCGTCGTCCTCCTCGGCCGCGACCTCGGCGCCCTCGAACTCGGCGACGCGTCGGCGACGGCACTCGGTGTGCGCGTGGACCGCACCCGCATCCTCCTCGTCCTCGCGGCCGTCGCGCTCGCGTGCTTCGCGACCGCGACGACCGGCCCCATCGCGTTCGTCGCGTTCCTCGCCGGTCCCATCGCGGCGCGGATCGTCGGCCCCGGCGCACCCGTCATCCTGCCGGCGGCGCTCACCGGCGCCGTCCTCGTGCTCGCGGCCGATCTGCTCGGGCAGTTCGCGTTCGACACCAAGTTCCCCGTGGGCGTCATCACCGGCATCCTCGGCGCCCCGTACCTCATCTACCTGCTCATCCGAACGAGCCGCCGCGGAGGATCGTCATGACCGCACAGCACGTGCTGACCACCGAGGCGCTCGTCTCGGGGTACGGCGCCACCCGCATCGTCGACGGGATCGACCTGCAGTTCCCCTCCGGCGGCATCAGCGTCATCGTCGGGGCCAACGCCTGCGGCAAGTCGACGCTCCTGAAGACCATCGCGCGGCTCATCCCGACGCAGTCCGGTGCGGTGCTCCTCGACGGCAAGCGCATCGACGGCATTCCGACGAAGGAGCTCGCCCGCACCCTCGGCCTCCTCCCGCAGCAGCCGATCGCCCCCGAGGGCATCGTCGTCGCCGATCTCGTCGGTCGGGGCCGCCACCCCCACCAGAAGCTCTTCCGGTCGTGGACCGCCGACGACGATCGCGCCGTCACCGAAGCGCTTGCCGCGACGGGCGTGCTCGACCTCGCCGACCGCGCCGTCGATGAGCTGTCCGGCGGGCAGCGCCAGCGCGTGTGGATCGCGATGGCGCTCGCGCAGGAGACGGACCTGCTGCTGCTGGACGAGCCGACGACGTTCCTCGACGTCTCGCACCAGATCGACGTGCTCGACCTCCTCACCGACCTCAACCGCACGCGCGGCACGACGATCGTCATGGTGCTCCACGACATCAACCTCGCCGCCCGGTACGCCGACCACCTCTTCGCCCTCAAGCGGGGCCGACTCGTCGCCGACGGCGCACCGGCCGACATCGTCACGAGCGATCTCGTGCGCGAGGTCTTCGACCTCGATGCGCTCGTCATCACCGACCCCGTCTCGGGGGCGCCGATGGTGCTCCCCCGCGGCCGGCACCACGTGCGAGCCGCCGACCACGTCACCCCCCACGTCACAGGAGGCACCCGATGACCCGCACCCGTCCCACCAGCCGGTTCTTCCGCGCGGAGGTCACCGCGATCACCGACCTCACGCCGAGCTTCCGCCGTTTCACGTTCGGGGGTCCCGACCTCGCCGACTACGGCGACCCGGGGCTCGACCAGCGCATCAAGATCGTCTTCCCGACCCCCCGCACCCCCATCGACGCGATGCCGACCGGCGAGGACTGGTGGACGCAGTGGCGGGAGATGGACGAAGGCGCCCGGCCGCCGTTTCGCACCTACACCACCCGTGCGGTGCGCGCCGCGGCGCACGAGGTGGACGTCGACATGGTCTCCCACGACGTGCTGGGACCGGCGTCGGCCTGGATCGCCGACGCCCAGCTCGGCGACGAGGTCCTGATCTTCGCTCCGACCACGGCGCACACGGGCATCAGCTACGGCATCGACTTCGTCCCGCCCGCAGAGACCGACGACATCCTCCTCGCGGGCGACGAGACCGCCGCGCCGGCGATCGCCGCCATCCTCGAGCAGCTGCCGCCGCAGGCGCGCGGCGTCGTGGTGCTCGAGGTCCCGCATTCCGGCGACGCCGCCTACCTGCCTGTCCACCCCGGCTTCGAATACCGCGTGGCGGCGCGCGACCACGACGATCGCCACGCCCACCTCGTCGCGGCGGTGGAGGAGACCGCCACACGGCTCGTCCCCGCCGGGCGCGGCGCGGAGGTTGAGGAGATCGACATCGACCAAGACATCCTCTGGGAGGTGCCGCGCACCGCGAAGGGCGGCGCCGCCCTGAAGAGCGCGCCGCTGTACGCGTGGCTCGCCGGGGAGGCCGGTGCGATCAAGACCCTGCGCCGCCACCTCGTCACCGACCACGGCATCGACCGGCGCGCCATCGCGTTCATGGGCTACTGGCGGCTCGGCCGCGCCGAGGTGTAGCGGGGCGGCGCCGCCGCGGGAGCGCTGTCGCGGCCCGCGATCAGCGCGCCTCGCCGGCGTGCCCGAGTCGCAGCCCCGGCACGAGCGCGAGCACCGCGAGCGCCGCCGCGATCACGAAAACGGCCGGGAAGGCGGCATCCGTCGCCGTCAGCGCGACGAAGGTCAGCCCCATCACGGCGATGGATGCCGACGCGCCGATCGAGTCCGAGATCGACAGCGCGGACGAGTTGAAGCCCTGGTTCTGCGGCGTCGAGTAGGCGAGGGTGAGCACCGTCAACCGCGGGTACATGAGCCCCATGCCGGCACCCGCCAGCGCCCAGCCGGCGATGACGACCCACGGGTCGAGCGCGAACGCGGCCGTCGCGGCGGCGACGAGCGCGGCGGCGGCGAGCAGCGTCGTTCCGATCAGGGTGATCCGGGCGTTGCCGAGCCGGTCGCCGATGCGGCCCTGCACCTCCGCGCCGGCCGCCCACAGCAGTGCGGCGGACGTGAGCCCGAGGCCGGCGCCGGTCGCGTCGAAACCGTAGTGGTCGATGAGGAGGTAGGGCACGTAGATCTCGGCGCCGAACAGCGCGCCGGCGATGAGGGCGCGCATGAGGACGACGCTCGGCAGTCCCCGCCGTGCTCGCAGCGTTCCCGCCGGAAGGAGCGGCCGGGCAGCGAGCACGATCGCCGCGAGGGAGACGACGATGACGACGGGGGCAGCGCCCTCCGCCTGCGCCGCCATGCTCAACGCGACGGCGCCCGCGGCGACGATCGTCGCGCAGCCGAGCCGAGCGGCGATCGGGGCGCGGGAGGGGTGCGCCGTGTCGAGGGGCACATCGTGCAGGCGCAGGTAGACGTGCGTGAACGCCGCGAGCGTCAGGATCGCCACCCCCAGGAACACCCACCGCCAGTGCAGCTGCTGCGCGACGACCCCGGCGAGGAACGGCCCGACGATCGACGGGATGACCCACGCGGCGGAGAAGGCCGCGAACACCCGCCCGTGCAGCACCGCGGGATAGACCCGTGCAACCACGACGTACAGCGCGACGGTCTGCCCTCCCGTGCCGAGCCCCTGCAGCAGGCGCCCCGCGACGAGCACCTCCATCGACGGCGCGAACCCTGCGATGAGCAGGCCCGCCACGAAGAGCGCGACGGCCGTCGTCAACGGCAGCGTGGGTCCCTGCCGGTCGCACCACGCGCCGACGGCGACCATGCCGATGACGCTCGTGGCGAGGGTTCCCGCGAAGGCGACGGCATACAGCGCTGCCCCGTCCAGATCGGCGCTGACGAGGGGCATGACGGTCGTGATCGCCAAGGACTGCGTCGCCGCGAGGAACACCATCGCGACGGCGCCGAGCGTCACCCAGACGTGTTCGGGCGCCCAGATCCCCGCCGCACGCGCCGGTTCGGGCGTGCTCACGCCGGCGCGAGGGCGCCGATGCGCGTGACGGCGTCGGTGAGCACATCGGGAGCGCAGCCGAAGTTCAGGCGGACGAACCCGGCCCCCTCCGCCCCGAACTGCGGACCGTGGTGCAGCGCGACCTTGGCGTCCCGCTGGATGCGGACGGCCGGGTCGTCCCCCCAGCCGTACGCCGACAGGTCGATCCAGGCCAGGTAGCCGGCCTCCGGCATCCGGTACACGGCTTGCGGCAGCTGCGCGCGGAGCAGATCGCCGAGCAGTCGGCGGTTGCCGTCCAGACGCGCCCGCAGCGCATCGAGCCAATCGTCCGACGCGCCGCCGAACGCCGCGACGCCGGAGATGGCGCCGAACAGGCCGGTGCGCCATTCCACCTCCGGCGGCAGACCGCGCACCACCGCCGCGGTCTCCTCGGACGCCGTGATCATGACGGCGCACTTCAGCCCCGCCAGGTTGAACGCCTTCGAGGCGCTGGTGACGGCGTAGCCGACGGATGCCGCGGTGGGCGAGGCCGCGAGGAACGGCGTGTAGGGGGTGTCGTCGTACGCGAGCGGCGCGTGGATCTCGTCGCTGATGACGACGGCACCGTGGCGTGCAGCGATCTCGGCAAGGGCGGACAGCGCCTCGGGCCGGTGCGCCGTCCCGGTCGGGTTGTGCGGGTTGCACAACAGGACGGCGCGGGCGCCGGCGGCCAGCGCCTCCTCGATCCCGTCGAGATCCAGCTGCCAGCCGGCACCGGTGTCGACGAGGGGCACGGTCTCGACCCGGCATCCCGCCTCCTCGATGCACATCGCGAACGGCGGGTACACCGGCGGGGTCGTCACGACGGCGTCGCCGGGGCGCGTCGTCGCGCGCAGCAGCTCGACGACGCCCATCATCACGTCACCGGTCGGGCGAACCCGGGCGGGGTCCACCGTCCAGCCGAACCGTCGCTGCGCGAAGCCCGCGAACGCGTCGGCCAGTCCGTTCTCGCGCGGCGTGTAGCCGGTGTCGCCGATCGCGACGGCGTCGGCCAGCGCGGCGCTGATCGCCGGGGCGAGGGGGAAGTCGGTCTCCGCGACGAACAGGGGCAGCACGTCGGCAGGGTAGGTCCGCCATTTGCTGCTCGAGCGTCGCCGCAGCGTCTCCATCGGAAGGGCCTCGAGGGGGATGGTGCTCACCGGACGAGCCTACCGAAGGGTCCAGGCGTCAGATCGCGAACCCCAGCGCCCGCATCATGTCGCGGCCGTCGTCGGTGATGCGCTCCGGGCCCCACGGCGGCATCCACACCCAATTGATGCGGAATCGCTCCACGACCTCGTCGAGGGCCTGCGCCGTCTGCTCTTCGAGCACGTCGGTCAGCGGGCAGCCGGCCGACGTCAGCGTCATGTGGATGACGAGCGCGTCGTTCTCGTCATCCCAGCCGAGATCGTAGATGAGGCCGAGGTCGACGACGTTGATCCCGAGCTCGGGGTCCATGACGTCCTTGAGCGCCTCGGTGACCTCGTCGTACTTCTCGGGGCTGAGGGTCGCGGTCATGCTTCGATCCTAGGCCTCGATGACATCGGAGGGCTCGAGATAGCGGTCATAGCCCTCGTTCTCGAGACGCTCCGCAAGCTCCGGTCCGCCCTCCTCCGCGATGCGGCCCTTGACCATGACGTGGACGAAGTCGGGCTTGATGTAGCGGAGGATGCGCGTGTAGTGCGTGATGAGCAGCACACCCAGGTCGGTGGCCTCCTTGGCGCGGTTGACGCCTTCGGAGACGATCTTCAGCGCGTCGACGTCGAGGCCGGAGTCGGTCTCGTCGAGCACGGCGATGGCGGGCTTGAGCAACTCGAGCTGCAGGATCTCGTGACGCTTCTTCTCACCGCCGGAGAAGCCCTCGTTGACGTTGCGCGCCGCGAACTTCGGGTCCATGCGGAGCGCCTTCATGGCCTCCTTGACGTCCTTGGTCCAGGCGCGGATCGCCGGCGCCTCGCCGTCGATCGCCGTCTTCGCGGTGCGAAGGAAGTTCGTCACCGTGACCCCGGGGATCTCCACCGGATACTGCATCGCGAGGAAGAGCCCCGCCCGCGCCCGCTCGTCGACGGACATCGCGAGGACGTCCTCGCCGTCGAGCGTGATCGACCCGCCGGTGACGGTGTACTTCGGGTGCCCGGCGATCGTGTACGCGAGCGTCGACTTGCCCGAGCCGTTGGGACCCATGATCGCGTGGGTCTGGCCAGTGCGCACCGTGAGCGTCACACCGTTGAGGATGGGGGTGGTGCCGGCATCCGTCTCGACCGTCACGTGCAGGTCGCGGATCTCGAGAACAGCCATGTCTTCTACCTTCTTCAGTTGACTTCTTTGGTCACATGCGGGTCGATGAGGATGTCGTCCCCGTCGATCGTGACCTCATAGACGGGCACCGGCTCGTAGGCCGGCAGGTTCAGGGGGCGGCCGGTGCGCAGCGAGAACGCGGACCCGTGAGCCCAGCACTCCAGCGTCTCACCCTCGACGAACCCGTCGGACAGCGAGATGTCGCCGTGCGTGCAGGTGTCGCCGATTGCGTGCACCTCGCCATTGGAGTCGAGCACGACCGCGATGGGGATGTCGTCGATGACGACGCGCACCGCGGCATCCTGCTCCAGATCGCTGAGGTTCAGCACCTTCTGCGCGCTCATGCGGATGCCTCGACGACGCTTTGGGTGAGGGCGAGCTCCGCCTCGATCGCGGCGATGAGTTCGTCCTGCAGCGCGGGGATGTCGATCTTCTGCACGATCTCGGTGAGGAAGCCGAGGACCACGAGGCGCCGGGCCTCGTCCTCGGCGATGCCGCGGGCCTGCAGGTAGAACAGCTGCTCGTCGTCGAACCGGCCGGTGGCGCTGGCGTGGCCGGCCCCCCGGATGTCGCCGGTCTCGATCTCGAGGTTCGGGATCGAATCGGCGCGCGCGCCGTCGGTGAGCACCAGGTTGCGGTTGGCCTCGTAGGAGTCGGTGCCCGTGGCATCCGGACCGATCAGCACGTCGCCGATCCAGACGCTCCGCGCCGAGGCGCCCTGCAGCGCTCCTTTGTACAGCACGTCGCCGACGGTGTTCTCGCCCTTGTGGTGCAGATACACCTGGCTCTCCAGGTGCTGGCCGGCGTCGGCGAAGGACAGGCCGTACAGCTGCCCCTGGGATCCGGTCCCGGCGAGCTCCACCGAGGGGTTCACGCGCACGACGCCGCCGCCGAAGCTGACGACGACGTGACGCAGCAGGCCGTCACGACCGACGCGCGCCTGGTGGGACGCGGCATGCACGGCGGCGTCATCCCATTGCTGCACGGTCACGACCTCGAGCTGGGCGCCGTCGGCGACGACGATCTCGACGTTCTCGGCCAGCGCGGCGGCGCCGGTGTGGCGCAGCAGCACGGTCGCTCGGGCATGCGCCTGAGCCTCGATCACGAGGTGCAGGATGCCGCGGCGCGCCGCGTCGGCGCCCGCCACCTCGACGACGACCGGCGCCTCGAGCTCGGCCTCGGCGGGAATGCGCACGTGCACGGCGCCGTCGGCGCGGCGGGACGCGATCGCGCTCGGCAGGTCTTCGGGGACGAGGACGGTGCCGCGCGGCGCCTGTCCCTCGCGCAGCGGCGCGCCGAGCTCGGCACCCGAGGCCGTCACGGTCACCGTGATCGCCTCGTCGTCGGCGGGCTCGTCGCGCAGCAGCGCCGCGATGCGGTCGAGCGGCGTGTGCTTCCAATTGACCTCACGGCCGGTGGGCGCGCCGAAGTCGGCCGGGTCGAACGAGGTGGGGCGCTCGGAGCGCGTCTGCACCGGCACGTCGGCCGCGGCGGCGGCCAGCCGGGCGGCAGGGTCGATGTGACCCTCCGCGACCGTTCCGGCGGGGGTCTGGGTCGCTGTCGTCATCAGCCGACGGATCCTTCCATGCCCATCTCGATGAGCTTGTTCAGCTCGAGGGCGTATTCCATGGGCAGCTCACGGGCGATGGGCTCGATGAAGCCGCGGACGATCATCGCCATGGCCTCGTCCTCCGGCATCCCGCGGCTCATGAGGTAGAACAGCTGCTCCTCGCTCACCTTCGAGACGGTCGCCTCGTGGCCGAGCTGCACGTCGTCGACGCGGATGTCGATCGCGGGATACGTGTCGGACCGAGACTTCGTGTCGACCAGCAGCGCGTCGCAGCGCACGGTGTTCGCGGAGTGGTGCGCGTTCGCGTCCACCCGCACCTCACCGCGGTAGCCGGCGCGACCGCCGCCGCGGGCGATCGACTTCGAGACGATCGAGGACTGCGTGTACGGCGCCATGTGGATCATCTTCGCGCCGGCGTCCTGGTGCTGACCGGGGCCGGCGAAGGCGACCGACAGAGTCTCGCCCTTCGCGTGCTCGCCCATCAGGTAGATCGACGGGTACTTCATCGTCACCTTCGAGCCGATGTTGCCGTCGATCCACTCCATCGTCGCGCCCTCGTGGGCCACGGCGCGCTTGGTGACGAGGTTGTAGACGTTGTTCGACCAGTTCTGGATCGTCGTGTACCGCACGCGCGCGTTCTTCTTCACGATGATCTCGACGACGGCCGAGTGCAGCGAGTCGGACTTGTAGATGGGCGCGGTGCAGCCTTCGATGTAGTGGACGTAGCTGTCCTCATCGGCGATGATGAGCGTCCGCTCGAACTGGCCCATGTTCTCGGTGTTGATCCGGAAGTAGGCCTGCAGCGGGATCTCGACGTGCACGCCCTTGGGGACGTACACGAACGAGCCGCCCGACCACACGGCGGTGTTCAGCGCGGCGAACTTGTTGTCGCCGGCCGGAATGACGGTGCCGAAGTACTCCTCGAAGAACTCCGGGTGCTCGCGCAGCGCCGTGTCGGTGTCCATGAAGATGACGCCCTGCGCCTCGAGGTCTTCGCGGATCTGGTGGTAGACGACCTCGGACTCGTACTGCGCAGCGACCCCCGCGACGAGGCGCTGACGCTCCGCCTCGGGGATGCCCAGCTTCTCGTACGTGTTGCGGATGTCCTCCGGGAGGTCCTCCCACGACTGCGCCTGCTTCTCGGTGGAGCGCACGAAGTACTTGATGTTGTCGAAATCGATGTCCGACAGGTCGGCGCCCCAGGTGGGCATGGGCTTGCGCTGGAACAGCTGCAGGCCCTTCAGCCGCGTCTTCAGCATCCACTCGGGCTCGTTCTTGAGGCCCGAGATGTCGCGGACGACGGCCTCCGTGAGCCCGCGCTTCGCGCTGGCACCGGCGGCATCCGGGTCGTGCCACCCGAACTCGTACACGCCGAGTCCTTCGAGCTCCGGTCGGTCGATGAGCACATCCGACATGGCTTTGCCTCCTTCGGGCCCAACGGTGTCATCCGCTCCGGCATTCCGTCGTCCTCACCGCACCACGCGAGTCGTGGGCGAGGGGCGGATGCCGCTTTCAGGGCCGCTTGAGTGTCTTTCGCTGACACGGGGTTCGTCCGGGGCCCGCGGGTCGCGCGCCTAGACTGTCAGTGGGCGCGACGCGTCTCGCGCGCCGCCGTTCCCACCCCGTCAGTCTACAGTAGGCGCCCCCTCCGGGGGCGTGTCCAGCGCCCTTCGGGCGCCCACCCGGGAGGCGACCCCACATGTCCGCGCAGCAGACCTCCGCTCCCGCCGAGCCGGCGTCGACCGACGCCGGCGCCGGGCTCGTCTCGCGGCTGCGATCCCGACTGCCCGACCGCATCACACGCGCGACGCGCGTGCTGGCCTGGCTCGTGCTGATCAGCAACATCGTGATCGTCGGCACGGGCGGCCTCGTCCGCCTCACCGGCTCCGGCATGGGCTGCGAGACCTGGCCGTACTGCACGGCGGAATCCCTCGTCCCGACGCGCGAGCTCGGCATCCACGGCCTCATCGAGTTCGGCAACCGCACCCTCACCGGCGTGCTCGTCGTCGTCGCGCTCCTCGCCTTCCTCTCCGTCGTGCGGATGTGGCACACCCGCCCGGAACTCCCCCGTCTCACCCTCGCCGTCGGTATCGGCATCATCCTGCAGGCCGTCATCGGCGGCGTGACGGTGTGGCTGCACCTGCACCCGAGCATCGTGGGGCTGCACTACCTGGTGTCGGCGGCGCTCGTGGCGCTGTCGGCCGTCTACGTCGCGCGCGTCTACGCGCAGCCCGGCCCACGGCGCCGAGCCGTCCCCCGCCGGTACGCGATCCTCACGCACGTCACGAGCGCCGCCGTGCTCGTGACGGTGGTCATCGGCATCCTCCTCACCGGCTCCGGCCCCCACGCCGGCGACGACGCCGCGGCGCGCAACGGCCTGGACCCGATCTTCTGGCAGCACGTGCACAGCTGGCCCGCGTACGTGCTGTTCGCCCTCACGCTGGTGCTGTTCGCCGCCTCGTTCCGGATGCCGCAGGTTCTCCGCCTGCCGCTGTGGACGGGGCTGCTGCTCGGGATCGAGATCCTGCAGATCGCGGTCGGGCTGTGGCAGGCCCGCACCGGCCTTCCGATCGTGCTCGTGAACATCCACATGGTACTCGCGGTGTGCCTGGTCGCGGCGATGACCGCCGTCGTGATGCACCTGAAGGCGCCGCTCGCGGTGCTTCCGGCCGCGGACGGTTCCACAGCAGGCTCATAGCGGGCGCATCAGCCGTACCCTGGTGGTTCGCAGATAGTCGATGAGTCGCCGTGTGCGCGGTGACGTGACAGAAGGAGCTCTTCCATGCCCAACACCGCCCCCCGTCTGAGTCGCAGCATCCCGTTCTGGGTGCTCGTGGGCGGATCCGTCGTCGCGATCGGCGCCGGCACGTACCTGCTCGTCGACAAGCTCGGCACCATGGCCGCCACCCTCACCGATGGCACCGCGACCGGCGTCGAGGTGTACGCCGGTCAGATCTGGGCCGTGCTCGGCGCGATCCTCATCGGCGCGGGCCTCATCGGCCTCGCGCTCGCCCTGACCGTCGGCGCCGTGCGGACGCTGGTCCCCGTCGCGCCCGTCGAGGTCGTCGAGCCGCCGGCGTGGGAGGACGAGGTCGTCGTGGCCGAAGCGACCACGGTCGAGAGCGCTGTCGCCGAGCCCGAGGCGCCCACGCCCGTCGTGACGGACACCGCCGCCGCTGATGCCGCCGCGACGGATCCCGAGGCCCCGGCATCCGCCACCACCCCGGAGACGCCCGCGCGCTGACCCGTCCGCCGTACGACGGAGATCTGCAGTTCTTCGGACGATCGCATTCGATTCGGTCCGACGAACTGCAGATCTCCGTTGTTTTCAGCACGGTCGTAGGACCTGCTCAGTGGGCGCTGCGCGCCGACGTGGTGGCCGCCGTCGAGCACGACTCCCCACCGCGCTGCGGGAGCCGAAACTCCGGCATCCGTGGACAACCTCGCGGTTGGGGAGAGCGCGACGCGGCCGGACTCAGAAGGGCAGCAGCGGGTCGATCGCGATCGCGAGGAACAGGAGCGTCAAGTACGTGATCGAGGCGTGGAACACACGCATCGGCTTGATCTGCTCACCGCGCACGGCGCGGGCGTACAGCACGTGCGACTCGAAGATGAACCAGCCGCCGAACACGACGGCCGAGACGGTGTAGACGAGACCCATGCCGGCGACCGGAACGAGCAGCAGCGACGACGCGACCGTGGCCCACGCGTACAGGATGACCTGCAGACCGACCTGCAGTCCGTCCCGCGTCGCGCCGAGCATCGGGACGTCGGCCTCCTGGTAGTCGCCCTTGTACTTCATCGACAGCGGCCAGTAGTGCGGCGGGGTCCACAGGAATACCAGCAGGAACAGGATGAACGGCGGCCAGTCCAGCGACCCGGTGACCGCGGACCAGCCGATCAGCACCGGGAAGCATCCGGCGATGCCACCCCAGACGATGTTCTGCTCGGTGCGGCGCTTGAGGATGATCGTGTAGATGACGACGTAGAAGAAGATCGCGACGACGCTGAGGGTGGCCGCCAGCCAGTTCGTCGTCAGCAGCAGCCAGACGGTGGATGCCGCCGCGAGCGTCCATGCGAAGATCAGCGCGCCGCGGGGCGAGACCTCGCCGGTCACGAGCGGCCGGTTCTCGGTGCGGTGCATGTGCGCGTCGATGTCACGGTCGATGTACATGTTGAACGTCGCCGCCGACCCGGCGCTCATCGCGCCGCCGATCACCGTCGCCAGCACCAGCCACAGGTTCGGCATGCCGTTCTGCGCGAGGATCATCACCGGGACGGTCGTCACCAGCAGCAGTTCGAGGACGCGGGGCTTGGTGAGGGTGATGTAGGCCCGGACGGTGCGGCCGATGCTCTGCCGGGTCGCGGTGACCTCGCTCGCCCGTGTCGTCGTGATGTCCATCGCCCCTGCCGTCCGATCGTCGCCCCAAGTCTAGGTCATCCGCCCTCGTCAGACGGCGTCATGAAGCGGTGCGCATGGCCACCGGGGTATGCCGCTTCGATATGCTGAAGGCACCTGCGCGCGCGACGCCGACTCCTCCCCCCGGAAAAGATCCTGCGGCCGCGCACGTGCCCCGACGAAAGGCGACGAGTGTCAGATCTGCTGTGGGACGAGATCGATCGGCGCGCGGTGGACACCGCGCGGGTGCTGGCGGCGGATGCCGTGGAGAAGGTCGGCAACGGCCACCCCGGCACTGCGATGAGCCTGGCCCCGGCGGCCTACCTGCTGTATCAGCGGGTGCTGCGCCACGACCCGGCCGACACGCACTGGATCGGTCGCGACCGGTTCATCCTCTCGGCGGGTCACTCGTCGCTGACGCAGTACGTGCAGCTGTACCTGGGCGGGTTCGGTCTGGAGCTGAAGGACCTCGAGGCGCTGCGCACGTGGGGTTCGCTCACTCCGGGCCACCCGGAGTACGGGCACACGAAGGGCGTGGAGATCACGACCGGCCCGCTGGGGCAGGGACTGTCCTCCGCGGTCGGGTTCGCGTACGCGGCGCGCTACGAGCGCGGCCTGTTCGACCCGGAGGCGCCGGCGGGTGAGAGCCCGTTCGACCACTTCGTGTACGTGATCGCCGGTGACGGCGACCTGCAGGAGGGTGTCACCAGTGAGGCGTCGAGCCTGGCGGGTCACCAGGAGCTCGGCAACCTGATCGCGATCTACGACTCGAACCAGATCTCCATCGAGGACGACACCAACGTCGCGTTCACGGAGGATGTCGCCCAGCGCTACGACGCGTACGGCTGGCACGTGCAGACAGTGGACTGGAAGCGGACCGGCGAGTATGTCGAGGACGTCGCCGAGCTGTACGCGGCGATCCAGGCTGCGCAGGGCGTGACCGACAAGCCGTCGCTGATCATCCTCAAGACCATCATCGGGTGGCCCTCGCCCGGCAAGCAGAACACCGGCAAGATCCACGGCTCCGCCCTGGGCGCCGACGAGCTCGCCGCGACGAAGAAGGTGCTCGGGTTCGACCCGGAGCAGTCGTTCGTCGTTGCCGACGACGTCATCGCACACACCCGCAAGCTCGCCGAGCGTGCCGCCGAGGCGCGCGCCGCGTGGCAGGCGGACCTCGATGCGTGGGCTGCGGCGAACCCGGAGCGCAAGGCGCTGCTGGACCGCCTCGAGGCGGGCGCGCTGCCCGCGGACCTGTCCGCACCGACGTTCGAGGCCGGCAAGGACGTGTCCACCCGCGCCGCATCGGGTCAGGTCATCAACGCCCTCGCCGCGCAGCTCCCGGAGCTGTGGGGCGGGTCGGCGGACCTCGCCGAGTCGAACCTCACGACGATCAAGGATGCCAAGAGCTTCATCCCCGCGAAGTGGTCGACCCACGAGTGGTCGGGCGACCCGTACGGCCGGGTGCTGCACTTCGGCATCCGCGAGCACGCCATGGGCGCGATCGTCAACGGGATCAAGCTGCACGGTCCGACCCGCCCGTTCGGCGGCACGTTCCTGATCTTCAGCGACTACATGCGGCCCGCGGTGCGCCTGGCGGCGCTCATGGACATCCCGTCGGTGTTCGTGTGGACGCACGACTCCGTCGCGCTCGGCGAGGACGGCCCCACCCACCAGCCCATCGAGCAGCTGTCCACGCTGCGCCTCATCCCGAACTTCACCGTCGTCCGCCCCGCGGACGCGAACGAGACGTCCGCGGCGTGGCTGGAGATCGTCCGCCGCACCACGGGCGGCCCTGTCGGGATCGCGCTCACCCGTCAGAACATCCCCGTCTTCCCCCGCGGCGAGGACGGCTTCGCCACGACGGAGGGCGTCGCGAAGGGCGCATACGTGCTCATCGACGCCGACGGCGGCCAGCCCGACGTCATCCTCATCGCCACTGGCTCCGAGGTGCAGCTCGCCGTCCAGGCGCGCGCGACCCTCGCCGCCGAGGGCATCAAGGCCCGCGTCGTGTCGGCGCCGTCGCTGGAGTGGTTCGCGGAGCAGGATGCTGCGTACCGCGAGAGCGTGCTCCCGGCATCCGTCACCGCCCGCGTCTCGGTCGAGGCCGGCTCCACCCCGCTGTGGAAGACCGTCGTCGGCGACCGCGGCCGCTCCGTCGGCATCGACCACTTCGGTGCGTCCGCCGACTACAAGACCCTGTTCGAGAAGTTCGGCGTCACCGCCGACGCGGTCGTGGAAGCGGCTCGCGCAACTGTCAAGGAGAACGCATGAGCACCCCCACGCAGGACCTCGCCGACGCCGGCGTCAGCATCTGGCTGGACGACCTGTCGCGTCAGCGCATCACCACCGGCAACCTGCAGGAGCTCATCGAGACCCGCAACGTCGTCGGCGTCACCACCAACCCGACGATCTTCCAGGGCGCCATCTCGGCAGGCGTCGGCTACGAAGAGGCCATCGCGGCGCAGGCGATCGCCGGCGCCACGGCCGATGACGCGATCTTCGCGCTGACCACCACCGACGTGCGCGACGCGTGCGACATCTTCCGGCCGATCTACGACGCGACCGGCGGCGTCGACGGCCGCGTGTCGATCGAGGTCTCCCCCGACCTCGCCCACGACACCGCCGCGACCGTCGCCGAGGCCAAGAAGCTGCACGCCGCCGTCGACCGCCCGAACGTCCTCATCAAGATCCCCGCCACGAAGGCCGGCCTTCCCGCCATCACCGAGGTGATCGCGGCGGGCATCTCGGTCAACGTGACGCTCATCTTCTCGCTCGAGCGCTACGCCGCCGTCATCGACGCCTACCTGGCCGGGCTCGAGCAGGCCCGCTCGGCCGACGTCGAGCTGTCGACGATCCACTCGGTCGCGTCGTTCTTCGTCTCCCGCGTGGACACGGAGGTCGACAAGCGTCTCGCCGCCATCGGCACCGACGACGCGCTCGCGCTGAAGGGCCTCGCCGGCATCGCCAACGCGCGTCTCGCCTACGAGCTGTTCGAGCAGCGCTTCGCCGAGAAGCGCGCGCAGGACCTCGTATCGGCAGGCGCGAACCTGCAGCGTCCGCTCTGGGCGTCCACGGGCGTCAAGGACCCGGCCCTCCCCGACACGCTCTATGTCACCGAGCTCGTCGCGCCCGGCACCGTGAACACGATGCCCGAGAAGACGCTCCAGGCCACGTTCGACCACGGCGTCATCGCCGGCGACACCGTGACCGGCACGTATGCCGCGTCGCACCAGGTCTTCGACGACCTCGCCGCGGCCGGTGTCGACCTCGAGGACGTGACGCAGCTGCTCGAGGACGAGGGCGTGGACAAGTTCATCGCCTCGTGGCACGAGCTGCAGCAGACTGTCGCCACCGCGCTGGACGCCGCCGCGGAGAACGACCGGTGAGTTTCGAGATCCACGTCTCGGGTCACGTGCGGGCTGTCGTCGAGCGGGAGCTCCCCGGCCTCGTCGACAGCCTGATCGCCAGCGGCATCACCGCCGGCGACGCGGACCTGTGGGGCCCCGACGCCGCCGCAGAAGCGGCGCGGCGCCTGGGCTGGGTGGACGCCGTCACGGTGTCGCGCCCCCTCGTGCCCGAGATCCTGGCGCTGCGTGAGGACCTGCTCGCCCGGGGCCTCACCCGCGTCGTGCTCGCCGGGATGGGCGGGTCGTCGCTCGCACCCGAGGTCATCGCGCAGACCGCCGGAGTCCCGCTGGTCATCCTCGATTCGACCGACCCCGGCCAGGTGCTGGCCGCCATCGACGGTGACGCCGAATCGGGCGGGCTCGCCCAGACGGTGCTCGTGGTGGCCTCCAAGTCCGGCTCGACCGTCGAAACCGACTCGGCGCGTCGCGCGTTCGAGGCGGCGTGGAGCGACCTCGGCATCGACCCCGCCGAGCGCATCGTCGTGGTCACCGACCCCGGCTCGCCGCTCGAGGAGTCCGCGCGTGCCGCGGGCTACCGCGTCTTCACGGCGGATCCGAACGTCGGCGGGCGGTACTCCGCCCTGACGGCGTTCGGCCTCGTTCCGTCGGGACTGGCCGGTGTCGACATCGACGAACTGCTCGACGAAGCGGAGGCGACACTGCTCGAGGTCGCCATCGACGACCCCCGCAACCCCGCGCTGGTGCTCGCCGCCGCGATCGCCGGCACGGCAGCGAACGGCGCACGCCGCGACAAGCTCGGCCTCGTCAGCGACGGCACCCACATCGTGGGCCTGCCCGACTGGATCGAGCAGCTCGTGGCCGAGTCGACCGGCAAGAACGGCACCGGCATCCTGCCCGTCGTGCTGCTGCCGGTCTCCCCCGAGGTCGAGCAGACGCCGCACGACGTGCAGATCGTCCGTCTCGTCGACGACGCGGTGCACTTCCGGATCCTCGAGCAGTATCCGGGTGAGGTGCTGATCAGCGGCTCACTCGGCGCGCAGTTCGTCGTGTGGGAGTACGCGACGGCGATCGCGGGACGGATGCTGGGGATCAACCCGTTCGACCAGCCCGACGTCGAGTCGGCGAAGGAGGCCGCGCGCGGGCTCCTCGACGCCCGCCCGCCGGCGCGGCCGGCGGCGTTCGCGGCCGACGGCGTCGAGGCGCGCGTCTCCGACCCCGCCCTCGCCGCCTCCGGCACCCTCGCCGGCGTGCTCGAGGCGCTGTGGCAGCGCCTGGGCGACGGCGGCTACGTCGCGGTGCAGGCCTACCTCGATCGCACCGCCGTGCCGCAGCTGGCCGGCATCCGCGAACTGATCGCCGCCGACACCGGCCGCCCCACCACCTTCGGCTGGGGTCCCCGGTTCCTGCACTCCACCGGCCAGTACCACAAGGGCGGACCGGCGACCGGCGTGTTCGTCCAGATCCTGGGCTCGGGCGAGATCGATCTCGAGATCCCCGGCAGGCCCTTCACCTTCGGGCAGCTGATCGCCGCTCAGGCCGCCGGCGACGCCGACGTCCTCGTCGCGCACGGCCGCCCCGTCATCACCCTGACCCTGACCGACCCGCAGGCCGACGTGCTGTCGCTGTTCGAAGCAGCGCAGTAGTCGCACCCCGCTAGGAGCTCCCCTCGATGACTGCCGAAATCTCGCGCGGCCACAATCCGCTGCGCGATCCCGAGGATCGGCGCCTGAACCGCATCGCCGGTCCCAGCGCGCTCGTGATCTTCGGCGTGACGGGCGACCTGTCCCGCAAGAAGCTCATGCCCGCCGTGTACGACCTCGCGAACCGGGGTCTCCTGCCACCCGGGTTCGCGCTGGTCGGCTTCGCGCGCCGCGACTGGGAAGACCAGGACTTCGCGAACGTCGTCCACGACGCCGTCCGCCAGCATGCGCGCACGCCGTTCCGTGAGGAGACGTGGAAGCAGCTGCTGCAGGGCATCCGCTTCGTCTCCGGCGAGTTCGGCGACGACGACGCGTTCCGCCGGCTGCGCGAGACGGTCGAGAAGCTCGACGTCGAACGCGGCACCATGGGCAACCACGCGTTCTACCTCTCGATCCCGCCGCGCGACTTCCCCATCGTCGCGAAGCAGCTGAAGGACTCCGGACTTGTCGACGACCGGTCCAACAACCCCGACGCGTGGCGTCGCGTCGTCATCGAGAAGCCGTTCGGCAGCGATCTGCAGACGGCGCGTGAGCTGAACGCCGCGCTCGAGGTCGCCTTCCCGGCCGACTCGATCTTCCGCATCGACCACTACCTCGGCAAGGAGACGGTGCAGAACATCCTCGCGCTGCGCTTCGCCAACGAGCTGTACGAGCCGATCTGGAACGCCAACTACGTCGACCACGTGCAGATCACGATGGCCGAGGACATCGGCGTCGGCGGCCGCGCGGGCTACTACGACGGCATCGGCGCGGCACGCGACGTCATCCAGAACCACCTCCTGCAGCTTCTGGCGCTGACCGCCATGGAGGAGCCGATCTCCATGGACGCGAAGGACCTGCGCGCCGAGAAGGAGAAGGTCCTGGCGGCGGTGCGTCTGCCGGCCGACCTGTCGACGGCGTCGGCGCGCGGGCAGTACGGCGGCGGCTGGCAGGGCGGCGAGAAGGTCACCGCCTTCCTCGAGGAGGACGGCATGAACCCGCAGTCCACGACCGAGACGTATGCCGCGGTCAAGCTCGAGATCGCCACGCGCCGCTGGGCGGGCGTGCCGTTCTACCTGCGCACCGGCAAGCGCCTCGGTCGCCGCGTCACCGAGATCGCGGTCGTGTTCAAGCGAGCGCCGCAGCACCTGTTCCAGCGCAACCAAACGCTCGAGCTCGGCCAGAATGCGCTCGTCATCCGCGTGCAGCCCGATGAGGGCGTGACGATCCGCTTCGGCTCGAAGGTGCCGGGCGCGGCGAACGAAGTGCGCGACGTGACGATGGACTTCGGCTACGGCCACGCCTTCACCGAGTCGAGCCCGGAGGCGTACGAGCGCCTCATCCTCGACGTCCTGCTCGGCGACCCGCCGCTGTTCCCCCGCCATGAGGAGGTGGAGCTGTCGTGGAAGATCCTCGATCCGATCGAGGAGTTCTGGGCAGCCCAGGGCGGCCCGCTCGAGCAGTACTCCCCCGGATCGTGGGGTCCCCCGTCCGCCGATGAGCTCTTGGCCCGTGACGGCCGCGTCTGGAGGCGCCCGTGATCGTCGACCTGCCCGACACCACGGTGTCGAAAATCGCCCGCTCGCTCGTCAGTGTGCGTGAAGAGGGCGGCGCCGTCGCTCTCGGCCGCGTGCTGACGCTGGTCATCGTGACGACGCACGGCCTGCAGGAAGAGGCCATCGAGGCCGCCAACGACGCCTCGCGCGAGCACCCGATGCGCGTCATCGTGCTGATCGCGAGCACCGAGGGCGAGTCGAAGCTCGACGCCCAGATCCGTGTCGGCGGCGACGCCGGCGCGAGCGAGGTCGTCGTGCTGCGCGCCTACGGCGAAGCGGCCGGCAACCAGGAGGGTCTCGTCACGGGGCTGCTCCTCCCCGACGCCCCAGTGGTGGCGTGGTGGCCGGACTTCCCGCCGGCGGTGCCGGCGGCATCCGACATCGGCCGCATGGCACAGCGTCGCATCACCGACGCGTCGACCAAGCCCTACGCGAGCGACCGGCTCTCGCAGCTGGGCGCCTCGTACGCCCCCGGCGACACCGACCTCGCATGGACCCGGCTCACCCACTGGCGCGAACAGCTGGCGGCGGTGCTGGACCAGCCCCCGTACGAGCCGGTGAGGGCCGTCGAGGTCGTCGGCGCCGGCAGCTCGCCCTCGACGGGCCTGCTCGCGGCATGGCTGCGCCTGAAGCTCGACGTGCCCGTGGCGTGGCGCTACTCGCCGCCCGAGGAGTGGGAGCACGGCATCCAGAAGGTGCGACTGACGCGCGCGAGCGGCGACATCGTGCTGGAGCGCAGCAACGACATCGACGCGACGCTGACCCAGCCCGGTCAGCCCTCGCACGACATCGTCCTGCCGCGACGGACGCTCCGGGAGTGCCTCGCCGAAGAGCTGCGCCGACTCGATCCCGACCTCCTGTATGGTCGAGTGATCACGGAGGGATGGGGGCTCATCGGGGCCCCGGCCACCGCCGAATCCTAGGAGTTCCGATGGCGCAATTGTGGACGGCGAAGCGGGTCGTGATCAGTCCCGATGCGCCGACTCTGGCGGATGCGGTGGCCTCCCGGCTGCTCTCGCGACTGGCCAAGCGGTCCGCGGCGGGCAAGACCTCCCACCTCGCGCTCGCGGGTGGCGCCATCGGCACCGCCGTGCTGCGCGCCGCGGGCGATCATGCGTCCGGTCATGACATCGACTGGTCGCTCGTCCATTTCTGGTGGGGCGATGAGGTGTTCGCGCCGCGCGCCGACGCGGAGCGGCACGAGCAGGCGGCGCGCGCCGCGCTGATCGATCGGATCGATGTGCCCGCGCGGAACGTGCACGCCATCGCCGGTGCCGATGAGGCGACGGATCAGGATGCCGCGGCCGCCGCCTACGCCGCCGAGCTCGCTCGCTTCGGCGAGGACGATCGGCCCTGGCCGGATTTCTACGTCTGCTTCCTCGGCGTCGGATCCGACGGGCACATCGCGTCGCTGTTCCCCGACCGCTCGGCGATCCAGCTGACCGACCGCAGCGTCGTGGCGGTGCGCGAAGCACCCAAGCCCCCGGCCGAGCGGATCACCCTGACCCGGCCGGTCATCAATTCGGCGCGCTGCGTGTGGCTCGTCGTCTCGGGCAGTGACAAGGCGGCGGCGCTGGGGCTCGCCCTCGCGGGGGCGAGCTACGAGACGGTGCCCGCCGCGGGCGCGAAGGGACGCAAGCGCACGCTCTTCTTCGTCGACGAGGCCGCGGCCGTGGGTGTCCCGCCCGAGCTCATCGACCAGGACTTTTGAGCCGAGCCGTATCAATGCGCGCGGAGCCGGCGTTGATACGGCTGCGGCTCAAGGTTGAGCGAGGAGCGCAGCGACGAGTCGAAACCCTCGCGCCTCACCTCAGGAGCGCAGCGAGGAGCCGAAACCCCTCGAGTCGGAGCCGCCGCCGCACCGAGGGGCGCGTGACTAGCTCTGGCCGCGACGGTCGCGCAGCTGCTGCAGCGCGTCCTCGAGGAGGGCGTCGGCCTCTTCCTCAGTGCGACGCTCCTTCACGTAGGCCAGGTGCGTCTTGTACGGCTCGGTCTTGGCGAGCGCCGGCGGGTTCTCCTTGTCACGCCCGGCGGGAAGGCCGGAGTGCGGCGAGTCGATGACCTCGGGGATCTCCTCCTCGGCGATGCCCGCCGCGAAGTAGCGGACGGTCTCGTTGCCGAGGGCGTCCCAGTACGACACCGCGATGCGGTCGGCGTGGTGCCCGTGGTCCTGCTCGCCCATGGGTCCGGCACCGACACGGGTGCCGCGGATTGCGTTTCCTCCGGTGGCCATCAGATCCCCTGGAACTTGGTGATGAGGCCCAGCGCGACGATCGCGACGAACCAGATGAGAGCGAGGACGACCGTGAATCGGTTGAGGTTGCGCTCGGCCAGACCCGAAGACCCCAGCGCGGAGCTCATGCCGCCGCCGAACATGTCGGAGAGACCGCCACCGCGTCCCTTGTGCAGCAGGATCAGGAGGGTCAACAGGAGGCTGGTGATGCCCAGCAGCACCTGCAGCACGAACTCAAGGATGTCCACAGTCGATGAAGCCTTTCGCGGCGCCGCGTCAGGGCGCACAAAGGTCGAGTATACCGGTCGGGGGCACCTCGACGGATGAGGCGCCCCCGACCGACGGCGTCAGACGCCGACGTGCTTCTGGTAGCGGATGATGGCGGCGAACTCGTCGGCGACGAGGCTCGCTCCCCCCACCAGTGCACCGTCGACGTCGGGCTCGCGCATAAAGCTGGCGATGTTGCCCGACTTCACCGATCCGCCGTACAGGATGCGCGTGCGCGCCGCCGCATCCGCACCGAGCTTGTCGGCGACGACCTGGCGCACGGCGGCACAGACCTCCTGCGCCTGCTCGGGCGAGGCCACCTGACCGGTGCCGATCGCCCAGACGGGCTCGTAGGCCACGACGATGTCGGCGTCGGCCGGCACGCCCTCAAGCGCCACCTGCAGCTGCGCAACCGACACCGCGGTGGGGCCGGACTCCTCACGCTGCTCCAGCGTCTCGCCGACGCAGATGACGGGGACGAGCCCGTGCCTCAGTGCGGCCTGCACCTTGGCGGCGACGATCTCGTCGGTCTCGTGGTGGTACTCGCGACGCTCGGAGTGCCCGATGATCACGTAGCGGCAGGCCAGCTTGCTCAGGAACGCGCCGGAGATCTCCCCGGTGTACGCCCCCGCGTCGTGCATCGACAGGTCCTGCGCGCCCAGCGCGAACGGGATCTTGTCGGCGTCAAGCAGCGTCTGCACGGTGCGCAGGTCGGTGTACGGCGGGAAGACCGCCACCTCGACCGAGCCGTCTTCGTGACCGGCATCCTTCAGCGTCCAGTGCAGCTTCTGCACGAACGCGACCGCCTGCAGGTGGTCGAGGTTCATCTTCCAGTTGCCGGCGATGAGCGGTGTGCGCGCCATCAGGCCTCCCATCCCAGGATCTCCAGCCCGGGGAGCTTCTTGCCCTCCAGGAACTCCAGGCTCGCGCCGCCGCCGGTCGAGATGTGACCGAACCGGTCGTCCGCGAAGCCGAGCTGACGCACCGCCGCCGCGGAATCGCCGCCGCCGACGACCGACAGTCCGTCGACCTCGGTGAGCGCCTGCGCGATGGCCTTGGTGCCGGCGGCGAACGCCGGCATCTCGAACACGCCCATGGGACCGTTCCAGAAGACCGTCTTCGACCCGCGGATCGCGTCAGCGAAGATCGTCGCCGTCTCCGGGCCGATGTCCAGGCCCATCCCGTCGGCGCCGAAGGGCGTGTCCTCCAGCGCGTCAGCCGCCGCGACGACGTGGTCGGCGTCAGCCGCGAAGCCCGACGCCATGACGGCGTCGACCGGAAGGATCAGCTCGACGCCCTTCTCGGCCGCCGCACTGATGTAGCCCTTGACGGTGTCGATCTGGTCGGCCTCGAGCAGGCTCTTTCCCACCTTGTGGCCCTGCGCGGCGAGGAACGTGAACAGCATCCCGCCACCGACGAGGATCTTGTCGGCGCGCGGCAACAGGTGCTCGATGACGCCCAGCTTGTCGCTGACCTTCGAGCCGCCGAGGACGACGGCGTACGGGCGCTCCGGGTTCTCGGTCAGGCGGTCGAGGACGTCGACCTCCTTTTCGATGAGGAAGCCCGCCGCGGACGGCAGCAGCTCGGCCAGCTCGTAGACCGAGGCCTGCTTGCGGTGCACGACGCCGAAGCCGTCGGAGACGAGGGCGTCGCCGAGGGCGGCGAGCTGCTCGGCGAACGCGCGGCGTTCCCCGGCATCCTTCGCCGTCTCCCCCGGGTTGAACCGGAGGTTCTCGATGACGGCGACGTCCCCGTCTTCGAGAGCGGCGACGGCGTCGCGCGCGGAGTCGCCGACGGTGTCGCGCGCGAACGCGACCGGCGTGCCGAGCAGCTCCGACAGCCGCTGGGC
This sequence comes from Microbacterium sp. CH-015, assembly GCF_049707015.1. Taxonomy (NCBI): domain Bacteria; kingdom Bacillati; phylum Actinomycetota; class Actinomycetes; order Micrococcales; family Microbacteriaceae; genus Microbacterium; species Microbacterium sp. CH-015. Next base: position 732,199 of record NZ_JBNAFJ010000001.1, on the reverse strand, counting down.
GACAGGCGCGAGGCTGTACTTCGCGTCGGGGGCGCCGTCGGGACGGCCCAGGTGCGAGCACGCGATGACGCGCGCGCCCTGGTTGATGAGGTGATTGAGGGTGGGAAGAGCCGCCCGGATACGGCCATCGTCCGTGATGACGCCCTCTTTCAGGGGGACGTTGAAGTCAACACGGACGATGACGCGCTTACCGGCCAGCGAACCCAGCGAATCGAGGGTGCGCAGAGCCATGGGGTGCCTCAGAGCTTGCTGGCGACGAGCTCGGTGAGGTCGACGAGACGGTTCGAGTAGCCCCACTCGTTGTCGTACCAGGACGACACCTTGACGAGGTTGCCCGAGACGTTGGTCTGACCGGCGTCGAACACCGACGAGTGCGGGTCGAGCTGGATGTCGCTGGAGACGATCGCGTCCTCGGTGTACTTGAGGTAGCCGACGAGGGGACCCTCGGCGGCGGCCTTCTTGTACGCCTCGTTGATCTGCTCGACGGTCAGGCCCTCGGTCGGGGTGATGATCGTGAGGTCGACGATGGAGCCGGTGGGCACCGGGACGCGGTACGACGAGCCGGAGAGCTTGCCGTTGAGCTCGGGCAGCACGAGGCCGATCGCCTTGGCGGCACCGGTGGAGGCCGGCACGATGTTGATCGCGGCGGCGCGGGCGCGGTGCAGGTCGCTGTGCGGACCGTCCTGCAGGTTCTGGTCGGCGGTGTACGCGTGCGCCGTCATCATGAAGCCGCGCTCGATGCCGAAGTTGTCGTTGAAGACCTGGGCCAGCGGCGCGAGGCAGTTCGTGGTGCACGACGCGTTGGAGATGATGTGCATCGTCTCGGAGTCGTACGAGTCGTCGTTGACGCCCATGACGAACGTGCCGTCGACGTCGGTGCCGGGCGCGGAGATGATGACCTTCTTCGCCCCGCCGTCGATGTGCTTGCGCGCGTCGACAGCCTTGGTGAAGCGGCCCGTGGACTCGATGACGACGTCCACGCCGAGCTCGCCCCAGGGGAGGTTCGCGGGGTCGCGCTCTTCGAAGACCTTGATGGCCTTGCCGTTGACGGTGATGGAGTCTGCGTCGTACGAGACCTCGGCGTCCAGGCGTCCGCCGACGGAGTCGTACTTGAGGAGGTGGGCGAGGGTCTTGTTGTCGGTGAGGTCGTTCACCGCCACGATGTCGAGGTCCGCACCCTGCTCGAGAGCCGCGCGGAGGAAGTTACGTCCGATGCGGCCGAAGCCGTTGATTCCGATCTTGACAGACACGTTGTCTCCCGGTTCTTGTCGCGCCGGTGACGCCAACTGGACGCACCGCGATCGCGATCTCTGCGAAATGGAAAAGGATGCCGGGTCTCCCCGTTACCGGGCGGGACCCGGCATCCTCACCTGGTCACGACACTACTACTAGACAAGTCCCGCCGTCTTGTCGCGAGCCGTCGAAAAGCGCTCCGCGACGTTGGACCAGTTCGCGATGTTCCAGACCGCCTTGACGTAGTCCGCCTTGACGTTGAGGTAGTCGAGGTAGAAGGCGTGCTCCCACATGTCGAGCTGGAAGATCGGCACCGTCCCCTGGGCGGTGTTGGACTGCTGGTCGAACAGCTGCTGGATGATCAGCTGCTGGCCGATGACGTCCCAGCTGAGCACGGCCCAGCCGGAGCCCTGGATGCCGGTCGCGGCGGCGGTGAAGTGCGCCTGGAACTTGTCGAAGCCGCCGAAGAACTCGTCGATCGCCGCCGCGAGCTCGCCCTCGGGCTTTCCGCCGCCGCCGTCGTTCGCCGGCGCGAGGTTCGTCCAGAAGATCGAGTGGTTGACGTGACCGCCGAGGTTGAACGCGAGGTCCTTCTCGAGCTTGCTGACGTTCGCCAGGTTGCCGGTCTCGCGGGCCTCGGCGAGCTGCTCGAGGGCGGTGTTGGCACCGGTCACGTAGGCCTGGTGGTGCTTGTCGTGGTGCAGCTGCATGATCTTGCCGCTGATGTGCGGCTCGAGCGCTGCGAAATCGTAGGGGAGGTCGGGCAGTGTGTACTTCGCCATGTTCTCTTCTTCCTGTCGTCGGCGCCGCAGCAGACACTGCAGCGATGGGACGTTGCCATCCTATTGAGGTGCAACGCCCGCGTCAGGAGGTTGTTCCCGTCATCGCGGCGGATGCCGGGAATGCGCGATGGCGGCGCGGTCAGTCCTCGAGGCCCTCGGGCACGGCGGCGTCGGTGCCGGGGATGCCGTCCTGCGTAGCCTTCTTGTCGGCCATGGCGAGCAACCGGCGGATGCGACCGGCCACGGCATCCTTCGTCAACGGCGGGTCGGCGTGGTGGCCGAGCTCGTCCAGGCTCGCGTCGCGGTGGGCCAGGCGCAGCTCCCCCGCCTCGCGCAGGTGCTCGGGCACCTCGTCGCCGAGGATCTCCAGGGCGCGTTCGACGCGTGCGCAGGCGGCGACGGCGGCCTGCGCCGAACGGCGCAGGTTCGCGTCGTCGAAGTTCACCAGGCGGTTGACGCCCGCGCGCACCTCGCGGCGCTGCCGCTGCTCCTCCCACGCCTGCGCCGTGCGGGTGGCCCCCATCTCGGCCAGCGCGACGCGGATGGCCTCGCCGTCGCGCACGACGACGCGCGGAACGCCGCGCACCTCGCGCGCCTTCGCCGCGATGCCCAGGCGATGACCGGCACCGACGAGCGCCATGGCGGCCTCACCGGACGGGCAGGAGATCTCCAGTGCCGCCGACCGGCCAGGATCCGACAGGGCGCCGGCGGCGAGGAACGCTCCGCGCCAGACGGCCGCCAGGTCGTGCCGGGCGCCGGTGGTCAGCTTGTTGGGCAGGCCGCGCACCGGGCGACGGCGCGCGTCGAGCAGACCGGTCTGGCGGGCGAGGGTCTCGCCGCCGTCGATCACGCGGACCGCGAAGTGGCCACCGACGCGTCCGCTCGCCCCGCCCGACGCCTGCACGCGGTGCAGCTCGGGACGCACGCCGTACAGTTCCATGATGTCGCGCGCGACGCGGCGGGCCAGCGGGTCGGTCTCCAGTTCGGCCTCGACCGCGACGCGTCCGGCGATGGAGTGCAGGCCCCCGGAGAAGCGCAGGATCGCGGTCAGTTCCGCCACGCGAGCCGTGGGACGAGGGTCGCGGATCGCGGCCAGCTCGGTCTTCACGTCTGCAGTCGGCGACACGGCGATCCTTCGGTCGAAGCGGGGGGGGAACGAGAGACCAGCCTACTCGCGCCCGAGGTCCCGATGCTTCACGCGGACGGCGACCCCGGGCAGCTCCGCCAGCCGGTCGGCGAGTTCCAGGGTCGTCACGACGGAGCGATGCTTGCCGCCGGTGCATCCGATCGCGAGCACGGAGTGCCGCTTGTTCTCGCGCTGGTACCCCTCCAGCACGGGGCGCAGCGCGAGGGCGTACGCGTCGATGAACTCGCGTGCGCCGGGCTGCGCCAGCACATAGTCGCGCACCGACTCCTCCTCGCCGGTGTGGCCCTTCAGCTCCGGGATCCAGAACGGATTCGGGAGGAACCTCATGTCGGCGACGAGATCGACGTCGGTGGGCAGTCCGTACTTGAACCCGAAGCTCATCACCGTGATGGTGTGCCGCGCGGCGCCCTCTTCGCTGAACAGGTCGACGACGCGCGTGGCCAACTGGTGGATGTTCATGGCACTCGTGTCGATGATGACGTCGGCGCCTTCGCGGATCGCGGCGACCCGCTCGCGCTCGCGACGGATGCCGTCGAGGATCGTGCCGTCGCCCTGCAGCGGATGCGGGCGGCGGACCGACTCGAACCGGCGCACCAGCACGTCGTCGGACGCATCGAGGAAGAGCACGCGCACGGGACGACCACCGCGCAGCGCGCTGGTGACCGCGGGCAGCGCCCGGAACAGCTCCCGCCCGCGGACGTCGACGACGGCGGCGATCTTCGGCAGGGCGCCGCCGGCCAGCTCCGTCAGCTCCAGCAGCGGGCCGAGCATCTGCGGCGGGAGGTTGTCGACGACGTACCAGTCGAGGTCCTCCAGAGCGTTGGCGGCCGTCGTCCGCCCCGCGCCCGACATGCCTGTGACGATGAGGACCTCGCCGGCCGGCTGGTCGTCTGCCACGTTCCCTCCCCAGATCGGTCGGCTCCCCGACCATCGGCACCGCGGCCGACGCGGACGGACCGAACCGGCCCGCTCCCCCAGCCTACCGACCGGAGGATGACTCCCGTCCGGCGGGTGCCTCCCGGCCGGCGGAGGCGTTCCCGCCCGCGGATGCCTCCCGTCCGGACGCCCCCTCCCGGTCGGCGAGCCGCTGGGCGATTGCGGCCGCCAGCTTGGGTCCGATCCCGGGCAGCGCCGTCATCTCCTCCGCCGACGCCTGGCTCAGCGCGGCGACGGAGCCGAAGTGGCGCAGCAGCGCCTTGATGCGCGCCTGCCCGAGGCCGGGCACCTCGCCGAGCACCGTGGTGATGTCGCGCCGGCGGCGCTTGCGCTGATGCGTGATCGCGAACCGGTGGGCCTCGTCGCGCAGCCGCTGCAGCAGGTACAGCGCTTCGGAGGTGCGCGGCAGGATGACCGGGTACTCCTCGCCCGGGAGCCAGATCTCCTCGAGCCGCTTCGCGATGCCGCACAGGGCGATCTCGGTGTGTCCGGCATCCTCCAGGGCGCGGGCGGCGGCGGCGACCTGCGGCGCGCCGCCGTCGACCACGAGAAGTTGCGGGCGGTAGGCGAAGCGGGGGCGCTTGCGTTCGGTGACGACGGGCGCCTCCGCGCCGTCCGGTCCGGCGGGGGCGGATGCCGCGGCATCCGCCGCCTCGCTCTCGCCCGCAGCATCGTCACGGTCCACGTGCGCCAGCCGCCGGGTCAGCACCTGATAGATCGAGTCGGTGTCGTCGGTCGTCTCGCCGACCCCGAACGAGCGGTACTGGTCCTTGCGCGGCAGCCCGTCCTCGAATACCACCATCGAGGCGACCACGTTGGTGCCCGACAGGTGCGACACGTCGTAGCACTCGATGCGCAGCGGCGCCTCGGCGAGCCCCAGCGCGACCTGGAGGTCGGTGAGCGCCTTGGTGCGCGCGGTGTAGTCGGACGTGCGGCGCGTCTTGTGCAGCAGCAGGGCCTGTTGCGCGTTGAGGGTCGCCGTCCGCATCAGGTCGGCCTTGCGTCCACGCTGTGCCACCTGGATCGACACCCGCTTGCCGCGACGCTCCTGCAGCCACTGCTCCAGGTCGGCGGCATCGTCCGGCAGCGACGGGACGAGCACCTGCCGCGGGATCTCGCCGGGACCGGCCGGTCCATAGGTGCGCTGGAGCACCTGGTCGACGAGGTCGGCGCCGGAGATGTCCAGCTCCTTGTCGATCGTGGTCGCCCTCACGCCGCGCACGCGTCCGCCGCGCACCACGAAGTGCTGCACGGCGGCGGAGAGCTCGTCCTCCGCGATGCCGAAAAGGTCGGCATCGGTGTCTTCGGCGAGCACGAGCGAACTGCGGCTGAGGACCGCGTCGATCGCCTGCAGCCGGTCGCGGTACAGCGCCGCCGACTCGTAGTCCATCGCGGCGGACGCCTCGCGCATGCGCCGCGTGAGGTCTCGTGTGAACCGCTGGTCACCGCCGGCCATGAACGCGACGAAGTCGTCGACGATCGCCCGGTGCTCCTCGATCGTGACCTTCATGGAGCACGGGCCGCCGCAGCGGCCGATCTGACCGGGGAAGCAGGGGCGCCCCGAGGCCATCGCCTTCTTGTACGACGAGTCCGAGCACGTCCGGATGGGGAACACCTTGATCATCAGATCGATGGTGTCGTGCACCGCCCACACCTTGGGGTACGGCCCGAAGTAGCGCGCACCGGGGATGCGGCGGTTGCGGGTCACGATGACGCGCGGCGCCTCGTCGGCGAGCGTGATCGCCATGTACGGGTAGGACTTGTCGTCCTTGTACCGGACGTTGTACGGCGGATCGAACTCCTTGATCCACATGTACTCCAGCTGCAGCGAGTCGACGTCCGTCGGGACGACCGTCCACTCCACCGACGACGCCGACGTCACCATGCGCCGCGTCCGCTCGTGGAGCGTGTGCAGCGGCGCGAAGTAGTTCGACAGCCGCGCCCGGAGGTTCTTCGCCTTGCCGACGTAGAGCACCCGCCCGTCCGCGTCGCGGAAGCGGTACACACCCGGCTGGGTGGGGATCTCGCCCGGTCTCGGCTTGTACGGCAGGGCTGCGGCCATCAGCCCGCCTTGCGCTCGAGCTCGCGCTCCTCGCCGCGGTCGACGAGGGACCTGCCCTCCAGGACCTCGGCGAGGAACGCGCCGGTGTGGCTGCCCTCGACCCGGGCGACCTGCTCGGGCGTACCCGTCGCGACGATCCGGCCGCCGCCGGACCCGCCCTCGGGACCCAGGTCGATGATCCAGTCGGCCGACTTGATGACGTCGAGGTTGTGCTCGATGACGATGACGGTGTTGCCCTTGTCGACGAGCCCGTTCAGCACCTGCAGCAGCCGGGAGACGTCTTCGAAGTGCAGGCCGGTCGTGGGCTCGTCGAGCACGTAGACACTGCGGCCGTTGGACCGGCGCTGCAGTTCGGTGGCGAGCTTGACGCGCTGCGCCTCGCCGCCGGACAGCGTCGTCGCCGACTGCCCGAGCCGCACGTAGCCGAGGCCGACGTCGACGAGCGTCTGCAGGTAGCGGTGGATCGCCTGGATCGGCTCGAAGAACTCCGCCGCCTCCGCGATCGGCATCTCGAGGACTTCGGCGATGTTCTTGCCCTTGTAGTGCACGCTGAGCGTGTCGCGGTTGTAGCGCTTGCCGTGACAGACCTCGCAGTCGACGTACACGTCGGGCAGGAAGTTCATCTCGATCTTGATCGTGCCGTCACCCGAGCACGCCTCGCAGCGTCCGCCCTTGACGTTGAAGCTGAACCGTCCCGGCTGGTAGCCGCGCGTCTTCGCCTCGATCGTCTCGCTGAACAGGGTCCGGATGCGGTCGAAGACGCCGGTGTAGGTCGCCGGGTTCGACCGGGGCGTGCGACCGATCGGCGCCTGGTCCACGTGCACGACCTTGTCGAGGTTGTCGAGCCCGGTCACGCGGGTGTGCTTGCCGGCCACGCGGCGGGCGCCGTTGAGCTTCGTGGCGAGGACTTCGTACAGGATGCCGTTGACCAGCGACGACTTGCCTGAACCGCTCACGCCGGTGACCGCCGTCAAGACGCCGAGCGGGAACTCCGCCGTCACGTTCTGCAGGTTGTTCTCGCGGGCTCCGACCACCGTCAGCATCCGCTTGCGGTCGATCTTGCGGCGCTTCGCGGGCGTCTCGATCGAGCGGCGCCCGCTGAGGTACGCACCGGTCAGCGACCTGTCTTCCTCCAGCAGCGAGGCCAGCGGTCCGGAGTGGACGACCTCGCCGCCGTCGACTCCGGCGCGGGGGCCGATGTCCACGATCCAGTCCGATGCGTGCACGGTCTCTTCGTCGTGCTCGACGACGATGAGCGTGTTGCCGAGATCCTTCAGACGCACGAGCGTCTCGATGAGGCGCCGGTTGTCGCGCTGGTGCAGGCCGATCGACGGCTCGTCGAGCACGTACAGCACGCCGGTCAGGCCCGAGCCGATCTGGGTCGCGAGCCGGATGCGCTGCGCTTCGCCGCCGGAGAGGGTGCCGGCCGCGCGGCCGAGGCTCAGATAGTTCAGACCGACCTGGATGAGGAAGTCCAGACGGGCGCGGATCTCGCGCAGCACGGCGGCGGCGATCTTCGCCTCGCGGTCGGTGAGCTGAAGCTCGGCGAAGTACGTCTGCGCCTCGCCCAGGCTCAGACGCGACGCGTCGGCGATGGAGTGCCCGTGCACGAGCACCGCGAGCACTTCGGGCTTGAGCCGGTCGCCGTTGCAGACGGGGCAGGGCACCTCGCGCAGGTACTCGGCCCAGCGCTGGCGCTGGGTGTCGGATTCGGCCTGCGTGTACTGGCGCTCGATGTAGGGCACGACGCCCTCGAATCCCGACGAGTACCGCATCTCCCGGCCGTAGCGGTTGCGCCACTTCACCGTGACCTTGTAGTTCTCGCCGCGCAGCACGGCCTCTTTGACCTCGTCCGGCAGCTTCCGCCACGGAGTGTCCAGTGAGAAGCCCAGGTCGTCGGCGAGACCGACCAGCAGTCGCTCGTAATACTGATAGAGGCCCTTGCCCTGCGTCGTCCACGGGATGATGACGCCCTCGTTGATCGAGAGATCCTCGTCGCCGAGCATGAGATCGACGTCGACGGACATGCGCGTCCCCAGGCCCGAGCAGGCCGGGCACGCCCCGAACGGCGCGTTGAACGAGAAGGTGCGCGGCTCGATCTCGGTCAGCTGCAGCGGATGCCCGTTGGGGCACGAGAGCTTCTCACTGAAGCTCTGCCACGCGGCATCCCCCTCTTCGTCGACATAGTTGACCTGCATGATGCCGCCGGCCAACCCCAGCGCCGTCTCGACGGAGTCGGTGATGCGACCGAGGATGTCGGGGGCGGCGACGAGCCGGTCGACGACGACGGCGATGTCGTGCTTGTAGCTCTTCTTCAGCGCGGGCGGCTCGGCGAGCTGGATGAGGTCGCCGTCGACGACGGCGCGCGCGTATCCCTTCGCGGAGAGCTCCCTGAAGAGATCGACGAACTCGCCCTTCTTCTGCGTCACGACCGGCGCGACGATCTGGTAGCGCGTCCGCTCCGGCAGCTCCATGAGCTGGTCGGCGATCTGCTGCACCGTCTGGCGCTGGATCTGTGCGCCACACTCGGGGCAATGCGGCACTCCGATGCGCGCCCACAGCAGGCGCATGTAGTCGTGGATCTCGGTGATCGTGCCGACCGTGGACCGCGGGTTGCGGTTGGTGGACTTCTGGTCGATCGAGACGGCGGGTGAGAGGCCCTCGATGAAGTCGACGTCGGGCCGGTCGACCTGACCGAGGAACTGGCGCGCGTACGCGCTCAGCGACTCGACGTAGCGGCGCTGACCCTCGGCGAAGATCGTGTCGAACGCGAGGCTCGACTTGCCCGATCCGGACAGGCCGGTGAAGACCACGAGGGCGTCCCGCGGGATGTCGAGATCCACGTTCTTGAGGTTGTGGACGCGGGCTCCGCGGACACTGAGTTTCGACGCTGCGACGGGGACAATAGGCACCGGACAAGTCTAGGCGGGACCTCCGACACCGCGGCCGGCTCAGGGCGTCGCAGCGGTTCCGGCGTGCGCTCTGCGCGAACTCGCATCGGTCGCGACCGGGTCTCCCGCGGCCGGTGGCCGGCGCCCGGCGAAGGGAGCGAGGGCGTCGCGGAGGGCGGCGAGCTCACCGGCATCCATCCCGACTCGAGCCATGATCTGCTCTGGCACGCCCAGCGCGCGTTCGCGCAGGGCGCGGCCGGCCGCCGTGATCGTGATGTCGAGCTGCCGTTCGTCGTCGGCGTTGCGCGCGCGGGAGACGAGCCCCTGCGCCTCCAGGCGCTTCACGAGCGGGGAGAGCGTCGCCGGCTCCATCGCCAGCTCCCCCGCGAGGTTCGCGAGCGAGCGCGGGGCGCGCTCCCACAGCGCCAGCATGACGAGGTACTGCGGGTGCGTGAGCCCGAGCGGCTCGAGCACCGGGCGATAGATCGAGACGACGTTGCGGGCCGCGGTGACCAGGGCGAAGCAGAGCTGGTTGTCGAGCTTCAAAAGGTCGTCGCGGGGGTCCATGTCAGCACTCTACCCGGTTTTGTTAGTACACTAATGATCATGACACGAAACGATCCGGAACGCCCGCCGCTGCGGGAGCGTGTGCGGGCGGCCGGTGGGTGGTACGCCTACTGGAACAGTCGGCTGATCCGCCTCGCCGGTCCCGCATCGGTGGGCCCGTTCGACACCGAGCCCGAACCCGTGCGCACCGAGCGATCGTGTCCACTGTGCGGCCACCCGATGTCGGCGCACACGTTCGACCGCAGCGGCCCCAAACCGCTCATGCACTGCCCGTCCTGACGCGTCGCCGCGCCGCGCTCGCGCGCGTCAGCGCAGGCGCGTCGAGCCGTCGGCGCCGAGCGTCCAGCCGGGGTTGATCGCGACCTCCCACGCGTTCGAGGTCGGCGACGCCCAGCGTCACAAGGTTCAGTCTCTGCTCCGTCGGCATCCTCACGCGTGCCCGGCGCGCTCCATCGCGCGCAGCTCCTTCTTCAGATCCTGCACCTCGTCGCGCAGGCGCCCCGCCAGCTCGAACTTCAACTCCGAGGCGGCGGCGAGCATCTGGGCGGTGAGATCCTCGATCGTCGCCTCCAGCTGCATGGCGCCCTCGGCGGCGATGCCCTCGCGCCGCAGCTGCGGGGTGGGCGACTTGCCCTTGCCGGACTTGTTCTTCGCCGTGGCGCGACCGCCGAGCAGCTCCTGCGTGTCGGAGGCCTCGCGGGCCAGCACGTCGGTGATGTCGGCGATCTTCTTGCGCAGCGGCTGAGGGTCGATGCCGTGCTCGGTGTTGTAGGCGATCTGCTTCTCGCGCCGGCGCTCGGTCTCGTCGATGGCCGAGCGCATCGAGTCGGTCATGTTGTCGGCGTACATGTGCACCTCGCCCGACACGTTGCGCGCCGCGCGGCCGATCGTCTGAATGAGCGACGTGCCGCTGCGGAGGAATCCCTCCTTGTCGGCATCGAGGATCGCGACGAGGGACACCTCGGGCAGGTCGAGTCCCTCGCGCAGCAGGTTGATGCCGACCAGCACGTCGTAGACGCCCTGACGCAGTTCGGTGAGCAGCTCCACGCGCCGCAGGGTGTCGACGTCGGAGTGGAGGTACCGCACGCGCACGCCGTGCTCGCCGAGGAAGTCGGTGAGCTCCTCGGCCATCTTCTTGGTGAGTGTCGTCACGAGCACCCGCTCGTCCCGCTCGACGCGCACGCGGATCTCCTCGAGCAGATCGTCGATCTGTCCCTTCGAGGGCTTGACGATGATCTGCGGGTCGACGAGGCCGGTCGGACGGATGATCTGCTCGACGACACCGTCGGCGATCCCCATCTCGTACCGGCCGGGCGTCGCCGACAGGTACACGGTCTGGCCGATGCGGTTCTTGAACTCGTCGAAGCGCAGGGGGCGGTTGTCCAGGGCGCTGGGCAGTCGGAAGCCGTGGTCGACGAGAGTGCGCTTGCGCGAGGCATCCCCCTCGTACATCGCGCCGATCTGCGGCACCGTCACGTGCGACTCGTCGATCACGAGCAGGAAGTCGTCGGGGAAGAAGTCCAAGAGCGTGTGGGGCGGCTCGCCGGGCTGACGGCCGTCGAGGTGGCGCGAGTAGTTCTCGATGCCGGAGCAGAAGCCGAGCTGCTGCAGCATCTCGAGATCGAACGTCGTGCGCATGCGCAGCCGCTGCGCTTCGAGGAGCTTGCCCTGCCCTTCGAGCTCCTTCAGCCGCTCGCCGAGCTCGTGCTCGATCGTCCCGATGGCGCGCTGGACCGTGTCGGTGCCGGCGACGTAGTGGGATGCCGGGAAGATCGGCACGCTGTCGAGCCGCTGCACGACATCGCCGGTGAGCGGATGCAGCATGTACAGCGCCTCGATCTCGTCGCCGAACAGCTCGATGCGCACGGCGTACTCCTCGTACACCGGGATGATCTCGATCGTGTCGCCGCGCACCCGGAAGTTGCCGCGGGAGAAGTCCACGTCGTTGCGGTTGTACTGCATCGCGATGAACTTGCGGATGAGCGCGTCGCGGTCGTACCGCTCCCCCACCTGCAGCGCGACCATCGCCCGCAGATACTCCTCGGGTGCGCCGAGGCCGTAGATGCATGACACGGTCGAGACCACGACGACGTCGCGCCGGCTCAGCAGCGAGTTCGTGGTGGAGTGGCGCAGGCGCTCGACCTCGGCGTTGATCGAGGAGTCCTTCTCGATGAAGGTGTCGGTCTGCGGGACGTACGCCTCGGGCTGGTAGTAGTCGTAGTAGCTGACGAAGTACTCGACGGCGTTGTGCGGCATGAGCTCGCGGAACTCGTTGGCCAGCTGGGCTGCGAGGGTCTTGTTGTGCGCGAGCACGAGCGTCGGCCGCTGCACCTGCTCGACGAGCCATGCGGTCGTGGCCGACTTGCCGGTACCCGTCGCGCCCAGCAGCACGACGTCGGTCTCGCCGGCGTTGATGCGTGCCGCCAGCTCGGCGATCGCCTGCGGCTGGTCACCGCTGGGCTCGTACTCGCTGACGACCTCGAAGGGGCGCACGGAGCGTGTGGTCTGCATCACTCCAGCGTAGGCGGGGCCTCCGACACCGGCATCGGCGTTCGCCGTGGGCGTGGTCCACGACGGCACGCCGACGGCGCCGGTTCAGCCGGTCGCCTGAAGCCGACGCCACAGCGCGTCGGTCTGCGCGATCGTGTGCTCGAGCGTTCCGGCGGTGTCGATCACCACGTCGGCGACCGCCAGACGGGCGGCGTCGTCGACCTGCGAGGCGATGCGGGCGCGGGCGTCGTCCTCGGTCAGCCCCCGCAGCGAGACGAGACGCGCGATGCGGACGGCTGCCGGCGCGTGCGCCACGACGACGAGGTCCCAGGGATCGTCGACGCGCGCCTCCACCAGCAAGGGCACGTCGTAGACGACGACGGCACCGGGATCGGCGGCGCTCGCCGCCGCGAAGCGCCGCGCCGATTCCTCCCGCACCGCGGGGTGCACGATGCCGTTCAGGCGGGCGAGGGCGTCGGGGTCGCCGAAGACGATGTCGCCGAGCGCCGCGCGGTCGAGCGTGCCGTCGCCGGCGATCACCTCGCGGCCGAAGGCCGCGGCGATCAGGTCCAGCACAGGCGAGCCGGGCGCCTGCACCTCGCGGACGATGGCGTCGGCGTCGACGATCACCGCGCCGTGCTCGGCGAGACGACGCGCGATCGTCGACTTGCCGGAGGCGATCCCTCCGGTCAGCGCGATGAGAGGCATGGTCGACAGCCTGTCACGACGATGGCGACGACGGCGCATCGAGGAGCACCGAAGCACCGGGTGTCTGTGCGGCACGCTGCGCCGCGTCGCGCGCGCCCTCCAGCAGTCGGTCGATGTCATAGCCGGCATTTTCGGTGAAGGCGACGCCGACGCCGACGTACGGGAACAGGCCCGACTGCGAGCGGGCGAGCTCCTCGGTGCAGCCGCGGTAGATCGTCGCGCCCAGGCGCCGCGCGTCGGCGGCCGTCGTCGCCAGCGCGCACACCGCCAGGCGATCGCCCCCGTCTTCGCCGACGATCGCCGAGGCGGGCGCGTAGCGGCGCACGGCCTGCCGGCACGCGCGGGTGATGTCATCGGCGACCTCGGGACCGAACGCCGTGCGGATCTCCGAGATGCCCTCAACGCGGATGACCACGAGCGCCACCCCCTCCGACCGCCACTGCGCCCGCTCGACGACATCGGCGCTCGCGCCGGCGAACGTCCGGGCGAGCATGACGCCGTCGAAGGCCACGCCGCCCTCCGTGAGCCATTCGTAGCGCTGCTCGGAGGTGTGGTGCGAACGCAGCACCGAGGTGACGATGGCGGCGACCACGGTCAGCGTGACCGTGACGAAGTTGGCGCTGATCGACCCGAGCCATTCCGAGATCAGCGCGCTGTCGTGCCCCAGGACGAGGAAGACCGTCAGCCGGACGGCGTAGAAGACCGCGGCGATCAGCAGCACCGCCGCCAGCGCCCACGAACTGTGGATGTGCCGCAGCGGCGGGCGCAGCGTCTCGATGGCGCCGGCGACGAACAGCGCCACCAGGCACGCCGCCATCGTCGTCCAGCCGCCCCAGCTGCCGAGCGCATCCGCCTGGAGCAGCGCCGCGACGAAGGTCGCCGCGGCCAGCACCGCGAGCAGGCCCGCTGCGTAGCCGATCGGACGGTCGTTGAACCGGCGCGTGCCGACCCACATGAACCCGGGCACGAGCACGAACAGGGTGTTGCCGACGGCGACCGACAGCGCGCCGCCGACGCCGGAGAACCAGGCCATGTACGCGACCGTCGTCGCCAGGCCGCAGAAGAACGCGACCGCCCAGAGCCGACCCGGCCCCACGTCCCGACGGATGACGGTGTCGAGGATGAAGGTGAGGCTGGCGACGGATGCCACGAGCGCGGTCATCACCGTGACGGTGAACAGATCCAGGGTCATCGCGTCACCCGCGTCCCCGCCTTGGCCGGCAGCGCGACGGTGAACGTCGAGCCGACCCCGGGCTCGGAGGCCACCGTCAGGTCGCCGTCGTGTGCCCGCACGATCTCGTGGCTGATGGCAAGTCCCAGACCGTTGCCGGCGATGTCCTCGGAGGCGCGGAAGAACCGTTCGAAGACGCGACCGCGGTCCTCCTCGCCGATCCCGATGCCGGTGTCGCGCACCGCGATCGTCGTCGTGTCTCCATCGGTGTGGACGGTGACCTCGATCGAGCCGCCGTCGCGGTTGAACTTGATCGCGTTGCCCAGCAGGTTGTCGATGACCTGTCGCAGCCGTCCCGGATCGGCGTAGGCGACGGCGCTCTCCGCCCCGTCGAGGGTGACCTTGATGACGCGGTCGTCCGCGAGCGGGCGGAGCGCGAGGATCGACGCGCGCACGATCTCGACCACGTCGATCTCGCGCGGATGCACTGACGACTCCACCGACTGCAGCGAACGCCGCGACGCGGTGAGGATGTCGGCGACGATCGCGAGGAGGCGCTCGCTGCTGCCGAGCGCGGTGTCGACGTAGCGGCGGGCGCGCTCCGGCAGGTCCTCCTCGTCGAGCGCGAGTTCGAGGTAGCCGAGCACCGATGTCAGCGGCGTGCGCAGTTCGTGCGACACCGAGGCGACGAGGTCGTCGCGGGCGCGCAGCGCCTCGCGCTCCGCCGTCGCATCGCGTGCCACGAGCACGGCCCCGCCGTCCTCGCCGCGGTGGTCGATGAGCCGCCGCGCCGTGAAGGTCAGCGCCGACCGGCGACCCTCGGCATCCTGCGACCACACCACGACGTCGTCGAAGGTCTCGCCGCGCCGGGTGCGCGCCAGCGGGTGGTCGTTCGCCGGCAGCGGCGTGCGGCCGTCCTCGGCGAGCAGAGTCGTCCGCCCCGACGCCGGGTGCAGTTCGGGAATCGCGCTGCTGAGGCGACCGACGGCGTCGTTCTCGTAGACGATGTCACCGCCGACCGACAGCCGCATGACGCCGAAGTCGACGGTGTCGAGCACCTCGGTCACCAGCTGCTCCTGGCGGACGGCGGCGGAGCGCGCGAACGCGAGCCGTGCCGCCTGCGCATCGAGCAGGTCGCGCTGCGCGGTGAGCCGGCGCGCGGCCACGTAGCCCGCACTGCTGATCGCGACGATGACGAGCGGCAGCAGCAGGGTCGAGAAGGTGAAGGCGGATGCCGGGCCGACCACCAGCAGCACCCAGTACAGCAGCGGGATCAGCACGCAGCTGACGATGAGGCCGGCCAGCCCGAGCGACGCGAGCCACATCGCCGGGAACGCCCAGAGCAGGCCCAGACCCGCGGGCGGCTCCGCGACGCGCAGCACCGCGATCGCCACGATATCGACCAGCGGCACGAGAGCGACCCACGCGGGCGCGACCCTCGTCCACGGGACGGCGAGCGTCGCGATCGTCGCAACGGCGATGAGGAGGGTGCCGATCGCGAACACGCCGGGGCTGCTGAGCACGCCGGCGAGGATTCCCCCGACGAAGAGGACGACGACGATGCCGCACAACAGCAGTTGGTTGCCGACGGCGACGCGGTCACGCAGATCGAAGCGCAGTGCCGTGCGCCGGCGCGTGCGCGGCGGCGTCGGCGCACCGGCCGCTGTCGCTCGTGTCATCCGCACTCCATGACGCTACCGCTCGCGGCGGGATCGTCGGGACACGACGCCCGCAGAACGGCGAACGGGCCGCCACCGGCGACCAGAAGGTCGACGGTGACGGCCCGTTCTGAAGGGGTTCGGCTCAGCGACCCGACAGCTTCTCGCGGAGTGCCGCGAGCGCCTCGTCGTCGGCGAGGGTGCCGCCGCCGACCGTCTCCGAAGAGAAGGAGGAGGCACCGGTCTCGACCGGAGCGGCCGCCTCGGCCTCGAGGGCCTTCGCGACGGCAGCCTTGTGCTGCTCCCAGCGCGCCTGAGCGGCGGCGTACTCCTGCTCCCACTTCTCACGCTGCGCGTCGAAGCCCTCGAGCCAGGCGCCCGACTCGGGGTCGAAGCCCTCGGGGTACTTGTACTCGCCGTTCTCGTCGTACTCGGTCGCCATGCCGTACAGCGCCGGGTCGAACTCGGTGCCGTTGGGGTCGACGGACTCGTTGGCCTGCTTGAGCGACAGCGAGATGCGGCGACGCTCGAGGTCGATGTCGATGATCTTCACGAAGACCTCTTCACCGACCGACACGACCTGCTCGGCGAGCTCGACGTGCTTGCCGGAGAGCTCCGAGATGTGCACGAGGCCCTCGATGCCGTCCGCGACGCGGACGAACGCGCCGAACGGGACGAGCTTGGTGACCTTGCCCGGCGCGACCTGACCGATCGCGTGGGTGCGGGCGAAGACCTGCCACGGGTCCTCCTGCGTCGCCTTCAGCGACAGCGAGACGCGCTCGCGGTCGAGGTCGACCTCGAGGATCTCGACGGTGACCTCCTGGCCCACCTCGACGACCTCGGAGGCGTGCTCGATGTGCTTCCACGACAGCTCGGAGACGTGCACGAGGCCGTCCACGCCGCCGAGGTCGACGAACGCACCGAAGTTGACGATCGACGAGACGACGCCCTTGCGGACCTGACCCTTGTGCAGGTTGTTGAGGAACGTGGTGCGCGACTCCGACTGCGTCTGCTCGAGCAGGGCGCGGCGGCTCAGCACGACGTTGTTGCGGTTCTTGTCGAGCTCGAGGATCTTCGCCTCGATCTCCTGACCGAGGTACGGCGTGAGGTCGCGGACGCGACGCAGCTCGATGAGCGATGCCGGGAGGAACCCGCGCAGGCCGATGTCGACGATGAGGCCACCCTTGACGACCTCGATGACGGTGCCGGTGACGACCCCGTCGTTCTCCTTGATCTTCTCGACGTCGCCCCAGGCGCGCTCGTACTGCGCGCGCTTCTTGGAGAGGATGAGGCGGCCTTCCTTGTCCTCCTTCTGGAGGACGAGGGCTTCGACCTCGTCGCCGACCTTGACGACCTCGTTCGGGTCGACGTCGTGCTTGATGGAGAGCTCGCGCGAGGGGATGACGCCCTCGGTCTTGTACCCGACGTCGAGGAGGACCTCGTCGCGGTCGATCTTCACGACGGTGCCTTCGATGAGGTCTCCGTCGTTGAAGAACTTCAGGGTCTTCTCGACCGCGGCCAGGAAGTCCTCAGCAGATCCGATGTCGTTGATGGCGACCTGCTTGGTGGCCGGGGCGGTCGTTGCGGTAGTCATGTAGTGGGTTGTCCTTGTTGGGTTGGATGTCGGGCTCCGGCGCGGCGGTGCCGCCTCGGCATCCGTCCGAAGACGAGCGGATGCCGCCGCCGGAGCGGTCGGTCAGGGATTGCGCGTCACGATTGCACGGCGAAGAGCCACACGAGTGACAGTCCAGGGTATCAGAGATCGCGGGAGCGCCGCCGGGCGATGTCGTTCTCCCCCGGCAGTCGTCGTCAGCCCATCAGCGGGTCGGCGGGGTGCTGCGGATCCAGCGCGGGGGCGCCGGGGCGCGACAGGGTCAGCACCGCCCACGCCACCCGCGGGCTGCGCGCCAGTTCATCCTCGATCGCGTTCAGCCGCGCGGCGACGGTGTGCTCAGGGGTGTCGCCCTCGAGATCGACGGCCGCGACGAGGAAGACACGTCCGGGGCCGACGTATTCGATGTGCAGATAGGTGATCTGGGCGATCTCCGGCTGGGCGAGCAGCCGCTGCACCGCGGCGGCGCGGACCTCGGGCTCGACGACGACGCCGACGAGGAACCGCCGGTTCTGCCGGATGAGCACGACGGCGACGACCGCGAGCAGCACGCCCACGAGGATCGAGCCGACAGCGTCGGGCACCGCGGACCCGGTCACCTGGTGCAGCAGGATTCCGCCGAAAGCGATGACGAGGCCGATGAGCGCCGCGGCATCCTCGAAGAACACCGCGCGCAGCGTCGGGTCGGACGTGCCCATCACATAGTCGAGCAGGTCGCGATGACTCTCCCGAGCATCACGACGCGACTGCCGCAGCGCCTGCACGAACGAGATCCCCTCGAGGACGAACGCCACCGCCAGCACGGCGTAGGAGACGCCGAACAGCTCGGCGGGCGCCGGGTTCAGCAGTTCCTGGATGCCGTGCATGATCGAGACCCCGGCGCCGACGGCGAACAAACCGAACGCCGCGAACAGCGACCACACGTACGCGTCGCGCCCGTAGCCGGCCGGATGCCGCGGGTCGCGCGGCCGCACCGCGCGTCGCGCGGCGACGTAGAGGAACACCTCGTTGCCGGTGTCGGCCCAGGAGTGCGCCGCCTCGGCGAGCATGCTGGCGGCGCCGGTAAGCACGGCGGCGACGGTCTTCGCGATCGCGATGAGCAGGTTCGCGCCGAACGCGATCAGCACCGTGAGCATCGACTCGGGTTGCGGCGCGGCGCGGTCCGGGCGGGTCGGCGACATGGGCATCACGTTACGCCCGCGCGCCGGATCGGCGTCACCGGTCGGCGCCGACCTCGCCGTCGAGGTAGTACCACCGGCCGAGCGCGAACCGGAACCGGCTCACCTCGTGCAACCGCCCGCTCTCCCCGGTGCGGGGGTCGTGCCACGATGCGACGAACTCGACGACGCCGCGGCGATCGCCGGGTTGGCCCTCGTCGGTGCGCACGATATCGAGCCGGTCCCAGCGCAGTCCGTCATCCAGGTCGACGGATGCCGGGGCTGTCGAGGGATGCCAGGAGTCGCGCACGTGGCGGGCATGGCCGAGTGCGAAGGCGGTGAACCGCGATCGCATGAGCTGCTCCGCCGTCGCCGCGGGGTCGCCGGCCACGACCGGGCCGCAGCAGTCGCCGTACGCGCCGCCACCGCACGGGCAGGGCGCGTCGGCCGAGGGCGTTCTCCCCTGCGCGGCGACTCCGAAGGACATGGGCTCGATCGTACGTGTGGATAACCTGATCGCGCGTCGGCGGAGATGGCTAACGTGGGGCGCATGGCAGAGGGACGGCGGCGTCTGACGGCGCACGCGGCGGCGGCGCTGCTGGCGCTCGCCGCGCTGACGGCGTGCACCCCCGACCCGACGCCGACGCCCTCCCCGACCGGCTTCGCCTCGGACGAGGAGGCCTTCGCCGCCGCCGAGGACACCTACCGCGCGTATATCGATGCCTCGAATGCACAACGGGAGGATCCGGACTCGCTACCCAGCCCAACTGACTTCCTGACGGGCGATGCCCTGACTGAGAGCATCGCCGCAACCCAGCAGCTCAACGATGCCGGACTAGAGCTCGAAGGGCCGATGAGCATTGTGAGCGTCAGAGGTGACGATTGGGATCCTTCCACCGCCACCATCTCCGTGTGCATGAACTACTCCGACACAAGGGTCGTCGACAAATCTGGCAATGACGTGACCCCCGAGTCCCGGTCAGACGTCGGCTCCCTCAAAGTCCAGGTCATCTATGCCTCTCCGACGCCGTTAATCGCGCAGTCGATCGTGGGTGATGAACAGTGTTGACCGCTATCGCGCTGTCCACATTGCTTGCGACGACCGAGATCAAGTGCACCCCCGAACAACAGGCGACGGGCCTCTGCCCGGAGATCGTCAACTCCGGCTCGACAGTAGATGTCTCCGGCACCCTTCCGGGCGGGCGCGACACGACGGGCGGAAACAGCGACCGCGGACGCGACCGCGGCGGTAACGCTCGGGACCCGGGCGCAGCGGCTCCCGACGCGGATGACGAGTGTGTCGGCGCGCTCTGCTATCGGATACCGATCACCTACGAGGTCGGGATACTCCGCCCGACGCTGACCGACGTCGCCTCCTTCGCGCCGGCGGGCCTCGGGCTCACCGACGAGCCTGACGGAGTGGGCATCGTGGGCATGCCGGTGAACTTCGTCGTCACCGCGACGACCCACGAGCAGACCGGCGAACTGTTCGATCTCCCGGTGACCGTGCGGTTCACGCCGGACTCCGTCGTCTTCGCCTACGGCGATGGGGTGACACGCACCGCCGCCGACGGCGGCCGGTCGCTGTCCGCGCTCGGTCTCCCCCAGTTCAGCGCGACGCCCACGAGCCACGCCTATGCCGCGCGCGGCACGTACACGGCATCCGCCCTCGTGCGGTATGCGGCGGAGGTCGACTTCGGCAGTGGATGGGTGCCCGTTCCCGGGCTCCTCGCGATCCCCACCGCCAACGCGACGATCGACGTCCTCGAGGCGCGCACGGCGCTCGTCGACCGGACCTGCATCGAAGACCCCGCCGGCGTCGGCTGCTGACCGCGCTGCCCGCAGCCGTCCCGCGGATAGACTCCGCCCATGCCCGACCGTCTCATGCTGCTCGACACCGCGTCGCTCTACTTCCGCGCGTTCTACGGCGTGCCCGACACCGTGCGCGCTCCCGACGGAACGCCGGTGAATGCGGCGCGGGGCCTGCTCGACATGATCGCCAAGCTCGTCGCGACGTACGAGCCGACGCATCTGGTCGCGTGCTGGGACGAGGACTGGCGCCCGCAGTGGCGCGTCGATCTCATCCCCAGCTACAAGACGCATCGCGTCGCCGAGGTCGTCGCCGCCGGTCCCGACGTGGAGGTCGTGCCCGATCCCCTCGAGGCCCAGGTTCCGCTCATCCGGGCAGAGCTCGGCGCCCTCGGCATCCCCATCGTGGGTGCCGCCGACCACGAGGCCGACGACGTCATCGGGTCACTCGCCGCCCAGTCGACCATACCGGTCGACGTCGTCACGGGCGACCGCGACCTGTTCCAGCTCGTCGACGACGACCGCGGTGTCCGCGTCGTCTACACCGGACGCGGAATGAGCAACCTCGAACTGCTCGACGCAGCGGCCATCGTCGGACGGTACGGCGTGCTCCCCGAGCAGTACGCCGACTACGCCGTCATGCGCGGCGACGCCTCTGACGGGCTGCCGGGCGTCGCCGGCATCGGGGAGAAGACCGCCGCGAGCCTGCTCGCCGCACACGGCGACCTGACCGGCATCATCGCGGCGGCGGCATCCGGCACAGGGATGACCGCCGGCATCCGCGCGAAGATCCTCGCCGCGGCGGACTATCTCGCCGTCGCGCCCCGCGTCGTCGAGGTGGTGCGCGACCTGGACCTCGGCGAGATCGACGCGCGCATCCGGGCGACGGATGCCGGTGACCTCGACGCACTGGCCGAGCGCTGGGGACTGGGTGCGTCCGCCGGCCGCGCGGCCGCCGCGCTCGCCGCCCGCGCCGACGCCTGACCACGCGTCAGCGCGTGAGCCACTTCCGCAGGCGCGCGAGCGGCCACGTCGTGACGATGCGCTCCACCGGGACGCCGAGGCGCTCGGCCCGCGCCGCGCCCTCGTCGATCAGCCCCAGCTGACCGGGCGCGTGCGCGTCGGAGTCGATCGAGAACAGGCATCCGCGCTCCAGTGCCAGCGCGATGAGGTCGTCGGGCGGGTCCTCGCGCTCCGGCCGGGAGTTGATCTCGACAGCGACCCGGTGCGCGGCGCACGCATCGAACACGGCGCCGGCATCGAACGTCGACGGCGGGCGCGTGCCCCGTGAGCCGGTGATGAGGCGCCCCGTGACGTGGCCGAGCACATCCACCTGACCGCTGGAGACCGCCGTCACGAGCCGGCGTGTCATCGGCGCCGCCTCCATCCGCAGCTTCGAGTGCGCCGACGCCACGACGACGTCGAGCGCTTGGAGCAGCTCAGGCTCCTGGTCGAGCTCGCCGCCGTCGAGGATGTCGACCTCGATTCCGCTCAACAGGGTGAAGCCGTCGTCGGAGTATGCCGGGATCTCCTCCAGCTGCGCCCGCAGCCGCTCCGGCGAGAGCCCGTTCGCCACCCGCAGCCGTGGTGAGTGGTCGGTGAGAGCGAGGTACTCGTGCCCCAGCCCCCGCGCCGCGGCCGCCATCTGCGCGATCGAGGTCGTGCCGTCCGACCACTCGGAGTGGCAGTGCAGGTCTCCCCGCAGCGCCGACCGCAGTGCCGACCGCGCGGGGGCGTACCGCTCACGGAGTTCCACGAGGTAGCGCGGCACCTGTCCCGCGAGCGCCTCCTGGATGACCGCGAACGACGAATCGCCGATCCCCTTGCGCCGGCGCAGGCCCGCGGCATCCGCCCGCTCCGCCGGGGTCAGCCCCTCGACGACGGCGGCGGCGGTGCGGAAGGCGGACGAACGATATCGCGACGCCCGCTCGCGTTCGAGCAGGGTCGCGATCTCCAGGAGCGCGTCGACGGGATCCACGATGACGGATGCCGGAGGGGCCTGCGCAATCGCGCAGGCCCCTCCGATCGCGTTACGAGCGGGTGACGGCGGCCCGGCGGACGATCACCGGCACGGCGGCCAGTCGGTTCAGCGCGAGACCGAAGAGGATCGACAGGATGCCGATGCCGATTGCGAATGCCGCGACACCGAACGAGACGACCGACGTGAACAGCGACGCGCGGAGGAACGATGCGTTCATCATCGTCGCGCGCACCGGGTCGTCCTGCGGCAGCTCGGCGTAGGTCTTGCCACCCGAGGCCTCGAGCGCGTGGTGCTGGATGATGTCGGCCTGCACGTAGGCGGTGAAGGGACCGGCCACGGTCTGACCCTGGAAGGCCATCGCGTCGTCGGGAACGGTGATGTTCTCGGCGCGCAGCTGGCTGGAGACCATCACCCAGACGACGACGCCGACGACGATGAGGGCGATGCCGCCGAGGATGCCGAGGATGCCGGCGACCTTGACGATCCCCACCTTCTTCTGCGGGGGCTCGAGAGTGTCCGCGGTGGCGACGACTTCTTCTGACATGGGGGCGTTCCTTCCTGGAGCGGCTGTTGAGTTCAACGTAGCCGTCGCCGCGGAAGGCGCACCAGAGGACGGGCCGGAGAAGACCCTAGTGGTCAGACCACATCTGCAGAGGTGGCTTCCACCCAGGCCGCGAGCTTCGCCGCCGCCGCGCCGCTGTCGATCGCCGCCGCCGCCGTGTCGCGCGCGCGTGCCAGGCGCTCGACGATGGGGAACTGCACCTGGGTGGCATCGCGGAACAGCTCGTACGACACGATGCCGGCGGCCGCGTTCAGCAGCACGATGTCCCGCACCGCCCCGGCTTCGCCGTCGAGCACGCGGTGGACGACGGCGGCGTTGTGCGCCGCGTCGCCGCCGAGCAGATCGCCGATGTCGGCCAGCGGAATGCCGACGTCACGCGGATCGAGGTCGTGCTCGTGGATGTCGCCGCGGCTGATCTCCCACACCCGGCTGTGCCCCGTCGTCGTCAGCTCGTCCAGACCGTCATCGCCGCGGAAGACGAGCGCCGTGGCGCCGCGCGTCTGGAACACCCCCGTGATGAGCGGGACACGGTCGAGGTTCGCGACGCCGACGGCGTTCGCCTCGGCGCGCGCGGGGTTGCACAGCGGCCCGAGGAAGTTGAAGACGGTGGGCACGCCGAGCTCGGCGCGCGTCGGTCCGGCGTGACGGAAGCCGGGGTGGAACGCCGACGCGAAGGCGAAGGTGATCCCGACCTCCGCGAGTACCTCGGCAACCCGCTCCGGCGACAGCGACAGATCGATGCCGAGCGCTCCGAGCACGTCGGAGGAGCCGGATGCCGAGCTGGCGGCCTTGTTGCCGTGCTTGACGACCGGGATGCCCGTCGCGGCGGCGACGATCGCCGACATCGTCGACACGTTCACCGTGCCGAAGCGATCGCCTCCGGTGCCGACGATGTCGAGCACCTCAGCCGGCACCGGGAGCGGGAGCGCTGCTTCGAGGATGGCGTCGCGGAAGCCGACGATCTCGTCGACCGTCTCGCCCTTCGCACGCAGGGCGAGGAGAAATCCGGCCAGCTGCGACGGCGTCGCGTCCCCGCGCATCACCTGCCGCATCGCCCACGTGGATTCGGACACGCTGAGGTCTCGTCGATCGAGCACCGCGGTGAGGATCTCGGGCCAGGAATAGAGCTCCGCCATGAGCGTCGATCCTATCGGGAGTTGCTCGGCGAACTCCCGGCGCTCACACGGCCTGCTCCGATCCCTCCGAAAGTGGAATGCGGACGATGGAATTGTCGGCCGCACCTTCAGTGATGCGAAAACCTGGCGCCGAATCCGCCATAATGGGGAGCGTGACGACCTCTTCAGCGACCTATTCCCAAGCCTTGCGCTCCGTCAAGCGGCCGGATCCGGTCGCCGTCGGCACCATCGTCTGGCTCGGCAGCGAGGTCATGTTCTTCGCGGGCCTGTTCGCGATCTACTTCACGCTGCGCAACGCCTCCCCCGAGCTGTGGGCAGAGCGCACCGAGCTGCTGAACATCCCGTTCGCCGCCGTGAACACCGTCATCCTGATCCTGTCGTCGTTCACGGCCCAGGCCGGCGTGTTCGCCGCCGAGCGCTTCCAGCCCTACCGTCGCGGCTCGTTCTGGCAGTTCCGCCAGTGGGGCATGGTCGAGTGGTTCTACCTGAGCTTCATCATGGGCGCCGTCTTCGTCTCGGGCCAGGTGTGGGAGTACGCGACGCTCGTCGCAGAAGGCATGCCCATCAGCGCGGACTCCTACGCATCGGCGTTCTACATCACCACCGGCTTCCACGCGCTGCACGTCACCGGCGGCCTCATCGCGTTCCTGCTCGTCATCGGTCGCGCCTTCGCCGTCAAGAACTTCGGACGCAAGGAGATGACCTCGGCGATCGTCGTGTCCTACTACTGGCACTTCGTCGACGTCGTGTGGATCGTCCTGTTCGCCGTCATCTACTTCGTCAAGTGAGAGCGGAGCTGAATACCTCCATGGCACCCAAGAACTCGCGCCGCAAGGCCGGCCGCCGCAGCAAGTGGGCCGCAGCCGCCCTCATCGGCATCGGGCTGCTCGTCACGGGCGGCGTCTACGCCGGCGCCTCCGCCGCCATGGCGGCCACAGAGCCCACCACGGCATCCAGCGCCCTCACCGTCGACGACGGCAAGAAGCTCTTCCAGGCCAACTGTGCCACCTGTCACGGACTGAACATGGAGGGAACCCCCGACGGCCCGTCGCTGTACGGCGTCGGCGAGCTGGCGGTGGAGTTCCAGATGTCCACCGGCCGCATGCCGCTGCAGATGCAGGGCCCGCAGGCGCCGCAGAAGCCGGTGCAGTTCACCGAGGACCAGATCAAGGCCATCGCCGCCTGGGTCCAGTCGATCTCGCCCGGTCCGACCTACCCGTCGGCGGAGATCATCGACGGCAAGGGCGACGTGGCCAACGGCGCGGAGCTCTTCCGCATCAACTGCGCGATGTGCCACAACGTCGCCGCCGCCGGTGGTGCACTGACCGAGGGCAAGTACGCCCCCGCCCTGACCAACACCAGCGCCCTGCACATGTACGCGGCGATGGTCACCGGCCCGCAGAACATGCCGGTCTTCAACAACATGACCCTCACCCCCGAGGAGAAGCGCGACATCATCTCGGCGCTGCTGTTCCTCCAGGAGAACGAGTCCGCCGGCGGCTTCTCGCTCGGCTCGCTCGGCCCCGTCTCGGAGGGCCTGTTCATCTGGATCTTCGGTATCGGATCGCTCATCGGCCTCACCGTGTGGATCACGGCGAAGTCGAACTGACCGGGCACGCCGACCCAAAGAATCTGTGGATATCGGAACTGACGTAGGAAACGGACGCATCATGGCACACGAGGAAGACGCGCTCGAGCACGAGCGGGCGTCATGGAAGCCCTCCCCCGGGCTCGCCGTCGCCGTTCCCGACCCCGTGCACAACCCTGGCCTCCCGCCTCACCGGGAGCGCATCACGGACAAGGACCCGGCCGCCATGAAGCGCGCCGTCCGCACGGTCTACACGCTGTTCTACCTCTCGCTGGCCGGCAGCATCTGGGCGATCGCCGCCTACATGCTCTTCCCCATCGAGAGCGGCCGGATCGTCGACATCCGCCACAACAACCTCTTCATCGGCCTCGGCATCGGTCTCGCCCTGCTGGCCATCGGCATCGGTGCGATCCACTGGTCCAAGGCCATCATGAGCGACAAGGAGTTCATCGAGCCGCGGCATGCCACCCGTGGTCGTGACACGACGCGTGAGGCGGCCGTCCAGGTCTTCCGCGACGCCAACGAGGAGTCCGGCTTCGGTCGCCGCACGGCCATCCGCGGTTCGCTGATCGCCGCGCTCGTCGCGTCGATCCTCCCCGGCATCACTCTTTTCCGCGGTCTCGCCCCCGAGAGCAGCGAGGCCAACCCGATCGCGGGCGACCCGGTCGCGCTCCTCAGCCACACCATGTGGAAGAAGGGTGAGCGCCTCGCGCACGACCCGAGCGGTGAGCCCATCCGCGCCGCGGATCTGACGCTCGGCTCCGCCGTGCACGTCATCCCGGAGTCGCTCGCCGAGCTCAGCCACCACGACGGCTACCTCGAGGAGAAGGCGAAGGCGATCGTCCTGCTGATGCGCCTGCTCCCCGAGCAGTTGCCGGCCGACCAGAACAAGCTGGAGTGGTCCTACAACGGCATCGTGGCCTACTCCAAGGTGTGCACGCACGTCGGCTGCCCCGTCGCCCTGTACGAGCAGCAGACCCACCACCTCCTCTGCCCCTGCCACCAGTCGCAGTTCGACGTGTCGCGTTCGGCTGCGGTCATCTTCGGTCCGGCCGCGCGGCCGCTGCCGCAGCTGCCCATCACCGTCGACGACGAGGGCTACCTCATCGCGCAGAGCGACTTCACCGAACCTGTCGGCCCGAGCTTCTGGGAGCGCCATTGAGCACCGCGACTGTCACCGAGACAGGACCTGACACCGCCGCCGGCGCGAAGACCTCCGAGAAGCCCCTCGGCGGCCGGTTCGTCGCGGGCGCCGCGAACTACATCGACGAGCGCACGAGCATCTCCGGCTTCGTCAAGGAGCTGGGCCGGAAGATCTTCCCCGACCACTGGTCGTTCATGCTCGGCGAGATCGCCCTGTGGAGCTTCGTCGTCGTCCTGCTGTCCGGCACGTTCCTGACGTTCTTCTTCCAGGCGTCCATGGTCGAGACGCACTACGCCGGCGCGTACCCGCCGCTGCGCGGCGTGGAGATGTCCGCGGCCCTCGACTCGACGCTGCGGATCTCCTTCGACATCCGCGGCGGACTGCTCGTGCGCCAGATCCACCACTGGGCCGCGCTCGTGTTCGTCGCCGGCATCGGCGTGCACATGCTGCGCGTGTTCTTCACCGGCGCGTTCCGCAAGCCGCGCGAGCTCAACTGGGTGATCGGCTTCGTCCTGTTCATCCTCGCGATGGCGGAGGGCTTCACCGGCTACTCCCTGCCCGACGACCTGCTCTCCGGCAACGGTCTGCGCATCATCGACGGCATGATCAAGGGCATCCCGCTGATCGGCACCTGGACCTCGTTCCTCCTCTTCGGCGGCGAGTTCCCCGGCACGCAGATCGTGGGACGCCTGTACACGCTGCACATCCTGCTGCTGCCGGCGATCCTGGTGGCGCTGCTCGCGGTGCACCTGATGCTGATGATCGTCAACAAGCACACGCAGTTCGCCGGCCCCGGCCGCACGAACAGCAACGTCGTCGGCTACCCGATGATGCCGGTGTACATGTCCAAGATGGGCGGCTTCTTCTTCATCACGTTCGGTGTGATCGTGTTGATCGCGTCGCTGTTCACGATCAACCCGATCTGGAACTACGGCCCGTACGACCCGTCTCCGGTTTCCGCGGGCACCCAGCCCGACTGGTACATCGGCTTCGCCGACGGCGCGCTGCGTCTCGTGCCGCCGCACCTGGAGTTCGTGCTGTGGGACCGCACGTGGTCGTTCAACATCCTCATCCCGCTGCTGGTGCTCGGCCTGTTCATCGTGCTCGTCGCGATCTACCCCTTCATCGAGGCGTGGATCACCGGCGACAAGCGGGAGCACCACATCGCCCAGCGTCCGCGCAACGCGGCGACCCGCACGGCGATCGGCGCAGCCGGTGTGACCTTCTACGCCGTCCTGTGGGCCGCGGCATCCTCCGACATCATCGCGACCCACTTCTGGCTCACGATGGAAGGCGTCATCCACACCCTGCAGGCGCTGCTGTTCGTGGGTCCCGTGCTCGCGTACTTCATCACGAAGCGCATCTGCCTGGCCCTGCAGAAGAAGGATCGCGAGATCGCGCTGCACGGCTACGAGTCGGGACGCATCGTGCGCCTGCCCGGTGGCGAGTACATCGAGGTGCACCAGCCCGTCGACCAGTACGAGGTCGTCAAGCTCGTCGACTTCGAGACCAACGAGCCGCTCGTGGTGCGCCCCAACGACAAGGGCCGGATCCCGTGGCACGAGAACCTGCGCGCGTCGATCTCGCGCTGGTTCTTCGAGGACCGGCTGTCGCCGGTCACGCAGGCCGAGCTCGAGGCGGCCCGTGCGCACCAGCACCACACGCTGGACCACATCGCCGAAGAAGAGGATGCCGAGATCCAGGGCATGCACGAGCGGGCCGGCGTGCCGGATGCCCCGCATCACCCCATCGACGACGGCCACAACAGTGAGACGGCGAACCGCCCGTCGAACGTGATCATCCCGGATGAGGACGGCAGCGCGAAGCGCTGAGGCTGCATCTGGCAGGCAAGCGGCGAGGAGTGACCGTCATGGTCCTCCTCGCCGCTTCGTCGTTGTCGTAGCGTGAGATCATGCCCGACGCCCTCGCCTACTTCTCCGCCAAACTCGACCACGAGACCGACCCGTCCGACGTCTATGCCGCCCAGCGCGCCGGCGAAGACGTCGTCCTCGTCGACGTCCGCAGCGACGACGCGTGGGCGCAGGGGCACGCGCGCGGCGCGGTCCACATGCCCTACCGCGACATCGCCACCCGTGCACCGCGCGAGATCGACCGATCGGCCACGGTGGTCGTCTACTGCTGGAGCCCGGGCTGCAACGCCGGAGCCAAGGGCGCGATCGAGTTCGCGCGGCTCGGGTACGCCGTCAAGGAGATGATCGGCGGCTACGAATACTGGGTGCGGGAAGGCCTGCCGGCCGAGAACGCCAACGGCCCCCTCCCCCGTGTTTTCGACGCACAGGTGATGGTCGTTCGCGAGCAGAGCTGACCGCGGCGGTCCCTGAGCCTGTCGAAGGGCGACCCGCAGGTGATGGTCGTCCGCGAGAAGAACTGAGCCCGAGCAGAGCTTCGTCCGCGAGCAGCGCTAGCCGGCGACGGCGTCGAAGCTCTCCCTGAAGCGGTCCGCGGCGGCCCCGCCGAACAGCGGCGGCTCGCCCGTCGAAGTGCCGTCGACGATGTCGGCCACGACCGCCGTGACGTTGTCGCGTGACCCGGCCTGCAGCGCGGCGGCGACCACCAGCTGAGCCGCGACAGCGGGATCGTCGGCGCTCGCGACGACGGCCGCGATCGCGTCATCCGGCAGGTAGTCGCTCACCCCGTCGCTGCACAGCAGCCAGCGGTCGTGGCGCACCGGGATGCGCGTGCTGATCCGCACCAGGTCATCGGCGTCGCCGCGGAGCGACGCGGTGATGATGTTGCGGCGCGGGTGCGTCATGGCATCCTCTTCGCGGACGATCCCGTGCTCGACGAGAACCTGCACGAACGAGTCGTCACGGGTCTGCCGCGTCAGGTGTCCTTCCCGCAGCAGGTACGCGCGCGAGTCGCCGGTGTGCGCGAGGAGCAGCGCACCGGAACGGGTGAACCACACGCCGGTGAACGTCGTGGCCATCCCGGCCAGGGCTGGATCGCGGCGCACGTGGGCGGCGAGGTCCCAGTTGGCGGCGCGGATGCGGACGGCGAGCTCGGCGGCATCCGCCACCGACGCCCCGCCGGAGACGAGACGGTGCACGAGCGCCGCCGAGGCGAGATCACCGGCCGGGCCGCCGCCGACACCGTCCGCGACACCCGCTCCCCACGAGGCCGCGAAGGCGGCATCCTGATTCGTCTCGCGGTACTCGCCGACGTCGCTGGCGATGCCGGCGCGCAGCGACAGACCCATCACCACGATGGTTCCTGCACCGTTCCCGTCGAAGCCTCGACCCGCCGACCGATCAGCGTGCGAAGTATCCGCGGTAGTACTCGTACACCCAGCCGACGATCGCGACGACGAAGACGGCGAGGCCGATGGGCAGCAGGAAGGTGCCCACCGCGAGGCCGAGGATGCCGAGGGATGCCGACAGCGCGAGCACGAGCGGCCACCACGACCACGGGCTGAACTCGCCTATCTCGGGGTCGCCGTCGTCGATGTCCGCCGTCAGGACGTCCTCGGGCAGCTCACCGCCCTGCGCGCGGTGCACACGGTCGACGTAGAAGGCGATCATCACCGACATGAACATGGTGAACAGCAGGGCAACGGTGCCGACCCACTCGATCGCGTGGAACCACGGACGATCGGAGTGCTCGATGATGTTCCAGCCGGTGTAGACCCCGGTCACCAGCAGGAAGAACGCGGCGAGGATCCACCAGAGGTTGACGTTCGTCTTCACTTACTTGACCTCTCCATCGGCCACATCGACCACGGGCGCGTCGGGGGCGTCCTTGGCAGGACCGACACCGACCGGCACGGCCGCCTCGGGGTGGTTCAGGTCGAAGGCGGGACGCTCGCTGCGGATCCGCGGGATCGACGTGAAGTTGTGGCGCGGCGGCGGGCAGCTGGTCGCCCACTCGAGCGATCCGCCGTAGCCCCACGGGTCGTTGACGGTGACGCGCGGCGCCTTGCGGGCCGTCAGCCACACGTTCAGGAAGAACGGGATCATCGACGCGCCCAGCAGCATCGCACCCACGGTGGAGACCTGGTTCTGCCAGGTCCAGCCGTCGGCCGCGGCATAGTCCGCGTAGCGGCGCACCATGCCGTCCACGCCCAGCCAGTGCTGGATGAGGAAGGTCATGTGGAAGCCGATGAACAGCATCCAGAAGTGGACCATGCCGAGACGCTCGTTGAGCATCCGACCCGTCCACTTCGGCCACCAGAAGTAGAAGCCGGCGAACATCGCGAACACGACCGTGCCGAACACGACGTAGTGGAAGTGGGCGACGACGAAGTACGAGTCGGACAGGGCGAAGTCGAGCGGCGGCGAGGCGAGGATGACGCCGGTGAGGCCACCGAAGACGAACGAGACGAGGAAGCCGAGGGCGAACACCATGGGCGTCTCGAACGTCACCGAGCCCCGCCACATCGTGCCGATCCAGTTGAAGATCTTCACACCCGTCGGCACCGCGATGAGCATCGTCATCAGCGCGAAGAACGGCAGCAGCACCGACCCGGTGACGTACATGTGGTGGGCCCACACCGACACCGACAGCGCCGCGATGGCGATCGTCGCGTAGACGAGGGTCTTGTACCCGAAGATCGGCTTGCGGCTGAACACCGGGAAGATCTCCGACACGATGCCGAAGAACGGCAGCGCGATGATGTAGACCTCGGGGTGGCCGAAGAACCAGAACAGGTGCTGCCACAGCAGGACGCCGCCGTTGGCCGGGTCGTAGATGTGGGCACCCAGCACGCGGTCGGCAGCGGCAGCCAGGATCGCCGCGGCGAGCACCGGGAAGGCCATGAGGATCAGGATGCTCGTGACCAGCGTGTTCCACGAGAAGATCGGCAGGCGCCACATGGTCATGCCGGGGGCGCGCATCGTGATGATCGTCGTGATGAAGTTGACGGCACCCAGGATGGTTCCGAAGCCGGACATGCCGAGCCCCAGCATCCACAGGTTGCCGCCGGCACCCGGCGAGAACGTCGCCCCGGCCAGCGGCTGGTAGGCGAACCAGCCGAACGCGGCAGCGCCCTGCGGGGTGAGGAAGCCAGCCACCGCGATCAGCGAGCCGAAGAGGAACAGCCAGAAGGCGAACGCGTTCAGACGCGGGAAAGCGACGTCGGGCGCACCGATCTGCAGCGGCAGGATCGCGTTGGCGAAGCCCGCGAACAGCGGCGTCGCGAACATCAGCAGCATGATCGTGCCGTGCATCGTGAACAGCTGGTTGTACTGCTCCTTCGTGGGAAGGACCTGCATACCCGGCTCGAACAGCTCGGCGCGGATGATGAGCGCCATCACACCGCCGAGCAGGAAGAACAGCACCGAGGCGATGAGGTACATGTACCCGATCGTCTTGTGGTCAGTGGAGGTGATCCACTTGACGATGATGTTGCCCTTCTGCTCCACGCGGGTCGAGCTCATGAGCGCGGCCTGGCGGGGCGGAAGAGTGGTGGGACGCCCCGAGGTCTCCGCCTGAAGGGGGATCGTCGTCGTCGCCATCAGTGTTCTCCCTCGGAGGTTGAGGATGCGCCCGTGCCGGGCAAGTTCTGCAGCCGGTCGTACGCGTCGTTGATGTCGCCGGTCTGGTCAGCCGCCCGCAGCGACTCCAGGTACTGCTCGTACTCGGCGGGCTCGACGACCTTGACCTTGAACAGCATCATCGAGTGGTACTGGCCGCACAGCTCCGCGCACTTGCCGTCGTACTCGCCCACGCGCGTCGGCGTGAAGGACCAGTAGTTGTCCTTGCCGATGTACATGTCCTTCTTGTAGAGGAAGTCGATGATCCAGAAGGAGTGGATGACATCGCGCGAGACGAGCTTGAGCTTGACGGTCTCGTTGACCGGCAGCACCAGCGTCGGC
The DNA here is from genome assembly GCF_049707015.1 of Microbacterium sp. CH-015. Taxonomy (NCBI): domain Bacteria; kingdom Bacillati; phylum Actinomycetota; class Actinomycetes; order Micrococcales; family Microbacteriaceae; genus Microbacterium; species Microbacterium sp. CH-015. The sequence goes on along the minus strand of NZ_JBNAFJ010000001.1, from coordinate 699,734 downwards.
AGCTCGGTGGTGATGTTGCCCTGCGCGTCGGTCTGCGCCTGGACACCCATGGTCCACACCGCGTCGTCACCGGCCTCGCAATTGGCGGTGTCGTCATTGTACTGGAAGTCCCAGGCCCACTGCTTGCCGATCGCGGTGACGCAGACGTCGGGGTCGTCGTACTGCGTCTCGAGGATGGCCTGGTCGCGCGCCGTGAAGGCGAAGAAGCCGAGCACGAGGATCAGCGGCACGACCGTGTAGAAGATCTCGACGGGCATGTTGTAGCGCAGCTGCACCGGCAGACCGGTCTGGCCGCGGCGGCGACGGTAGACGATCGCCGCCCAGCCCATCAGCGCCCACGTGATGACACCGACCGCGAGCAGGACGATCCACGAGTTGACCCACAGACCCGACACCATCTCGGTGCGGTTGGTGGCCTGGGTGCCGTCATCGGTGAAGCCGGGCAGGAACCCGTTCAGCTGAGCCGTCGTGCAGCCCGCGAGGGCGACCGCCGTGACGATCCCGAGCGGGATGGCGGCGAGGCGGAGTCGGCGTTTGACGCGCACGGTGCACCTTTCGGGGTCATGAAGGTCGATCACCTTCAGTCTAGGGCAACCTCCCACCCGATTCAGGCCATCCGCCCAGGATGTCAACCACTATCGGAGGGGCCGGAGGCCCGGATCCGCGCGTGCGCGGCGGAGCGGGAGCCGCTCAGTGGAAGCTGTCGCCGCAGGCGCAGCTGCCGGCCGCGTTGGGGTTGTCGATCGTGAACCCCTGCTCCGAGATGGTGTCCTTGAAGTCGATCGTGGCGCCGTCCAGATATGGCACCGACATGTCGTCGACGATGACCTCGACGCCGTCGAAGTCGACCGTCTGGTCGCCGTCGAGGAACCGCTCGTCGAAGTAGAGCTGGTAGATGAGCCCCGAGCATCCGCCGGGCTGAACGGCCACGCGCAGGCGCAGGTCGTCCCGGTTCTCCTGCTGCAGCAGGCTCTTGACCTTCTCGGCCGCCGCATCGGTCAGCAGCACGCCGTGCGCCTTGGCGTCGGTCGTCGGGATGGGCGTCGCGATGTCGGTCATGGGTGCCTCCGCAGGGTGTCAGGCCGCACGTCCGGAACCGGGCGTGCGCGGTGCGATGTGCTCGATTCTACCGCCGCGTCACGACGCGGTGGCGGAATCGAGGCTCTCCAGCAGCAGCGCCTCCGAGACCAGCGCGTGACGGAAGGTGTCCAGGTGCAGCGACTCGTTGGGGCTGTGGGCCCGTGCGTGCGGGTCTTCGACGCCGGTCACGAGGATCTGCGCTCCGGGGAACTCGCGCACCAGGTCGGCGATGAAGGGGATCGAGCCGCCGACGCCGATGTCCACCGGGGGCACGCCGTAGCCCTCCTCCAGTGCCGCACGGGCCTGCGCGACGGCGGATCCGCCGGTGTCGACGAGGAAGGCGTTGCCGCAGTCGATGTCGCTGAAGCTCAGCTGTGCGCCGAACGGCGCGTGCGCGCGGAGGTGCTCCTCGATCGCCCCGAACGCCTCGCGGGCGTCCTGGCCGGGAGCGACACGCATGCTGATGACGACGGAGACCTCGGGCGACAGTGTGTTCGAGGCGTTGCGCACGCTCGGCGCGTCGATGCCGGTGATCGTGATGGAGGGCTTGTTCCAGATGCGGCTGAGGATCGTCCCCCTCCCGATGGGGCTGACGCCCTCGGGAAGGCCGGCCTCGTCACGGAGGGTCTGCTCGGTGTACTCGGGCGTCTCGGCATCCCGCTCGTGCACCCCCGCGACGGCCACGGCACCGTCGTCGTCCCACAGCGTGGACAGGAGCTTCACCGTCGCGAGCATCGCGTCGGGTACGGCGCCGCCGAACATGCCGGAGTGCGAGGCGTGGTCGAGGGTGCGCACCGTCAGGGTGAAGCGGGCGTTCCCGCGCAGCGAGACCGTCAGTGCGGGCGTCGCGGCATCCCAATTGCCGGAGTCGGCCACGACGATGACGTCGGCGCGCAGCGCGTCGGCGTTCTCGGCGAGGAACGCGGCGAAGGATGCCGAGCCCGCCTCCTCCTCCCCCTCGATGAAGAGGTTGACGCCCAGGTCGAAGTCGGTGCCGAGCGCCTCGATCAGCGCGCGCAGCGCACCGACGTGGGCCATGACGCCCGCTTTGTCGTCGGCGGCGCCGCGCCCGTAGAGGCGACCGTCGCGCACCGTCGGCTCGAACGGCGCCGACTCCCACAGCGCCTCGTCGCCCGCCGGCTGCACGTCGTGGTGGGCGTAAAGCAGGATCGTGGGGCGCCCGTTGCGGGCCGCGCGCGAGGCCAGCACGGCCGGCATCCCCTCGGCACCGGTTTCGGGGATCACGGCCGTCTTCACCTCGACGCGGTCGAAGATGCCGAGGTCCGCCAGCAGCGCCTGCACCGCGGCAGCGCTGCGTTCCACCTCGGCGCGGTCGAAGCCCGGGAAGGCCACCGACGGAATGCGCACCAGGTTTCCGAGGTCTGCCAGCGCCGCGGGCACGGCGGCCTCCGCCGCGGCGCGCACGGCGGCGCGGCGCGATTCGCCAGGGGTGGACGGGTCGGGCCGGGACGATGATGCGGACATGCGGGTAATCTTATGGGGCACGAACCGCGCGCCGCCCGCGGATCGCACCCCGCTCGCAACGCGCCCAGACATCGAGGTTCCACCCCGTGGCCAAGAACTCCGCAGCCCCCGACGCCGCCCCCGAGGTCCCCGCCGGACCCGGCAAGAACCGTCCGACGCCCTCGCGCGCCGAGCAGGAGGCCGCCCGGAAGCGTCCCCTCGTCGCCGACACCAAGGAGGCGCGCGCCCGCGCGAAGGCCGAGCTCGCCGCCCAGCGCGAGAAGGCCCGCATCGGCATGGCCAACGGCGACGAGAGGTATCTCCCGGTGCGCGACAAGGGCCCGCAGCGCCGGTTCGTGCGCGACTGGGTCGACTCAGGGTGGCACGCCGGCGAGCTGCTGATGCCGCTCATGCTCGTCGTGATCCTGCTGAGCCTCGTGCCCAACACCGCGATCGTCTATTACGGCTTCGTCGGGCTGTGGCTGTTCATCATGTTCGTCGTCGTGGACATGATCTTCACCAGCATTCGGGTCAAGAAGCTGGCGCGCGCGAAGTTCGGCGAGCGCACCGAGAAGGGCCTCGGCTGGTACGCCGCGATGCGCACGATTCAGATGCGCTTCATGCGCCTGCCCAAGCCGCAAGTCAAGCGCGGCCAGCGCCCGGCCTGAGCGCCCGCTCCCCCGGCGCGGTGGCAGCGGCATCCGTCGCCGCCTCCATCGCTGCCGGGACGATGCGCGCGGCCGCGCGTTCAACCGACGCACAGCGCGCCTACCCGCCGCTACAACAGCAACTTGCGACGGACGACGGCAGCGCAGGCGACCGCGGCGCCGTCAGGCGCGCGCGGCGAGCAGCCCGCGGTTGATCTGACGCGCCCACAGCGGGCCGCGGTAGATGAACGCGGTGTAGCCCTGCACGAGGGTCGCCCCGGCATCCAGGCGCTCCTGGACGTCGGCGGCGGTCTCCACTCCCCCGGCGGCGATGACGCAGAAATCCTCCGGCACGGCAGCGCGGACGAGGCGCAGCACCTCCAGCGCGCGCGCCTTCAGCGGCGCACCCGACAGCCCGCCCGCCCCCATCGCCGTCACCGCGGCCGCAGGGGCGCGCAGACCCTCGCGCGCGATCGTCGTGTTGGTCGCGACGATGCCCGACAACTCCGCATCCACAGCGAGCCGGGCAATGGCTGACACCTCGTCGTCGGGCAGGTCAGGGGCGATCTTCACGAGCAGCGGCGTCGTGCCCGCGGCACCCCGCACCGCCTCCAACAGGGGCCGGAGCGTCTCGACCGCCTGCAGGCCGCGCAGCCCCGGGGTGTTCGGCGACGACACGTTCACGACGAGGTAGTCGGCCACGGGCGCGACGAGCTTCGTGCTCGTGACGTAGTCGGCCGTCGCGTGCTCGACGTCGACGATGCGGCTCTTGCCGATGTTCGCTCCCAGCACGGCGCGACGCGGATGCCGACGCGAGCGGCGCAGGCGCTGTGCGGCCGCCGCGGCCCCGGCATTGTTGAATCCCATCCGGTTGATGAGCGCGCGGTCGGCGACGAGACGGAACAGCCGCGGCTTGGCGTTCCCGTCCTGCGGCACCGTCGTCACCGTCCCCGCCTCGACGTGCCCGAACCCGAGCGCGTACAGCCCCTCGCTCATCACCGCGTTCTTGTCGAACCCGGCCGCCACGCCGAACGGCGAGTCGAACACGAGCCCCAGCGCCTCGGTGCGCAGGCGCGGGTCGGGCCGGGTCAGCGCGCGCACGATCGGGCGCAGCGGCCAGACTCCGAACGCGCGGATCACCGGCACGACGAGATGGTGGGCGCGCTCGGGATCCATGCGCGAGAAGACGGTGCGGAAGATGAGCGGATACATCGCCTCCAGCCTACGGCGCGGCAGGCATCGCGCCCGGCCGCGCCGGCCGTCACTATTCCGCGACGCGCTGGTGGTCGGCGCGCAGCTGCGCGATCGAGGACTCGAAATCCTCCAGCGAGTCGAACGCCTGATACACGCTCGCGAAGCGCAGGTACGCGACCTCGTCGAGCTCGCGCAGCGGGCCGAGGATCGCCAGTCCGATCTCGTTGGTGTCGATCTGCGACGATCCGGTCTGGCGCACCGCCTCCTCGACGGCCTGCGCGAGCATCGCGAGATCGGCTTCGGTCACCGGGCGCCCCTGGCAGGCCTTGCGGACACCGGACATCACCTTCTCGCGGCTGAACGGCTCGATGACGCCCGAGCGCTTGATGACGTTGAGGCTGGCCGTCTCGATCGTCGAGAACCGGCCGCCGCACTCCGGGCACTGCCGGCGACGGCGGATGCTGAGACCGTCGTCGCTCGTGCGGGAGTCGATCACCCGCGAGTCGGCGTGGCGGCAGAAAGGACAGTGCATCAGCGCGCTCCGTCCTGTGCGAATCGCGCCACGACGGCCTCGCCGTGCGCGGGCAGGGCCTCGGCCGTCGCGAGGGCGACGATCCCCTCCTGCACGTCGGCCAGTGCGGCGCGATCGTAGGCGATGATCTGCTGCGGACGCAGGAAGGTGGATGCCGACAGGCCGGCCGCGTAGCGCGCCTGACCCCCCGTGGGCAGGACATGGTTGCTGCCGGCGAGGTAGTCGCCGAGACTCACCGGCGAGTGACCGCCGACGAACACCGCGCCCGCGTTGACGAAAGCGTCCACGCGGGGGTCCCCCAGCTCGAGCCCGTCGAGGTGGAGCTCCAGGTGCTCCGGGGCGTAGGCGTTGCTGAAGGCGGTGGCTGCGGTGATGTCGTCGACGAGCACGATCGCGGATTGCGGGCCGCCCAGGGCGGCGGCGACGCGGTCGGCGTGCCGCGTCGCGGCGGCGCGCGCGGCCACGCGCGCGGCGACCGCGTCGGCGAGCTCTGCCGAATCGGTGACCAGCACGGCGGCGGCCTGCTCGTCGTGCTCGGCCTGGCTCACGAGGTCGGCGGCGACCCAGTCCGCGTCGGCGGAGGCGTCGGCGACGACGAGGATCTCGGTGGCGCCGGCTTCGGAGTCGGTGCCCACGACGCCGGCGACGACCCGCTTCGCGAGCGCGACGAAGTTGTTGCCCGGGCCGGAGATGACGTCGACCCGCTCGAGGCCGAGCCCCGGCACGCCGTACGCGTACGCACCGATCGCGCCCGCGCCACCCATGGCGTACACCTCCTCGATGCCCAGCAGCCGGGCGGCGGCGAGGATCACGGGGTGCACGCGGCCGGCGAACTCGGCCTGCGGCGGCGAGGCGAGCACGACGTGCGTGACGCCGGCGACCTGCGCCGGCACGACGTTCATGACGACGCTGGACGGATAGACGGCCTTGCCGCCGGGGACGTAGACGCCGACGCGCTCCGCGGGGCGCCAGCGCTGCTCGACGCGCGCGCCGGCGGCGAGCTCGGTGACGCGCACCGGCGGGATCTGCGCGGCCGAGGCTTCCCGCACCCGGCGGATGGCTTCTTCGAGCGCGGCGCGCACGGCGGGATCCAGCCCGTCGAGCGCCTCGTCGAGGTGGTGCTGCGGCACCCGGATGTTGTGACCCTGAACGTTGTCGAACTGGGCGGCCTGCTCACGCAGCGCCTCCTCGCCGCGGGCGGCGACGTCGTGGACGATCCGTGCGGCAACGGTCAGCGCCTCGTCACGGGCAGCGGTCGCCCGCGGCACGGCGGCGAGCAGCTCGGGCGTGCTCAGGGCGCGACCGCGCAGGTCGATGGTGCGGAGCATCCGTCCAGGTTACCCGCGCGTCACGCCGGAGACGTCGCGGAGGTAGCCGATGCGGCCGTCCTCATGACGCACGACGAAACTGTCGCCACGATCCTCGATCACGAGCGCCCACGCGGTGGGTCCGATCGTGAAGAGCGGCACACCGTTCTCGTCGACGACGTCGCGCTCCACGGGCGCGAGCGCCCAGAACGCCTGCGACGCGGACGGCGCCGGCTCGACATCGGCGATCACCGTCGTCTCGGGGGCCACAGTCTCCGCCACCGGAGCCGCCGCATACGCGCCGGCATCCGTCGCCTGCGGAGTTTGAGCCGCGTACGGGCTCGCAGTGTGCGGTGCGGCGGCAGGCGCCGGCCGGGGCGTCGCGGGGCGCGCGACGACGGGGCGGGCGGGGCGGGCGAAGCGATGTGCGGGCACCTCGGGGCGGTGGCGGAAGTCCTCGCCGATGGTGGGGAACAGCGGCGCGAACACCGTCAGCAGGACGCCCGCAAGCATGAGGATGAACTCGACCCACACGACCCACGTCGACAGGAAGATGCCCGTGCCCGAGACGGAGACGAACGAGCTCCACAGCAGGCCGAGCCAGATGATCGCCGAAACTGAGAAGGCGACGGAGGCGAACTGATCGATGCCGAGCGAGCCGACGCGGCGGATGCCCTGCGGGGACAGCCGGCGCAGACCCAGGAGGAACACCGCGATCGTCGGCGTGCCGATCGTCAGCAGCCAGTCGATGCCGGTCCACACCGACGGCCCGGCTCCGGCGCGGCCGTAGTCGTAGATCGGGAAGAACGAGAAGACGAACGCGAGCAGCCAGACACCCGCGAGCGCGACCTCGCGAATGGAGAACGGCCCGACGCCGTACTGCGGCGGCGCCGACGCGTCGACGCCCTCCGGTCCGTCGGTGACAGCCTCGAAGGCCTCGGCGAACGACGCGTAGGTCACGTCGTCGTCGCGTCCGGATGCCGCGGCCTCACCCTCGCGGGACTCGTCAGGCGCCGCGTCGGTGGCGGGAGCGACGACGGGCTCGGCCGCCGGTTCGGTCTCGGGGGTGTTCTTCTCGTCGGTCACGGTGCGCATCCTTCCGGAACGGGAAACTCCACAGCGATCCTACTCGCCCGTCGCCGGCCTCACCCGAGACACTGCGGACCGAGAAGCCCCTTGAGCTCGCCGTACAGGTCGACCGTGACGCCCACCTGGGCAGGCACCTCGAACACCTTCGCGACGCCCCCCTTGTGCAGCTTCAACGTCACCTCGGTGGTGCCGGGGTGACGGCCGAACACCTCGACGAGCTGACCGATCGTCGATTCGGTGGCGCGGTGCTCGGGCATGAGCAGGACGAGCGGTCCCGCGGCATCCATCGACCCGAGGTCCGGCGAGAAGGCGGACTGGCCGTGCAGGTTCAAGCCGTCGTCGCGTCGCGACACGCGCCCCCGCACGACGAGGATCGAGTCGGCAACGAGCATCGACGAGAACTCGGTGTAGGTCTTGCCCATGAACATGACGGTCACCTCGCCGTCGAAGTCCTCGACCGTGATCATGCCGTAGGGGTTGCCGCTCTGCTTCGCGACGCGGTGCTGCACGCTCGTGACCAGACCCGCGACGGTGACGATGTCGCCGTCGTTGACGTCATCCGACGCGAGGAGGTCGTGGATCGAGGTCGACGCGTGCTTGGCGAGCGGGATCTCGAGCCCGGCCAGCGGGTGGTCCGAGACGTAGAGGCCGAGCATCTCGCGCTCGAAGGCGAGCTTGTCCTTCTTCGTCCACTCCGGCCGGTCGGGAACCTTCTGCACCGCCTGCGGCTCGTCGTCGCCCCACAGGCTGTCGAAGTCGAAGCCGACCTCGCCGTTCGCCTCGCGTCGCTTGTCGAGCACCGCCTGCTCGGTGGCGTCCTCGTGGATCTCCATCAGCGCGCGGCGCGTGGAGCCGAGCGAGTCGAACGCGCCCGCCTTGATGAGCGATTCGATCGTGCGCTTGTTCGCCACCTGCGCGGGCACGCGCGTGAGGAAGTCGTGGAACCCGGTGTAGGGCCCCGACTCGCGGGCCGCGACGATCCCGTCGACGACGTTGGCGCCGACGTTGCGCACGGCGCCCAAGCCGAAGCGGATGTCGTCGCCGACGGCGGCGAAGTAGCGGATCGACTCGCTGACGTCGGGCGGCAACACCTTGATGCCCATGCGGCGGCACTCGTTGAGGTAGACCGCCATCTTGTCCTTCGAGTCGCCGACGCTCGTGAGGAGGGCGGCCATGTACTCGGCGGGATAGTGGGCCTTCAGGTACGCCGTCCAGTACGACACCAGGCCGTAGGCGGCCGAGTGCGCCTTGTTGAAGGCGTAGTCCGAGAACGGCAGCAGGATGTCCCACAGCGCCTGGATCGCGCCCTCGCCGAAGCCGCGCTCCTTCATGCCGCCGGAGAAGCCCTCGTACTGCTTGTCCAGCTCGGACTTCTTCTTCTTGCCCATCGCGCGACGCAGGATGTCGGCCTGACCGAGGGAGAACCCGGCGACCTTCTGCGCGATGGCCATGACCTGCTCCTGGTAGATGATCAGGCCGTAGGTCGTGTCGAGGATGTCGCGCAGCGGCTCTTCGAGCTCGGGATGGATCGGGGTGATCGGCTGCTGCCCGTTCTTGCGCAGCGCGTAGTTGGTGTGCGAGTTCGCGCCCATCGGACCGGGACGGTACAGCGCGATGACGGCGGAGATGTCCTCGAAGTTGTCGGGCTTCATGAGGCGCAGGAGCGCCCGCATCGGGCCGCCGTCGAGCTGGAAGACGCCCAGGGTGTCGCCGCGGGTCAGCAGATCGTACGCGTCGCGATCGTCGAGGCTGAGGTGCTCGAGGTCGATCTCCTCGCCGCGGTTCATGCGGATGTTGTCGAGCGCGTCGGAGATGATCGTGAGGTTGCGCAGCCCCAGGAAGTCCATCTTGATGAGGCCGAGCGCCTCGCACGACGGGTAGTCGAACTGCGTGACGATCTGGCCGTCCTGCTCGCGGCGCATGATGGGGATGATGTCCAGCAGCGGCTCCGAGGACATGATGACCCCGGCCGCGTGCACGCCCCACTGGCGCTTCAGCCCCTCGAGCCCGAGCGCCCGGTCGAAGACCGTCTTCGCCTCGGGGTCGGTCTCGATGAGGCTGCGGAACTCGCTCGCCTCCTTGAACCGAGGATGCTCGGGGTTGAACATGCCGCCGAGCTCCATGTCCTTGCCCATGACGGGCGGCGGCATGGCCTTGGTGAGGCGCTCGCCCATGCTGAACGGGAAGCCGAGCACGCGCCCGGCATCCTTCAGCGCCTGCTTGGACTTGATGGTGCCGTACGTGACGATCTGCGCGACCCGCTCGGAGCCGTACTTCTGCGTCACGTAGTCGATGACCTCGCCACGGCGCCGGTCGTCGAAGTCGACGTCGAAGTCGGGCATGGAGACGCGGTCGGGGTTGAGGAAGCGCTCGAAGATGAGGCCGTGCTCGAGCGGGTCGAGGTCGGTGATCTTCATCGCATAGGCGACCATGGATCCGGCGCCGGAACCTCGTCCGGGTCCGACGCGGATGCCGTTGTCCTTGGCCCAGTTGATGAAGTCGGCGACGACGAGGAAGTATCCCGGGAACCCCATCTGGAGGATGATCCCGGTCTCGTACTCCGCTTGCTTTCTGACCTTGTCGGGGATGCCGGCGGGGTACCGGTAGTGCAGGCCCTTCTCGACCTCTTTGATGAGCCAGCTGTCCTCGGTCTCGCCGTCGGGCACCGGGAAGCGGGGCATGTAGTTCGCGGCGGTGTTGAACTCGACCTGGCACCGCTCCGCGATGAGGAGCGTGTTGTCGCACGCCTCGGGATGGTCGCGGAAGAGCTGGCGCATCTCCTGCGCCGTCTTGATGTAGTAGCCGTCGCCGTCGAACTTGAACCGGTTCGGATCGTCTAGCGTCGACCCCGACTGCACGCAGAGCAGCGCCTCGTGGGCGTCGGCCTCGTGCTGGTGCGTGTAGTGGGAGTCGTTGGTGGCGACCAGCGGGATGTCGAGATCCTTCGCGAGTCGCAGCAGGTCGGTCATGATGCGGCGCTCGATCGAGAGGCCGTGGTCCATGATCTCGGCGAAGTAGTTCTCCTTGCCGAAGATGTCCTGGAACTCCGCGGCGGCGGCGCGCGCGGCGTCGTACTGCCCCAGTCGCAGCCGGGTCTGCACCTCGCCGGACGGGCACCCGGTCGTCGCGATGAGGCCCTTGCCGTAGGTCTGCAGCAGCTCCCGGTCCATGCGGGGCTTGAAGTAGTACCCCTCCATGCTCGAGCGGGAGCTCAGCCGGAACAGGTTGTGCATGCCCGCGGTGTTCTCACTCCACAGCGTCATGTGCGTGTACGCGCCCGAGCCGGAGACGTCGTCGCTCTTCTGGTCCGGCGAGCCCCACGCGACCCGGGACTTGTCGCTGCGGTGCGTGCCGGGGGTGACGTAGGCCTCGAGCCCGATGATCGGGTTCACGCCCGCAGCCTTGGCCGCGTTGTAGAACTCGAACGCAGCGAACGTGTTGCCGTGGTCGGTGACGGCGATCGCCGGCATCCCGTATTCGGCTGCCGCCTTCGTCATCGCACCGATCTTCGCGGCTCCGTCGAGCATCGAGTACTCGCTGTGCACGTGCAGGTGTACGAAGGAGTCGGATGCCACGGATCGAGTCTACGGCGGGGCCACCGACACCGGCTTCTAGGCTGGACGCATGCCCACTCCCGACTTCATCCTCGAACTCCGCCGCCACGTCGGCACGATGCCGCTGTCCCTGTCCGGGGTGACCGCCGTCGTGCTGCGCGGCGATGAGGTGCTGCTCGGCCGACGCAGCGACACCGGGGCGCTGACGCCGATCACCGGGATCGTCGACCCGCAGGAAGAGCCCGCAGACGCCGCGGTGCGCGAGACGCTCGAGGAGGCGGGAGTCGTCGCGCGGGCGACCCGGCTGACGTGGGTGCATCAGATTCCGCGGGTCATCTACGACAACGGCGACCAGAGCGACTATCTCGACCTCGTGTTCCGCTGCGAGTGGGTCTCGGGCGACCCGTACCCCGCCGACGGTGAGATGACCGAGGTGGGCTGGTTCCCGCTCGACCACCCCGACCTCACCGGCGACATGCGCCGGCGCGTCGAGTCCGCCCTGGACGAGGCGGGCGAGGCGCGTTTCGAAGGCGGGCGCTGACCGCCTCGGACCGTGCGCCGCGCCGTGCGCGGCCGCCGTGCGCGACCGCCCCGCCCGCCCGCGACGGCCGTGACCGCGAGAGAACAACGGGGTGCCGAGAGCGTGGGTGATGCCCGTTCTCTCGGCGCGCAGTTGTTCTCTCGGCGAATGGGGCGGGGTGCCGGGCGCGGGGCGCGGGTCAGCCGCGCAGCACCTCGAGGGCGTGCGCGAGGTCGGCCGGGTACGCGCTCGTGAAGGTCACCCAGTCGGTCGTGACGGGGTGCGCGAACGACAGCTCACGGGCGTGCAGCCACTGCCGTGTCAGTCCGAGGTGGGCCGACAGCGTCGGGTCGGCCCCGTACAGCGGGTCGCCGACGCAGGGATGCCGGTGCGCGGCCATGTGCACGCGGATCTGATGCGTGCGCCCGGTCTCGAGGTGGATCTCCAGCAGCGATGCGCGCGGGAACGCCTCGACCGTCTCGTAGTGGGTGATGGAGTCCTTGCCGTCGGGCGTGACGGCGAACTTCCAGGAGTGCGAAGGGTGGCGCCCGATCGGCGCGTCGATCGTGCCGGCGAGGGGGTCCGGGTGTCCCTGCACGACGGCGTGGTAGATCTTGTCGACCTCGCGCTCCTTGAACGCGCGTTTGAGCGCGGTGTAGGCCCGCTCGCTCTTGGCGACGACCATCAAGCCGCTCGTGCCGACGTCGAGCCGGTGCACGACGCCCTGCCTCTCCGGCGCACCGGTCGTCGCGATGCGGAAGCCGGCGGCGGCGAGGGCGCCGAGCACCGTCGGACCCTCCCAGCCGACGGACGGATGCGCCGCGACGCCAGCAGGCTTGTCGACCACGACGATGTCGTCGTCGTCGTGGACGATCCCGAGGTCGGGCACGGCGATCGGGACGATCTCGGGCTCGCGACGCTCGGACCACTCGACCTCGAGCCAGCCGTCGGCGCGCAGCTTGTCGGACTTGCCGACGGCACGGCCGTCCAGCCGCACCCCGCCGGCCTCGGCGACCTCGGCGGCGAAGGTGCGCGAGAAGCCGAGCATCTTCGCGAGGGCGGCGTCCACGCGGACGCCGTCGAGTCCGTCGGGGACGGGCATGCTGCGGGACGGCATGTCAGTCGTCGTCGCGGGACTCGCGCGCGGGCTCGGCAGACGCGCTCACGTCGGCATCCTCTGCCGGCGCGTCGTCTCCCTCACGGCTGCCGTCCAGGCGACGGCCGCGCAGCACCAGCAGCGCCACGCCGATCATCATGGTCACGATGAACATGTCGGCGACGTTGTAGATCGCCGGGTTCATACCCAGCCACATCCACGGCGTGTTGATGAAGTCGACGACGTGCCCGACGAGGAATCCGGGATCACGCAGCAGCCGGTCGGTGAGGTTGCCCAGGATGCCGCCGAGGAGCAGCCCCAGCACGATCGCCCACGCCCGGGATCGGATGCGGGTCACCGCCAGCACGATGATCGTCACCGCAGCCGCGGCGAGCACGAGGGTGAAGACCCAGGTGACCTCCTCGCCGAACGAGAACGCGGCGCCGGGGTTGCGGGTCAGATAGAACTGCAGGAATTGGCCCCAGACCTCCACGGGCTCCTGGTAGGGCAGGTTCGTCAGCGCGAGGTGCTTGGAGAACTGGTCGGCGGCCAGCACCAGCGCCGCGAGAATCACGACGATGATGCCGGCCGCCGGCCGGGACAGCAGGGTGGTGCGCCGATTGGTGCGGGGCTCCACCGGGTTCAGGATGCCGAGACGGGCGTCGCACCCGAGGTCGAGCCGGCGACGTCGAGGTCGCGGAGCTTCTCCTCGATGAAGCCGCGCAGCTGCGAGCGGTAGTCACGCTCGAACTGACGCAGCTCGCTGATGCGGCCCTCGAGCGTCACGCGCTCGCTCTCCAGGCGCGCGATCTCGTCGCGGCCCTTCGCCTCAGCGTCGGCGAGGATCGCGGCGGCCTTGGCCTGGGCCTCGGAGATGAGCTTGTCGCGCTGCGCGACACCCTCGGCGACGTGCTCGTCGTGCAGGCGCTGCGCCAGCTCGATGATGCCGGCGGAGGCGGCGGCGCCACCGGTGGCGACGGGAGCGGCCGGGGCGGCGGCGACGGGCGCGGGCACCTCTTCGACGACCTCGGGCTCGGGAGCGGACTGCTCGGCCACCGGCTCCTCTGCCGGGGCAGCCGCCTGCGCGGGCGCCTCGCCCGACTCGTACGCGGCGAGCTTGGCCTTCAGCTCTTCGTTCTCGGCGATCGTCTTGCGCCACTCGACGACGATCTCGTCCAGGAAGTCATCGACCTCGTCCGGGTCGAAACCCTCCTTGAAGCGGACGTGCTGGAACTGCTTGGTGACGACGTCTTCGGGGGTCAAAGCCATGGTGTTTCCTCTTTCGGGGCTCACGACGCGGGCCGATTGGCGGTGACCCGCCTGGGCGAGTCGTACTGACACAGCATAGTCCGCACACCGGGGCGGTGCGAGGAGCCCGTCACAGGCGCTCGAAGATGCGGACGACCGACAGCAGCACGAAGCAGGCGATCATCGTGACGGGAAATCCGAGGTCCAGCGCGACGGGGCCGAGCCGCAGCGGAGGCAGCAGCCGGCGGAAGAACCGCAGCGGAGGATCGGTAACGGTGAAGACGATCTCGGCGAGCACGAGCCCGAATCCGCGGGGCCGCCACTCGCGGTTGAACATCGGGATGTACTCGAGGATGAGCCTCGCGAGCAGCAGCAGGATGTAGACGAGAAGGAGGACGTCGACGACGGATGCCGCCAGGCGCACGAACTCCACGACTACTGCGAGAAGGGCGCGGCCTCGGGGTCGGCCTGCGCGACCGAGCCGTCACCGGAGATCGCCACGTTCTCGGGCGAGAGCAGGAAGACCTTGCTGGTCACGCGCTCGATGCGTCCGTACAGACCGAGCGAGAGGCCGCTGGCGAAGTCGATGAGGCGACGCGCGTCGGCATCGCTCATCTGCGAGAGGTTGATGATGACGGGGATGCCGTCACGGAAGTTCTCGGCGATCAGCTGCGCGTCGCGGTACTGCTTGGGGTGCACCGTGAGGATCTCGCTGACGGTGCCGGCGGTGGGCTGGCGGACCACGGCGGGACGGTGCAGCGGGACCACGGGCGCGGCCTTCTCGACGGTGCGCTCGGCGCCCCGCTCGCTCGTGCGCTCGCGGCGGGCCGGGGTCTCGGCGACCGGCTCGTCGTAGACCTCTTCCTCATCGGCGAGGCCCAGGTACACCATGGTCTTCTTGAGCGGGTTCGACATCGCATTCCTCCGTTTGCTCGTCTGTGTTTGAGGCTAGCCGCCACCGGGCCGCGGACCCGTGATTGCCGTGCCGATCCGCAGGTGTGTCGCGCCGGCGGCGATCGCTTCGGCGAAGTCGCCGGACATTCCGGCCGACATCCACACGGCATCCGGAACGACGCGTCGCAGCGCGTCGGCGGCGGCCGCCAGGCGTTCGAACGCCGCGGCGGGCGCCTGGGTGAGCGGCGCGACCGCCATGACGCCGCGGACGCGCAGCGACGGGCACCGCGCGGCGACGTGCTCCGCGAGGGCTTCGACGTCGCCGGGGGCGATGCCGCCACGACCCGGGTCGTCGGTGAGGTTCACCTGCAGGAAGACGTCCAGCGCGCTGCCGTCGGGGTCGGCGGCGTGCAGTGCATCGGCCACGCGATCGCGGTCGACGGAGTGCACGCAGTCGGATGCCGCGCGCACCGCCCGGGCCTTCTTGCTCTGCAGCTGCCCGATGAAGTGCCAACGCACGTCGTCGACCACGGTCTCCGGTCCCTGAGCTTGTTGAAGGGCGGCGCGCTTGGCGGTCAGCTCCTGCTGGCGGTTCTCCCCCACGTCGCGCACGCCCAGGGCGGCGAGGTCGGCGACGAGCTGCGCGGGGTGGAACTTCGTGACGACGATGCGCGTCAGGGCGCCGGGGTCGCGACCGACCGCCCTGGCCGCATCCGCGATGCGGGCGTCCAGGGCGGTCAGTCGTTCGGCCAGATCGGTCACTTCAGGAAGTCGGGGATGTCCAGGTCGTCATCGCCGAACACCGAGTCATACGAGTCACTGGATGCCGTGACCGAGACCGTCTCCTTGGGGGCGCTGTGGTCGGCCTCGGCGATCTCGCGAGCAGCCTCGTCGGCCGACACCGCGGGGACCAGCGGAGCGGACACCGGGCGCTGCGCCGTAATCGGCTCGATGCGCGCCTGCGGCTCACCGCCGTCGAAGCCGGCGGCGATGACCGTCACGCGCACCTCGTCGCCGAGGGTGTCGTCGATGACCGTGCCGAAGATGATGTTGGCCTCGGGGTGCGCGGCCTCCTTCACCAGCTGCGCGGCGTCGTTGATCTCGAAGATGCCGAGGTTCGACCCGCCCTGGATCGACAGCAGCACACCGTGGGCGCCCTCGATCGAGGCTTCGAGCAGCGGCGACTCGACGGCCAGCTCGGCCGCCTTGATCGCCCGGTCGGCACCGCGCGCCGAGCCGATGCCCATGAGCGCCGAACCCGCCCCCTGCATGACCGACTTGACGTCGGCGAAGTCGAGGTTGATGAGACCGGGCGTCGTGATGAGGTCGGTGATGCCCTGCACACCGGCCAGGAGCACCTGGTCGGCCGTGGCGAACGCCTCGATCATCGAGATGCCGCGGTCGCTGATCTCGAGCAGACGGTCGTTGGGGACGACGATGAGGGTGTCGACCTCTTCCTTGAGCTTGGAGACACCCTGCTCGGCCTGCTGCTGGCGGCGGCGCCCTTCGAAGGAGAAGGGCTTGGTGACGACACCGATCGTCAGCGCGCCGATCGACTTCGCGATGCGCGCGACGACGGGAGCGCCGCCGGTGCCGGTGCCGCCGCCCTCGCCGGCGGTGACGAAGACCATGTCGGCACCCGCGAGCGCCTCCTCGATCTCTTCGGCGTGGTCCTCGGCGGCGCGACGGCCGACCTCGGGGTCGGCGCCCGCACCGAGCCCGCGAGTGAGCTCGCGGCCCACGTCGAGCTTGACGTCGGCGTCGCTCATGAGCAGCGCCTGCGCGTCGGTGTTCACCGCGATGAACTCGACACCTCGCAGCCCGAGCTCGATCATCCGATTGACGGCGTTCACGCCACCGCCGCCCACACCCACGACCTTGATCACCGCGAGGTAGTTCTGGTTCTGGCTCATGCCGGCCTCCATTGTGTCCCGAACCCTGACTGCTAAACCTTGAACCTCAAGTTGAGGTTTAAAGAATTGCCGAGTATGCAATTCCTTGATTGAAGGTAAGCGGGAGAAACCTGTGGCCGGTTCAGGCGCTGGGCGTGTCGCGCGATCGGAGTTCGCGCGCGGCGGGATCGGCGTTCGGGCGCGGCTCGTCAGCGGACGACGACGGCGTCCACCGACGAGACGTCATAGCTGTAGACGTCCGCCGGCGGGCGGACCGCCATCGCCGCGGCCAGGCGCACCGCCTTCTCGGCGGAGTCGTCGGCGTTGCCCCAGACGACATCGGTGTTCGTGCCGCCGAGCGTGAGGGTCACATCGTTCGCGGTCGTCGCGCGCATGGTCGTCACCTGCGCGCGGATGTCGTCGGGAAGGGAGCGGTACACCGTTCCGATCGCCGTGAACGCGGGCGATCCGATGCCGCCGGTGGCCTCGATCACGGGGTGACCCGCGGGGGCATCCGGTGTCGTCGCGAGCGCGACGCCGGCGGCATCCACCAGCGTGTAGCCGGCCGCGGACTGGACCGCTCCGATGGGCGTGCGCTCCACGATGCGCACGACGAGTTCGTGCGGCGGCCGCGCCTCGAGGGTGTAGCTCTGCACGAGCGGGAACTGCACGAGCGCCGCCTTGATCTCGGACGAGTCGATGAGCGGCAGGGGCGTGCCCAGCTGGCCGTCGAGCGCGGCCTCGACGTCGCCGGGATTGAGCGTCTCGGCGCCCACCACGCGGATCCGCTCGACGGCGAACAGCGGACTGTATGCGGCGCCGAGGGTGCCGAGCACGAGCAGCGCGAGCGCGCCCAGCACGCCGATCCACAGCATCCGACGCCGCCGCTGGCGCACGGTGAAGCGGCGCACCTCGGCGCGCAGCGCCCGGCGCCGGGCGCGGGCGGCGGCCCACACATCGCGGACGCCGATGGGCGCGGCATCCGGAGCCTGCCCCTCGTCCGGCTCGACCCGATCCGCCTCGGAGGGATCGCGGTCGTCGATCGGGACGATCGGCGCGAGGGGCGAGGTGATGGCCCACGCCGGGGCAGTGAGGTCGTCGTCCCCCGCGTCCGCCCCCGCCCCACCGGGCACGGCGTCGGTCGGCTCGGACGGCGTCTCGGGGGCGGTCTCGGTGCGGCGCGGCGCGAGCGGGATCGACACCTCGACCGGCGCCTCCGCATCGCCGGCGGCACCGGTCGTCGTCGGCGCCGGAAGCGGAGTCGGCCGGCGCATCGGCTAGTCCTGTGCCTTCGCCGCCAGGGCCTCGAGCACCTGCGGGATGATGAGGTGGACGTTGCCGCAGCCGAGCGTGATGACGTAATCGCCGGAGCGGGCGACGGATGCCGTGTAGTCGGCCGCCTGCTGCCAGTCGGCGACGAAGTGCACGCGGTCGGCGTCGCGGAAGGCGCCGCTGACGAGCTCGCCCGTGACGCCCGGCACGGGGTCTTCGCGCGCGCCGTAGACATCCAGGACGACGGTGTGGTCGGCGAGGGTCTCGAGCACATCGGCGAACTCGCGGTACATCTCCTGCGTCCGCGAGTAGGTGTGCGGCTGGTGCAGGGCGATGATGCGGCCGTCGCCGACGACGCTGCGCGCGGCCGACAGCGCCGCCGCCACCTCGGTCGGGTGGTGCGCGTAGTCGTCGTAGACGCTGACGCCGCGCTCGACGCCGTGCAGCTCGAAGCGGCGGACGGTGCCCGCGAAGCGCTCGACGGCGCGGAGGGCCGGCTCGAGCGCGTAGCCGAGCGTGAGGAGCACCGCCACCGCGCCGGCGGCGTTGATGGCGTTGTGCGCACCGGGCACCGACAGGCGCCCCGGCACGGTCTCGCCGTTGTGGGTCAGGGCGAAGGCCACGGGACCGGCGGTGACGATGTCGGTGACGCGGACGTCGGCGTCGGCATCCTCACCGAAGGTGATCACGCGCGGGTGGGTGATCGCGGCGGCGACGCGGCGGGCACCCGCATCGTCGGCGGAGATCACGACCGCCTCGCGCGCACCGTTCGCGAAGCGGACGAACCCGTCGTAGAACGCGTCGCGCGACTCCCAATGGTCGAGGTGATCGGGGTCGACGTTGGTGATGAGGGCGACCGAGGTGTCGTAGAGGAGGAAGGTGCCGTCGGACTCGTCGGCCTCGATGACGAAGAGCTCGTCCGAGCCGGTGCCGCTGGAGACGCCGAGATCGGCGATCACTCCCCCGCTGACGAAGGTCGGCGCTTCACCGAGACCGCGCAGCGCCGTGACGATCATGCCGGTCGAGGTCGTCTTGCCGTGGGCACCGGCGACGCTCACGAGGCGACGGCTCCCGATCAGCCAGTGCAGCGCCTGGGAGCGGTGGATGACGTGCAACCCTCGCTCTTTCGCGAGGAGGAACTCCGGGTTCTCCGGCCAGATCGCGCCCGTGTGGATGACGGTGTCGACGTCATCGGGCAGATTCGCCGCGTCGTGACCGACGTGCACGTCGGCGCCGCGCTCGGCGAGCGCCCGCAGCGCCGCGCTGTCGGCGCGGTCCGATCCCGACACGCGGATGCCGCGGTCGAGGAACATGCCCGCGAGCCCCGACATCCCGGATCCGCCGATCCCGATGAAGTGGGCGGCGGTGATCTCGGCGGGGATGGGGAGGCTCAGGTCGGGTCGAATCATGGCCCGTCAAGTCTAGGTCGGCGCCCGCTGAGGGGACGCTGCGGCGCGCTGGGCCGGCGGGGGGCAGATCGTGGCTATATTCCCACCGCGGGTATATGATGTGCCGTATGAGCACTCTCGGCGACACCTCGTTCTGGATCCTCACTTCGCTCGCGGGCGGGCGAAAGCACGGGTACGCGATCCTGCGAGACGTCGCGCAGGCGGCGGGCGTCGCCCCCAAAGCGACGACGCTGTACGCCAGCCTGGAGCGGCTGGAGCAGCAGGGGCTCATCCGCGCCGACGGCGACGAGATCGTCGACGGGCGGGCGCGCCGCTACTTCGTCGTGACGGATACCGGCCGCGACGGCCTCGACGCACGGGCCGCGGAGTTCGAGGAACGCGCCCGGGCCGCACGCGCCGCACTGATGCGCGGTGCTCGGACCCGCGCGGTCCCGCCCCGCGGCGCCCCGGCGCGTCCCATCCGCACGGCCCGGGTGTGGGCATGACGGACGACGACCCGTTCCGCCGCCTGCTGCGGTGGTACCCGGCATCCTGGCGCCGGGCGCACGGCGACATCGTCGCCGGAATGCTGCGCGACGTCGCCGAGGCGACGGGAGGAGCAGCACCGTCCCCGGCCGAGCGGCGATCGGCCCGCATCGAGGGCCTCGCGCACCACCTGGACCGTCGGCTCGCGCTCGTCGCCGCCGTCGCGGCGGTCGTCCTCGCCGCCGCCGGGTTCATCCTCTACCTCGTGGTCCCGGCGATCCTGCAGAGTACCGCGGGAGTGCTGCCGTGGGAGGGCGGGCCGACGGCGATGAGCGTCGTCGCCGCTGTCACGATCTTCAGCGTGCCGTTGTTCGTCGCCATGTCGCTCATCGCGACGCTGCGCGTGCGTGGGCTGCGCGCGGGCCCCGCGCTGGCCTCACTGGTGATCGCTACACTCGCGACGGTGCTGCTCGCGGGCGCCGGAGCATCGTGGAGCATCGGGTTCGACGAGGCGGATGCCGGCGTCGCTCGATCGCCGTTCGCGGCCGCGTGGCTGTTTCTGGCCGCGGGGGCCGCGCTGCTGGGCGCGACGGCGACCGCGATCCTCATCGGGACGATGCTCGCGGGACGCCTGCGCGGCTGGGCGTACGTGATCGGCGGGGCGGCGGGGCTCGTGCTGGCACCGACGCTGATGATCACGTTGCCGAGCCCGGCGACGGCCGGGCTGGCGGCGATCGGCGCGCTCGTGCTCGCTGATCTCGGGACGCGCCCGCCGCGCAGAGACACCCGGTCCCCCGCAGGATCCGTGCCCTCCGCGCCCGGATGGGCGCCGGCCTCAGCCGCAGCCGCCGATTCGCCCGGGCCGCACGGCCGGGCCGCCGAGGCCCGCTCGCGATGGATCGCGGGCCTGGCGACGACGTCGTTCGTGCTCGGGATCCCGGCCGTCGCCTTCGCGTTCGCCGGGTCGCAGTGGTCGGCGCTGGACGCAACCGAGGCGATGCGAGCGGGCATCGCATCCGGAGCGCTCGCGGCGATTCCGTTCGCGCTGTGCGTGGGCGTGGCGCGGACGGGCCACCGCACGCGAGACCGCTGGGGCCCCGCCGCGCTCCTCGCCGCCGCGGCGGCCGCTCTGGCGATCGTGAACGCGGCCTCCGACGGCGATGGCAATGCGATCGTGTGGCAGCTGCTGCTGTGCGCGCTGCCGATCGCCGGAGCCGTCGCGTGGCTGCTCCTCACGTCCTGGGGAGCGGGGGACTCGGGCGGGATCCTGGCGATCGGCGCCGCCCTGCCCGTCCTCGTGCTCGCCCTGGGACTGCAGCTGCTCCCCTTCCTCACCCCGGTCGCCGCGCTCGTCGTCGCCGTCTCAGCGTCGGTGCGCCGACGCCGCCGCGCCGTCGCGGTCGGCTGACACTCGACGCCACCCGTCGGCGCGGCCGGGACACGCGGTCAGCGCCCGAGGGCCTCGTCGATCATCGCGATGACGTTCGCCGTGCCGGCGCGCGAGCCCGATCCGGCGGCGGCCTCCCGCATCGCCGCGAGGGCGTCGGCGTCGGTCAGCAGCGGCACGATCTGGTCGCGGACCCGGGCGGCCGTGAACTCGGCGTCGGGGATCATCAGCGCGGCACCGGAGGCGACGGCGGATGCCGCGTTCAGCGCCTGCTCGCCGTTGCCGACGGCGTAAGGGACGTAGACGGCGGGGATGCCGAGCGCCGACAGCTCGCTCACGGTCGCGGCCCCGGCGCGCGAGACCACGAGGTCGGCCAGCGCGAGCGCCAGGTCCATCCGGTCCAGGTACGGCACGACACGGTAGTCCGGCGCGCCCGGGTCGACGAGCTCATCGCGCTCCCCCGCGGCGTGCAGCAGCTGCCACCCGGCCGCCGTCACCGACGACCACGCCTCAGCGAACGCCTCGTTCAGCCGGCGCGCCCCGAGGGATCCGCCGAAGACCAGTAGCACCGGCCGCGCGGGGTCGAGACCGAACGATGCCGCCGCCTCGGCGCGCAGCTCGGCGCGGTCGAGCTCGACCAGCTCGCGCCGCAGCGGCATGCCGACGACACGGGAGCCGGGCAGCGGCGTCCCCTCGAACGCGACGCCGATGCCCGCCGCCCCGCGGGCGCCGAGCCGGTTCGCCAGTCCCGGGCGTGCGTTGGCTTCGTGCACGACGTACGGCACCCCTTCCCGGCGCGCCGCGACATACGCGGGAGCCGAGGCGTAGCCGCCGAAGCCGACCACCACGTCGACGCCGTGCGCGCGGATGTGGGCGCGCACCTGCCGGACGGCGCGGCGCCACGCGAACGGAAACCGCAGGGCCGCGGCGTTCGGTCGGCGCGGGAACGGGACCTTGTCCACCACCAGCAGCTCGTACCCGCGCTCGGGCACGAGGCGAGACTCGAGCCCCTCGCGGGTGCCGAGCACGAGAACGGATGCCGCGGCATCCCGCGCCCGCAGTCCGTCGGCGACGGCGAGCAGCGGGTTGACGTGGCCGGCGGTCCCACCGCCGGCGAGCAGATACGTCGGGGATGCTGAGGCGCTCGTCACCGGATCGAGCCTACCGTCGCGCGACGCCGCGGCCTCCGCCTCGGCCTCGGCGGCCCGAGGCGAGGTAACTGCAAGGCCGTGCGGGAGACACGCCGGGGCGGCGCGCCGATCGTGCGGCGTGTCGCCCGGCATCCCTTGCAGTGAGTTCAGCCGGGCCCGCTGGGCACAGTGGATCTGTTCCGTCAGCGGCTCGCGCGGCCAGGCCGCCCGGACGCGAGACGCCCGGACGCGGGCGGCGGCGCGAGGGCCGGCTGCGGCAGCGTCCGCGCGAAGGACAGCAGCACACCGCACGCGATCAGCACCGACAGAAGGGACGTCCCGCCCTGCGACATGAACGGCAGCGGCACGCCCAGCACGGGGGCCAGCCGCAGGACGACGGCGATGTTCAGCAGCGCCTGGCCGACGATCCAGACCGTGATGCCGCCCGCGACGATGCGGATGAACGGGTCGTGCGTCTTGCGGACGATGTGGAAGGCGCCCACCGCGAACAGCGTGAACAGCGCGAGCACCACCAGGCAGCCGATGAGGCCGAGCTCTTCCCCCAGGATCGCGAAGATGTAGTCGTTCGACTGCGCCGGCAGCCACCCGTACTTCTCCCGCGAATTGCCGAGCCCCAGCCCGAAGATGCCGCCGTTGGCGAGCCCCCACACCCCGTGCAGCGACTGGTAGCAGTCGTCGAAGTAACAGGCGGTGGAGTCGACGTTCAAGAAGCTCATGATGCGCCCCATGCGGTTGGGGCTCGTCACCGCGAACACCGCGGCGGCGCCGACGACGAGGATGAGCGGGATGAGGAACAGCCGCAGGCGCACGCCGGAGAAGAACAGGCAGCCGAGCAGGATCGCCATGAGGATCATCGCGGTGCCGAGGTCGTGACCGGCCATGACCGTCCCGATGACGAGCGCGCCGACCGGCACCACCGGGATGAACACGTGCCGCCACAGGCCGAGCAGCGTCTGCTTGCGGTACAGGACGTAGCCGAGCCACAGCGCGAGCGTGACCTTGAGGAACTCCGAGGGCTGCATCTGGAGGCCGGCGATGCGCACCCAGTTGCGGTTGCCGTCGTTCTCGATGCCGATACCCGGGACGAAGACGAGCAGCTGGAACACGGTCGTGAGGATGAGCGCCGGCCAGGCGATCTTCTTCCAGAACGACACCGGCAGCCGACTCGCCACGAACATCAGCGGGATGCCGATGACCGCGAACACGGCCTGCTTGAGCACGACTTCGAACGGGCTCTGCCCGTCGGCCAGCGCGGTCGCCATCGTCGCCGACAGCACCATCGTGAGACCGAACCCGGTGAGCAGCAGCGCGGTGGAGGCGATCAGCAGGAACTCGCTCGGCACCGGCGCGAACACACGCCCGAGCGATACTCGCGCGGCGAAACCACGCCGCGAGGCGGCGTCCGAGGCGGATGCGGTCGGCTCAGCCGGCGGCGCCGCGCGGCGGGTCCGCGGCGGGATCGTCGTCGTCACCGGCTCCCCCTCCGTGGCTTCGGTCCTGCTGGTTCTCGTCCCGGTTGGCCCGGTCCTTCACGGCCCTGGCGAAACGATGACCGCGGTCGGCGTAGGAATCGAATTGATCGAAGGATGCCGCGGCCGGAGCGAGGAGGACCACGTCTCCGTCACGGGCGATCTCCGCCGCCAGTTCGACGACCTGCGCCATGACGTCTTCAGTCTGAGCGTGGTCGACCTCGAACAGCGGGATGCCGGGGGCGTGTCGTGCGAACGCCTCCGTGATCGGGTCGCGGTCCACGCCGATGACGATCGCGGCTTTCACTCCCCCGCCGCGCGCGGCGACGAGCTCGGCGATGTCGACGCCCTTCAGCTGACCGCCGACGACCCAGACCGCTCCGGGGAACGCGGCCAGGGACGACGCCGCGGCGTGCGGGTTGGTGGCCTTGGAGTCGTCCACCCACGTGATGCCCGCCGTCACCGCGACGACCTCGATACGGTGCGCGTCCAGGCGGAAGGTGTCCAGCGCCGCGGCGATCGCCGCCGGGGCGACCTCGAGCGAGCGGGCGAGGGCCGCGGCGGCGAGGATGTTCGCCACGACGTGCGGGGCGGCGAGGCCGCGCGCCGCGAGGTCGGCGACGGTCGTCAGCTCCAGCGCGCTGGTGCGGCGATCGTCGAGGAAGGCGCGGTCGACGAGGATGCCGTCGACGACGCCCAGGTCGCTCGGCCCCGGCACCCCGAGGTCGAAGCCGATGGCGCGGCATCCGTCCACGACGTCGGCTTCTTCCACCATGACGCGGGTCGCGGCATCCGCCTTGTTGTAGACGCACGCGACACGCGTGTTCTCGTACACGACCGCCTTGGCGTCGCGATAGGCGGCGAACGAGCCGTGCCACTGCAGGTGGTCGTCGGCGAGGTTCAGGCACACGCTCGCGTGCGGCGAGAGCGGATCCGGACCGTCCTGCAGCGACAGGTACCAGAGCTGGTGGCTGGACAGCTCCACGACGAGCACGTCGAAGCCGGCGGGGTCGCGCACAGCGTCGAGGACCGGTACGCCGATGTTGCCCACGGGCGCCGCCCGCAGTCCCCCGGCGACGAGCATCGCGGCCGTCAGCTGCGTGGTCGTGGTCTTGCCGTTCGTCCCCGTGATGAGCACCCAGTCCGCGGGCGTGCCGTCGGCGCGCACGACCTTGTCGCGGACGCGCCACGCCAGCTCGATGTCGCCCCACAGCGCGATGCCCGAGGCGCGCACCCACGCGATGACGGGATGGTGCGGGGCGAAGCCGGGCGAAGCGACGACGACCTCGGGCGCGAACGCCTCGAGCTCGGCGGGCACGGTGTCGAGCGCCCCCGTCCACAGGGTCGCGCCGATCACCGGCAGCAGCCGCGCGTATTCCGCGTCGGCATCCTGCGTCACGACGAGCACCTCGGCGCCGAGCTCGGCGAGCGTGTCGGCGACGGAGAAGCCCGTCATCGACAGGCCGAGCACCGCGACGCGCAGGCCCTTCCAGTCGGCGTGCCAGCTCGTCAGCTCGTCGAGGCGCCCCGTCACAGCGCCGCCAGCCACGCGACGTAGAACAGGCCCACGCCGGTGACGGCGAGCATGCCGGCGATGATCCACATCCGCACGACGATCGTGATCTCCGGCCATCCGCGCATCTCGAGATGGTGATGGAAGGGGCTCATGAGGAACAGGCGTTTCCCGCCCGTGGCCTTGAAGTAGTAGCGCTGCAGGATCACCGAACCGGGGCCGATGATGAAGACGCCCGCGATGATGACGGTCAGGAGCTCGGTGCGCGACAGGATGCCCATCGCGGCGATGACACCGCCGATCGCCATCGACCCGACATCGCCCATGAAGATCTTCGCCTTCGGCGCGTTCCACCACAGGAACCCGACGAGGGCGCCGACGAAGGAGGCCGCCACGATCGTGAGGTCCATGGGGTCGCGCGTGGGGTAGCAGGCGTTGACGTAGCTGTCCACGAGCGCGTTGCTCATGCAGCGCTGCTGGAATTGCCAGAAGGTCACCAGGCTGAGCGCCGAGATGGTGAAGATGCCCGCGCCGGTGGCCAGTCCGTCCAGCCCGTCGGTGAGGTTGGTCGCGTTGGACCAGGCGACGGAGATGAACGACACCCACACCAGGTAGATGATCCAGCCGACGATCACCCCGAGGGCCATGAACGACAGCACCGGAATGTCGCGGAAGAACGACACGTACGGCGAGGCGGGCGTCTGACCGTAGGTGTTCGGGAAGTTCAGTGCCAGGATGCCGAAGGGCACCGCCACCAGCACCTGGCCGACGATCTTGCGCCAGCCGGAGAGGCCGAGGCTGCGCTGCTGACGGACCTTCATGAAGTCGTCGATGAAGCCGACGACGCCGAAGCCGACCATCATCCAGATGACGAGCAGTCCCGAGATCGTGGGCGGCGCGCCGCCGGTCAGGGTGCCGACGACGTAGCCGACGATCGAGCCGACGATGAAGACCACCCCGCCCATCGTGGGCGTGCCGCGCTTGGCGTGGTGGCTGGGGTTGTGGGCGTCCTCCGGCGTGCGGATGACCTGTCCCCAGCCGAGCTTCTCGAACAGCCGGATGAACAGCGGCGTGAGGAAGAGGGTGAAGGCGAGGGAGATCGTCGCGGCCGTCAGCAGGGATCTCACGAGAACGATTCTCCCAGACGATCGCCCAGATGCCGCAGGCCCGCCGAATTGGAGGACTTCACGAGCACGCGATCACCGTCGCGGAGCTCGCCCGACAGGTAGTCGAACGCCTCGTCGGCGGTCTCGAAGAAGACCGCCTCGCCGTCCCACGAGCCCTCGCCGACGGCGGCGAGGTACAGTCGGCGCGCGTCGCGGCCGACGACGACGATGCGCTCGATCCGCAGCCGCACCGCGAGGAGCCCGACCCGGTCGTGCTCCTCCCCGGCATACTCGCCCAGTTCGCTCATCGCCCCGAGGACGGCGACCTTGCGCTGTCCGGGCTCGGCGATCTGCGCGAGGGTGCGCAGCGCCGCCGCCATGGAGTCGGGGCTGGCGTTGTAGGCGTCGTTGATGATGCGCACCCGGTCGGACCCGAGCGGCTGCATGCGCCAGCGCTCGGCAATCTCGACGGTCTCCAGCCGCGCGATGCCGTCGCGGAGGGAGACGCCCAGTTCCCGGGCGGCGGTGAGCGCGGCGAGGGCGTTCATGACGTGGTGCTCGCCGAGCACCCGCAGCCGCAGCGGCAGGCGCTCGTCGCCCGCGACGACGACGCAGGTGGTGCCGGATGCCGTGACCTCGACGTCCTCGGCACGCAGCTCGGCCGCGGTGCTGCGCCCGAACCAGCGCACCGCGACGCCCCGGGCCGCCGCGACGGCGGCCATCGTCACGACGCGCGGATCGTCGGCGTTGAGCACGGCCACACCGCCCGGGCGGACCGCCTCGACCAGCTCGGTCTTGGCCTTCAGGGTCTCCTCCACGCCGCCGAAGCCTCCGGCGTGGGCGAGTCCCACCATGAGGACCACGCCGATGTCGGGGGTCACGAGCCCGGCGAGGCGGGCGATCTGGCCGCCGGCCGCGGCGCCGAACTCACTCACCAGGAACCGGGTGTCGGCGGTGACGCGCAGCATCGTCAGCGGCGCTCCGACCTCGTTGTTGAACGAGGCGCGCGGTGCGACCGTCTCCCCCTCGTCCTGCAGGATGCGGGCGAGGAGGTTCTTGGTGGTCGTCTTGCCGTTGGATCCGGTAATGCCGACCACGCGCAGGTCGCCGCCGGCGCGGACCTGCGCGACGACCGTGCGGGCGAGATCGGCGAGGGCCTGCACCGCGTCGGCCACGACGATCTGGCTGATCGGGGCGTCGACGGGGTGCTCGACGATCGCGAGCGCCGCGCCGGCCTGGGCTGCGGCCGCGACGAAGCGGTGGCCGTCGGTGGCCTCGCCGGGCTTGGCGACGAAGATGTCACCGGGCCCGATGAGGCGCGAGTCGGTGTCGACGGTGCCGTCGACCGTGGTGTCGGGGGTATCGGCATCCGTCGTCTGGAGGCGCCCCGCGACGGCGGCGGCGACCTCGGCGAGTGTCATGCGGATCATAGGGAGTGCTTCCTCACGCGCAGTGCGTCACTGGGTGACCGGCAGCAGCGGGGTGGGCTGGTTCGACGGCATGACGCGGTAGTGCGTCAGCACCTGCGTCATCGCCTTCTTGAAGACGGAGCGGTTCGCCGAGGACATCGTGTTGGTCTTCGGCTCGTTGAACAGCGTCAGAACAACGTACTGCGGATCCTCCGCGGGGGCGTAACCGGCCAGGGAGGTCATGTAGAGGTTGTCCTTGTAGCCGCCGTGCCCGTCGGGCACCTGCGCCGTTCCGGTCTTAACCCCCAGGCGGTACCCGGGGATGTTGATGTCGGCGGCGAGCGTGCCCTGCGCGTAGACGTTCTCCAGCATCTGCGACACCTCGGCCGCGGTCTCCGGCTCGATGACCTGCACCGGGTCGGGAAGGTCGGGGGTGATGACGGTGCCATCGGCCTTCGTGCACGACTCGACGAGCTGCGCCGGCATGCGCACGCCGCCGTTGGCGATCGTCTGGAAGACGCTCGTGACCTGGGTCGGCGTGACGGTGAAGGCCTGCCCGAACGTCGTGGTGTAGTAGGTCTGGTTGTCCCAGTCCTTCGCGTCGGCGGAGAACCCGGCCCGCGGTGCACCCGACCAGTCGAGGGCGTCGCCGCCGCCGACGCCGAAGCGCTGGAGGTAGTCCTGACGCACCTCGGGTGCCACCGTCGTGCCGAACTGGCTCATGGCGACGTTCGAGGACTGCACGAGACCGCCGGTGAGGGTCAGGTTCTCGGTGGGGTGGCTCTCGGAGTCGTTGATGACCGCGCCGTTGGGGAACTCGATGCGGTCGGGCGTGACGACGGTGGAGGTCGGGGTGAGCCCGGCCTGCTCGATCGCCGTCGCCGCGGTGACCGGCTTGAACGTCGATCCCGGCTCGTACGCGACCCGCAGGAGGCGCGAGCCCCGGTCGTCGGGAGATGAGGCCCCGGGATCGTTGGGGTCGACGGAGTTCGTCTCGGCGAGCGCCCGGATCTTGCCGGTCTTGGCCTCCATGACGATGATGCCGCCCCAGTCCGCCTGGTAGCGGGCGGTCTCCTCGCTGATCAGCTGCTGCATGAACCACTGCAGGTCGCTGTCGATCGTGAGCTTCAGCGTCCCGCCGTCCACGGCCGGCTTCTCCACCTCGGTGCCGGGGATGATGACCCCATCGGCGCCGCGCTGGTAGGTCAGCGATCCGTCCTCGGCGGCCAGGCACGAGTTCTGCAGGCCCTCCAGTCCCTCCAGCGGCGTGCCGTCCGAGCCGACGAACCCGATGAGGTTGCCGGCGACGGCGCCGTCGGGATAGATCCGAGACGGATGCGGCGGGAACGACAGGAACGGCAGCTTCAGCCCCGCCAGCGTCCGGTACTCCTCCGTGGACACCGACTTCTTCACGACGGCGTACTGGCTGTCGGCGTCGGCGGCGAGCGCGTCGGCGACGATCTTCTCCACGTCGGCCGCCGACTGCCCGGTGACGCCCGCGATGTCGGCGGCGAGCTCGGTCCAGGGCACCATCACGGTCTCGCCCTTGTCGTCCTTGACGGTTCGGCCGTCGTCGTCCTTCTTCGCGATCCCCTTCACAGCGAGGGACGGGTCGATCTGCACGTCGTAGCGCAGCGTGCTCGAGGCGAGGACCGTGCCGTCGGTGTCGACGATCTCGCCCCGCGCGCCGTACAGCGGCTGCTTGGCGCCGGTCGCGAAGCTCTGCGAGTCGGTGATGTGGTCGTTGGCGTTGACGACCTGGATGTCGACGAGCCGCACGACGAAGGCGGCGAGGACCGCCAGGACGACGGCGAGGGCGACGACGGTGCGCCGACGCGGGCTTCGGGTGGCTCGGGTCGTCATACAGATCAGTGTGTGGCGGGGGTGGGAAGACCGTCGGCGATGGCAGGGGGTGTCGTCGTATTGACGATGGCGTCGTCGACGACGCTCGCGCCGCCGCCGAGGCTCGCGGCGGGGTCACCGGCCAGCGGAACCCCGCTGACGAGAGCGTTTCCGACGGCCGCCTGCGTCAGCGCGTTGAT
This sequence comes from Microbacterium sp. CH-015, assembly GCF_049707015.1. Classification (NCBI taxonomy): domain Bacteria; kingdom Bacillati; phylum Actinomycetota; class Actinomycetes; order Micrococcales; family Microbacteriaceae; genus Microbacterium; species Microbacterium sp. CH-015. The sequence goes on along the minus strand of NZ_JBNAFJ010000001.1, from coordinate 669,994 downwards.
GGCGCTGGCACCGCTGAGACCGGCCGCGGTGCCGATGACGGCGTTGTCGCTCAAGCGCAGGTACGTCGGCGCCTGCCCGGTCAGCATCCCCATCGCCTGCGCGTTCGCGGCGAGGTACTGCGGCGAGCTCAGCCCGGCGACGTCGTCCTGCAGCATCTGCTTCTGCCAGTCCAGGTCGCGCTGCTGCGAGGTCAGCGCGGAGAGCTCGTACGAGGTCTGGGTCGTGAGGATAGACAGCCCCATCTGCGCTGCGGCGATGAGCACCGCACCGGCGACCGCGACGATGCCGTACAGCATGCGCGGACGCCGCCGCGGCAGGGGATGCTCGAGGGCGCGCAGTCGCTCGCCGCGGGCGGGACCACCCGGGCGGGTGCGCGACGGCAGCTCGGGAAGACCCGCCAGCAGGTCGACGGAACTCTCGGCCGGAATGCTCATGCCGCCTCCCTCACGCGCTCGGCCGCGCGCAGGCGCACGGGGGTGGCGCGGGGGTTCTGCGCCTTCTCCTCATCGGTCGCGAGCTCCGCACCCTTCACCACGAGACGGAACCGCGGCGCGTGCTCGGGAAGCTCGACCGGCAGCCCCGCCGGGGCCGTGGATGCCGCGGCATCCGCGAACACCCGCTTGACGAGGCGGTCTTCCAGCGACTGGTAGCTCATGACGACGATGCGCCCGCCCACGCGGAGGGCGTCCATCGCCGCCGGCAGCGCCCGCTCGAGCACGGCGAGTTCGGCGTTGACCTCGATGCGCAGCGCCTGGAACACCCGCTTGGCGGGGTGGCCCCGGCCCTCGCGCTGGACGGCGGCGGGCGTCGCGGCGATGAGGATGTCGACGAGCTGACCGGAGCGCGTGATCGGCGCCGTCGCGCGGGCGGCGATGATGGCGCGCGCGTAGCGGCCGGCGAGCTTCTCTTCGCCGTACCGCTCGAAGATGCGGCGCAGGTCGCCCTCACCGTAGGTCGCGACGATGTCGGCGGCCGTCGTGCCGGCGGTCTGGTCCATGCGCATGTCCAGCGGCGCGTCCTGCGCGTACGCGAACCCGCGGTCCGCCTCGTCGAGCTGAAGCGAGGAGACCCCGAGGTCGAAGAGGATGCCGTCGGCGCGCTCGACGCCGGCACCGGCCAGAGCCGCGGCGATGCCGTCGTAGACGGTGTGGACGAGCGTGACGCGGTCGCCGAAGCGGGCCAGGCGCTGCCCCGCGATGTGGAGGGCGTCGGTGTCGCGGTCCAGGCCGATGAGGCGGACGCCGTCGAACCGCTCGAGCAGCGCCTCGGAATGTCCGCCCATGCCTTCGGTGGCATCCACGAGCACGGCACCGGGCCGGGTGAGGGCGGGCGCCAGCAGCTCGACGCAGCGCTCGAGCAGGACGGGGGTGTGGATGTCGGAGAAGGTCATGGTCTTCGCGGGATCCGATCCGGAGTCGTGATCCCCATCCGCCGCGACCTGGCACCGGGGAAGTGTGTCAGGGCGTGCGGCTGGGAGTCACGGCCACGGTCAGAACAGGCCCGGGATCACCTCCTGCTCCATGTCGGAGTAGCTGTCTTCGTTGCCTTCGGCGTAGGCGTTCCACGCCTCGGCATCCCAGATCTCGGCGTGCGCGCCGACACCGGTGACGACGAGTTCGCGGCCGAGGTTCGCGTAGGTGCGCAGGTGCGGGGGGATCGTGATGCGGCTCTGGCTGTCGGGCTTCTCGTCGCTCGCTCCGGAGAGGAACATGCGCTGGAAGTCGCGCGCCTGCTTATTCGTCAGCGGCGCCTCGCGGATCTTCTCGTAGACCCGCTCGAACTCCTTCGTGCTGAACACGTACAGGCAGCGCTCCTGACCGCGGGTGACGACGACGCCGTCACCGAGGTCGGTGCGGAACTTGGCCGGGAGGATGACGCGGCCCTTGTCGTCGAGCTTGGGGGTGTAGGTGCCCAACAGCATCGGCCACTCCCCCTTCCTCCGGCCCGATCCAGGTACGCACCACTTTACTCCACTTCCCTCCACTTCACTATCAATTTCTCGGCGCATTCCTCCCCCGCTCCCCCACAGACGCGAAGAACCGCCCACACGCAAAAAAGCACCGACCCGAAGGTCGGTGCGTGGTCGTGCGTGTGGCGGGGGCGCTCCGCCGGGGCGGAGTCAGCCGGGCGGAGTCAGCCGGGCGGAGTCAGCCGGCGGCGATCAGCGGTCGCCCTGGCGGCGATCCCACCGGTCGTTCATGCGATCCATGAAGGATGCCGACGACGACGACGCCGGCTTCGGCTTCTTCTCACCGGAGCGGGGCGTGGCGGCGGCGAACCCGCGCGCGGGCGTGACGGCGAGGACGACGCCGGCCACCATCACGAGGAAGGCGATGACACCGATGACGATGATCCCCGAGGAGACGCCGGCGATGAGGCCGCCGATGCCGAGCAGCACGAGGATCGTGCCGTAGACGATGTTGCGGTAGCTGAGGGTCTGCCCATCACGAGGCGCACTGACGACATCGGCGTCCTTGTTCATGAGATGGCGTTCCATCTCATCGAGCAGACGCTGCTCCTGCTCTGACAGAGGCATTGCCTCCCCCTCCTCGCCGTACGGGTGTCGGCCTCGTGTGCGCTCGATTCTACGCGTGCACTCGAGAACTAGGCTAGGCCCGTGACCGCGTCTCCCGTGCCGATCGAGGCTGTTTCCCAGCGACTGGAGAGGTTCGTGGCCGACCAGCGCGCGCAGTGGCGCGACGGGGGCGCCGAAACCGCGGCCTTCCTCGACGCCGCCGCGGCCGCGCTCACCGGCGGCAAGCGCCTGCGCGCCCGGTTCTGCATCACCGGCTGGCAGGCGGTCGCCGAGCACGGCAACACCGCTCCGCGCGCACCGCAGGCACCGGACGACGTGCTCGCGGCCGCCGCCGCCCTGGAGATCTTCCACGCCGCCGCGCTCGTGCACGACGACCTCATCGACAACTCTGACACCCGTCGTGGCCACCCCGCCGCCCACCGGGCGCTGGAAAGCGCGCACCGGACCTCGCGCTGGGCAGGGGATGCCGCGGCGTTCGGCCGCTCCGCAGCGATCCTCCTCGGCGACCTCCTCGTCGCCTGGAGCGACGACCTGCTCGAGGAGGGACTGCAGGACGCGGTGCACGCGGCATCCGCCCGCGCCGTCTACGCCCTGATGCGGCGCGAAGTGACGGTCGGCCAGTTCCTCGACATCGCGGAGGAGGCCGCCTTCGTCACGGCCCCCGATGACGAGCACGCCGACCGCGCACTGCGCGTCGCGTCGCTGAAGTCGGCGCGCTACAGCATCCAGCATCCGCTGCTGCTGGGCGCGGCACTGGCGGGCGCCGACGAGCGCCAGAGTGCCGCCCTCGCCGCGTTCGGGCACCCGCTCGGGCTCGCCTTCCAACTGCGCGACGACGTGCTGGGCGTCTTCGGCGATGCCGCCGTGACCGGCAAGCCCTCGGGCGACGACCTGCGCGAGGGAAAGCGCACGCTGCTCATCGCCTACACGCGTGAGAGGCTCGCTCCCGGCGCGCGGCAGGTCTTCGACGAGCTGATCGGCGATCCGGCGCTGGATGCCGGGCAGATCGCCGCCCTGCAGCAGACGATCGTCGACACCGGCGCGCTGGAGCGGGTCGAGCAGGCGATCACGCGGTTCGCCGACGAGGCCGACCGCGCGCTGCGCGGTGCGCCGCTGGGCACACCGGCGGTCGGGGCGCTGCGCGATCTCGCGCGCGACGCGACGGCGCGCACGGCCTGACGGCGCGCCGCCGGATCAGGCGAGCGTCTGCGCGACGCGACGGACCTCGCTCTTGCGCCCTTCGCGCAGCGCCTCGATCGGGGGACGTCCGATGGACTCCTCCGGTGCGAGCAGCCAGTCGATGACCTCGTCGTCGCTGAAACCGGCGTCCTGCAGCACGATCGCCGTGCCGCGCAATGACGCCAGCGGACGACCGTCGAGGATGAACAGCGACGGGACCGCGAAGGCGCCGCCGCGGCGCGAACCGACCAGGTGCTTCTCGTCGAGCAGACGGCGGACGCGGCCCAGCGGTTCGCCGAGCGCCTCGACGAGTTCGGGGAGGGTGAGCCAGTCGGTGGCGGCGGATGCGGCGGTGTCGTCGGTCACGGTTCCACTATTCCACTGTCGGGCGCGTCGCGCCTCGCGCGTCGCGGGTCGCGCACCGGCGACCCGCCGGAGCGCCGCGAGACCACTTCTGTCACACAAGTCACTTCTTATAACACTCGTTGACAGCAATAGACATCCGTGACACGGTAGCGGGGTCGAAGAAGGGGGTCCGCTTTGCGACTCGCACGCCTCTCCGCCCGCCTCACCACCCCCGCCGCTCTCGTCGGCTCGGTGGCGCTCAGCCTGACCGCGGCACCCGCCGCGGCCGCGCCCGCCGCGGGTGCGGACGCGCACGCGACGCAGCGACAACCGGCTGACCGCGCACTGCCACGCTCTGCCGCCGCGGCGTCCTTCCACGCCACTGGCGCCCGCGCCGTCGGCGCCGTCGGCGATGCCGCGACCTACACCGTGCAGTCCGGCGACACGCTGTGGGCGATCGCCCGCGCCCACGGCACGTCGGTCGCGGCGCTCCAGGAGGCGAACGGTCTCGGGGCGGCGACGCTGATTCGCCCGGGCCAGGTTCTCGCGCTTCCGGGAGCCGTCGCCGCAGCATCCCCCGCCGCACCCGCGCCCGCGCCGGCACCGGCCGCGACGACGACGCACACCATCGCCGCGGGCGACACCCTCTGGGCGATCGCGCGGGCCCACGACACGACCGTCGCGGCGCTCCTCGCCGCGAACGGACTCGCCGACGGCGCCATCATCTACCCGGGGCAGACCCTCACGATCCTCACGGCGGCACCGGCCGCGGCATCCGCCCCCGCATCCGCCCAGGCCGCAGCCACCCCCGCGACGCCGCCGACCGTCGTGCTCGACGCGGAGCAGCAGGAGAGCGCGCGGCTCATCATCCGGGTCGGCCGCAGTCTCGGCGTCTCGGACCGGGGCATCGCGATCGCTCTGGCCACCGCGATGGTGGAGTCGTGGCTGCGGAACCTCGACTGGGGCGACCGCGATTCGCTGGGCCTGTTCCAGCAGCGGCCGAGCACCGGCTGGGGAACCGAGGCCGAGGTCCGCGATCCCGCCCGCGCCGCGGCGGCCTTCTTCGGCGGCCCCGCCGATCCCAACGGAACGCGCACGCGCGGCCTCCTCGACATCGCCGGGTGGGAGGCCATGGAGTTCGGCGCAGCCGCCCAGGCCGTGCAGATCTCGGCCTACCCGGAGCGGTACGCACCGTGGGAGCCGCAGGCCTACGCCTGGCTCGCGGCGCTCGGCTGATGCACGGCCGGGGTGAGGCGCTCCCGGCCCCGGCGGCATCCGCTCCCTAGAATCACAGGGTGAGCACGAGCCAGCAGACCGACCCGCTGATCGGCCGTCTGGTCGACGGCCGGTACCGGGTGCGTGCTCGCATCGCCCGCGGCGGCATGGCGACGGTGTACGTCGCGACCGATCTGCGGCTGGAGCGCCGCGTCGCCCTGAAGGTGATGCACAGCCATCTCTCCGACGACACCGTGTTCCAGAGCCGGTTCATCCAGGAGGCCCGCGCCGCCGCGCGGCTGGCCGATCCGCATGTCGTGAACGTGTTCGACCAGGGCCAGGACGGCGAGATGGCGTACCTCGTCATGGAGTACCTCCCGGGCATCACGATGCGCGAGCTGCTGCGCGAGCAGAAGCGACTTTCGATCCCGCAGACGATCACGATCATGGATGCCGTGCTGTCGGGCCTCGCCGCCGCGCACCGTGCCGGCATCGTGCACCGCGACGTCAAGCCTGAGAACGTGCTGCTCGCCGAGGACGGCCGCATCAAGATCGGCGACTTCGGCCTGGCGCGCGCGACGAGCGCCAACACCGCGACCGGGCAGATGCTGCTCGGCACGATCGCCTACCTCGCCCCCGAGCTCGTCACCCGCGGCACCGCCGACGCCCGCAGCGACATCTACGCGCTCGGCATCATGCTCTACGAGATGCTCGTGGGCGAGCAGCCGTACAAGGGCGAGCAGCCCATGCAGATCGCCTACCAGCACGCGACCGACTCGGTCCCCCGCCCGAGCGCCCGCAACCCCGCCATCCCCGAGCAGCTCGACGAGCTCGTCATGTGGGCGACCGAGCGCAACCCCGACGACCGTCCGACCGATGCCCGGGTCATGCTCGACCGGCTGCGCGAGATCGAGAAGGAGCTCGGGGTGTTCCCGCACGTCGTGCGCGCCCCCGCTCCCGGCGTCATCGCGGTCGACGACGGCGTGGACTCGGGCGAGCTGACCAAGGTCATGCCCGGCACGTTCACCGCCCCGATCGTGACCGACGACGTCGACAACGCCACGCGCCTGCGGCGCCGCGCCCGCCGCAACACCCGCAAGGGCGCGTGGCTGGTCGCTCTGGTGCTGCTGCTGACCGGCCTCGCGGGAGGCGCGGGCTGGTGGTTCGGCTCGGGACCGGGGTCGCTCGTCATGGTGCCCGACGTCACCGGGAGCACGATCGAGGAGGCCACCGGCATCCTCGCCGAGCACGCGCTCGTCGCCGTGCCGGGCCAGGACTACAGCCGCGACGTCCCGCTCGGGCAGGCGATCCGCACCGATCCTGAAGCCGGCGCCCGCGTGGCCAAGGACGCGCAGGTGACGGTGGTCATCTCGCTCGGGCCCCAGTCGCACGACATCCCGGCGCTGGCCGGGCAGACGCTGGATGCCGCGACGCAGACCCTGTCGGAGTTCTACATCACGGCATCCGGAGATCCCGCGCGGTTCTTCACCGATGCGGCCGAGGGCACCGTCATCCGGGCGCTCGTGACGCCGCCCGGCGGCGGCGACGCCGTCGACTGCACGAATGGATGCACGGCGCTGGAGGGCTCGACCGTCACGTTCGACGTCTCGGCGGGACCCGTCCCGGACGTCGTCGGCGACACGCAGGATGCCGCCATCGCGGCGCTGGAGGCCGTCGGCTTGAAGGCGTCGGTGACGGAGGACTTCAGCGACGACGTCGAGGAGGGCCGGGTCATCAGCGTCGGGACGCGCGAGGACGGGGGGCCGTTCCAGCCGAACGACGCCGTCCCGCTCGTGGTGTCGAAGGGACCGCAGCTGTTCGACGTGCCGAACGTCGTCGGCATGACCCGCGACAAGGCCAAGAGCACGCTCGAGGCAGCGGGATTCAAGGTCAGCGGCATCGTGTTCCCATGGAACATCGCCGTCAACGACCTCACCGAGGTGGTGTCGCAGAACCCTGCCTCCGGCTCCTACCGTAAGGGCACGACCGTCGAGATCTCCCTCGACGTCCGCCAGTAGGCCCGCCCCTGCCCGCGTGGGCTGACCGGTGGCTGACGCGCGCCGGCCACCCCGACGGCGCGGGTCAGCGCTTCTCGAGCTCCTCGGCGACGAGGAACGCGAGCTCGAGTGACTGCATGTGGTTCAGACGCGGGTCGCACAGGCTCTCGTAGCGCGTCGCGAGGGTGGCCTCGTCGATCTGCTCGCTGCCGCCCAGGCACTCCGTGACGTCGTCGCCGGTGAGCTCGACGTGGATGCCGCCGGGGAACGTCCCCACGGCGCGATGCGCCTCGAAGAACCCGCGCACCTCGTCGACGACGTCGTCGAACCGACGCGTCTTGTAGCCCGTCGGCGTCGTGATGCCGTTGCCGTGCATGGGGTCGGTGACCCACAGCGGCGTCGCACCCGAGTCCTTCACGGCCTCCAGCAGCGGCGGCAACGCGTCGCGGATCTTGCCCGCGCCCATGCGCGTGATGAAGGTCAGGCGGCCGGGCTCGCGCTCGGGGTCGAGCTTGTCGATCAGCGCGAGCGCGGTGTCGGTTGACGTGGACGGGCCGAGCTTGACGCCGATCGGGTTCCGGATCTTGGAGAAGTAGTCCACGTGCGCGCCGTCGAGCTCGCGCGTGCGCTCCCCGATCCACAGGAAGTGGGCCGAGGTGTTGTACGGCGTGAGCGTGCGGGAGTCGATCCGGGTCATCGGCCGCTCGTAGTCCATCAGCAGGCCCTCGTGGCCGGTGTAGAACTCGACGCGCTTGAGCTCGTCGAAGTCCGCTCCGGCGGCCTCCATGAACTTGATGGCGCGGTCGATCTCGGTCGCGAGGCGCTCGTACTGCTGGTTGGCGGGGTTCTGCGCGAAGCCCTTGTTCCAGGAGTGCACCTCGCGGAGGTCCGCGAATCCGCCCTGCGTGAAGGCGCGGATCAGATTGATGGTGGATGCCGCGGTGTGGTACCCCTTCAGCAGCCGCTGGGGGTCGGCGGTGCGCGACGCCTCGGTGAAGTCGTAGCCGTTGACGATGTCGCCGCGGTAGGCGGGCAGGGTCACGTCGCCGCGGGTCTCGGTGTCGCTCGAGCGGGGCTTGGCGAACTGCCCGGCCATGCGGCCCATCTTCACGACCGGCATCGACGCGCCGTAGGTGAGGACGACGGCCATCTGCAGCACGGTCTTGATGCGGTTGCGGATCTGCTCTGCGGTGGCGCCGGCGAACGTCTCGGCGCAGTCGCCGCCCTGCAGCAGGAACGCCTGCCCGGCCGCGGCGCGCGCGAGCCGCTCCCGCAGGTTGTCCACCTCGCCGGCGAACACCAGCGGCGGCAGAGTCGCGAGCTCGTCTGAGACGGCGGCGACGGCATCCGCGTCGGGCCAGGACGGCTGCTGCTTGATCGGGAGCGAGCGCCAGTGATCCAGGTCGGAGTGCAGGGAGGGCATCCGCTCAGTCTAGTGGCGCGCGGTGACCCCGATCGCCGGGTCGGGTGCCGGGTCGGACGCGCGTCTCGTGCGCATCCGATGCCGCGGATCAGGCCTTCGCGCGGTCCTTCACGGTCGAGGCGTAGACGTCGTCGTACTGCTGCTCGCCGAGGCGCTGCAGCGCGACCATGATCTCGTCGGTGACCGACCGCAGCACGTAGCGGTCGGACTCCATCCCCTGAAAGCGCGAGAAGTCCAGCGGCTCGCCGATGACCATGCCGACGCGGCCGATCCGCGGGATAGACCGGCCGATCGGCATGATGTCGTCGGTGCCGACCATGACGACCGGGATCACCGGCACACGGGCTTCCAGCGCCATGCGCGCGAGGCCCGTGCGTCCGCGGTAGAGCTTGCCGTCGGGGCTGCGCGTGCCCTCCGGGTAGATGCCGAGCAGGTCGCCGCGGCCGAGCACCTGCAGCCCGGTGTTGAGCGAGTCCTCCGAGGCCTTGCCGCCGGTGCGGTCGATGGGGATCTGTCCCGTCGCCTTCATGAACATGCGCGTGGACCACCCCTTCACCCCCTTGCCGGTGAAGTAGTCGCTCTTGGCGAGGAAGCTCATCGGCCGGTCGATCATCAGCGGCAGGAAGATCGAGTCGCTGACCGAGAGGTGGTTCGAGGCGAGGATCGCCGCTCCGGATGCCGGGACGTTGCCGCGTCCGACGATCCATGGGCGGAAGATGGCCTTCACGATCGGACCGATCACGATGTACTTCATGAACCAGTAGAACATCAGACGCTCCCCCGCATCCCCCGCCGTCTGCTCACTCGCTGCGCAGTCCCGCCAGATCCGCGACGCCCACGAGACCGGCGTCGTTGCCGAGGCTGGCGGTGACGAAGCGCGCCGTGGGGCGGTCGCCGAAGCCGGGCAGCGAGGTCTCGTAAGCGAGGCGGGTCGGCTCCAGCAGCACCTCGCCGAGGTCGGCGACGCCGCCGCCGATGACGTACAGCTCGGGGTCGAGCACGGCCTGGAACGCGCCGCAGGCCTCGCCGAGCGCCGTCGCGACGCGACGCACGGCCTCGAGCGCACCGGCATCCTCTTCGGCCAGCAGCATCGCGAGATCCGCCCCATGCACGACGCCGTCGGGCGCGCGGTGGGCGGCCAGACGCTCGCCGATGCCGCCAGCGTCGGCGATGTCGCTGAGCTCGCGCTGCAGGGCGCGGCCGGACGCATACTGCTCGAGGCATCCGTTCTGACCGCAGCCGCAGGGGCGGCCGCCGCGCACGAAGCGCAGGTGGCCGAGTTCGGCGGCGCTGCCGTTCGCGCCGATGAGCAGGGAGCCATCGGTGATGACCGCGCCGCCCACACCGGTGCCGAGGGTGACCATGACCATGTCGACCGAGCCGCGCCCGGCGCCGAAGCGGTACTCGCCCCAGCCGGCGGCGTTGGCGTCGTTCTCGAGGGTGACGGGGCGCCCGATGCGCTGCTCGAACTGCGCACGCAGCGGCACGTTGTTCCAGTCGATGTTGGGCGCGTGCAGCATGACCGAGCGCGTGCGGTCGATGAAGCCGGCCGCGGCGACGCCGACGGCGTGGACGTCGTGACGCGAGGCCAGCTCACGCACCATGTCGGCGACGGCATCCGCGAGCGCGCCGGTGTCGGTCGGGGTGGGAACGCGGAGCCGCTCGACGATGGTCCCGTCGGTGCCGACGACGCCTCCGGCGATCTTGGTTCCGCCGATGTCGATGCCGACGTTCAGCACGGCACTCCCTCCCGCCGTCCCGCACGGAACGGCATCCGAGAGTCTAGTGTGGAGGGCACAGTCCCACCGGGCGCGTGGACCGTGCATAGCCGTCCTCGCGCGCAGCGGGACTGAGTGTCATCAACAGTTAGACTCGATGTCAGCCGTCACGCCCGACGCCACCCGGTACCGAAGGAGTTGCCGCCCATGAGCGCCGTCCAGTTCGAAGTCCCCGCCGTGATCCCCGCCGACCCGCAGGCGAACATCGCCGACCTGCTCGTCGAGCGCGTCAAGGCCACCCCGTCGCTGCCGCTGTTCGCCGTGCCCGACACCGCCGCGGGGGGCACCGGATGGCGGGACATCACCGCCGCGGAGTTCCAGCGCGAGGTCATCGCGCTGGCCAAGGGCTTCGCCGCCGCGGGCATCGCCCCCGGCGACAAGGTCGCGTTCATCGCGCGCACGACCTACGAGTGGACGCTGGTCGACTTCGCCCTCTTCTTCGCCGGGGCCGTCATGGTGCCGATCTACGAGACGAGCTCCGCGTCGCAGATCAGCTGGATCCTGTCGGACTCCGGCGCGATCGCGATCATCGCGGAGTCCGCCGAGCACGCCGCCCGCATTGCCGAGATCCGCTCCGAGGTGCCGCTGATCCGCGAGGTGTGGACGATGGCGTCCGGCGACCTCGACACCCTGCGCGCCGCTGGTGCCGAGATCGGCGACGACGAGATCGAACGCCGCCGCAGCCTCGCCGTCGCGGCCGACATCGCCACGCTGATCTACACCTCCGGCTCGACCGGTCGCCCCAAGGGCTGCGTCCTCACGCACCGCAACTTCGTGGAGCTGTCCCGCAACTCGGCCAAGGCGCTCGAGGAGGTCGTGCAGACCCCCGGCGCGTCGACACTGCTGTTCATCACGACGGCCCACGTGTTCGCGCGGTTCATCTCGATCCTGAACGTCCACGCCGGCGTCAAGACCGGGCACCAGCCCGACACCAAGCAGCTGCTGCCCGCGCTGGGCTCGTTCAAGCCGACGTTCCTGCTGGCCGTGCCGCGTGTGTTCGAGAAGGTCTACAACTCCGCCGAGCAGAAGGCCGAGGCCGGCGGCAAGGGCAAGATCTTCCGCGCCGCCGCGCACACCGCCATCGAGCACTCCCGCCTGCTGCAGGAGGGCAAGAGGGTGCCGCTGGGCACCCGCATCAAGTTCGCCCTGTTCGACAAGCTCGTCTACGGCAAGCTGCGCGAGGCCATGGGCGGCCGCGTGACGTACGCCGTGTCGGGCTCGGCGCCCCTGGGCCCGCGCCTCGGCCACTTCTTCCACAGCCTCGGCGTGACGATCCTGGAGGGTTACGGCCTCACCGAGACGACGGCTCCGGCGACGGTGAACCTCGCGAAGAAGTCGAAGATCGGCACGGTGGGACCGGTGCTTCCGGGTGTCGGCGTGCGCCTGGCCGAGGACGGCGAGGTCGAGGTCCGCGGCATCAACGTGTTCAAGGAGTACTGGCGCAACCCCGAGGCGACCGCCGCGGCGTTCGACGGCGACTGGTTCCGCACCGGCGACATCGGCTCGTTCGACGACGAGGGCTTCCTCACGATCACCGGACGCAAGAAGGAGATCATCGTCACCGCGGGCGGCAAGAACGTGGCCCCGGCGGTGCTCGAGGACCCGATCCGGGCGAACCCGATCGTCGGCCAGGTCGTGGTCGTCGGCGACCAGAAGCCGTTCATCGCGGCGCTGATCACCCTCGACCCGGAGATGCTGCCGACGTGGCTCGCCAACAACGGCCTGCCCGACGACATGTCGCTGAAGGATGCCGCCGCGAACCCCAAGGTGCGCGAAGAGGTGCAGCGAGCCATCGACATCGCGAACAAGAGCGTGTCGCGCGCGGAGTCGATCCGCAAGTTCACGATTCTCGACACCGAGTGGACCGAGGCCTCCGGCCACCTCACGCCGAAGCTCAGCATCAAGCGCAACGTCATCATGCAGGACTTCGCGGATGCCGTTGACGAGCTCTACGACGTGCCCGTCAACACCACGAACGTCGCGCTCGGCGGCTGACCCCGCCCGCCGGCGCCGTCGCTGCGGCGCCGGCGCGACGTCGTCGGCGCCGGTGCGGCCGGGCGGCGGATCCACGCCGCCGCGGTTCAGAACCAGGAGCTCTCGCGGATGCGGCGCATCGCGATCTTGCGCTCGTCGGGGCTCAGCCGCGACAGGTACAGCCTGCCGTCGAGGTGATCCGTCTCGTGCTGCAGCGCCTGTGCCAGCAGCCCGTCGCCCTCCAGGACCACCTCGCGGCCCTCGAGATCCGTGCCGACGACCTTTGCCCACGGGTGGCGGAGGGTCTCGTGCCACAGATCCGGAACCGACAGGCATCCCTCCCCCATCGGCACCGGGTCGCCCGCGACCTCCACCAGCACCGGGTTGAGCACGTAGCCGATGTCGCCGTCGATGTTGTAGCTGAACGCGCGCAGGCCCACGCCGATCTGCGGCGCCGCGACGCCGGCACGTCCCGGCAGCTCCACCGTGTCCAGGAGGTCCTGCACAAGCGCGCGGATGCCGTCATCCACCACCTCGATGGGCGCGCACGGCTCCCGCAGCACAGGGTCGCCGAAGATCCGGATCGGACGGACCGCCATCAGGCCGCAGCCTGCTGACGGAGGCCCTCCACGAGCGTCGCGGCGAGCTGGCGCGCCGCCTCGCGCGTCTCGGGCTGCAGATCGCGGAACGTGATCGCGCTGCCGGAGGCGATGTGCGGGTCGTAGGGCACGCGGACGACGGTGCGCACGCGGCTGGCGAAGTGCGCCTCGAGCTCCTCGGCGCGCACCAGCGCGGCCCCGGGCCGTGCGGTGTTGAGCACGACGACGGCGCGGCGCACCAGGTCGGCGAAGCCGTTGATCTCCAGCCACGTCAGCGTCTCGGACGCCAGCCGCGCCTCATCGACGCTGAGGCCCGCCACCACGACGATGTCGTCGGCCCGCTCGAGCGTCGCGCCCATGACGGAGTGGACGATCCCCGTGCCGGTGTCGGTGAGGACGACGGAGTAGAAGTGAGCGGCGACCTCGGCGACGCTGCGGTAATCGTCGTCGCTGAAGGCCTCCGACACGTGCGGATCGGTGTCGGATGCGAGGATGTCCAGCCGCGTGTGGTCGCGCGCGACGATGTCGGAGATGTCGTTGAAGCCGCGGACGTCCGCCTGAGCGCGCACGAGGTCGCGCACCGTCTTGCCGCTGGTGCGGCCGATGCGGTCGGCGAGCGTGCCGCGGTCAGGGTTCGCATCGACGGCGATCACCCGGTCCTCACGGGCGTCGGCCAGCGCCATGCCGAGCAGGGTCGTCACGGTCGTCTTGCCGACGCCGCCCTTGCGCGAGAGCACCGGCACGAACTTCGCGCCGCCGTGCAGCGGCGCGGCGATCCGCCGGTCGAGCTCCTTGCGGGCGCGCGCCCGCTTGCTGTCGCCGAGGTTCAGACGCCGTCCCGACAGCGTGTAGACGAGGTGGCGCCACGCGCCCTCCGGCTCGGGCCGCACCGCGTGGGCGGGGTCGAGCAGCCGGTCGGCGGTGAGCAGGTCGCTGCTCTCGCGCCCCGCCTCGAAGTCGCCCAGCCGGCGCGACTGCAGCGTGATCTCGGACGTGCGCGGCCGCAGGCGCTCATGCGCCTCGACGTCCAGAGCCGACCCCGCGGATGCCGCGGCCGCGGCCGTCGCGGATGCGGGTGCCGCGGTCTCCGTCACGGTGACCAGGTCGGCATCCACCACGGCATCCGCCGCGAAGGTCGCATCGTCGTCCAGCACGACGTCGTCGTCGAGGTCGTCCTCGTCCGTCGCCGTCGGCAGCGTCACATCGACCTGCGCGGTGGCGCCGTCGACGATGCCGATGCGCGTCGTGTCGATGCCGCCGGTGGTCTCCAGCACTCCGAGATCGACGTCGTCAGACCCGTTCTCGCTGCCGCTTGTCGCAGGTGGCGTCACAATTGCACACTCCAGATCACGGCCGGATCATCGGCCGATAAGCTCACGGACGCTCCGCGCCCCCTCCTCAGGCTAGTCGGCGGGCCGGACGACGAGCAAAAGGTCGCCCGCCTCGACGGACGCCGTCGCGGCCAGGACCACCCGCTCCACGACACCTCCGACGGGCGACGTGATGGCCGCTTCCATCTTCATCGCCTCGATCGAGGCGACGGGCTGGCCGGCCGTGACGGTGTCACCGGCGGCCACCTTGACGGTGACGACACCGGCGAAGGGCGCCGCGAGCTGTCCCGGCCGCGAGGTGTCGGCCTTCTCGGCGGCGGGCTTGTCGACGGCGATGGAGCGATCACGCACCCACACCGGCCGCAACTGGCCGTTGAGCGTCGTCATGACGGTGCGCATGCCGGCCGCGTCGGGCTCGCCGATCGCCTCCAGGCCCACATACAGCTGTACGCCGGGGTCGATCTCGGCGACGTGCTCCTCGCCGGGCTTCAGCCCGTAGAAGTAGTCCGGCGTGCCGAGGGTCGACAGGTCGCCGTAGGCCTCCCGCGTCGCCTCGAACTCCTTCGCGGGGCCGGGGAACAGCAGCCGGTTGAGCGTGCGGCGACGCGCGGCGGCCTCGCCCGCGAGCCCCTCCTCCTCGTCGGGGGTGAGCGGCGGGATCTCGACGTTCGGCTCGCGCCCCGCCAGCACCTTGCTGCGGAAGGGCTCGGGCCACCCGCCCGGCAGGTCGCCGAGCTCGCCCGCCATGAACCCGACCACCGAGTCGGGGATGTCGTAGTTCTGCGGGTTCTGCTCGAAGTCGGCCGGGTCGGCGTCGGCCGCGACGAGCGCGAGCGCCAGGTCGCCGACGACCTTCGAGGACGGCGTGACCTTCGGGATGCGACCGAGGATCCGGTCGGCCGCCGCGTACATGTCCTCGATGCGCTCGAACCGGTCGGCGAGACCCAGCGCGATCGCCTGCTGGCGCAGGTTCGACAGCTGACCGCCGGGGATCTCGTGGTGGTAGACGCGGCCGGTGGGGCTCGGCAGGCCCGACTCGAACGGACGGTACAGGTGGCGCACCGCCTCCCAGTAGGGCTCGAGGTCGCTGACGGCCTGGAGGTCGAGGCCGGTGTCGCGGTCGGTGTGCGCGAGGGCGGCGACGAGCGCTGACAGCGACGGCTGGCTGGTCGTCCCGGCGAGCGGTGCGGCCGCGGCATCCACCGCGTCAGCGCCGGCCGCACTGGCGGCCAGCAGTGTCGCCAGCTGACCGCCGGCGGTGTCGTGGGTGTGCACCGCGACCGGCAGGTCGAACCGCTCGCGCAGCGCCGTGACGAGCTTGGCCGCCGCGGCGGGCCGCAGCAGGCCCGCCATGTCCTTGATCGCGAGGATGTGCGCGCCGGATGCCGCGACGCGCTCGGCCAGTCGCAGGTAGTAGTCCAGCGTGTACAGCTTCTCGGCGGGGTCGAGGAGGTCGGCCGTGTAGCAGAGGGCGACCTCGGCGACGGCGGTGCCGGTCTCGAGCACGGCGGAGATCGCCGGCAGCATCTGGTCGACGTCGTTGAGCGCGTCGAAGATGCGGAAGATGTCGACGCCGCTGGATGCCGCCTCGGCCACGAACGCGTCGGTGACGGCCGTGGGACGCGGCGTGTAGCCGACGGTGTTGCGCCCGCGCAGCAGCATCTGGATCGGGATGTTCGGCATCGCGTCGCGGATCGCTTCGAGCCGCTCCCACGGGTCCTCGGCGAGGAAGCGCAGCGCGACGTCGTAGGTCGCCCCACCCCACGCCTCGACCGACAGCAGCTGCGGCGTCATGCGCGCCACGTGCGGCCCGACGCGGACGAGGTCGCGGGTGCGCACACGCGTCGCGAGCAGCGACTGGTGCGCGTCGCGGTAGGTCGTCTCGGTGACGGCGAGGGCCGTCTGGGCACGCAGCGCCGCGGCGAAGCCGGCGGGACCGAGCTCGCGCAGCCGGTCGCGGTTGCCGGCGGGCGGCGGGACCGTGAGGTCGATCTCGGGCAGCTTGCTTCCCGGCGACACCGACAGCGGCTTCTCACCATATGGGCGGTTCACCGTGACGTCGGCCAGCCAGCTCAGCAGCTTCGTGGCGCGGTCGCGCGACGGGTTGCTGGTCAGCAGCTCGGGGCGCTCGTCGATGAACGACGTCGACAGGTCGCCGGCGGCGAACGCCGGGTCGGCGAGCACCGCGCGCAGGAACGGCACGTTGGTCGCGACGCCGCGGATCCGGTACTCGGCGAGGGCCCGCTTGGCGCGCGTGACGGCCGACGGGAAGTCGCGGGCACGACACGTGAGCTTGGCGAGCATGGAGTCGAAGTGAGGGCTGATCTGGGACCCCGCGGCGGTCGTGCCGCCGTCCAAGCGGATGCCGGCGCCGCCGGGCGACCGGTACGTCGTGATGCGGCCGGTGTCGGGCCGGAACCCCTGCGCCGGATCCTCCGTCGTGATGCGGCACTGCAGCGCCGCGCCGCGGAGCTGGATCGCGTCCTGCAGGAGGCCGAGCTCG
Source organism: Microbacterium sp. CH-015 (assembly GCF_049707015.1). Classification (NCBI taxonomy): domain Bacteria; kingdom Bacillati; phylum Actinomycetota; class Actinomycetes; order Micrococcales; family Microbacteriaceae; genus Microbacterium; species Microbacterium sp. CH-015. The sequence goes on along the minus strand of NZ_JBNAFJ010000001.1, from coordinate 653,113 downwards.
GCGAGGGTCTCGCCCGCGGCGATGCGCATCTGCGACTGCACGAGGTCGACGTCGGTGACCTCCTCGGTCACGGTGTGCTCGACCTGGATGCGGGGGTTCATCTCGATGAAGACGGCTTCGCCGGTGCGCGGGCCGGCCGTCTCGAGCAGGAACTCCACGGTGCCGGCGTTGACGTAGCCGATCGAGCGGGCGAACGCGACGGCGTGCGAGGTGAGCGCATCGCGGACCGCGGGGTCGAGGTTCGGCGCGGGCGCGATCTCGACGACCTTCTGGTGCCGGCGCTGCACGGAGCAGTCGCGCTCGTAGAGGTGGACGGTCTCGCCCGCGGCATCCGCGAGGATCTGCACCTCGATGTGCCGCGGCCGGATGACGGCCTGCTCGAGGAAGACGCGGCCGTCGCCGAACGCGGCGGCGGCTTCACGCGACGCCTCCGCGATGGCGGGCGGCAGCTCGCCGGCGGTCTCGACGCGCCGCATGCCGCGGCCGCCGCCGCCGGCGACGGCCTTCACGAAGATCGGGAAGCCGATCTCGTCCGCCTGGGCGACGAGCGCGTCGACGTCGTCGGATGCCGGCGTGGAGCGCAGCACGGGGACGCCCGCCGCGATGGCGTGCTCCTTGGCGGTGACCTTGTTGCCCGCCATCTCGAGCACCCGCGCGGGCGGGCCGATGAAGGTGATGCCGTTCTCCGCGGCGCGCGCGGCGAGCTCCGGATTCTCGGAGAGAAAGCCGTAGCCCGGGTAGATGGCGTCGGCGCCGGCGGCCAGCGCGACGCGGATGATCTCGTCGACGTCGAGGTAGGCGCGGACCGGATGACCCTGCTCGCCGATCTCGTACGATTCGTCCGCCTTCTGCCGGTGGAGCGAACCCCGGTCCTCCCAGGGGAACACCGCGACGGTGCGCGCTCCCAGCTCGAAGGCCGCCCGGAATGCGCGAATGGCGATCTCACCGCGGTTCGCGACCAGGATCTTGCGGAACATCTGCACCTCTTCCCCGAGTGCCTGAGTGTGATCACAGCCTAGGGGACGGTAACGTAGAGCCTCGTGCACGTACTCTCCGTCTCCTCACTCAAGGGGGGTGTCGGCAAGACGACCGTGACTCTGGGTCTCGCCTCCGCGGCGTTCGCCCGGGGCGTGCGGACTCTCGTCGTCGACCTCGACCCCCAGTCCGACGTGTCGACGGGGATGGACATCCAGGTCGCCGGGCGTCTGAACGTCGCCGACGTGCTGGCCAACCCGAAGGAGAAGGTGGTCCGTCAGGCCATTACCTCCAGCGGCTGGGCGAAGGTGCACCCGGGCACGATCGATGTCATGATCGGCAGCCCCTCGGCCATCAACTTCGACGGCCCGCACCCGAGCGTGCGCGACGTGTGGAAGCTCGAGGAGGCCCTCGCCACGATCGAGGCCGACTACGACCTCGTCCTCATCGACTGCGCGCCCTCGCTGAACGCCCTCACCCGCACGGCGTGGGCGGCATCCGACCGCGTCATCGTCGTCACCGAGCCGGGACTGTTCTCGGTCGCCGCCGCCGACCGCGCGCTGCGTGCGATCGAGGAGATCCGCCGCGGCCTCTCGCCGCGCCTGCAGCCGCTGGGCATCGTCGTCAACCGCGTGCGCCCGCAGTCGATCGAGCACCAGTTCCGCATCAAGGAGCTGCGCGACATGTTCGGTCCGCTCGTGCTTTCGCCGCAGCTTCCGGAGCGCACGTCGCTGCAGCAGGCGCAGGGCGCTGCCAAGCCGCTGCACATCTGGCCGGGCGACTCCGCCCAGGAGCTGGCGGGCGACTTCGACGCCCTGCTCGATCGCGTCATGCGCACCGGCCGCATCGCCGCCGGCGAACAGCGCGCCTGACCCTTCCCGCACGCTGAAGACGGCGTCGTCGAGACGACGGCGTCGCGGAGACGAGGATCAGGCGGAGCGGACGGCGCGGATCAGGCGGAGCGGACGGCGCGGCGCGCGGCGAGCTCGTCGACGGGGTCCGGCGCCTGCGGGTCGAAGTCGAGCAAGGTCGACTCCACCTCGTGCAGCACCTTGCCCACGGCGATGCCGAACACGCCCTGACCGCGGCTGACGAGGTCGATGACCTCGTCGTTCGAGGTGCACAGGTACACCGATGCACCGTCGCTCATCAGGGTGGTCCCGGCGAGGTCCCGGATGCCGGCGGCGCGCAGCTGATCGACGGCGGTGCGGATCTGCTGCAGCGAGATGCCGGTGTCGAGCAGGCGCTTGACGAGCTTCAGCACGAGGATGTCGCGGAAACCGTAGAGGCGCTGCGAGCCGGAGCCTTTGGCGCCGCGCACGGTCGGCTCGACGAGTTCGGTGCGGGCCCAGTAATCCAGCTGGCGGTACGTGATGCCGGCAGCCCGGGCGGCGACGGCGCCGCGATAGCCGACCTCGTCGTCCATCTGCGGCAGGCCGTCGGTGAACAGGAGTTCGGTGGCGAACGGCGCTTCGCCGGGAAGGTCTCCCGCGGTCATACTCGCCTCCCGACGAACTCCGGTGTGTGCTTCCACGGTAGATGAGCACCTGCCCTCCGGCAACGACATCCGCATCCGGGGCTGCGGCGTGTCGCGGTTCGACTCACGGAGTGAGACGATCCAGCGCGGTGTGGACGACGGCCGCCCGCACCTCTTCGAGCCGCCGCACGAGTTCGGGGGCGAGCTCCCCCGCACGCGCACGCGAAGCGGCATCCGTCCGGCGCAGCAGCGGCGCCAGCGCGCTCTCGACGAGCGCGACCTCGCGCTCCGCCGCCTGACGGAGCCCACGGATGTGGCGCGGCTGGATGCCGTGGCCGTCGAGCGCGACCAGCGCGCGCAACAGACCCAGGGCACGGTCGTCGAAGCTGTCGGATGCCGGGATCAGCCCGGTCGAGACGGCGTCGTTGAGCAGGCCCGCCGGCGCGCCCGCCGCCTGCAGCAGCTCGTCGCGACGGTAGCGGCGCCGTGCCGTCACGATCGAGGCCGGCGGCGTGCCGCCGGCACCGGCGCCGTGCTCGTCGAGGTACTCGCGGATCCGCGCCAGCGGCATGTAGTGGTCGCGCTGCAGCGTGAGCGCGGTGCGCAGGCGCTCGAGGTCCACCGGCGAGAACTTGCGGTAGCCCGAGTCGGTGCGCAGGGGCGTGACGATGCCCTGCACCTCGAGGTAGCGCAGCTTGCTGGCGCTGAGGTCGGAGAACTCCGGGGTCAGGCGGGCGAGCACCTGACCGATGCTGAGATACCCCGCCGACGAGGAACGAGGGCGGGACGAGGATGCGGCCGTCACCCTCGAATCGCCTGGTCCGGGGTCACCTGATCGCGGTCGACGGGGGACGCGAAGAAGTTCAGGCGGAACTTGCCGATGCGCACCTCGGCGCCGTCGACGAGGATCGAGCGGTCCACCCGCTCCCCGTTGACGTAGCTGCCGTTGAGGGAGCGCTGGTCGACGAGTTCGAACACGTTGCCGGTGCGGGTGATCTCGGCGTGGCGACGCGAGACGGTCACGTCGTCGAAGAAGATGTCGGCCTCGGGGTGACGCCCGACGGTGGTGACGTCGGCGTCGAGCAGGTAGCGCGCGCCCGCGGTGGGGCCCGAGCGCACCAGGAGCAGCGCCGAGCGGGCGGGCAGGGCGCCGATGGCCTCGAACTCGACGTCGGTGAGGTCGCTGCGGAACGGCACGAAGGAGAGGTCGGAATCGTGCCCGAAGGTCTGGGTCGTGTCGGCCGACCGGCCGTTGTCCACGCCGCGGCGGATCTCGTCGCCGCTGCCGGCGTCTCGGCTGTTGTCTTCCACGATGGGCCTCCTCCCCCTTCACCCTAACGGATCGACCCCGACGCGGAAGCCCCGGATGCGGGCCGGTAGGCCGGTCGCGAATGTTGCACCGTGTGTCGGCCGGAAGGCGCCGGATCGGCCGTCGACCTAGCCTGAGAGAGCCGGGAGACCCCGGCATCCGTCACCGCCCTCGCAAGGAGCCCCACGTGTCCCCGTCGCAGAACCGCCTCACGCCCGCCCCGGTGCGTCAGGACGCGATCTGCATGTGCGCGCGCGGCGGTGCGTGCACCTCTTTCGCCCCCGGGCACGCGGTGCATCTCATTCAGGCGCGACTGGTCGCGGCGACGCCCGGCGAGTGGGTCGACGCGATCGTGACGACGGCGGATGCCGGCGAGGGCAGCATCCTGCTGCACACGCTCGACGGCGTGCTGATCGCCGTGTGGAACGGCGCCGGTGCGGCGCAGCACGTCGCGGTGGGCACGCCGGTGGCGTACCACCCGCGCTATCACGTGTTGAGCGTGGGCGCCGAGCGGTTCAACGCGCTCGCGCTCTGACCTCGCGATCGCCCTCTGACCTGGCGCTCGCGCTGCGCGTCGGCGGCCGCCCTCAGCCGGCGGCGAGCGCTTCGCGCATCGTCATGCACGCGTCCATGCAGGCCTGGCAGGAGTCCGCGCACATCTTGCACACGGGGCTGGAGTCGGCGTGCATCATGCACATGTCCATGCAGGTCTGACACATCGCGATGCAGGCGTCGAGCATCGCCATCATCGACGCCGGGGTCATCCCCTGCATCCGCATCATGGCGCGCATCATCGTGTTGCACATGTCGGCGCAGTTCATGCACGACGGCGCGCAGTCCATCATCTGCGTCGAGCACACCGTGCAGGCCTGCTCGCATGCGGCGCACGCGTCCATGCACGCCTGCGCGGCGGCCATCATCGCGGACATGTCCGTCGACATGCCCTCCATCGACATCATGTCCGCGGACATGGCGTCCATCATCATGGCGTCCATCTCGCACCTCTTCCGTGTCACGGCGGACGTGGAGTCCCCGAGCCCTTCGAGGCGGCCCGCCTGCCGCCATGGTATGCCTCGGGGCGCGGTCGCAACAGGCGCGGATAGGCTCGTGAGTGTGATGTCACACAGAATTCACAACTCCCCCCGCACCCCCTTCGCCGCCGCCCTCGCGGTGCTGCTCGGCCTCGCCCTGGCGCTCGTGGCCACACCCGCGTCGGCGCACGACGAGCTCATCGGATCGACCCCCGCCGCCGATGCGCAGATCGACGCGCTTCCCGCCGAACTGCAGCTGACCTTCAGCGGGGTGCTGATGGACGAACCCGGTGCGACGCAGGTCGTGGTGACGGATGCCGCAGGCACCGCGCTCGCGGCCGGCGACCCGGTGCTGGACGGCACGCGGCTGACGCAGCCGCTGGCCGGATCGGCATCCGGCACCGTCACGGTCCTCTGGCGGGTCGTCTCCAGCGACGGCCACCCCGTCTCGGGCGAGTTGTCGTTCACCGTCGGTGACGGGTCCGTCGCACCGACCGGGACCCAGACGCCGCTGCCAGGCCCGCCCATGGAAGCCGTCGACATGACGTGGATCTGGTGGGTGCTCGGCGCCGTCGTGGTGGCCGGCGGCATCCTTCTGGTCATCCTTCTGACACGGAAACGCCCCTCGCGCGAGGACTAGGCTGGGAGCATGCCTCATTACAACGTCGTCGTCCTCGGTGCCGGCCCTGGTGGCTATGTCGCGGCGGTCCGCGCCGCGCAGCTCGGCCAGTCCGTCGCCATCATCGAAGAGAAGTACTGGGGCGGTGTGTGCCTCAACGTCGGCTGCATCCCCTCGAAGGCGCTGCTGAAGAACGCCGAGGTCGTGCACACCCTGAAGCACAAGGCCGACTTCTTCGGCATCTCGGGTGAGTTCACGGCCGACTTCGGCGCGGCCTTCGACCGCTCGCGCGTCGTCGCCGACGGGCGCGTCAAAGGCATCCACTACCTGATGAAGAAGAACAAGGTCACCGAGTACGAAGGTCGCGGGTCGTTCACCGGCCCGAAGGCGATCACGGTGACCAAGAGCGACGGGTCGACCGAGGAGGTCACGTTCGACAACGTGATCATCGCGACCGGCTCGACCGTGCGCCTGCTGCCCGGCGTCTCGCTGAGCAAGAACGTCGTGACGTACGAGGAGCAGATCCTCACGCGCGACCTGCCCGGCTCGATCGTCATCGTCGGCGCGGGCGCGATCGGCATGGAGTTCGCGTACGTCCTGACGAACTACGGCGTGAAGGTCACGATCATCGAGTTCCTCGACCGCGCCCTGCCGAACGAGGACGCGGATGTCTCCAAGGAGATCGCCAAGCAGTACAAGAACCTCGGCGTCGACATCCTCGTCGCGACCAAGGTCGAGACGGTCGTCGACTCCGGCTCGTCGGTGACGGTCACCTACAGCGACAACAAGACCGGCGAAAAGGGTCAGATCGAGGCCGACAAGGTGCTCATGTCGATCGGCTTCGCCCCGCGCGTCGAGGGCTTCGGTCTGGAGAACACCGGCGTGAAGCTCACCGACCGCGGCGCGATCGAGATCGACGACTACATGCGCACGAACGTTCCCGGCATCTACGCGATCGGCGACGTGACGGCGAAGCTGCAGCTCGCGCACGTCGCCGAGGCGCAGGGCGTCGTGGCAGCCGAGACCATCGGCGGTGCTGAGACCATGACGCTCGGCGACTACCGCATGATGCCGCGCGCGACCTTCTGCTCGCCGCAGGTGGCCTCGTTCGGCTACACCGAGGCGCAGTACAAGGAGACCGGCCGCGAGTACAAGGTCGCGACGTTCCCCTTCATGGCCAATGGCAAAGCGCACGGCCTCGGCGAGCCGGTCGGCTTCGTCAAGCTCATCGCGGATGCCGAGCACCTCGAGCTCGTCGGCGGACACCTCATCGGCCCCGACGTGTCGGAGCTGCTGCCCGAGCTCACCCTCGCGCAGAAGTGGGACCTGACGGCGCTCGAGCTCGCGCGGAACGTGCACACGCACCCGACGCTGTCCGAGGCGCTGCAGGAGGCGTTCCACGGCCTCGCGGGCCACATGATCAACCTGTGATCCTGGCGACCTTGTATTTGACTGCATAGGTTTCGGGAGTACGCTCTCCCCACGACGAACGCCGCCCCAACCGAAGCCGGGGGCGGCGTTCGTGGCGTGTGGGGTGGGTGGGGGTGGGGTGCTGGGTGGGGTGCTGGCGTGACGCTGGGCCTCATCCGTCGCATAGTGCCGCTAAGGGCGCGGATAACCGCGATTCGCGACGGAGGAACGGGGCGCCGCCGCCGAGTCCCCAGCGCGGGGGCGCGTCAGAGGCCGAGGGCGCGACCGAGCTTCGAAGCGGATGCCGAGACCCGCCCGCCGGCGGCAGTCACTCGCGCGTCCGCAGCGGCGAAGAGCGCGGCGCGGCCGGCGGGGTCGGCGGGCGCGGCGGGGCCGAGCTCCAGCTCCCACTCCCGCCACGAGGTCTCCACGCCGCGGCGGACATCGGTCGCCGTCACGCGGTCATCGACAAACTCCGCGACGACGCCCCCGGCGGCATCCTGGAGTGCGTACGCCGTGCGGGAGTTGCGGATGCGCGCGAGGACCACGAACGGCGGTACGGCGATCTCCGCGAGCGCGGCGAGAACGGCGTCGGGGACGATGGGGTCGGCCTCGGCATCCGTCGTCTCATCGAGCGCGAAATGCGTCTCGAGCTTGCCCTCGGGAGTCGATCGCTTGATGTGCCAGCCCGCGTCGGGTCCGCCGCTGCGGCGCCGCAACGCGGTCAGCGACCCGGCGAGATGAGCGTCGGCGGTGTCGAGGTAGCGGGCGTCGAGCTCCCGGGGCTCCGGCTCGCCGATCCGCGCGACACCCGGCATCCCCGACCAGTCCGGCAGCGGCGTGTCGGCGTCGACATCGTACTTGCGCTCGATCTCGAGCGACGGGGACGGCTCCGTCGTCACTCGTTGCGGCGGTCGTTGTCGTCGGCGTCGGGGTCGATGTCGTCCTGCGCCTCGACGAAACGGAACTCGGCCTGAGTCGGGCCGTCGCCCTCGCCCGTGTTCTCGTCGGCACCGGCGCGCTCGTAGACGACCTGCGTCTCGCTGTACGGCATGATCAGCGTGTCCTGCGACTCGTCATCGAGTGGAATGACCTGTCCGTCGAGCGGTCCGCCCTGAAGTCGTGCGAGTGCCATGGGAACCTCCTGTGGTCGATGCTCTCAGCCTAGTCGCGACGCCGACGGCCGGCCCGGTCCCCGAGCGGGGGTTGACATCGGGTCGCTGATCGCGCCACGTGTCGCACCGCCAGGCGGGAAACACGTGTCACAAACGACCATCACTAGTCGCGCGAGGCCGCAGATCGCGCCACCCATTTCCTGCCCCGCAGAAACAGGTGTCGCAAACGACCACCACCAGCGGCGCGAGGCCGCAGATCGCGCCACCCATCCCGCAGCGCCCCGCCCGCAGCACCACCTCACCCGCAACGCCAGCGCCCGCGCAGCGCGCCGGGTCAGTGCGTCGGGAATCCGAGGCTGATCTGGCTCTCGCTCGGCTCCGGCCAGCGGGTGGTCACGACCTTGCGGCGCGTGTAGAAGTTGAACGCCTCCGACCCGTACATGTGCGTGTCGCCGAACAGCGAGTCCTTCCAGCCGCCGAACGAGAACGCGCCGATCGGCACCGGGATCGGCACGTTGATGCCCACCATCCCCACCTCGATGTCGTACTCGAACTGGCGCGCCGTCTTGCCGTCGCGGGTGAACACCGCCGTGCCGTTGGCGTAGCGGTTCGCATTGATGAGGTCCACCGCCTCGTCGTAGCTGGCGACCCGCACGACCGACAGCACGGGGCCGAAGATCTCCTCGTCGTAGACGCGCATGCCGGGGGTGACGCCGTCGACGAGCGACGGGCCGATGAAGAATCCCTCGCCCGGCACGGCGATCTCGCGCCCGTCGACGACGAGGCGCGCACCCTCCCCGGCGGCACCCGCGACGAAACCGCTCACCCGGTCCAGCGCGTCGCGCGTGATGAGCGGGCCCATGTCGCTGTCGGGGTCGGTGCCGTCGCCGACGCGCAGCCCCGCGATGCGCTCGGACACCTTCGCGATGAGCGGGTCGGCGACCTCGCCCACGGCGACGACGACCGAGACCGCCATGCAGCGCTCCCCCGCCGAGCCATAGGCGGCGGAGACGGCGGCGTCGGCCGCGGCGTCGAGGTCGGCATCCGGCATGACGATCATGTGGTTCTTCGCTCCGCCGAGCGCCTGCACGCGCTTGCCGTTCTCGGCCGCGCGGGCGTAGATGTACTTCGCGATCGGGGTGGATCCCACGAATGAGACCGCGCGGATGATGGGGTCATCGAGGATCGCGTCGACGGCCTCCTTGTCACCGTGGACGACGTTCAGGATGCCGGCGGGCAGCCCCGCCTCCTCGAACGCCTCGGCGAGCCAGACCGCCGCCGAGGGGTCGCGCTCGCTGGGCTTGAGGATCACGGCGTTGCCGGCGGCGATCGCCGTCGTCACCATCCACAGCGGCACCATCGCCGGGAAGTTGAACGGCGTGATGCACGCGACCACGCCGATCGGCTGACGCACCTGGTGCACGTCGACGCCACCGGCGACCTGCTCGGAGTACTCGCCCTTGAGATGATGCATGAGCGAGGTGCAGAACTCGACGTTCTCCAGCCCGCGAGCGACCTCGCCCAGCGCGTCGTCGACGGTCTTACCGTGCTCGGCCGTGATGATGCGGGCGAGCTCCTCGGCCCGCGTGGAGATGATCTCCCGCAGGCGGAACATCACCTGCTGGCGCTTGCCGAGGCCGGTGTCGCGCCACGCGCGCTGCGCGGCCTGCGCCGTGCGGGCGGCCTCGTGCACGAAGTCGGCGGATGCCAGGGCCACCTCGCCGGTCTGCACACCGGTCGCGGGGTTGAAGACGGGCCCGGTGCGGCCATCGCCGGCGACGCGCTCACCGCCGACGACGTGCGGGATGGCGGTGCGGGTGGGGGCGTCGATCGTGGTGCTCATCAGGTGTCCTTCGGGATGTGGGTCAGGCGTGGGTGGGAACGGGAGCGGCGGATGCCGCGGCATCCGACGCCGGGTCGAAGCCCCGCAGCGTGCCGTCGGGCGAGGCGAGTTTGGCGACGAGGGTGCAGTCCTTGCCGCCGTAGCCCTCGGCGATGAGCTCGTCGAGCTGCGCGAGGGCGAGGCGTGCGGCGGGCAGGTGCACGCCGGTGACGTCGCCGGCCTGGACCGCGAGGCCGCAGTCCTTGCGCGCGAGGTCGACGGAGAACGTGGGCTCGAAGTTGTTGTTCGCCGCGGCGCGCTCGACGACGCCGGGGACCGGATACCACGTGCGCAGCGCCCAGGAGTCGCCCGACGAGACGCGCGCGACCTCCCAGAAGACGCGCGGGTCCAGGCCCAGCCGCTCGGCGAGCTGCGAGCCCTCCGACATCGCCATCACCGAGATGAACAGCATCATGTTGTTCGCGAGCTTCGCGGCGATGCCGGCGCCCGCGTCGCCGCAGGCGATGACGTTGCCGGCCATCGGGGCGACGATCTCCCGCACGCGTTCGACGTCGTCGGGCCGTCCGCCCAGCATGAAGGTCAGGCTGTGCGCCTCGGCGCCGGCGGTGCCGCCGGAGATCGGCGCGTCGACGAACGTGAGACCGCGCTCGGTCGCAGCGTCGTGGCACCACCGTGAGGTCTCGACGTCGACGGTGGAGGTGTCCATGAGAACGGCGGATGCCGGGGCGTGCGCGAAGATGCCGTCGTCGCCGCCGTAGACGGCGCGCACGTGCTCCGGCTTCGGCAGCGAGGTCAGACAGGCGTCAGCACCGGCCAGCGCCTCGGCGACCGAGCCGACGATCTCGACGCCCCGCGCGGCGGCGGCCGCAGCGGCGGCCGGGTTGAGGTCGACGCCGCGCACCGTGTGCCCGGCGGCGACGAGATGCCCCGCCATCGGCTCCCCCATGTGTCCGAGTCCGATGAAGGCGATGGTGGCCATGAGCGTTCTCCCTGCGTCGTCGAAGGTGTGCGGCAGTGCGGCGGGCGCTCCGCGACGAGCGCCTCGCAGTCACTGTAGGCACGCGGCATCCTGCAGTTCAATGCACAGCGGTGCGGCAAGTTTGCACCCGGGATGTGCACTGGTGCACAATGACGGCGTGACCGCCGCATCCGCCGATCCGCCGCTCGAGGCGCTGATGACTTTCCTCTCGGTGGCACGGCTCGGCCGCTACACCGCGGCCGCGGAGGTCCTCGGCGTCAACCACTCGACGGTGTCGCGCCGGATCGCTGCGCTGGAGTCGGCGATGGGCGGGCGCGTGCTCGTGCGCACAACCGGAGGCTGGGAGGTCACCGACCTCGGCCGGCGTGCGGTGGCGATCGCCGAGCGCATCGAGGCGTCGCTGCGCGAACTCGTCGAGGGTGAGGGCGCCGATGCCGTGCACGGCATGGTCCGCATCTCGGCGCCCGACGCGTTCACGTCGGTGTTCCTCGCGCCGGCGATGACGGCGCTGCGACGCGAGCATCCCGCGCTCGCGGTGGAACTGCTGTCAGCGACGCAGCGCGTGCGGCAGAACCGCTCCGGCGTCGACCTCGAGATCGTCGTGGGGCGCCCGCAGGTGCTGCGCGCCTACGCGACGCCGGTGTGCGCGTACTCGCTGCGGCTGTACGCGACGCCCGACTACCTCGCGGCGCACGGCGAGCCCGCGGCACTCGCTGACCTGTCGACCCACCCGCTCGTGTACTACGTGGAGAGCTCGCTGCAGGTCGACGAGCTCGACCGCGCCCTGCAGGAGCTCCCCGATTCGCCGCCGTCGGTACGGTCCACGAGCGTGTTCGCGCATGTCGAAGCCACGGCGGCGGGGGCGGGCATCGGCATCCTGCCCGACTTCCTCGGCGACCACGACCCACGCCTGGTCCGGGTGCTCGACGGCAGTTACGCGCACCCGCTCGCCTATTGGGCCGTCGCGCGCGACGAGGGTCCTCGCAATCCGGCCGTGGCGGCGACGCTGCAGGCGATCACCGCCTACATCGGCACGGTGCAGGATGCCGCGGCGCAGGGTTCCGGCGCGGAGGGTTCCGGTGCGGAGGGTTCCGGCGCGGCGGTTGCCGCGGCGAGCGCGGCGGTCGCGACGCCGGTGATGGCGCGATGAAGCCGTTCCTGCTGCTGGCGACGCGGGCCGAGGACGTTCCCGCCGACGAGGAGTACGCCCTGTTCCTGCGGTTCACCGGGCTCGACGAGGGCGAGCTCGTGCGGCGGAGGCTGGAGGCCGAGCCGCTCGGGGCGATCGATCTGGACGACTACTCCGGCATCTTCGTCGGCGGCGGCCCCTTCAACGCATCGGATCCGCCGGAGAAGAAGTCCGCGGTGCAGCGTCGGGTCGAGGCGGAGATCTCCGGACTGCTCGACGAGGTGATCGCCCGGGACTTCCCGTTCTTCGGCGCCTGTTACGGCATCGGCACGGTCGGCGCGCACCAGGGCGCGATCATCGACGGCACGTACCGCGAACCCATCAGCGTCGTCGAGGTGCACCGGACGGATGCCGGGGCAGCCGACCCGCTCCTGGTGGACATGCCGGACACGTTCGCCGCGTTCGTCGGACACAAGGAGGCGATCAGCGCGCTCCCGGCATCCGCCACCCTGCTCGTGCGCGGCGACACGTGCCCGGTGCAGATGTTCCGGGTCGGGCAGAACGTGTATGCGACGCAATTCCACCCGGAGTGCGACGTCGAGGGGATCTCGACCCGGATCCGCGCCTACGCCGACCACGGCTACTTCGCCGCCGGCGAGCTCGACCTCACGCTCGCCGCCGTGCGGCGGCTGCCGGTGGTCCACACCGGCGGCATCCTGCGCCGGTTCGTCACCCGCTACGCCCGCTGAGCCGGCCGGGGCTCCGGCCGCTCGCACCGGCCGATCACCGGCCGCGGCCCAGCCGGTCACCGGCTGCGGACGTCGCGAAAACAGGCTGAATCGACTCCCGGCGGGCGCCAGCGCCCGAAAGAGGTCGATCCAGCCTGCTTTTCGAACGCGAGCGCCCCGAACGCGACCGCGCGACCGACCGCCCAAACCCGACCGCGAACGCCCGCCAGCCGACCGGCCCACCCGGCCCGCGCGTCAGCGGGTGGGCGGGGTGTGCCAGATGCGGTCGATGTAGTCGCGCATCGAGCGGTCCGACGAGAAGAATCCGCAGCGGGCGACGTTGAGGATGGCGGCGTGGGTCCAGGCATCCTGATCGGCGTACGCGGCATCCACCTTCGCCTGCGCGGCGAGGTACGACGAGTAGTCGGCCAGCACCATGAACCGGTCGTCGTACAGCAGGTTCGAAACGATCGGCTCGAACACGCTCTTGTCGCCGCCCGAGAACGCCCCCGACGCGATCAGGTCGATCGCGCGGCGCAGGTTCTCGTCGGCCTGGTAGAACTCCGCGGGCTTGTACCCGCGCGCCCACAGCGCCTCGACCTCGGGCTCGCTCATACCGAACAGGAAGAAGTTGTCGTCGCCGACGAGCTGGCGGATCTCGACGTTCGCGCCGTCGTCGGTGCCGATCGTGAGGGCGCCGTTGAGGGCGAACTTCATGTTGCCGGTGCCCGAGGCCTCCTTGCCGGCGAGCGAGATCTGCTCCGACAGGTCGGCCGCGGGGATCAGCCGCTCGGCGAGGGTGACGTTGTAGTTCGGCGGGAACAGCACCTTCAGGCGCCCCTCCACCCGCGGGTCGGCGTTGACGACCGAGCCGACCGCGTTGATGAGGTGGATGATCCGCTTCGCCATGACGTAGCCCGGGGCCGCCTTCGCCCCGAAGATGACGGTGCGAGGCTGCACGTCGGATGTCGCGACGCGCCCCGACACGATGGATTCGTACTGGGTGACCACGTGCAGCAGCTTGAGCATCTGGCGCTTGTACTCGTGCAGGCGCTTGACCATGACGTCGAGCATGTGGCCGTCGCTGATCTCCATCCCGTCCCGCACGCGCAGCACCTCGCCCAGGCGCCGCTTGTTCGCGGCCTTGACGTCGGCGAAGGCCGCGCGGAACTGCGGGTCTTCGGCGTAGGTCTCCAGTTCCCGCAGCCGCTCGAGGTCGGTGAGCCATCCGGCGCCGATGGCCGAGGTGATGAGCTCGGACAGGCCCGGGTTGGCCAGGCGCACGAACCGCCGCGGCGTGATGCCGTTGGTGACGTTGGTGAACTTGTCGGGGTAGAACTCGTTGAAGTCCGGCAGCACCTTGTCGCGCAGCAGCTGGGAGTGCAGCTCGGCGACGCCGTTGACCTTGGACCCGGCGACGGTGGCGAGGTAGGCCATGCGCACGCTCCGCTCCGGGAACTCGGCGATGATCGACATGTTACGGATGCGCATCTCGTCGTCGCCGAATCGCTCGCGCACCGCGTCGAGGAACTCGTCGTTGATGCGGTAGATGATCTCCAGGTGGCGCGGCAGCAGGCGGCCGAGCAGGTCGACCGACCACACCTCGAGGGCTTCGGGCAGCAACGTGTGGCACGTGTAGGCGAAGCACTTCTGGGTGATCTGCCACGCGGCATCCCATTCGAGCCCTCGCTCGTCGACGAGCACGCGCATGAGCTCGGGGACGCCGATCACGGGGTGGGTGTCGTTGAGCTGGAAGATGACGCGGTCGGGCAGGTGCGTCAGGTCGAAGTCGTCGGTGAGCATGTGGTCGAGGAAGTCCCCGATGGATGCCGCGACGAAGAAGTACTGCTGCTGCAGGCGCAGCTCCTTGCCCTGCGGCGTGGAGTCCTCGGGGTAGAGCACCTTGGAGATGTTCTCGGCGTAGGTCTGGGCGCGGACGGCCTCTTCGTAGTCGCCGGAGTTGAACACCCGCAGGTCGAACGAGTCGGTCGCCTTCGCGCTCCAGAGGCGCAGGGTGTTGACGCGGCCGTTGAGGTAGCCGGGCACCATGTAGTTGTAGGGCACGGCCTGAACGTGCCAGCCGGGCACCCAGCGAGTGCGGGTGACGCCCTCGTCGTCGTAGGTCTCGGTGTGTCCGCCGAACGAGATGCGCCGCGCGAACTCGGGGTGCGGGAACTCCCACGGCGAGCCGAGCGTGAGCCACGCGTCGGGCTGCTCGACCTGCTGGCCGTCCTCGAAGGTCTGGCGGAAGATGCCGTACTCGTAGCGGATGCCGTAGCCGACGTTCGGGACGCTCATCGTCGCCAGGGAGTCGATGAAGCACGCCGCGAGGCGACCGAGACCGCCGTTGCCCAGGCCGGGCTCGATCTCCTGCGTGCGCAGGTCGTTGATGTCGATGCCGCACGCGGCCATCGCCTCGGTGGCGATGTCGGTGAGGCCGGAGGCGAGGAGGTTGTTGTCGAGCTGAGGCCCGAGCAGGTACTCGGCGGAGAGGTACACGACGCTCTTGGCCTGCAACTCGTACTGGCGCCGCTGGTCTTCGAGCCACCGCGCCATGAGGTAGTCGCGCACGGTCATCGCGAACGCGAAGTAGCGATCGTTGTCGCTCGAGCCCGACAGGGGCACACCGCGCTCGTAGTTGAGGTTCCGCAGGAATTGGCGGACGAACCCGTCGACGGAGCTCGCCGGTCCGGTGACGGGAGCGAGGGCGAGGGGGTGGGTCGCGCCGAGCGGATGACGCGCGGAAGTGGGACCGGTCACAGTTTCGGATTCTGACACTCTTCATACGCTAATGCGACACCGGGTTTCACGCACATCGCGGAGCCTTTTTTCACGAGAGCCTTACCTGGTCGTTACACACGGGGGCGCCGCCCCGGTCGTTGCGGAGCGTCGTCGCCGTCGCCGGTCGCCCCGCGAGGGAGCGCCAGCGACCGAGACGAAACGCCCTTCCCCGCCCGCCCCGCGAGCCAGCGCCAGCGACCGAGACGAAACGCCTCACCCCGCTGCCGCGCGCTCCTTCGCCTCCGCCGCCCGTGCGGCGGCGAGTTCGTCGGAGGCGAGGGCGACGGCATCCTCCGCCTGGTGCACGCGTCGCTGAGCGAAGGTCGTCGCACCGTGGCGGGCGCGGATGCGGTCGGCATCCTCCTGCACGAGGGTCATGATGTACGACGACGCGATGAGGATGACCTGCGCCGACAGGTTGATCCACGTCAGCAGCGCGATCAGCGAGGCGAACGAGGCGAGCAGCGGATTCGACGACGCGCCGCCGACGAACAGTCCCGACAGCTGTTGCAGCACGCTCAGGCCGATCGCGCCGAGGACGGCGCCTGTCCACAGGGCTTTCGCCGGTGCGCGGACACCGGAGAGCACGCGGAACAGGACGGCGATGACGGCGGCATCCAGCACGAACGTGACGAGGATCGCGAGCCACCTGCTCCCCCACGACACGAGCGGGTCGTCGGAGGCGACGCCGAGCCAGCCGGCGACGGTGCCGAGGCCCGCCGTGCCGAGCACCGTGACCACCGCCGAGGCGGCGAGGGCGCCGCCGACGCCGATTGCGAGGGCGAGGTTGCGCAGCATGACGAGCCAGAACGGCACGTCATCGGTGAGTCGGTCGCAGATCGCGCGGATGGCCGTGCGCAGCGAGCCGATGGCGCCGATCGCGGCGCCGACGAGACCGACAAGGGAGAGGATGCCGGCGATGGAGAGCCCGACCGGCGCGTCGATCTTGTCGGTCTTGATGAGTCCGCCCTTGCCAACGAGTCCCGGGACGGCGCGGTCGACGGCGTCGACGAGGGCATCCCACGCCTCTTTGTTGCCCGCCAGCCAGAGGGCGGCGATCGAGAACCCGAGGAGGACCCCGGCGAACAGGCTGAACAGCGTGCGGTAGGTGACACTGTCGGCGAGCATGGCACCGCGGCGCTCGCTGTAGCGCAGGAACGCGCGGACAGGGGTGAGCGACAGGGCCCAGGCGATCACGCGGGAGAAGTCCATGCCGCCAGGATATGCAGGGCCGGCGACATCCCGCGGAGGGGTTGACAGGGTCCTGCCGCCGCGTCAGCCGGATCACACCGAGACGCGCAGCACCTCTTCGATCGTCGTGATGCCCTGCGTCACCTTGCTGAAGCCGTCTTCGCGCAGCGACACCATGCCCTCGCTGATCGCGACAGCGCGCATCTCGGTGCCCGTCGCGTGGGCGACGACGAGCTGCTCGAGCTGTTCGGAGAGGGTCATCACCTCGTGGAGCGCGACGCGGCCGCGGTACCCCGTGCCGGAGCACGCCTGGCATCCCACCGCGCGGTACAGAATCGGCGGGTTGGCCGGGTTATGCGGGAAGCGCACCGAGTCGAGCAGCTGACGCGACTCGGTGTACGGCTCGCGGCACTTCACACACAAGCGTCGCGCCAGTCGCTGGGCGACGACGGCGGAGAGTGCCGTGCCGACGAGGAACGGCTCGCAGCCGATCTCGGTGAGGCGGGTGAGCGCCGACGGCGCATCGTTGGTGTGCAGCGTCGAGAGCACGAGGTGGCCCGTGAGCGCCGCCTCGATCGAGATGGTCGCGGTCTCCTGGTCGCGGATCTCGCCGACGAGCACGACGTCGGGGTCGGATCGCAGGATGGAGCGCAGCGCCGCCTGGAAGGTCATGCCGGCCTTGGCGTTCACCTGCACCTGGTTGATGCCCGGCATGCGGTACTCGACGGGGTCTTCGACGGTGATGACGTTGATGCGCGGATTGGCGACGGTGTTGAGGGCGGTGTAGAGCGTCGTCGACTTTCCCGACCCGGTCGGCCCGGTGACGAGCACCATGCCGTGCGGGCGCGTGATCGACTCGCTGAACCGCTTCTCGTTGATCATCGAGAAGCGCAGGTCGCTCATCGACAGCGTCTGCGCCGAGCTGTCGAGGATGCGCATGACGATCTTCTCGCCCCACACCGTCGGCAGCGTCGCGAGGCGCAGATCGATCTGGCGGCCGTCGTGGTGCACCGAGAGGCGCCCGTCCTGCGGCTTGCGGCGCTCGGCGATGTCGACGGATGCCATGATCTTCAGCCGCGAGATGACGCCGTCCTGGATCGCCCGGTCGGCCTTCTGCATCTCGTGCAGCACGCCGTCGATGCGGTAGCGGACCGTGAGCTGACGCTCCCCCGGCTCGATGTGGATGTCGCTGGCACGGTCGGTGATCGCCTGCGAGATGAGCAGGTTGACGAACCGCACGATCGGCGCGTCGTCGACGGACTCGTCGATCGTCTCGGTCGCGCCGAGGCCGTCGGCCGCGGCGATCTCGCCGATCTGCTCGGAGAGGTCGCTGAGTTCTTCGTCGGAGCGCAGGTAGCGCCCGAACGCTGCCTCGAGAGCGTCCTTGGCGACGACGACGGGGCGGATGTTGAGCTCGGTCGCCGTCGTCAGGTCGTCGATCGCGATGAGGTCGGTCGGGTCGACCATGCCGACCGTGAGCGCGCGGCGGCCGCGCTCGATGGGGATCGCGTTGTAGCGCCGGCAGAGCGCCGCCGGCACGAGCCCGAGCACGTCGACCGACAGGGTCATCGCCGCCAGATCGACGAAGTCGAGCCCCGTCTGCACGGCGATGCCCTCCGCGACCTGCGTCTCGGTGACCAGTCGCGCGGCCACCAATCTGTTGCGCAGATCAGGCCCGTCGCCGTGCTCGGCGACGACATCCCACATGTCGGCCGCCTGCACCGCACCGGTGCGGATCAGCGATTCCGCCAGTCCCTTCACGGCGGACCCTCCCCCCAGCTGTTCGATCATTCCATGCCCCAGTGCGCGCGGTGCCCGAACGTCAGCCACCGCTGTTTCCGATCTCTCCGTAGATCGAGAAGATCGGCATGTACAGCGACACGACCATGCCGCCGATGATGATGCCGATGCCGACGATGAGGATCGGCTCGATCGCGCTCGTCAGCTGCTCGGTCGCCGTCTTGACCTCGCCCTCGTAGAACTCGGCGATGGATGCCAGCATGTCGGGCAGCGTGCCCGACTCCTCACCGACGGCGACCATCTGCGACACCATCGCCGGGAAGACCTCGGCCTTCTCGAGCGGCGCTGAGAACGACCGCCCCTGCTTGACCGACTCCTGCACGGCCCGCACGGCCTCTTCGACCTTGTAGTTGTTGGATGCCGCGCCCACGATTCCGAGCGCCTGCACGAGCGGAACGCCCGCCTTCAGCATCATCGACAGGCCGCGCGAGAAGCGCGCCACCGCGATCTTCGTGGCGAGCGGGCCGAACACCGGCAGCTTGAGCTTGAGCGGGTCGACGACCTTGCGCACCTTCTCTTCGTTGCGGTTCTTCATCCACCAGAACCAGAAGACCACGCCCGCCACGATCATGACCGGCAGGATCCACACCATGTTGTTCGACAGCGTCACGAGGATCTGCGTCGGCAGCGGGAGTTCTGAACCGAGGTTCTTGAACATTCCCTCGAACACCGGGACGACGAAGGTGATCATCGCGATGACGCCGATGATCGCGATCGACAGCACGATCAGAGGGTAGGTGGTGGCCGACTTGATCTTGTCCTGCAGCTCGGCTTCGTCTTTATAGGTGTCGGCGACGGTCTGCAGCGACTGCGCGAGGAAGCCGCCCGACTCGCCGACCTTGACCATGTTGACCATGAGGGGCGGGAAGGCGTCGGGGTGCTGGGCGAACGCGCTCGAGAGCGCCGTGCCCGACTCGACGTCGTCGTGAACACGGACCAGCGCCTGCCGCAGCAGCTTGTCCTCGGACTGCTCGATGAGGATCGACAGTGTGCGCATGAGCGGCAGCCCCGCGTTGATGAGGCTCGCCATCTGCTTCGAGAACACCGCGAGCGATGCGACCTTCACTCGGCGCTGCATGCCGGGGATCGTGATCTCGCGGTTGAGGCCGGTCTTCGAGGTGAGCGACACCTCGAGCGGGGTGAGTCCCTGTGCGCGCAGCTTCGCCGCGACGGCATTCTCGCTGACCGCTTCGAGGGTTCCCTTCACGACGGCGCCGCCCGTCGCATCCACTGCGCGGTATGTGTACTCCTCGACGAGTGCCATCAGTTGCCCCAACCGACGGATTGCCGCTCGGAGGCGTGCATCGTCCACGCTTCGGCGTCGTAGTCGACGGGGCGCACACGGGCTTCGTCGAACGTCTTCGGGTCTTCCGCGATCTCGCGGGCGAGGGCGAGCGAGATCGTGCCGCTCTCCACGAGCCGCTTGAGGTCCTGGTCGAGCGTGTGCATGCCGATCGCGCCGCCCGCCTGCAGCATCGAGTAGATCTGGCTGATCTCACCCTCGCGGATGAGGTTCGCGATGGCGGGCGTGTTGACGAGCACTTCGGTCGCTATGACGCGGCCACCCGACTGCGCGCGCGGCAGCAGTGTCTGCGTGATGATGCCGCGCAGCGTGTCACCGAGCTGCGTGCGGACCTGGTTCTGCTGATCGGAGGGGAAGGCGTCGACGATGCGGTTGATCGACTTCGCGGCGCTCTGCGTGTGCAGGGTCGACATGACGAGGTGGCCGGTCTCGGCGGCCGTCAGCGCCGTCGAGATCGACTCGGGGTCGCGGAGCTCACCGATGAGGATGATGTCGGGGTCCTGCCGCAGCACGCGGCGCAGCGCTTCAGAGAACGACGCCGTATCGCTGCCGATCTCGCGCTGATGGATGAGCGCCCGCCTGCTCGTGTGCTGGAACTCCACCGGGTCTTCGACCGTCACGATGTGGGCGGGTTTCGTCTGGTTGACGACGTCGATCATGGATGCCAGGGTCGTCGACTTCCCGGAACCGGTCGGGCCGGTGACGAGCACGAGTCCGCGCGGCTTGCTGACGAGCTCGGCCGCCACCTGGGGCACCCCGAGCTCGGCAAAGCTCTTGATCTTGTCGGGGATGAATCGCAGCGCGACCGCGACGGCGCCGAGCTGACGGAACACGTTGACACGAAAGCGCGCGACATTCGGCACGGTGATCGACAGGTCGACTTCACCGTGCTGCATGAACTCGCTGGACTGGTCTCGGGTGAGGATTCCGCCGAGCGCGTTCTCGAGCCAGTTGGCCGTCGTCGGCTCGAGGTAACCGGGCATGTCGGCCAGGTCTCCGTCGACGCGCATGAGCGGTACGTGGTTCGCCGTCAGGTGCACATCCGAGGCGCCCGCGCGTTGCGCGACCGCGAGCAGATCGAACAGCGGCGTCACCGATGGACTGGGGGGCAGGGACATGTCAGTCCTCCGTCCGGATGAAGGCGAGTGCCTTGACGGTGAGTTTGCCGTCGGCGAGCGCGTTGTCGGTAGGCAGGATCAGACGTGGGCCGACCCGAAGCGCATCGATGAAGGCCGCGGCGGTGTTCGCGTCGGGGACGGTGACGACGATCGTGACCATGACCTCCTGCTGCGGACCGAGCGAATCGGTGTCAGACGGTGTGGGAGCCGCGGCCGCGTCTGCCGCTGCGTCGGTCGAGCTCTCGGCATCCGTCTCGCCTGTGGTCTCTGCCTGCTCCGCGCTCTCTTCGGGAGCTGCGACCGGACGGCCGAGTCCGCCGGCATCGACGACGGGGGGGCGCGCTGCGAACGCGGTGGGCTCAGCCGCCACGACCGATTCGATGGTCGCCTGATTCGCTTCGGCAGCCGTCGCGACGATCTCGAAGACGTCGTCCAACTGGGGCGTAGCCGCGATCTCCGTGCGCAGCGCCGCGAGACTCGCGTCGATCTCGTCGCTGCGCGCTTCGGCGGCGGAAAGCGCATCGATCTGCCCCTGGTACACACTGTTCGTCTGCTCGACGGTGGCGGTCTGCGCCCGGGTCGCTTGCGCCTGAGAGAACATCGGCAACGCGATCAGCGCGATTCCCGCGGTGAGCACCACCACGACGAGCAGGATGCCGGCGATGTTGATGAACTGCTTGTTGACATTCACTACCCGGCCTCCTCAGCGAACGCGCCCGTGTACGAGGACTGGTCGAAGACGATGCGCAACAGGTAGGAGTAGCCGAGCGTGTCCGTCGTGCTCTCCCACCCGTCGACGCTGAGAATGCCGGGCACGGTACGCAGTGCGCGCACGATGTCGACGATCTGCGTGGGTGTCGTGCTCGTGATCGTGAGCTCGCCTGCCGCCCCGATCTCCAGGGCCGGATCGTCGCCGACCGGGTTTCCCCCGGGCACGAGCGTGAAGCCGGCGAGCACGGTGTCGGCCGGGAGAGCCGACTCGACGCTCGAGACGAGCGTCGCCCACGTGAGGTCGGTGCCCATCGCCTGCGTGCGGTAGTCGCCCAGCTCGGACTCGAGCTTGAGCTTCTCGTTCACCGGCTGCAGTGCGGCGACCTCGCCCAAAAGCCGGACCGTATCGGCGTTGGCCTGATCAAGACTCTGCTGCGCCGTGAGCTGAAGCGCATACGCGCCGCCCGTGGCGACGAGCACGACGCCGAGCGCCGCGAGGAGTCCCAGAAGCCACGTGCGCAGCAGGCTCGCGCGCTGTCGGCTCGCGGTGACCGCCCGGGGCAGAAGGTTGACACGGGGGGGCCCGCCGATCGTGAGCGCGGGGGCAGCGGCGAGCGCCATCAGCGGTCACCTCCGAGCCCGAGACCGGCGGTGGTGAGCAGGTTCAGATCGTCGTCGGGCGAGGCGAAGCCGACCTTCGAGGCGAAGACACCGCTTGCGGCGAGCACCTCGACGGGCAACGGCAAGCTGGCGGCGAGCGCCGCCGGGATGCCATCGACAGCGGCGCCCGCGCCGCTGATGAGCACGCGAGTGACGGGGGCGTCGATGGAGCGGTCGGCATAGAAGCGGAGCGTGCTGCCGAGCCGGGTCACGAGGTCGTCGACCGCGGCTGCCGTCATGCCCACGACCGGCCGAGCGGCGGCGCGGGCAGCCGATCGGCGCCGCAGCGGCACCTCACCACCGGTACCGGCGGAGCCGGCCGGCACCGCCTCGAGAATCTCGTCGAATGAGGCGGCGTGCCCGGCATCCGGTTCGTCCGCCCCAGCCCCCTCGCGCGCACCGACCGCTGCCGTCGCGATATCGATGGGGATGATGCGGACGAACCGCGGCACGTGGTCTTGGACGACGACGACGTAGCTGGTGTGATCGCCGAGGTGCAGGGCTGCGATCGTCTCGCCTGCCGCGGCGACGCGGCTGACCGCGCGGGCGAGGGCGAAGGGGGCGAGGTCGACGACGTCGACCTCGATCTTCGCCTTGCCGACGGTGTCTACGAGGTCTTGCACGGTCTCAGCGACGGCCGCGACGAGCAGCCCGGTGATCTGGTCGCCCTCTTGCGAGACGGGGTAGAAGTCGAGCACGGCTTGATCGGCGGGAACGGGCAGCAGATCCTGCACCTGGAAGGGAAGCGCCTGCGCCAGCAGATCGGGTCGCATCGCCTGAGTGGTGTAGTCGCGCACCAGGATGCGGCGGCTGCCGATGCCGAGCACGACGTTCTTGCCCTTGATGCCGGCGCGCGACCAGAGCTGCCGTAGCGCCAGCACGACGGCATCCGTGTCGAAGACCTCGGAGTCCTTCGCTGCGCCCGCGGGCAGCGGCACCGAGCCGTACGCGACGATGGTCGGCTGCTTGCCGGTGGTCACCTCGGCGGCCCGGATCCCCTCCTCGGTGATCTCGAGCCCGACGATCGTGTTCGCCATGGTCTGCTCCTTTCCTGCGCCTTCGGCGGTCAGCCGACGAGAAGTCCCGTGTACGAGCGTGCGATGGACTCGCCCGCGAAGATTCCGATCCACGCCCCGACGACCATGAACGGGCCGAAGGGGATCGCGGTCGTGCGTGTGGCGCGTCGCACGATCATCAGCCCGATGCCGACGAACCCGCCGATGAAGAACGCCGCGAAGGCGCCGACGACGAGGGCACCCCACCCGATGAAGCCGAGGGCCGCTCCGATCACACCGGCGAGCTTGACGTCTCCCCCGCCCATGCCGCCGGGGCGGATTGCGCGCAGCAACCAGAAGAAGGCGAACAGCGCCGCCCCGCCGATCGCCGCGCGCAGCAGGGCCTCCCACGGCATGCCGAAGAGGCAGGATGCCGTGAAGAGCACCGCGAGCACGATGTAGCTGGGCAGCACGATCGCGTTCGGAAGCCGCCGCGTGTCGAGGTCGATGAGGGTCAGCGCGATCGATATCGCCGCGAGATAGAGATAGGCCACTGCGACCACCACGACGGCGACGGTGCCTTCCGGTCGCCCGGCGATCGCCGCGAGTCGGAACGTACTGGCCACCCACCACGTCACCCCCACGAATGCGAGTCCAGTCGCGAGTTCGACCAGCGGGTACCGCGCCGAGATCGGCTCCGTGCAGTGCGCGCACTTTCCCCGCAGCACAAGCCATGAGATGACAGGCACGTTCTGCCACGGCTTCACAGGCGCATCGCAGTGCGGGCACTGGCTGGGCCGGGTGAGCGGGATGCCGGCGGGCACCCGGTACACCACGACGTTGAGGAACGAGCCGATGATCAGCCCGAGCACTCCCGCGAAGGCGAGCAAGAAGACGTCGAGAGCGCTCATCCGGCCCCCAGGGCACGCCGGCTCTGCAACGCGCCGAGCACCGCGGCGCTGCTGCCACTGACGCCGAAGCTCGGCACCGACATCGGAATGTAGGTCAACGTGTACGCCGACCCGCCGCCGTCCATGTTCATCGAGCCGCTGTAGAACTGGCCGTTCCAGCCGAGAGCGCTGCCGCTCGTGCCGACCCAGAGCTTGCACGGTGTGTAGGCGAGTCCGCTGATCATCGGCGAAGTGCCGAGCGAGGCACGGTAGAGCTTGAGCTGCGACGACGAGTTCTTGCACGTCGGGCCGTCACCCTTGGTGTCGTCGGGCATGACGATCGTGAACGTGTGCGCCTCGCCGTCGGCGCTCGTGATCTTCGCCTCCTGGAAGGAATGAGTGCTGCCGTTGTCGGGAATGGCGATGACGAAGTCGGTGTCGAGCGGCAGGCTGACGTTGTAGAAGTTGACCGTCCCGCACGCGCGCAGATCGAGCAGGGTCGGGGTCTTGCGGTTCTTGAGCTCGGTGACGAACGACGGGTTGTCCTGGAAATTGCACTTCGTGGCGGGCTGCGTGACGACCTCGTAGCCGCGCGCGACCCAGTCGGTCGGCACGATCGAGTAGTCCACCCAGGGGTGACCGGCGGCATTCAGGATCGACGGCTTCGTGATCGTCGGCGCGGCGGGGGCGGTCAGTCCGGTCGCGTTCTGCGTGAGGCGGGGCGCCCACGAGTTCGTCCCCCACGTGTCGATCGGGCCGCCGAGAACGATCGTGGAGGTGGCACCGATCTTCACGCCGTTCGCGCCGGAGATCTTGCTCGTCGCGCCTGCCTTCGTCGCCACGATGCCGCGGGTCACCTCGGCCGCGCCGAACTGACTGAACGAACCGCCGACCTTGATCGAGCCCATCTTCGCGTTGTAGATGTTCGTCTGCCCGGTGCCGGCCGCGACGATGTCGCCCGTGATCGTCGCGTTGTTGAGGGTGAGCAGGGTCCCGCCCGCGTAGATGTTGCCGTCGACCTTGCCGCCTCCCTGCACAGTGACATTGCCGCCGGCGATGATGTCGCCCTTGACGTGCCCGAGCATGGTGACGTCTCCCAGCGCCGTGACACTGCCGATGGTCGCCGTCGTGTTCTGGATGCTCACACTGCCGGTCGAGAAGAGGCTGCCGGTGATCGTCGCGGCCGAGCTGCCCTCGACGACGCCGTCGACGTAGACGTTGCCGTCGAACACGCAGGTGTTCGTGAGGTTGAGCTTGCCGTGCAACAGCACGAGGTCGGACTCAAGGCGAGTCGTCGAGTTGCAGGTGTTGAAGTCGCCGCTCATGAGCACCGCTGAAGCGCCGGGCTGCCCGTTGCCGTCGAGCACGAAGGACGACGCCGAGATCGTTCCGCCGCCGATGACGACGGCCCCGTTCGGCGTGCCGTTGGTCACCGAGCCAACGAAGCGATAGACGGACTCAACGACGGAGACGCCGCCGTCCTCTCCGTGTCCCGTCGAGGTCAGCGTCACCGTTGAGGTCGCGCAGGTCAGCTTCACCTTGTACCGGGGCGCGGTGGTGCTCTCGGCGAAGTCGGCCTTGACGTATCCCGTCGAGGGACACAGTCCGCTGCCCGCCTTGGTCGCCTGGACGAAGGCGGCTGCCGAACCGGCATCCGCGGCGGCCTGCGCCTGCAACGTCGACCTGACGCCGGACGTCACGACGGCCGTGTTGACGACGGCCGAGCTGACGGTGAGGGTCATGATGCCGAGCACCATCGCGATGATCAGCACCGAGACGAGCGTGGAGCCCTCGTCGGCTCGTCCGACATGCAGTCGCTGCGCGAGCCTGCTCAACATGTTCCGCTCCCTGTGTCGTACGCGCGGGCGACGGCGGCGCCGGTGACCTCTGCCGTCTGCTCGTCGCCGAGCTTCTCGTTCTGCTGCTGGACGACGCCGATGTTCCAGGTGAGCTGCGGGTACCAGCCGCCGACGGGAGTGCCCGAGACGGCGAAGTACGAGAGCAGGGTCGGCGGGTCGACCGCAGGGGTGGCTCTGATCGGCACCTGGTCCACCTCCCGCGCGAGGTTTCCCCATGACGTGCTGGGTGCAGACGTCGTGTTCACGTTGTAGGTCTTCACCCACAACTCGTCGATGCCGTCACCTGTGGTCGTCCAGGCGTTGCCGTTCCACGTGCCCAGATCACCGATCGCCCACGCACGACACTTCCAGTCCGCGGCGCCGACGGCGATGCGCGCGCGTACGACGTGAAGGGGACGCCCGTGCAGGGTGGTCGAGGTCAGCGTGACGCCCGAGGCATTGCGGATCGAGCTTGAGAGAGAGGTGCTGATCGCCTGCACCTCGCCGCTCGCCCGGTCACGGTCGGCGGTCTGGGCCGTCGCGGTGGCGCCGGCGATGAAGATCGAGGCGAGGACGGCGCCGAGGATGACGGTGATCGCTCCGGCGACGATCAGCTCGACCAGCGAGAATCCGGCGTCGTGCGCCGGACTGCTCGGCGCCGCCGAACCGGTGCGCAGGTGGTACGTCACTTCGTCACCACGATCTTCGTCGACATCGTGACGACCGGGTCGGTGGCTGACGCCTCCGGGTCGAACACCTTCACGGTTGCGTCGACGACGCCGGGGAAGGTCGGGCACGTCGGCGAGACGACGATCTCGGCTTCGAGCCCGGTCTTCGCGGGATCCTCGACGCGCGGGGTCGTCTGCGTGTGCGCTTGAACGGCCGTGCAGGCGTTGTCGCCCGTGTCGGGAAAGTCGCTGCGCACGAGCGCGAGCTGCCCGGACGCGAAGGCGTTCGCGGCGACATGGTCGCGGTTGACGACCGACAATTCGGCCGCGGAGATCGCCGACGGCAGGATCGCCAGGGCGATGAGCCCGAACAGGAACATCGCCATGACCAGCTCGATGAGGCTGAAGCCGTCGTCGGAACGCGGGGTCACACGATCACCTCCGTTCGGGTCGGAGTGGAACTACAGGGGGATGCCGTCAGGGCCGGCCCGTTCGGGTCGGGCCGGCCTTGACGTCCTTGAGATGGATCAGGGGCAAGAGGTGGTGCCGTCAGTAGCGGTTACCGCCGCCGGGCCCGCCGCTGCGATGTCGCCGTCCTTCTCCGCCTCGACACAAACCGCTTCGACTTCAGTCGTGCTGCCCTCGTTCGTAACGGTGATTCCGTCCTTCGACAGCTGGGCGAGCTCCTCCGCGATGCCGTCGGGGGTGTTCGAAGCGATCTGCGAAGCCACAGCAGTCGCACCATTCGCGGCCACCGTTGCGAGCGCCTGCTTCTGAGCGTTCTCCTGCAGGCCCGCAAAAATCGGGATCGCGATCGCGGCGAGGATGCCGAGGATCACGACGACCACGATGAGCTCGATGAGCGAGAAGCCCTCGTCGCCGTTCTCCTCGCGACGGGCCTTCACCGCCTGGATGTAGTTCTTGATGCTACGCATGTGAGCGCGCCTTTCCTTGGGGGGATACAGGTCACTCAGGCACGCCGGACGTGCTCCGGGGGGAGGCGCACGTACGGGGGGATCTCGAGGCTCCGGGGCCTCGGGAATGTGCTGAGTGGATCAGAAAGCTCGTCGCGAGGACGTTCATCCTTCTCCGAGGCAATCATGAGAGAACTCTCATCTTGTTGTCAACGCGCAGTTTGCGTCTTTTGCGAATCTTGTGTTTCTTGTGACCAATGTGAAACCTGCGACGCACGTTGTTTGTCGCTTCGCGCAGGCGCCTCGCCCCGCAGTCGCACGCCGCTCCAGACGATTCCAAGCAGCAGGAACAGCACCGGCGCGGTGTAGTACATCGTGTTGCCGAAGCACGCAGAGACGAGATACGTCGCCGCGCCGATCGCGGCGCACACGGTGACGTCATCCACCGCACGCCCCCGCCGAACCACCCGCACCGTGATCGCTCCGATCGCGCCGAGGTAGGCGAGCAGCGCAGGGACGCCGAAGAACGCTGCGTACTGCAGGTACTCGTTGTGCGAGCGCCCGGTCGTGCCCGGCAAGCCCGCCGCGATGCCCTCGACACCGTGCCCCAGCCACGGATCTGCCGCGATCCGCTCGATCGTCGCCACCCACAGCTCCCATCGCCCGGTGCCGGCTGACCCGGCATCCTCGCCTCCGGCCGAGAGCTTTCCGACGTCGGCTCCGAGGGAAATGAGAGCGTTCAGGATGCCCGCACCAGCGAACTCGGCGACGAGGTGAACCGATATCGCGACAGCCACCAGCGCCGCGGTCCTACGCGCACGCAGCCGCCCCATCGTCGCCAGCCAGACGACGAGGCCGAGCACTCCGACGGCGAGCGCGACGGAGGCCCCCAGCGTGTCATTGAAGAGCAACGTCAGGAGTGTGATCGCGAAGATCGCGAGTGAGCCTGAGCGCGCGAGGCGGCTGCGGGCGACCAGTGTTCCCGCCGCGGCGAGCGCGGCACCGACCGCCAAGAGGTATCCGTAGTGGTTGAACTGCTCGAAATACGCCTTGACATGACGCAGCTGCGACGTGTTCTCCGTCGGTGCGGCATTGGCCGTCACTGAGACGAGAGTCACGACGCACGAGACGAGCACGAGGCCGAGGACGAGCCCGACGACGAACCGACGACGCCGGCTGCTGAAGACCTGACTCGCCAGGAAGAAGAACCCGACGTAGCTGAGGTAGGTGAAGATCGACTCGTGGCGGTATCCGTCGCCCGACCAGGTCTCCGGCGTCGGCCGCAAGATCGCCGCCGTCAGTGCGAGGGCCGAGAACGCACCGAACAGCAGCAACGGAATGTTGTCGCGCAGGACGTCGCGTTCGCCGGGGAGATCCGCACGCGCCCACCGCGCGGCGAGCACCAGGAGGGCGAGCACGACGGCCGCGATGCCCACCTGCAGGTCGACCCGCGCCAAGAAGCTGACAGGCAGCCCGACCGACAGCCCCCACCACCACAACGGCAGCGGCACGATCAGCCAGTAGGCGAGCGCGACGACGGCGAACCGCTCGTAGAAGACGTCCGGCACCTGCTGAATCGCCTCGCGCACCGTGCGCGCGCGAAGGACGCGTCGAAAAGCCTTCATCGTGGCCGGACTCCTGGGGGATGGCGTCGGGGGTGCCGATAGCAGGATGGTAACCGACACGCGGCACTGCTCACGGAACCGGCTACTCGCGCGATGCGTCGGCGGCGTCAAGTTCAATTCGCATTTGTGTTCCTACATTGATTGCACATCTTTTCGAATTGCTGTTGCCAGTGTCGAATATATGCGCTAATCTGGTACCCGAAGCCCCGCGCGTGCCTACCTCTGTTTCGCGGGTTCTCTGCCTCCGGCGTTGTCGGAGGGAGGTGGATGATGCACGCGCCCGAAGACTCTCCATGGCCCGTCCTCGACGACCTGGTCGAGCGAGTGGTCGGCGCCAGGCGCCAGATCGCTGTGGCCCAGGCCGCGGAAGCGAAGATGCTGTGCGAAGCGGTCGAGCTGATCGCCGATCGCACGGCACAGCTGCGTCAAGAAGCCCAGCAGGCAGGGCGTCGATACGGCTCCTCCGCCGACCTGCCCCTGCGTGAGGTGTCGCTCGAGCTCGGCATGGCGATGCGGATGTCCGACCGCACGGTACAGGCCAGGGTGTCCGACGCGTTCACGCTCGTCAAGGAATTCCCCCGCACCCTCGAGGTCTGGTCGGTGGGCGACATCGACGCCGGTCACGCCTGGGGCATCAGCCGGGTCGGCATCCTGCTGACCGACGAAGACCTGCGCGCCCGATACGAAGACCTCGCCCTCGCCGCCGCGGCCACCGAGTCCCCCGCGCGGATGACGCAGGCCGCGAAGGCGATCGCGGCGACCCTCTGCCCCGAGGCGTTCGCAGAGCTCGCCCGCGCGGCGGCCGACGATCGCACTGTGCGGTTATACGAGTTGCCCGAAGGCATGGCCCGCATCATCGCCGACCTGCCCGCACCCCTCGCCCACGCCGTCGTCGACCGACTCACCGAAATGGCCCGCGCCGTCCTGCGTGAGGCCGACGCCGCCCCGGTGGATGCCGAAGCCGCCCCCGTCGAGCCCGGTGCCGCTGCAGGCGACTCGACGCGAGCCGCCGACGCGCCTGCCGACGCCGCAACGATCGAGCCCGAGGCGACCGAGCACGATGCGACGACCCGGCCCGGCGATGCGGCCGAAACCGGCGAGGCAACAGAGCACGATGCGGCAACCGAGACCCTCGTCACCGGCCCGAGCTCGCGTACGCGCCGGTCTGTGCCCGGCGCCGATCCGCGCCGAATGGACCAGATTCGTGCCGACGTGTTCTGCGACCTGCTGCTGACCGGCGCACCCACCGCTCACGGCACCGACGGCGCGCTCGCATCGGTCAGGGCGCAGGTCCAGATCACCGTCCCCGCACTCACCCTCGCCGGCGACGACCACGGCGGCCCCGCCCTCCTCGCCGGCTACGGCCCCATCGATCCCGCTCTCGCACGCCGGATCGCCGGCCTCGCCCCGGGATGGGACCGGGTGTTCGCCGACCGTCACACCGGTGAGCCGCTCGCCGTCGACCGCTATCGCCCCAGCGCACAGCTCAAGAGATACCTCGCGGCGCGCGACGAACGCTGTCGCGCCCCGGGGTGCACCCGACCGGTCTACCGCGCAGACATCGACCACACCATCCCGGCGTCGCAAGGCGGAACCACGTGCGACGGCAACCTCGGCAACTTCTGTCGCCGACATCACATCTGCAAGCACCACACCGCGTGGCGCGTGCGCCAACTCGGGCATGGAGTCCTCGAGTGGACCGCGCCCACCGGTCGGCGCTACCTCGACCGACCACCCGCGGTCGTGCGATTCGTCCCCGCCCGCGAAGACCCGCCACCCTTCTGACGCGCGCCCGCTCGGCAACCCGACAATCGTCACTCGGCCCAGGGATCGACCAGCGCCACCCCGAGACCCTCGAAGTCGACCGTGTTCCGCGTCGCGACCGCGGCGCCGTTGGCGCGCGATCGCCACGATCATGCCGTCCTCGATCGACAGCGGCCTGCCTTCCGCACGACGGGACTCCTGCATCGACGCGTACTCGCGGGCGGCGCTGGCATCGACGGCCAGGATCTCGGGCCCGGCGAGCACGCGCTCGATCGCAGAGAGCAACTGCTCGCGACGCACGCCGTGCCGTCGTCGGTAGGCGCCCGTCAGCAACTCGGCGACGGAGACGGCCGTGACGGCGGCATCCGCCTGCGCCCAGATCGGCCGTTTCGGCCGGTGCGCTGCTGCAACCGCCTGCAGACGTCTTCATCGAGATTGCGCACCGTGATCGTCGCCATGCGTACCCCTCACCGAACGACGCTAGCAATGCGCGCACCGGCCCAGCCGCGGAACCACCGAGGGCCGCGCACGACGACGCGGCGGGCCGGGTATGCTCCCCCGGCCCGCCGCTTCGTATCCGTGCGTCAGGCGGTCGCCTTGGTGCGGCGTGCGCCCTTCGCAGGCTGTGCGACTTTCACGGTGCCCGTGACGGCCTCGCTCTCGACGTGCGCCCCGCGGCGGGCGGCGCGCACCTCGTCGAACGAGGTGCCGTAATAGGCGGCCTCCATGATCGTCTCCATGTCGGCGATCATCGGCATCCGCGGGTTCGCCGGCGCGCACTGGTCGCCGTACGCGGCCATCGCGAGGTCGTGCAGCCCCGCGATGAACGCGGTCTCGTCGACGCCCTGCGCCTGGAACGACGGCTGGATGCCGACCCTCGCGCGCAGCTCCTCGACCGCGCGGGCGTAGCTCTCCACGCCCTCTTCCGGGGTCGACGCCGGCAGGCCCAGGTGCTGCGCGATCTCCTGGAAGCGCTCGGGCGCGACGTAGCGCTCGTACTTCGGCCAGCTCGTCAGCTTCGTCGGAATGCGCCCGTTGTAGCGGATCACGTGCGGCAGG
This sequence comes from Microbacterium sp. CH-015, assembly GCF_049707015.1. Taxonomy (NCBI): domain Bacteria; kingdom Bacillati; phylum Actinomycetota; class Actinomycetes; order Micrococcales; family Microbacteriaceae; genus Microbacterium; species Microbacterium sp. CH-015. The sequence goes on along the minus strand of NZ_JBNAFJ010000001.1, from coordinate 621,181 downwards.
TACGTCGCGTTCGTCCGGCCGTGCGCCAGGTGATAGGTCGCACCCGTGACGTGGCTCATCGCGTGGACGATCCCGAGGAACGCGTTGCCGAAGGCCATGCCCGAGATGGATGCCGCATTGTGCATCTTCTCGCGGGCCTTGATGTCCTCGGCATCCGTCGAGTTCGGCTGCGCCTTGGCGCTGCGCTCGATGTTCTCGAAGATGAGCTTGATCGCGTGCAGGCACAGGCCGTCGGTGTAGTCGTTCGCGTACACCGACACGTACGCCTCCGTCGCGTGCGTCAGCGCGTCGAACCCGGCATCGGCGACGAGGAACCCGGGCAGCTGTGTCGTCAGCAGCGGGTCGACGATGGCCACCGAGGCGGTCAGCGCGTAGTCGGCCAGCGGATACTTCATGCCGGTCTCGTCGTCGGTGATCACCGCGAACGGCGTCATCTCCGAGCCGGTTCCCGACGTCGTCGGGATGCAGACGAGCTTGGCGAGCTTGCCGAGCTCGGGGAACTTGAACGCGCGCTTGCGCACGTCGAAGAACTTCTCGCGCATGTCGGAGAACTCGACCTCGGGGTGCTCGTACAGCAGCCACATGACCTTGGAGGCATCCATCGGCGATCCGCCGCCGAGGGCGATGATCGTGTCGGGCTGGAACTGGCGCATCAGCTCGGCGCCGGCCTTCACCTCGGAGACCTTCGGCTCGGGGCGCACCGTGTTGATGAGCTGCACCTGCACGCGGTTCTCGCGGCGGTTCAGCACGTCGACGATGCGGTCGACGTAGCCGAGCTTGGTCATCGTCTCGTCGGTGACGATCGTGACGCGCTCGACGCCGCGCATGTCGGCGAGGTAGCGGATCGCGTTCGGCTCGAAGTAGGTCTTGGCCGGAACCTTGAACCACTGCAGGTTGTTGTTCCGGCGCCCGATGCGCTTGACGTTCAAGAGGTTCACCGCCGAGACGTTGTTGGAGACCGAGTTGTGACCGTACGAGCCGCAGCCGAGCGTGAGCGAGGGCATGAAGGCGTTGTAGATGTCGCCGATGCCGCCGAGCGCCGACGGGCTGTTCGTGATGATGCGGACGGCGCGGACGACCTCGCCGAAGCGGGCGATGACTTCCTGGTCGTTCGAGTGGATCGCGCCGGAGTGCCCGAGGCCGTCGAACTCCACCATCTGGCGCGCCAGCTCGATGCCCTCATCGGGCGTCGCGGCGCGCAGCACGGCGAGCACCGGGGCGAGCTTCTCGCGCGTCAGCGGCTCCTGCGGACCGACCGACCCCACCTCGGCGAGGATGATCGAGGTGTCCTCGGGAACCGTGAATCCGGCGTTCTCGGCGATCCACTGCGGCGACTGGCCGACCACCTTCGGGTTGAGCTTTGCGCCGGCGCAGTTCTCGCTGTCGGCGGTGACGCCGAAGATGAACTCCTCCAGCATCCGCTTCTCGGCGGGTGTGGCGGTGTAGGCGTGCAGCCGGGCGAACTCGGCGAGCGCCTCCTCGGCGATCGGCTCGTCGAGGATGACGGCCTGCTCCGATGCGCAGACCATGCCCATGTCGAACGACTTCGACAGCACGACGTCGTTGACGGCGCGACCCACCTTGGCGGTGCGCTCGATGAAGGCGGGCACGTTGCCGGCGCCGACGCCGAGGGCCGGCTTGCCGCACGAGTACGCGGCGCGGACCATGGCGTTGCCGCCGGTGGCGAGGATGAGCGCGACGCCGGGGTGGTTCATGAGGGCGCCGGAGGCCTCCATCGAGGGCTCTTCGATCCACTGGATGCAGTTCTCGGGGGCGCCGGCCGCGATCGCGGCATCGCGCACGACGCGCGCGGCCTCGGCCGAGCTCTTCTGCGCCGACGGGTGGAAGCCGAAGATGATGGGGTTGCGCGTCTTCAGCGCGAGCAGCGACTTGAAGATCGCCGTCGAGGTCGGGTTCGTGACCGGTGTCAGGGCGCAGATCACGCCGACGGGGTCGGCGATCTCGGTGATGCCGGTGAGCTCGTCGTGCGAGATGACGCCCACGGTCTTCTGATTGATGATCGAGTTCGTGATGTGCTCGCACGCGAACATGTTCTTCACGGCCTTGTCTTCGAACAGGCCGCGGCCCGTCTCTTCGACAGCCATGGTGGCGAGCTCGCCGTGCACGTGGAGGGCCGCGACACTCGCCTTGCGGACGATGTGGTCGACCTGCTCCTGAGTGAAGGATGCATACTCTGCGAGCGCTGCTTGTGCGCCATCGACCAGAGCATCGATCGAGGTGGACATTGTGGGTTCTCCTACCCGGCGCGGACGCGGTGTCCGCGTCATCGCTTTCCGGGTCCGAGGGCTCTCGGGCCTTGTTGAGACCCAGTATGACACATGTGGTCTGACCACACAAGAGGATGCCGGGAGGCCTCTCCCACGCACCACCTCCCGGCCGCGGCCACCGTGCCCTAGGCTCCGAGCATGCCGCCGAGCGACCGCCCCCGCGTCGGCGCGGGCGCCGGCATCCGCACTGGATCGCGTTCTTCGCCGCGCTCCTTGCCGGCATCTCATCGAGGGCATGCGGCTCATGCTCGACCGCGGCTACACGATCGTCGCGACCGACTATGTCGGCATGGGCACCGACGGCCCCGACTCGTACCTCGTCGGCGACACCGGAGGGATTTGTCACGCCGGTGGGGCCTCGCGCGGTCTCGTCGCGCGGACGACACTGGGAGCATGCGGAAGATCCCCGTGTACTACTACTCCTCGTCATCGAATCTGACGGGGCGTTTCGCGGAGGCTCTGGCGCGCATCGACGGACGGCGCGTGCTGAACCTCGCGCGCAGCGAGGTGCGCCGCAGCGAGCCCACGGGGCCGTGGGTGCTGCTGACGCCCTCGTACAAGGCCGGCAACGCCGCCGAGGTGACGCTGCCGGCGGGAGTGCGCGCGTTTCTGCGCTCGCCGATGACCCGGCGGCGGATGGTGGGGATCATCGGCTCGGGCAACCGCAACTTCGGCGAGTACTACCAGGCCGCCGCACGAGACCTGTCGCAACGGTCGGGCCGGCCCGTGCTGTTCGAGTTCGAGCTGTCGGGCACGCGTGAGGACGTCGAGCGGTGCGCCGCGATCCTCGCGAGCCTCGACGAAGCGCTCGCCGAGGTCCGCAGCACGGGCTGAGCCCGGGACGCTTCTCCCGCCGCGGCGTGCCGCGGTATGTTCGGCAGCGGGAGGACATCATGTCCGAATTCGACACCGTCGTCGTGGGGGCCGGCGTGGCCGGGGTCACCGCGGCGAGACTGCTGACGAAGGCCGGGCACCGCGTCGTCGTGCTGGAGGCGCGCGACCGCGTCGGCGGGCGCGTGTGGACCGACCGCTCCGACGGGTACGTCACCGATCGCGGCGCGTCGTGGATCCACGGGATCGACGACAGCCCGGTGGCCGCGGCCGCCACCGCGTTCGGCATGCGCATGATCGAGTTCACGGTGGGCGGGTATCAGCCCGACAGCCGTCCGATCGCGCATTACGGCCCCGATGGCCGGCGCCTCACCGACGCGGAGGCGGCGGCGTACGTCGCCGATATCCACGCGGTGGATGCCGAGTTGGATGCGGTGATCGTGGCATCCGACGTCACGGCGTCGTATCGCGACGTCACCGACGAGGCGATCGCGCGGCAGGGCTGGTCCGCCGAGCGCGCGCAAAGGGTGCGCGAGTACCTGGAGCACCGGTCGGAGGAGCAGTACGGCGCGTGGATCGAGGACATGGGCGCGCGTGGGCTCGAAGACGACCACGTGTACGGGGACGAGGTCGTCTTCCCCGACGGCTATGACCGGCTGCCGCTAGCGATCGCGGAGGGCCTCGACGTGCGCCTCGGTCACGTCGTCGCGTCGGTGCGGTGGTCATCGCGCGGGGTCACGGTGCGCACGAGCACCGGTGCGGAGTTCACGGCGGACAGCGCGGTCGTGACGGTGCCGGTCGGCGTGCTGCAGTCCGCGGACTTCGCCATCGAGCCGGCGCTGCCGGAGCGGCACGCCGCGGCGCTGTCGCGACTGCGGATGAACGCGTTCGAGAAGGTGTTCCTCCGCTTCTCGCACCGGTTCTGGGACGAGGGCGTCTACGCGATCCGCCAGCAGGGCCCGGAGGGGGCGTGGTGGCACTCCTGGTACGACCTGACAGCACTCCACGACTCCCCCACGCTGCTGACCTTCGCCGCCGGGCCGGCCGCCGTCGCGACACGGGAGTGGACCGACGCGCAGGTCGCCGACTCGGTGCTGGCGCAGCTGCGGCGGCTGTACGGCGACGCGGTGCCGGAGCCCGTCGCGATGCAGCGGACGGCGTGGCAGGACGACCCGTTCAGTCACGGGGCGTACGCGTACATGGCCGTCGGGTCGGTGCCGGCCGACCACGACGATCTCGCCGAGCCGATCGGCGGCGTGCTGCACCTGGCGGGCGAGGCGACGTGGACCGACGACCCCGCCACTGTGCCGGGAGCGCTGCTGTCGGGGCACCGTGCCGCCGAGCGCGTGCTCGGACGCGAGATCCCGATCGCCGACGTCTGGAGCTGATGCCGGTTCGTAGCGTTGATGAATCTATTGTTTTACGATAGATTTCCATCGACTCACGGGAGGCAATGCCATGCATGGAGTGACCATCGCGGTGCTCAAGGTGATGATCGCGCTGTCACTGGCGGGGTCGCTCTTCGTCCAGCTCGTCATGCTGCCGTTGGTGTGGAACGACCTGGCGGATGCCGGGACGCCCGTCCCCGGCCGGATCGTGTTCATCGTGATCTTCGCGGCGGGCATCCTCACCTTGCAGGTGTTCGCGGTGTGCGTGTGGCGCCTGCTGACGCTCGTGCGCCGCGGCGCGGTGTTCTCGGTGCGCTCGTTCCGGTACATCGACATCATCATCGGGGCGATCACCGCAGCATCCGTCCTCACCTTCGCGCTCGCGGTCGCACTTGCGCCCGGCGGTCCCGCGCCGGGACTCGTGGCGCTCATCTGCGGCGGCGCGTTCACGATCGCCGGGGTCGCGCTGCTGGTGGTCGTCATGCGGCGCCTGCTCGCGCAGGCGATCGACCGGGATGCCGAGGCGCAGACGCTCCGCGCCGAGCTCGATGAGGTGGTGTGATGGCGATCGTCGTCGACATCGACGTGATGCTCGCGCGCCGCAAGATGGCCGTCGGAACCCTCGCCGAGCTCGTCGGCATCACCCCGGCTAACCTCGCCGTGCTGAAGAACGGGCGCGCCAAGGCGGTGCGCTTCACGACCCTCGACGCGCTGTGCACGGCGCTGGAGTGCCAGCCCGGCGACCTCCTGCGCTGGGTGCCGGACGACGAAGACTGAGCTCGGCGGGACTACACCGACCAGGCCGTCATCTCCCGGACGCCAAGGCCCTGGTCGAATCCGACGACGCGGTACCGCTCGTAGGCCGTGAGATGGATCGCATGTAGCCCGCCCACGGCTTCGAGCGGGATGACATAGCAGGCGAGGTCACCGCTGATGATGAAGAACTCATCGACGTCGTCGGGATCGTATGTGGTGCGCTCCCTGTGAGTGGTCGAGAGGAAGACCTGCCAGTGACCGTTGCGTCGCGACGTCGTGGTCTTGACCTGCACACGCCGCATGATGCCAGCGCGCCGAACGACGAGATCGTATCGGCTCGGCTCCAGCGGCCAGGCGACGTCGTAGCCGCACAGCGCGTACCACGCGGCCGCCAAGAGCGAACCGGCCCGGGAGAGACGAGTCGCGTCGGGGTGGTGCGGCGGGCCGAGTTCCGCCCTCTGCGTGAGGTGGCGGACATTCAGACCCAGACGCGCCGCATGACCCTTGATCGTCGTGACGGCACGGCCGTCCTCCAGCCCGAGCGCAGCCGCGACCTCGCCCCATTCACAGGCTGCAGCAACAGCGGCACGTAGTTGCGCTTCTGTCCACCGCCGACCGCCACGGAAATGCTCGTAGGCAAGGCCGAGTTGATCGGCATGCGTTCGAACGGACCGCATGGCTCCTGCAGATGTGGCGACGAGTCCGAGCGCACGCAAGACACCGCGCCACGATGTTGACGCCGCCACAGCATCCGCCAGCGCGTCGTCCGAATATGTCCGCGCCCTCACCATACTGAGACGCTACTCTCGGCCACAGACACCGCGCGGAAACGACGAAGCCCTGATGGGAGCATCTCCTCATCAGGGCTTTTCCGTCGGGACGACAGGATTTGAACCTGCGACCCCTAGACCCCCAGTCTAGTGCGCTACCAAGCTGCGCCACGTCCCGGATCCGCCGCCCGCGCGCGGGCAACTCCACCATCCTACCCGCTCGGCGGAGCGCTCGCGAACGCACGCGTCTTCTGCATGTCGGTGACCCGGCGTACCGTCGGAGCATGACAGAGATCGTCATCGCCCCGGCATCCGCCGACCGCTTCGCCGACGCGGAGCACGCCCTCACCGGCGGAGGCGACGGCGCCTCCTGCTGGTGCCAGTGGTGGATGCTGCGCAACAAGGACTTCAACGCCACGACGCACGACGAGCGGCGCGAACTGCTGCGCACCGACCTCGCACAGACTCCGGCATCCGCCCTCATCGCCTATGTCGACGGCGAGCCCGCGGGGTGGGTGAAGGTGTCTCACCGCGCCCTGAGCAGCCCCGCCTCGCGCTCACGAAGGCGTTCCAGCAGTCACCGGAGCCGTTCGACGACACCTCCGTGTGGGCGATCAGCTGCTTCGTCGTGCGCCGCGAGCACCGCGGCGTCGGCCTCGCGAACCAGCTGCTCGGCGCCGCCATCGCCCACGCCACGACCCACGGTGCCCGCGTGATCGAGGGATACCCCGTCGACGTCGACGCGATGAAGACCTCCGCCAACGAGCTCTTCCACGGCGCGCTTTCCAGCTTCCTCGACGCGGGCTTCCATGAGGTGGCTCGCCCCGCGCCGGCACGACCGATCGTGTCGCTGACCGTACGATGACTGCGTGACCCTCGACCCGGCGCATCCCCGCACCCGCCCCGCGTTCGCCGATCGCACCCGCTGGTGGGGCTTCGGACTCTACGCGCTCGTCTCGGCGATCCACATCGTCAGCGGCGTGGTCGGCCCCGACGTCATCGTCTTCCCCACGAAGCTCATGCTCATGCCCGCACTCGCGATCGCCGCACTGTGGGCGCTGCGCGGGTCGTTCGACACCTCCACCGCAACCCGCGCGGCATCCGTCCTGTTCGTCGCGCTCGCTTTCTCGTGGCTCGGCGACGGCGCCGGGTTCTTCTTCCCGTTCCTCGACGACGAGCTGCCTGCAATGCTGCTGTGCTTCGGTCTCGCGCACCTCGCCTACATCCTCCTGTTCCTCCGCTTCCTCCCGCGGCGAGCGGTACCGCGCTGGACCCTGATCTACGTCGTGTGGTGGGTGCTCATGGTCGCGGTCCTGTGGCCGAGCCTCGGCGCCCTCGCGATCGCCGTCGCGCTGTACGGCCTCGTCCTCGGCGGCACGGCGGTCGCTGCGACGCGCGGCGGTGCGATCACGACCGCCGGCGGCGCGTTCTTCCTGGCTTCCGACACGATCCTCGCGCTGCGGCTGTTCCTGCCCGACCAGACCGGCCTCCTCGCCGGCCCCTGGGTCATGCTGACATACACGATCGGGCAGGGGCTGCTCGCCTACGGCATCGTCCGCCTGTTGCGCGAGGAGCCGCGGTGAGCGAATCGGTCAGGGTGGACGCGTGGCTCTGGGCCGTCCGCGTCTACAAGACCCGCTCGGCCGCCACCACCGCCTGCCGCGCCGGCCACGTCCGCATCGGCGGCGACCGCGCCAAAGCCGCACAGCCCGTGCGCATCGGCGACGAGGTGCGCGTGCGGATCGCGGGCTTCGACCGCATCCTCGTCGTGCGCCAGCTGCTCACCAAGCGCGTCGGCGCACCACTGGCCGCCGCGGCCGCCGAGGACCGCACGCCGGTCCGGGAACCCGTCGCCCAGCTCGCCGTCCGCGACCGCGGCGCCGGGCGCCCCACCAAGCGAGAGCGCCGCGACATCGACCGTCTGCGCGGCCGCGACGACCCCGCGCGCTGGGACGGCGACTGACGGGCTGACCTCGGAAGCGGTCGGCGGATGCCGGGCGCAGAGAGCGGATGCCGGGGCGCGAGCCTCAGCGCAGGTCGCGCAGCCAGCCCGCGCCGCGCACCGTCGCGCCCAGGGCGGTGACCCGCGCCGCCAGCTCGCGGTCGCTCGTCACGACGGTCACGGTACGCCCGGCATCGACCAGGCGCGCTGTCTCCGCGACGATCGCGTCGTCCCCCGACCCCGGCGCCCGCACGACCTCGACCCCCGCGCCCGCGTCGGCGTCCACACCCGCACCCGGGTCCGCGGCCACCTCGCGCGCCTGACCCTCGACGACCACCGTGAACGTCGGGAACCACGTGTCCGCCGGCAGCGCGAGCTCCGCGGCATCCGTCCCCTCGCGCGCTCGCACACGAAGACCCTGAAGCAGCCGCGCCGTCGCGCCGGCGCGGTCCTTCCACCATCCGTCGGGCACCGATCCCACGACGTTCGCCGCGTCGACCACGACGGCCGGGTGCACCGCAAGCAGCGCCCGCAGCTGCGGCCACGCCGCCGCGAACCCGGGATGCAGCGGATACGCGTCCACCTCGTCGACCGGCACCCACGCGAGCTCACGGCTCTCCGGGTCGCTGATCACCGGCTCGAACGGCGCCACGACGTCGGCGACCAGCGTCGAGTAGCTCCACACCCCGATGTCGTACACGCTGAGAAGGCGCGGACGCACGGCGGATGCCGGCACCCCGGCCTCTTCGGCTGACTCCCGCAGCGCCGCGTCGCACGCCGACTCTCCCTCGTGCCGCGCGCCGCCGGGCAGCCCCCACGTGTCGCCGAAGTGGCTCCACGAGACGCGATGCTGCAGCAGCACCCCACGGCGAGGGTCGACCGCGAGCAGCCCTGCCGCGCCGAACCGGCCCCAGTACTTCGCGCCGTCCTCGGTCACGACCCACGCATCACCGGGGTCGCGCGGCCCAGACGGGCGGCGCGGCTCACCGGGGGCGGGCGGCACGATCGTCACCCGTTCAGCCTGTCACACCGCGCCGCGCCCGGTACCTCCCGGCGACCATCGCCGTCATCGACGCGTACAGACGCGCCGACCCCGCACCCGTTGCACCCGCACGCCCCGCACCGCACCGCAACCCCCAGGTTATTCACGGCCCGTGTGGTCAGGACACAATCGCGACACGCCACATATAGACGCGACAGCGTGCATTGCCACTACATATTGTGGTCGCACCGCCCCGACAGCCTGAAGAGAGGATCCCCGCTATGACCACCCCCGACTCCCCCGCGCGCGCCGTCGCCGTCAAGAGCACGATCGACGAGTACCTCGCGCGCGCCGACTGGCGCATCAACGCGAATGCGAACCAGGGGTACTCGCTCGGCGGCATGATCCTCAACTCCGCCGGCAAGCTCATCGCGAACTACTGGCTCGACGAGGTGTACGCCGCCGAGGCGGGAACGGCGCACCGCGACGGCGACCTCCACATCCACGACCTCGACGTCTTCGCCGGCTACTGCGCCGGCTGGTCGCTGCGGATGGTGCTCGAGCAGGGGTTCAACGGCGTCGCCGGCAAGATCTCCAGCACTCCCCCGAAGCACCTGTCCAGCGCCCTCGGCCAGCTGGTCAACTTCCTCGGCACCCTCCAGAACGAGTGGGCCGGCGCACAGGCCTTCAGTTCCTTCGACACCTACCTCGCCCCCTACGTCCGCCTCGACGGCCTCACCGACGCCCAGGTCCACCAGGCGATGCAGGAGTTCGTCTACAACCTCAACGTCCCCTCCCGCTGGGGGACGCAGACGCCCTTCACCAACCTCACGTTCGACTGGGTCTGCCCCGACGACCTGCGCGACCAGCATCCCCTCGTCGGCTACGAGGTGCAGCCGTTCACCTACGGCGACCTCGCGCCGGAGATGGCGATGATCAACCGCGCCTTCATCGACGTCTTGACCGCCGGCGACGCCGACGGCCGCGCCTTCACCTTCCCCATCCCGACCTACAACATCACGAAGGACTTCGACTGGGACGGCGAGAACGTCGACGCCCTGTTCGCGATGACCGCGAAGTACGGCCTGCCGTACTTCCAGAACTTCCTCAACTCCGACCTCGACCCGCACATGATCCGGTCGATGTGCTGCCGCCTGCAGCTCGACCTCACCGAGCTCCTCAAACGCGGCAACGGCCTGTTCGGCTCGGCGGAGCAGACCGGCTCCATCGGCGTCGTCACGATCAACTGCGCACGCCTCGGCTTCCTGCACTCCGGGGACGAAAGCGCCGCCCTCGCCCGCCTGGACGAACTGCTCGAGATCTCGCGCGACAGCCTCGAAGCCAAGCGCGCCGTCATCTCGCGCCACCTCGCCGGCGGCCTCTTCCCCTACACGCTGCGCTATCTCGGCACCCTCGACAACCACTTCTCGACGATCGGCGTCAACGGTCTCAACGAGTACGTCCGCAACCTCACCCGCGACGCCGAGGACATCACGACGGATGCCGGGGCCACCCTCGCGATGCGCCTGCTCGATCACGTGCGCACCCGGATCACGCAGTTCCAGCAGCAGACCGGCCACATGTACAACCTGGAGGCGAGCCCCGCCGAAGGCGCCACCTACCGCTTCGCGAAAGAGGACATCGCCCGGTTCACCTCGGGCATGACCGCCCCCGGCGGCATCCGCCACGCTGGAACGACGGCGAACCCGTATTACACCAACTCCTCCCAGTTGCCCGTGGGCTACACGAGCGACCCGTTCCTGGCCATGGCGATGCAGGAGCCGCTGCAGCAGAAATACACCGGAGGCACCGTGCAGCACCTGTATCTCGGCGAGGCGATGGAGTCGGCATCCGCCTGCCGCGAACTCGTGCGCCGATCTCTGGAACGCTTCCGGCTGCCCTACCTGACGATCACGCCGACGTTCTCGATCTGCCCGCAACACGGCTACGTCTCCGGCCATCACGAGACCTGCCCCACGTGCGCCGCCGCGTGCGAGGTGTGGACGCGGGTGATGGGTTACTTCCGGCCCATAGCCGGCTTCAACATCGGCAAGAAGGGCGAAGCTCAGGAGCGGAGATACTTCGTCGCCCCCACCGCGCAGGAGGAGTCATGGTCCGCACCGCTGCAGCCTGTGAGCTGAACATCGCCGGCATCGCGCCGTTCTCGACGGTCGACTGGCCCGACATGATGACCGCGACGGTCTTCTTGCAGGGGTGCCCGTGGAACTGCTTCTACTGCCACAACCCCGCCCTCATCGACCCGAGGGCGGAGGGCGAGATCACCTGGAGCGATGTCACGGACCTCCTCTGCGACCGCATCGGCCTGCTCGACGCGGTCGTCTTCTCCGGCGGCGAACCGACGATGCAGCGGGCCCTGATCCCGGCGATGCGGATGGTGCGGGCGCTCGGGTTCCTTGTGGGCCTGCACACCGGCGGCGCCTACCCGGGGCTCCTCGCCCGCGCGCTGCCGCACGTGGACTGGGTGGGCCTGGACATCAAGGCCCTGCCGTCGGGCTACGCCCAGGTCACCGGCCGCGCGCCCAGCGCCGACGCCGCCTGGCGCTCGCTCGAGCTGGTGCTCGGCAACCGCGTGCTGCGCGCCGGCAGCGACCGGCCGCTCGACATCGAGGTGCGCACGACCGTGCACGCCGCCGCGATCGACGACGACGGGCTGCGCGAGCTCGGCTGCCGCCTCGCCGACGCGGGCGTCGACTGCTGGGCGGTGCAGCGGTTCCGCGAGACGGGCACCCGGCATCCGCTCCCCCGCGTCGGGGATGCCGAGGCGGCACCGCTCCGGCTCGACGACCTCCCCGTCGAGCGTTTCGCGAGTCTCGTCGTGCGCTGAGAAACCACTTCCGCGCCGCCGCGGCCGGGTCAGCGCTGGCGGCGCTCGCGCACCCGCATGTTGGTCACGATCGGCGTGCCCTCGAAACCGAAGATCTCGCGCAGGCGCCGCTGGATGAACCGGCGGTAGCCGGGGTCGAGGAACCCGGTCGTGAACAGCACGAACGTCGGCGGGCGGGTCGAGGCCTGCGTGCCGAAGAGGATGCGGGGCTGCTTGCCGCCGCGCAACGGGTGCGGGTGCTCGGCGACGAGTTCCGCGAGGAACGCGTTGAACTTGCCGGTGGAGATCCGCTGATCCCACGACTCCAGCGCCGTCTCGAGCGCCGGCACGAGCTTGTCGAGGTGACGCCCGGTGCGCGCCGAGATGTTGACGCGCGGCGCCCACGTCACGTGCGCGAGGTCCTGCTCGATCTCGCGCTCGAGGTAGCGGCGCCGGTCGGCGTTCTCCATGTCGTCGTCGTTCAGGCGGTCCCACTTGTTGAACGCCAGCACGAGCGCGCGACCCGACTCGAGCACGAGGTCGATGATGTTGAGGTCCTGCACGCTGATCGACTCCGACACGTCGAGCACGACGACCGCGACCTCGGCCTTCTCGAGGGCCGCCGAGGTCCGCAGCGACGCGTAGAAGTCGGCGCCCTGCTGCAGGTGCACGCGGCGACGGATGCCGGCGGTGTCGACGAACCGCCACAGCTTGCCGCCGAGCTCCACGATCTCGTCGACCGGATCGCGGGTCGTCCCGGCGAGCTCGTTGACGACGACCCGCTCCTCGCCCGCCGCCTTGTTCAGCAGCGACGACTTGCCGACGTTCGGGCGGCCGAGGATCGCGACGCGGCGGGGGCCGCCGAGCTCGGCCTTCGCCACGGCGGAGACCTCCGGCAGCACCTTCATGATCTCGTCGAGCAGGTCCGCGACGCCGCGGCCGTGGATCGCCGAGACGGGGTGCGGCTCGCCGAGACCCAGGTTCCACAGTGCCGCCGCCTCGGGCTCCTGCCGGGCGTCATCGATCTTGTTGGCGACGAGGAAGACCGGCTTGTCCGTCTTGCGCAGGAGCTTCACGACGGCCTCGTCGGTCGCCGTCGCGCCGACCATGGCGTCGACGACGAACAGCACGACGTCGCACAGCTCGATGGCGACCTCGGCCTGCGCCGCCACGGAGCGGTCGATGCCGCGCGCGTCGGGCTCCCACCCGCCGGTGTCGACGAGCGAGAACCGGCGGTCCATCCACTCCGCCTTGTACGTCACCCGGTCGCGGGTGACGCCGGGGGTGTCCTCCACGACGGCTTCGCGGCGGCCGAGGATCCGGTTGACCAGCTGGGACTTGCCGACGTTCGGCCGCCCCACGATCGCGACGACGGGGAGCGCCGGCAGGGTCTGCACGACCTCTCCGCCGGCCGTGAAGCCGGCGAGCAGCTCGTCGTCCTCCTCATCGAGCTCGTAATCCGACAGCGACGCGCGCAGCGCGACGGCGCGCTGATCGGCCAGCTCCTCGTCGAGGTTGGCGAGCTTCTCCTCGAGCTGGTCGGGGCCGGCTTCGTATTCGGCGTCGTCGTGCGTGTTGGCGCTCATCTGCGCTCCCGTCAGTGGGTGTTCCCCGCGGCGACGACGTCGAGGACGGCGGCCACGGTCTGTGCGAAATCGAGGTGGGTCGAGTCGACCACCGTGACGCCGTCCGCGGCGGTGAGGAAGTCGACGACGGTGCTGTCCGCGGCATCCCGTCGGTGCAGCGCCTCGGCGACCGCGGCGGCGTCGTGCGACGTGAGCTCGGCGCTGCGGCGGGCCGCGCGCACCTCGGGAGCGGCGGTGAGGAGGATCCGCACCGGCGCGTCGGGGGCGACGACGGTCGTGATGTCGCGGCCCTCCACGACGACGCCCGGGAGTCCCGATTCCGCCACGAGCGCCCGGAACAGCTCGGTCACCTGCGCGCGCACCGCGGGCACCCGCGCGACGCCGCTGACGGCGTCGGACACCCGCGGCTCGCGGATCGCGTCCGTCACATCCGTCTCCCCGACCCGCACCCAGTAGTCGTCGGGGTCGAGCGAGATGGCGTAGGGGAACTCCGCCGCAGCGGCGAGGACGGCGCCCGGGTCGGCGGTGTCGGCATCCTGCGCCAACGCGTGCCACGCAAGGGCGCGGTAGGCGGCGCCGGTGTCGAGATAGCCGTAGCCGAGCTCGCGCGCGACCTGCTTGGAGACGCTCGACTTGCCCGAGCCGGCGGGGCCGTCGATGGCGATGGTGACCGGCGCGGCACCGGTCTCGGCAGATGACGAAAGGGTCATGAGGGGATGCTCGCGATCTTCCAGCCGCGCTCGGCGAGGCCTTCTTCGGCGTGGCGGAGCACGCTCGGGGTGACGCTGATCTCGGCGAGGCCGAACTGGGCACCCGGGGAGTGCTCGAGCCGCAGGTCCTCGACGTTGACGCCGAGCTCGCCCAGCTCGCCGAACAGGCGGCCGAGCTGACCGGGCGTGTCATCGACCATGACCACGAGGCTCTCGAAGCGGCGGTTCTGCCCGTGCTTGCCGGGCAGCCGCTCCACGCCGTCGTTGCCGCGGCGGATCGTGTCGGCGACGGCGCGGCGGGCGCCGGGCTGCTCCGGCGCGCGGAGCGCGTCGGCGACGGCGCGCAGGTCGTCCGCGAGCGCGTCGAGCACGTCGACGACCGGCGCGGCGTTCGCGCCGAGGATCTGCACCCACAGTTCGGGGGCGGACGCGGCGATGCGCGTCGTGTCGCGCACCCCCTGACCTGCGAGCCGCAGCGACCCGTCGGGCGCGTCGACGAACCGCCCGGCCAGGAGCGAGGCGACCAGTTGCGGCACGTGCGAGACGAGCGCGACGGCGCGGTCGTGCTCCTCGGGCGTCATCTCGATGGGCGTCGCCCCGAGGTCGAGCGCGAGTCCTTCGACGAGGGCGAGGTCGGATGCCGGGGTCTCCCCGTCGCGGCAGACCACCCACGGGCGGCCGACGAAGATGTCGGCGCGGGCGGAGATCGCCCCGCCGCGCTCGCGACCGGCCAGCGGATGCGAGCCGATGTAGTGGGTGAGGTCGACCCCGCGGGCGCGCAGTTCGCGCAGTGGTTCGAGCTTCACGCTCGCGACGTCGGTCACGACGGCGCCGGGGTAGGACGCCAGCTCGCGCTCGACGACGTCGGCGACGACATCGGGGGGCGTCGCGACGACGATGAGTCCCGGCCGGTCATCGTCCGCGGCGGCACGCCCGGCGCCGTAGTCGATCGCCAGGCGCAGCTGCGCGGGCGAAGCGTCGGCGAGGACGACGTCGACGCCGAGGCCGCGCAGCGCATGGCCGATGCTCGACCCGAGCAGGCCGGCTCCGACGACGCGCACCGTCCCCGACGTGCGCGCGGCGCGCGGACGCGCCTCGGCGGCGGTGGTATCGGTCACGGCGTCACTCAGTCATGCTCGGGGTCGGGGGTGCTGCGGCGCGCGATCGTCAGCAGCGCACCGCGTTCCACTGTAGTCAACTCGCGTGCGCGCCCCGCCGGGAGGGTTCCCAGGTGCAGGGGGCCGAACTGGCGCCGCACGAGGTCGACGACGGGGTGGCCGACCTCGGCCATCATGCGGCGCACGATCCGGTTGCGGCCGGAGTGCAGCGTGAGCTCGACGAGACTCGTCCCGCCCTCCGTGCCGAGCAGCCGCGCCTTGTCGGCGGCGATCGGCCCGTCCTCCAGCTCGATGCCCTTCACCAGTCGTGCGATCGTCTGCGCCGTCACCCGCCCGTCGACTTTCGCGATGTACACCTTCGTCACCCCGAACGAGGGGTGGGCGAGCACGTGCGCGAGGTCGCCGTCGTTCGTCAGCACGAGCAGGCCGCTGGTCTCGGCATCCAGCCGCCCCACGTTGTAGAGCCGCTCCGGCCACTCCCGCGTGTAGCGGCGCAGGTCGGGGCGGCCCTGCTCGTCCTTCATCGACGACACGACGCCCGTCGGCTTGTTCAGCATGATGTAGCGCTTGGTGGCGTCGAGCTGGATCGCGGTGCCGTCGACGTCGACGAGGTCGGATGCCGGGTCGATGCGCGTGCCGAGCTCGGTGACGACCTGCCCGTTCACGCGCACGCGCCCCTCGACGATGTACTGCTCGCAGACGCGGCGCGAGGCCACCCCGGCGTTCGCGAGCACTTTCTGCAGCCGGACGCCCTCGGCATCCGCCGGATTCTGCGCGCTCATCGGAGGGTCTCCGCGTCGAAGCCGTCCGACCCGTCGTCGAGCAGCGGCGAGATGTGCGGCAGCTCGTCGAGCGAGTTGATGCCGAGGTTCACCAGCAGCGCGTCGGTCGTGCCGTAGTTGATGGCACCGGTCTCCGGATCGGTGAACAGCTCGGTGATGAGGCCGCGGGCGACGAGCGTGCGGACGACGGAGTCGACGTTGACGGCGCGGATGGAGGCGACCTGACTGCGGGTGACGGGCTGCTTGTAGGCGATGACGGCGAGGGTCTCCAGCGCCGCCTGTGAAAGCCGGCTGGGGGCCTGGGCGTTCACGAACTCGCTCACGAGATCGTCGTGCTCCTCCCGCACGTAGAGCCGCCAGCCGCCGCCCACCTCGCGCAGCTCGAACCCGCGGCGCGGACCGCCGGTCTCGCCGTCGTAGTCGGCGACGAGCCCCGCGACGGCCTGGCGCACGGCGGGCACCGGCGAGCCGACCGCGGCGGCGAGCGCCACGAGGCTCTGCGGCTCGTCGACGACGAGGAGGATCGCCTCCAGCCGTCGTGCGATGTCGACGGGCTGCTGCGAGCGCGGCGGGGTGTCGTCGGCGATGTCGGTGACGTCAGCGGTCATAGTCGGCTCCCAGGGTGGCGAGGTTCTCTTCGGACCAGCGCTCGGCGGTCCAGCGCAGGGTCAGCTCGCCGAGCGGCTCAAGCTGCTCGAACGAGAGGGCGGCGTGGCGGTAGAGCTCCAGCACGGCGAGGAACCGGGCCACGACGACGCCGGTCTGCGTCACCCCGGCGACGAGCTCGCGGAAGTTCAGCGTCCCCGCGTCGCGCAGCAGCGTCACGACGACGGCCGCCTGCTCGCGGATCGACACGAGCGGCGCGTGCAGATGGTCCAGCCCGACATGCGGGATCTCCTTGGGCGCGAAGGCGAGCATCGCGAGCGCCGCGAAGTCCTCCTTCGACAGCGTCCAGACGAGCTCGGGCACGGCCGTGCGGTACTTCTCGTCGAGGCGGACCGAGCGCACGTGCCGGCGGTCTTCGCGGCGCAGGCTCCGCTCGAACCAGGCCGACACCTCCTTGAACGCGCGGTACTGCAGCAGCCGCGCGAACAGCAGGTCGCGCGCCTCGAGGAGGGCGACCGACTCGGCATCCACCAGCTCTCCCTGCGGCAGCAGCCCCGCCACCTTCATGTCGAGGAGGGTCGCCGCCACGACGAGGAACTCGGACGCCTGTTCCAGCTCCTCCTCGGCATCCAGGCCCTTCAGGTACGAGATGAACTCGTCGGTGACTTTGCTGAGCGCGATCTCGGTGATGTCGAGCTCATGCTTGCCGAGCAGGGTCAGCAGCAGGTCGAACGGACCGTCGAAGTTGCCGAGCGAGACGCGGAACCCCTCGGCAGGCTCGGGGGTCGGGGTGGCGGGCTCGTGCGACGGGCGAGCCGGGTCGGACGCCTCGTCGGCCGTTGCGGGTGCGGAAGGATCAGGCGACGGCGCCACGGGCGACCAGCTCCCGCGCCAGCCGCAGGTAGGCCTGGGCCGCGGCGTGCTCCGGCGCGAACGTCGTGATGGGAACGCCCGAGACCGAGGCGTCGGGGAACTTCACCGTCCGCCCGATGACGGTCTCCAGCACGTCGTCGCCGAACGCCTCCACGACTCGCTCCAGCACCTCGCGGGAGTGCAGCGTGCGGGGGTCGTACATCGTGGCGAGGACGCCGTCGAGCTCGATCGACGGGTTCAGCCGGTCGCGCACCTTGTCGATCGTCTCGATCAGCAGCGCCACGCCGCGCAGCGCGAAGAACTCGCACTCCAGCGGGATGAGCACGCCGTGGCTCGCGGTGAGCGCGTTGACGGTCAGCAGGCCGAGCGAAGGCTGGCAGTCGACGAGGATGACGTCGTACTCCTCCGCGACCTTGCGCAGCACGCGCGCGAGGATCGTCTCGCGGGCGACCTCGTTCACGAGGTGCACCTCGGCGGCGGAGAGGTCGATGTTGGCGGGGATGACGTCGAGGCCCTCGACCGAGGTGTGCACGATCACCTCGTGCGGGTCGCGCTTGGTGTCCAGCAGCAGGTCGTAGATCGTCGGGACGTCGTGCGTCGCGATGCCGAGACCGGCCGACAGTGCGCCCTGCGGATCGAAGTCGACGGCGAGCACCTTGCGCCCATACTGCGCGAGGGAGGCGGCCAGGTTGATGGTCGTGGTCGTCTTGCCGACGCCGCCCTTCTGGTTGCAGAGAGAGATGATGCGGGCGGGGCCGTGGCCCGTGAGCGGCGGCGGGGTCGGGAAGCCGTGATAGGGCCGGCCTGTGGGCCCCATCGGGATGTCTTCCGAGGAGGCCTTCTTCGTCCCCCGCGCCTTGTCCGTCACCGACACTCCTGCCTTCTTTCGCGTCTGACCGATTCTCGCACAGCGGCCGGGCCGTGCCCGGCCGGACGCGCGGCGGAGCACCCGTGCGACGTGCGCGGGACCGGCGCGGGACCGGCGGGCTCAGCGGCCGATGTCGCGGAGGGTGTCCGCGTCGGCGAGGCCCGCGTGCAGCCGCCCGCCGGCGATGAGGGTGGGGATCGCGACGGTCTGGATGTCGTCCTCGACGACGCGCCGCGTGTGCGCGAGGGTCTCGGCGACGGCGTCGGATGCCGCGAGCCGGTCGATCGCCGTGACCTCCGCGTCCGTGTAGCCGGCGTCGCGGAGCCAGTCCTGCAGCCGGGCGCGGGCGTCGTCGGCATCCGCCTCGTTCATCCACTCCTGCCAGCCGGTGCCCCCCGCGTTCTGGCCCGTGAACAGCTGCTCGAGGATGTACCAGTCGCCGGTGGTGCCGGACAGTCCCGCGCGCTCGGCCTCGAAGGCCTGCGTCGCGGCGAGGTAGGACGCGACGAGGGGCGAGTTGGGGAACTTCGATCCGAACCCCGACGAGATCGGGTAGGCGAGGTAGGTCACGTTGTGGGTGTCGGCGAAGCCGGACTCCTCGATGTTGCGGAACAGCTCGGCGCAGAACCGGCAGCCCGGGTCGAGCACCTCGAGAGCGACCGGCAGGCCGTCCCGGTAGCCGCCGAGGTACGTCGCGTTCGCGGCGGTGTACTCCGCGGCATCCCACGTCTTCAGTCGACTCGGGATCGCGGCGATGGTCTGCCCGACCGAGCCGAACTCGTTGCCGAACGCACCGAACACGTCGCCGCGGCCGATCGACTCCCAGAACCCCGGCGTCTCGCTGCCGATGGAGCACGCCTCGGCGGCGAGCGCGCACGACTGGGTGTCCTGCTTGTCGCACGTGCCGTAGACGAAGAGGTTCAGGCCGGAGCGGCCGAGCAGGTACAGGCTCACGATCAGCGAGAGCACCATGACCCACGCGACGACCTCGATCGCGATGCTCGCGGGCTTGACCAGTGCGGGCGCCCGCACGGCGAGCGGCGCGAGCAGGGAGCTCTTCACGTCGTCGCGGAACGAGGTGTCGCACGGACGGAGCGTCACACGGCGGGCGAAGCATCCCCACGCACGGCCCAGAAGCCGGCGGTACTTCGCCGACACCGCGGACAGCACGAGCACCACGACGAAGGCGACGATGCAGACCATGTCACAGCCCCCGCATCATGCGGCCCATGACCTCAAGGGCACGGTCGACATCGGCGCCGGTGTTGTGGGCGCCGAGACTGAAGCGGACGAGCGGAGGCAGCGCCTCGCGCTCCTGCAGCCAGTGGTGCGCGCAGAAGTGGCCGCTGCGCACCGAGATGTGCGCCTTTGCGAGGAACACGGCGAGGCGGTGCGCGTCGACGCGCTCGGGCAGCACCGAGACGACGGCGGATGCCGCGGGTGAGACGACCCGCAGGTGCGGCAGGCTCTGCAACCCGTCGTACAGGCGCGCCGCGAGGCTCTCCTCGCGCTGCGCGATGGTGTCCTCATGCCGCGCGAACCACCGCAGCGCGGCGCCGAACCCGATGATCTCCGCCCACGCCTGCAGGCCGGGTTCGAGCCGGGTGTGGGGCTCGTCGGCGGGCACGAAGTCGTGTTCGGTGACGGCGGCGACCTGGCCGGCGCCGACGAAGGTCAGCTCGAGCGCGGCGAGCAGGTCGCGGCTGGCGGCGACGACACCGAGCGACGGGCCGTACATCTTGTGCGCCGAGAAGCACACCGCGTCGGCGGCGGTTCCGCGCAGGGCCGCGAGGGCGTGCGGCGCCGCCTGGGCGGCGTCGACGATCACCGTCCCGCCGCGGCGGTGCGTGCGGGCGACGAGGTCGGCGAGGTTCGCGGTGACGGCGCCGTGGACGTTGTCCATCGCGCTGACCACGACGAGCGCGTCGACGAGGGCGTCGTCGTCGACCTGCACCACCCCCGCGGTGCGCTCGACGACGAGACGCGGGATGCCGGTGCGCCGCGCGAACGCCATCGTCGCGAGGAACACCGAGTTGTGCTCGGTGTGCGTCGTGACGACGCGGCGATAGCGGCCCGCGGGCAGCTGATGCAGCAGCAGATTGAGGCCGTAGGTCGTGTTGAGCGTGAAGGAGCACGCGTAGCGCTGCCGGGACAGCCCGAGCATGTCGAGCACGGCCGCCCGCGTCGCGGCGACCTGCTCGTCGACCCGGCGGCCGGCGTCGTAGCGGACGCGCCCGCCGCACGCGTTGTCCTCGGTGTAGTACGCCGTCACGGCGTCGATCACCGGTTGCGGGCGCATGGTCTGGCAGGCCGAGTCGAGGTAGATGTCCTGATCCGCCAGGTAGGCGAAGTCCGCGCGATCGGCGGGCGTCGCGGCCGGGGCGACCGACGCGGCAGAGGTGCGGGTGAACAGCGACCGGATGCCGCCCGAAGAGGCCATGGCTCGATCCTCCGCCGTCGGATGGTCCCGCCGTCCCCGCAGCGACCGTGACAAATGCCGCCGCCAGCACCTTCCCCGGCCCGGGCGCCGACGCCGATCCGCGGGATCGACGGGCGGGGCGAGCAGCGGGGCGCGGTCAGCGGGCGCGAGGGTGGGACGTGGCGTAGACGTCGCGCAGCGCGTCCACCGTGACGTGCGTGTAGATCTGCGTCGTGGCGACCGAGGCGTGGCCGAGCAGCTCCTGCACGACACGGACGTCGGCGCCGCCCTGCAGCAGGTGCGTCGCGAACGAGTGGCGGAACGTGTGCGGCGACACGTGTGCCTGCAGGTCCGCCCGCTCGGCGGCCGCCTGAATCACCAGCCACGCGCCTTGCCGCGACATCGGCGCGCCGCGGGCGCCGAGGAACAGTCGCGGGGTCGCCCGTCCCCGGCGGGAGAGCTCGGGACGGGCGCGGGCGAGGTAGGCGTCCACGGCTGCGCGGGCGTACGACCCGACGGGCACGATCCGCTCCTTCGCGCCCTTGCCGCGCACCCGCAGCACGTCGCCGTGCGCCAGGTCGTCGACGTCGAGCTGCATGACCTCCGACACCCGCGCTCCGGTGGCGTACAGCAGCTCCAGGAGGGCGCGGTCGCGCAGGCGGAGGATGAGATCGTCCCCGGTGGCCCCGGTGTCGCCCGGGGCGGGACCGGCGGCATCCAGCAGCGCCTCGATCTGCGTGATCGACAGCGCCTTCGGCAGCCGCTGCGGGGCCTTCGGCGGGCGCAGCCGTTCACTGGGATCGGTGTCGGCGAGTCCTTCCCGCACCAGGAAGCGGTGCAGGCCGCGCACCGACGACTGCAGACGCGCGAGCGAGGTGGCCGCGGCGGGGGGCTGCGCCGAGGCGCGCTCCGCGGCGAACTGCGCGACGATCGCCGGCGTCACCTCGGAGGTGTCGACGATGCCGTGATCGCTCAGCCAGCCGCGGTAGACGGCGAGATCCCGCCGATACGCGGCGACGGTGTGCTCGGACAGGCCGCGCTCGATCGAGATGTGCCGCAGGTACGCCTCGACGGCGCGGTCGGCACGCACGGCGCTAGGCGTCCCGGCCGGGCGTCTCGCCGAGGGGACGGGGACGCTGCGGCCACGGCGCGTCGCCCGGCGCGAGCGTCTCCCACCCGCGGGCGCGCGCGGCGTGGGCGGCGAGCGCTCCGATCGCGAGCGAGGGGTTCTGCACCCGTCGCGCGAGGACCGCGTCGACGACCTCGTCCAGGCTCGCCCAGCGCACCTCGATGTCGGCCTCCTCCTCGCCGCGCGCGAAGACCTCTGCGGCGGGGGCGAGATCGCGGGCCAGGTAGACGCGGATCGCCTCATCGCTGCCGCCAGGGCTCGTGTAGAAGTCGCTGAGGACGTCCCAGCGGGATGCCGTGAGGTCGGCCTCCTCCGCCAGCTCTCGCTGCGCGGCGGCGAGCGCGTCCTCCCCCGCGACGTCGAGGAGCCCGGCGGGGATCTCCCAGTCGCGGGCGCGCACTGGGTGGCGGTACTGCTTGATCAGCAGCACCCGCTCCTGATCGTCCATCGCGAGGACGGCCACGGCGCCGGTGTGATCGACGTACTCCCGGACGATCGTGTCGCCGTTGTAGGCGAACGCATCGCGACGGATGTTCCAGACGCGGCCGGTGAACGGCGTCTCGGTCCTGAGGACCTCGACCTGCACGGGGTCATCGGTCAGCGCCTCGGGCTCACTCACCCTCGACCTCGAACAGCTCGCTCGCGCGGTGGCGCTCGAGCGCCGCCGCGATGAGCCCGCGGAACAGGGGGTTGGCCTCGGTGGGACGCGAGCGCAGCTCGGGGTGGGCCTGCGTGGCGATGTAGTACGGGTGCACCTCGCGCGGCAGCTCGACGTACTCGACGAGGTTGCGGTCGGGCGACAGCCCGGAGAACCACAGGCCCGCCTCGGCGATCTGGTCGCGGTAGCGGTTGTTGACCTCGTAGCGGTGACGGTGACGCTCGCTCGCGCGGTTCGCGCCGTACACCTCGGCTGCGAGCGAGCCCTCGGCCAGCTCCGCCTCGTAGAGTCCCAGACGCATCGTGCCGCCCATGTCGCCGCCGGCGATGATGTCGACCTGCTCGGCCATCGTCGCGATGACGGGGTGCGCGGTGTCGGGGTCGAACTCGCTCGAAGACGCCCCCTCGATCCCGGCGACGTTGCGGGCGTACTCGATCACCATGCACTGCAGGCCCAGGCAGATGCCGAGCGTCGGAATGCCCTGCTCGCGCGCGAACCGCAGGGCGCCGAGCTTGCCCTCGATGCCGCGGATGCCGAAGCCGCCCGGCACGACGATGCCGTCGACGGCGGCGAGCGCCTTCTCCGCGCCCTCCGGGGTCTCGCAGAGGTCGGACGGGATCCAGGTCACCTGCACCTTGGTCTCCTGCGCGAAACCACCGGCCTTCAGCGCCTCGGTCACCGACAGGTACGCGTCGGGCAGGTCGATGTACTTGCCGACGAGACCGATCGTGACCTCGTGCTTGGGGTTGTGGACGGCGTTCAGGACCTTGCTCCAGCGCGTCCAGTCCACCTCGTCGGCCTTCGCGGCAAGGCCCAGCGCGTCGACGATGTACGCGTCGAGCCCCTGCTCGTTGAGCATCGTGGGGATGTCGTAGATCGACGGCACGTCGACCGCGTTGACCACGGCATCCTCGTCGACGTCGCACATGAGCGCGATCTTGCGCTTGTTCGACTCGGTCACGGGCCGGTCGCTGCGCAGCACCAGCGCGTCGGGCTGGATGCCGATCTGGCGCAGCGCCTGCACGGAGTGCTGCGTGGGCTTGGTCTTCTGCTCACCGGAGGCGCCCATGAACGGCACGAGGGAGACGTGCACGAAGAAGACGTTCTTGCGTCCGAGCTCGTGGCGGATCTGCCGAGCCGACTCGATGAACGGCTGCGACTCGATGTCGCCGACGGTGCCACCGATCTCGGTGATGATCACGTCGGGCTTCGGCGTCTCGTCGGCCTGCAGGCGCATCCGGCGCTTGATCTCGTCGGTGATGTGGGGAATGACCTGCACGGTGTCGCCGAGGTACTCGCCGCGGCGCTCGCGCGCGATCACCTGCGAGTAGATCTGTCCCGTCGTGACGTTGGCGGCCTGGCTCAGCTCAATGTCGAGGAAGCGCTCGTAGTGGCCGATGTCGAGGTCGGTCTCCGCGCCGTCGTCGGTGACGAACACCTCGCCGTGCTGGAACGGGTTCATCGTGCCGGGGTCGACGTTCAGGTACGGGTCGAGCTTCTGCATCACGACGCGCAGGCCCCGCGCGGTGAGGAGGTTCCCGAGCGACGCGGCGGTCAAGCCCTTCCCCAACGACGAAACGACACCGCCCGTCACGAAGATGTGCTTGGTGGTGTCGTTCTGAAGTGATCCCGCGTCTGAATGAGTGTCCGTCACGGGCTTTCATCCTATCAGTCTTGAGTGGCCGAGGCTCAGCAGCTCCCGGGCATGTTCGAGCGCCACCGACGAGTCGGGCAGTCCCGACAGCAGGCGCGCCATCTCGGCTTCGCGGTCGGCGCCCGCCAGCGCGCGCACGCTCGAGGCGGTCACGGCGCCGTCGCTGCCCTTGACGACGCTGAGATGGTTGGTCGCGAAGGCGGCGACCTGGGCGAGGTGCGTCACGACGATCACCTGGCTCGTCTCCGCCAGGCGCGCCAGGCGCCGGCCGACCTCGATGGCCGCCGCTCCCCCGATGCCGGCGTCGATCTCGTCGAACACGAATGTGGGAACACTGTCGGCACCGGCGATCACGACCTCGATCGCCAGCATCACCCGGCTGAGCTCGCCGCCGGAGGCGCTGCGGGCCACCGGCCGGAGGTCGGCACCGGGGTGCGGTGCGAGCAGGATCGTCACGTCGTCGCGACCGGATGCCGACGCCGTCCCCTCGGTGACCTGCACCTCGACGCGGGCGTCGGGCAGCGCGAGGGCACGGAGCTCGTCGGTGACGGCCGCCGACAGCCGTTCGGCGGCCGCACGCCGGAGCGCGGTGAGCCGCACGGCGAGGTCGTCCAGGGCGGATGCCGCGGCCTCCTCCTCTGCGCGCAGGCGCGCGATCCGGTCGCCGTCGTCGTCGAGCTCGGCCAGGCGCAGCGCACCGGTGCGCTGCACCGCCAGGGCCGCATCGAGGCTGCCATGCGCGCGGACGAGTGCGCCCACGGCGGCACGGCGCTCCTCCACGGCGGCGAGCTCGTGCGGGCCGGACTCGTCGAGATCGGCGAGGTAGGCGCTCAGCTCCGTGGCGAGGTCGGCGGCCCGGTACCTCAGATCGTCGAGGGTCGCGGCGTGCGCGGCGAGCGTCTCGTCACCGCGGGCGGCGCGGTCGAGCGCGCGCCGCGCCTCGGCGAGCAGAATGCCGACGTCGGGCGTGTCCCCGTCGCCGGACAGCGCGTCGTGCGCGATCGCGGCGGCCTGACGCAGTTCCTCCGCGTTGGCGAGGCGCTCGGCGCGCTGGGCGAGAGCGACGTCCTCCCCCGGCTGCGGGTCGACCTGCTCGATCTGGGCGAGCGCCGCGCGCAGCGCCTCGGCCTCGGCGGCGCGCTCGGCGCCGCGCTCGGTCAGCTCGGTCAACTCGGCCGCGAGCTCGCGCTGCCGGGCGAACGCGTCGCGGTAGGCCGCGAGGGCCGCCGCGATCTCCTCGCCGCCGAACCGGTCGAGCGCATCGCGCTGCGCGGCGCCGGAACGCAGCCGCAGCTGATCGGACTGGCCGTGGACGACGACGAGGTGCTCGGCGAGGTCGGCGAGCACACCGGCCGGCGCCGACCGTCCGCCGACGCTGGCGCGGCTGCGGCCCTCCGCCGTCACGGTACGCCCGAGGTAGAGCTCGGCGCGGCCGTCGCCGATCGGCTCGACATCGCCGCCGGCTTCGCTCACGCGTTCGGAGACCGCCCCGGCGTCCGGCACGATCCACACGCCCTCGACGACGGCCTGATCCGCGCCGGAGCGGACGACGCCCGAGTCGGCACGCGCACCCAGCAGCAATCCGAGCCCCGTCACGACCATCGTCTTACCGGCCCCGGTCTCACCGGTGATCGCCGTGAAACCCGGACCGATAGGGAGGGTGGCCTGCGCGATCACGCCGAGGTCGCGCAGGGTCATCTGCTCGATCACGCCGCACCCGTCCCGGGGCTCGCGGGGCTCACCGGGTTCGACGACGGGCCGCGCCACCCCACCACCGGCAGCTGGAATTTGCGCACCAGGCGGTCGGTGAACGGCGCCGGGTGCAGCCGGGCGAGCCGCACGGGCTCCGGATCGCGGCCGACGACGACACGGGCCCCGGGGGGCAGATCGTGCGAGCGCCGGCCGTCGCACCACAGGATGCCGGTGCCGTCGGTGCGGGCGAGCACCTCGATCGCCACGGTGGCTTCCGGTCCCACGACGAGCGGACGGGCGAAGAGGGCATGGGCGGACAGCGGGACGACGGCGATGGCCTCCACCGTCGGCCAGATCACCGGTCCTCCGGCGGAGAAGTTGTAGGCGGTCGATCCGGTCGGCGTCGCGATGACGACGCCGTCGCAGCCGAACGTCGACAGCGGCCGGCGATCGATCTCGATGACGACCTCCATCATCCGCTCCCGCGCCGCCTTCTCGACGGTGGCCTCGTTGAGCGCCCAGGTGTCGTAGATGACCTCCCCGGCGGCATCCTTCACCCGCACCGCCAGGGTCATGCGCTCCTCGACCTCGTAGTCGCGGTCGATGACCCGCCGCATGGCGTCGTCGATGACGTCGGCTTCGATCTCGGCGAGGAAGCCGACGTGACCCATGTTGATGCCGAGGATCGGCGCGGTGCCGCCGCGGACGAGTTCGGCGGCGCGGAGGATCGTGCCGTCGCCGCCGAGGACGATCGCGATCTCGATGTCGGCGACGTCCACGTCCGCGCCGAGCCCCGCGATCGGGCCGAGGTCGGCGAGCGCCGCCACGAGTTCCGGGTCGTCGATGGCCAGCACGGGACGTGCGCCCGAGGCGAGCACGGCGGCGATGACACGACGCGCCGCGGCGACGGTGTCGTCGCGGCGCGCGTGCGCGACGACGAGGATGTTCCGCGTCGGCTGGGTGGTCCCGCCCATCATGTCGCTCCCGCCAGTCGATTGACAGCCTGCAGATATTCTGTCGGATTGCCCGTCTCGGTCCCGCCGTCCCCGCCGACGGCCCGCGGACGCAGGTGTACGAGGAACTCCCGGTTGCCGTGCGTGCCTGCGAGGGGCGAGGCGAGCACCCCGACGGTGCCGAGACCGGCGTCCCATGCGGCCCAGAGCACGCCGGCGACGGCGTCGGCGCGCGCGGCGGCATCCGTTACGAGACCTTCGCGGACGCCGGTGCGGCCGACTTCGAACTGGGGTTTGACCAGCAGCACGATGTGCGCGTCGGCCCCGATCACCGCGGCGATCGCGGGCAGCACCAGCGTCAGCGAGATGAACGAGAGATCGCCGGTGACGATCTCGGGGCGGATGCCGTCGCCCGCCGCCTCGGCGAGGGACTGCGCCGTCATGTAGCGGACGTTGAACCCCTCCACCGCCGTCACACCGGGGTCGGCGGCGATCACCGGGTCCAGTTGCCCGTGGCCCACGTCCACCGCGAGCACGCGCGCGGCGCCGCGTTCGCGCAGCACCTGCGTGAAGCCCCCCGTCGAGGCACCGAGGTCGAGACACTGCCGTCCGGTGACGTCGACGCCGAAACCATCGAGAGCAGCGATGAGCTTGTGCGCGGCACGGCTGACGTAGTGGTCGGAGGCGGCGACGACGATCTGCTGATCATCACCCACTTTCACCGACGCCTTCACGACGGGGTGGCCGTCGACGGACACCAGTCCGGCGGTGATCAGCTGCGCCGCATGCGTGCGCGACCGGGCCAGTCCCCGGGCGGCGACGGCCGCATCGAGGCGCTGGGTCACTGGTCCCGCGGTCCGGACTCCAGGCGCCGGGCCAGGTCGTCGTGCAGCGCGGCGTACGCCGCAGCGCGCTCGCCGAGCGGCTGCCCCTCGATCACCTCGAGCGCGGACAGCAGATCGTCCCGGCGGCTATGGCCATCGGGGTCGCGAGCGTCGGCGGCATCCATCGGCATGCGCTCAACGATACCGTCCGGGCACAACGACGGGCGGGGCGGGCTCCGCCGCGGTCAGGGTCGATGGAACGGGTCGGCGTAGAGCTGCTCGGGAACGCGGAAGCCGTAGATCGCGCGCCCGCTCGCCCAGATGGCGGCCGCCCCGGCGCGCACCAGGTCGATCGGGCGGGTACCCGCGGCGACAATGTGGATGTCGGCGCCGTCGATCCGCACCGCCGCGTCGCGCACGCTCGTCACCTCGCCGCGCACGACGGTCTCGGGGTACTCCTCGTGCAGCTCCCGCAGGTCGGCGAGGATGTAGGTGGGGCGCGAGGTGGGCGGCGCCGCGAGCACGTGCTTGGGCCGATCGATCCCGGTGAGCACGAGGGCCGAGTCGATGCCCGCCGTCTGTGCGCCGGCGATGTCGGTGTCGAGCCGGTCTCCGATGAAGAGCGGATGCCGGGCGCCGAAGCGGGCGACGGCCTCGTCGAAGATGGGCCGCTCCGGCTTGCCGGCGACGACCGCGAGGCGCCCGACGGCGGTGTGGACGGCGGAGACGAGCGTGCCGTTGCCCGGTGCGATCCCGCGCGCCTGCGGAATCGTCCAGTCGGTGTTCGTGGCGATCCAGGGGATGCCGCCCTCGTCCTCCGGTGTCGCCAGCGCGTAGGACGCCTCAGCGAGATGCTCCCAGCCGACGTGGGGCGCGAACCCCTGCACGACGGCCGCCGGTGCATCGTCGGCGCTGCGCGTGACGACGAAGCCGGCCTTCTCAACCTCGAAGACCAGGCCGTCTCCGCCGACGACGAGGATGGTCGCACCGGCGGGCACCCGCTCCCGCAGGAGGCGCATCGCCGCCTGCGGACTCGTGACGACGTCCTCGGGCCGCGTCGCCACGAGGCCGAGGTCGCGAAGGTGTTCCGCGACAACCGCGTCCCGGCGGGAGGCGTTGTTGGTGATGTAGCCGAGCCGGCTTCCGCCGGTCGCCGCCGCGTTGAGGCTCTCGATGGCATGCGGAAGCTTCCCGGGACCGGCGTAGACCACGCCGTCGAGGTCCGCGAGCACGGCATCCACGCCGTCGAGGGGTGTGCGCGACGCGCGACGGCCGAACAGCGCCATCAGCGCTCCCCCGCCTCGCCGTTGTCATCACCTGAACGGTCGTCCGCGGGGCCAGCCGCGGGGCCATCCGCGGGGACGTCCGTGTGGTCGTCGACCGGCAGCGGAATCTCTTCGACCTCGTCGATCTCCAGCACTTCGCGATCAGCATCGCGGGCACCGATGGCCTCTTCGGCGATCTCGGCGCGACGCTGCCACGCGGCAGCCTCCTCGGTGCGCCCGAGTTCCTCGAGGACGGCGGCGCGGGCCGCGAACAGGCCGGGACTCCACGCGAACGCGCGGTCCGGGTCGAGTTCGGGGATGTCGAGCTCCTGCAGGGCGCGCTCCGTCTCGCCGAGGTCCAGCCGTGCGCCCGACATCGCGATCGCGAGCTCCACGCGGACCTCGGTCGGCAGGGTGCTCCGGTCGACGGCGCGACCGACCTCGAGGGCGCGGTCGGGACGACCGACCCCCCGCTCGCTGTCGACGAGCAGTGCGATCTGGTCGTCGCGGCCGGAGATCCGGCGATAGGTGCGCAGTTCGCGCACGGCAAGGGCGAAGTCGCCGAGCGCGTACGCGGTGATCGCGACGGTCTCACGCACGATCGCGATGCGTCCGGCGCTGCGGGATGCCGCAAGCGCGTGCTGGTGCGCGAGCGCGGGGTCGTCGTCGATGAGGCGTGCGGCCATCGCGAGATGACGGGCGACCTGCTCGGCGTTCTCCTTGCTGAGGGTCTTCAGCTCATTGCGCGCAGCCCCGTTGAGATCCCGCGGCGTCACGTCGGCGGGCAGCGGCGGCGCCGGCGGACCGACACGACGGTCGGAATCCTGCGGCGGCCGGCTGGACCGGCGGTCCCCGTCGCGCTTGGCGTAGGGCTTCTTTTCACCGTCGCGCTTCGGGTACGGCTTCTTCTCGCCATCGCGCTTCGGGTACGGCTTCTTCTCGCCATCGCGCTTCGGGTACGGCTTCTTCTCGCCATCGCGCTTCCCGTACGGCTTCTTCTCACCGGCGCGCGGGGACAGCTGCTTCCGTTCGCCGCTCCGCGGGCGTCGTTCCTCGGCCATTGCTGCTTCCTCTCACACGCGGGTTAACGAGAAATGGCCACCCATCACTGGGTGGCCATTTCACGAAAGAAGTCCGGCGGTGTCCTACTCTCCCACAGGGTCCCCCCTGCAGTACCATCGGCGCTGTGAGGCTTAGCTTCCGGGTTCGGAATGTAACCGGGCGTTTCCCTCACGCTATGGCCGCCGAAACACTATTGATGTTTCAGTCTGCACAACATGTCAATGTCATGCGGTTCTCGACCGTACATCGAGAACCACTCAGTGGACGCAAGCACCTAAAACGGTGTGTTATCAAGTCATCGGCTTATTAGTACCGGTCAGCTTCACGCGTTACCGCGCTTCCACATCCGGCCTATCAACCCAGTAGTCTGGCTGGGAGCCTCTCGCCCGAAGGCATGGAAATCTCATCTTGAGGCCGGCTTCCCGCTTAGATGCTTTCAGCGGTTATCCATCCCGAACGTAGCTAACCAGCGGTGCTCTTGGCAGAACAACTGGCACACCAGAGGTTCGTCCAACCCGGTCCTCTCGTACTAGGGTCAGATCCTCTCAAATTTCCTACGCGCGCAGCGGATAGGGACCGAACTGTCTCACGACGTTCTAAACCCAGCTCGCGTACCGCTTTAATGGGCGAACAGCCCAACCCTTGGGACCTACTCCAGCCCCAGGATGCGACGAGCCGACATCGAGGTGCCAAACCATGCCGTCGATATGGACTCTTGGGCAAGATCAGCCTGTTATCCCCGAGGTACCTTTTATCCGTTGAGCGACAGCGCTTCCACAAGCCACTGCCGGATCACTAGTCCCGACTTTCGTCCCTGCTCGACCTGTCAGTCTCACAGTCAAGCTCCCTTGTGCACTTACACTCGCCACCTGATTGCCAACCAGGTTGAGGGAACCTTTGGGCGCCTCCGTTACTTTTTGGGAGGCAACCGCCCCAGTTAAACTACCCACCAGGCACTGTCCCTGAACCGGATTACGGTTCGAAGTTAGATATCCAGAGTGACCAGAGTGGTATTTCAACAACGACTCCACGGTAACTGGCGTCACCGCTTCACAGTCTCCCACCTATCCTACACAAGCCACACCGAACACCAATACCAAGCTGTAGTAAAGGTCACGGGGTCTTTCCGTCCTGCTGCGCGTAACGAGCATCTTTACTCGTAGTGCAATTTCGCCGAGTTCGCGGTTGAGACAGTTGGGAAGTCGTTACGCCATTCGTGCAGGTCGGAACTTACCCGACAAGGAATTTCGCTACCTTAGGATGGTTATAGTTACCACCGCCGTTTACTGGGGCTTAAATTCTCAGCTTCGCCTTGCGGCTAACCGGTCCTCTTAACCTTCCAGCACCGGGCAGGCGTCAGTCCGTATACATCGTCTTGCGACTTGGCACGGACCTGTGTTTTTAATAAACAGTCGCTACCCACTAGTCTCTGCGGCCTCCAAACGCTTTCGGAGCAAGTCCTAATACGTCGAAGGCCCCCCTTCTCCCGAAGTTACGGGGGCATTTTGCCGAGTTCCTTAACCACGATTCTCTCGATCTCCTTGGTATTCTCTACCTGACCACCTGAGTCGGTTTGGGGTACGGGCGGCTAGAACCTCGCGTCGATG
Source organism: Microbacterium sp. CH-015 (assembly GCF_049707015.1). NCBI lineage: Bacteria > Bacillati > Actinomycetota > Actinomycetes > Micrococcales > Microbacteriaceae > Microbacterium > Microbacterium sp. CH-015. The sequence goes on along the minus strand of NZ_JBNAFJ010000001.1, from coordinate 589,594 downwards.
CTTTTCTTGGCAGCATAGGATCACCCACTTTTTATCCGCATCGTGTCTCAGCCTATGTGAGAGACGGATTTGCCTATCTCTCGGCCTACGCACTTGCACCAGGACAACCATCGCCTGGCTTGGGCTACCTTCCTGCGTCACACCTGTTAATACGCTAACCGCACCAGCATGGGGTCGTGCGCTAGCTCCACCGCTCTCACCCCGAAGGGATCGATGCAGAGGAATTCGGGCACTTAGCACCACTGGATTAGTTTGGGCGGTTCTTCGCCGGTACGGGAATATCAACCCGTTGTCCATCGACTACGCCTGTCGGCCTCGCCTTAGGTCCCGACTTACCCAGGGAAGATTAGCTTGACCCTGGAACCCTTGGTCTTTCGGAGGACGTGTTTCTCACACGTCTTTCGCTACTCATGCCTGCATTCTCACTCGTGTAGCCTCCACGGCTGGTTCACACCGCCGCTTCGCTGGCCACACGACGCTCTCCTACCCATCAACACGGCTGGACCACGAAGGCCTACCAATAATGTCAATGCCACAACTTCGGTGGCGTGCTTGAGCCCCGTTACATTGTCGGCGCGGAATCACTTGACCAGTGAGCTATTACGCACTCTTTCAAGGGTGGCTGCTTCTAAGCCAACCTCCTGGTTGTCAGAGCAACTCCACATCCTTTCCCACTTAGCACGCGCTTTGGGACCTTAGTTGGTGGTCTGGGTTGTTTCCCTCTCGACTATGAAGCTTATCCCCCACAGTCTCACTGCTGCGCTCTCACTTACCGGCATTCGGAGTTTGGCTGACGTCAGTAACCTTGTAGGGCCCATCGGCCATCCAGTAGCTCTACCTCCGGCAAGAAACACGCAACGCTGCACCTAAATGCATTTCGGAGAGAACCAGCTATCACGAAGTTTGATTGGCCTTTCACCCCTATCCACAGCTCATCCCCTCAGTTTTCAACCTAAGTGGGTTCGGCCCTCCACGACGTCTTACCGTCGCTTCAGCCTGGCCATGGATAGATCACTTCGCTTCGGGTCTAGGACATGCGACTGAATCGCCCTATTCAGACTCGCTTTCGCTACGGCTACCCCTCACGGGTTAACCTCGCCACATATCGCTAACTCGCAGGCTCATTCTTCAAAAGGCACGCTGTCACAGCTGCTAGGGCTGCTCCAACGGTTTGTAAGCAAACGGTTTCAGGTACTATTTCACTCCCCTCCCGGGGTACTTTTCACCTTTCCCTCACGGTACTTGTCCGCTATCGGTCATCTGGGAGTATTTAGGCTTATCAGGTGGTCCTGACAGATTCACACGGGATTTCTCGGGCCCCGTGCTACTTGGGATACTCTTCGCGCCAAGGGAGGCATTTCGACTACGGGGTTGGCACCCTCTATGACCTGGCTTTCAATCCAGTTCGTCTATACCTTCTTGTAACGCCGGCTGCTCGGCAGAACAGCCTGAAAAGTCCCACAACCCCGAATACGCAACTCCTGCCGGATATCACACGTACTCGGTTTAGCCTGTTCCGGTTTCGCTCGCCACTACTAACGGAATCGCGGTTGCTTTCTCTTCCTGTGGGTACTGAGATGTTTCACTTCCCCACGTTCCCTCTACCCGCCCTATATATTCAGGCGGGAGTCACTGGGTCGGCACGCCGCCCAGCGGGGTTTCCCCATTCGGAGATCCTCGGATCAAAGTGTGCTTATCCACTCCCCGAGGCTTATCGCAGATTGCTACGTCCTTCTTCGGCTCCAGATGCCAAGGCATCCACCGTTTGCTCTTAAAGACTTGAAATCACATGAGTTTGAATCGTCAATTGAAATTGACTAATGATCTTTAAGATCATCTTTCTGAACCGACTTGCGTCGGTTCAAAGATGCTCGCGTCCACTGTGTAGTTCTCAAAGTACGGGCGGTACCCTCTCCGCAGCCGGCGCTGCCGGCGTCAGAAAAGGTCCTGAGGTTGGTTGCGCTTTCGCGCATCCGGTCCCTCAGGACCCAACAGCGTGCATGTGCCGGCTCTCTTGCCTCGAGCTTTCCAGACCCGAAGGTCGTACTGGCTCGAGGATCGATCCTCGGCACCTCGTCAAATGTTCCACCCATGAGCTAACCGGCGAGAACGTTCGTCTCGATCCGGCGCCTGGACACCCGAGGGTGCCAGATGCTCCTTAGAAAGGAGGTGATCCAGCCGCACCTTCCGGTACGGCTACCTTGTTACGACTTAGTCCTAATTACCGATCCCACCTTCGACGGCTCCCTCCACAAGGGTTGGGCCACCGGCTTCAGGTGTTACCGACTTTCATGACTTGACGGGCGGTGTGTACAAGACCCGGGAACGTATTCACCGCAGCGTTGCTGATCTGCGATTACTAGCGACTCCGACTTCATGAGGTCGAGTTGCAGACCTCAATCCGAACTGGGACCGGCTTTTTGGGATTCGCTCCACCTTACGGTATTGCAGCCCTTTGTACCGGCCATTGTAGCATGCGTGAAGCCCAAGACATAAGGGGCATGATGATTTGACGTCATCCCCACCTTCCTCCGAGTTGACCCCGGCAGTATCCCATGAGTTCCCACCATTACGTGCTGGCAACATAGAACGAGGGTTGCGCTCGTTGCGGGACTTAACCCAACATCTCACGACACGAGCTGACGACAACCATGCACCACCTGTTTACGAGTGTCCAAAGAGTTGACCATTTCTGGCCCGTTCTCGTATATGTCAAGCCTTGGTAAGGTTCTTCGCGTTGCATCGAATTAATCCGCATGCTCCGCCGCTTGTGCGGGTCCCCGTCAATTCCTTTGAGTTTTAGCCTTGCGGCCGTACTCCCCAGGCGGGGAACTTAATGCGTTAGCTGCGTCACGGAATCCGTGGAATGGACCCCACAACTAGTTCCCAACGTTTACGGGGTGGACTACCAGGGTATCTAAGCCTGTTTGCTCCCCACCCTTTCGCTCCTCAGCGTCAGTTACGGCCCAGAGATCTGCCTTCGCCATCGGTGTTCCTCCTGATATCTGCGCATTCCACCGCTACACCAGGAATTCCAATCTCCCCTACCGCACTCTAGTCTGCCCGTACCCACTGCAGGCTGGAGGTTGAGCCTCCAGTTTTCACAGCAGACGCGACAAACCGCCTACGAGCTCTTTACGCCCAATAATTCCGGATAACGCTTGCACCCTACGTATTACCGCGGCTGCTGGCACGTAGTTAGCCGGTGCTTTTTCTGCAGGTACCGTCACTTTCGCTTCTTCCCTGCTAAAAGAGGTTTACAACCCGAAGGCCGTCGTCCCTCACGCGGCGTTGCTGCATCAGGCTTGCGCCCATTGTGCAATATTCCCCACTGCTGCCTCCCGTAGGAGTCTGGGCCGTGTCTCAGTCCCAGTGTGGCCGGTCACCCTCTCAGGCCGGCTACCCGTCGACGCCTTGGTGAGCCGTTACCTCACCAACAAGCTGATAGGCCGCGAGCTCATCCTTGACCGAAGTTCTTTCCAGCTGCTGAAGATGCCTTCGCAGCTCGTATCCGGTATTAGACGCCGTTTCCAGCGCTTATCCCAGAGTCAAGGGCAGATTGCTCACGTGTTACTCACCCGTTCGCCACTGATCCAGCAGAGCAAGCTCCGCTTTCACCGTTCGACTTGCATGTGTTAAGCACGCCGCCAGCGTTCATCCTGAGCCAGGATCAAACTCTCCGTAAAGAAATGTTGCTGCGATCAGCCGGAAATTGACTGAAGCAGCGAGTTTGATCTGACCAAAGGGATGTCATTACTGACTTCCGTTGCCGGCACCGAAAGTGCCGGACTTTGATCCAAAGGAATCTCATTCAACCGAGGTTGAATCGAGGTTTTTTGGCATTTGACAAGTGCACGCTGTTGAGTTCTCAAGGATCGGATGCTCCTGCCGTTCAGCCTCTCGGCCTCTCCTGCAGGGCAACTTCTCTATCTTACACTTCGTGTTTCGCTTGTCAAATCGGCGTTTCTGACCGGAGTCAGACGCGATGACGTGCATCTCACGAAGCTAGATCGGCAGCTCGACGTTTCGGCTTCAAGCCAGCCCGTCGGGCAACTTCTCTATCTTATCCCCTCTCGCTCTGCTTGTCAAGTGGGCTGTCTGTGACTGATTTGGCGTCTCCAGCAGCACTCTTCGACAGCTTCGAGGAGTGGGATCCCATCCTAGACCAGAAGGTCTTGTTCTCTCTACGAGAGGTTTGGGATGGGGTGGTTCTCCGCTTGAGGGGGCGAGGCCTTCCGGCCCTTCGCTCTTCCCTGTGGGGTGAACAAGTAATAAGTTACGTGGCCCCGGGGCATCTGGCAAATCCGGCTCGCATCCCGGGCGTGTCGCGCCCGCGCGTGGCGATACGCCACACCAGGTTCGGCCTGATCGCACGGTCAATCGTTCTCGGCCGGGGCGTATCGTGGCGCCATGAGCCGCGTCGTGCCTCTCCCCGCTCGCACGGACGTCGCCGCGCTGGCACGCTCCGCGGTCGCGTGCGCCTCGGCATCCGCCCTGCGTCTGTCCGGCGTCGACGGGGTGGCGGATCTCGACGCTGACCGCATCGCGGTCGCGTACTCCAGTGAGCGGTGGTTCCGCATGGACGGCCGGCCGCGTGCCGGGTTCGCCCCGCTGTCTGCCTTCTTCCCCACGATGGACGGCTGGGTCCGCACCCACGCCAACTATCCGCATCACCGGGCGGCGCTGCTGCTCGGCCTCGGGCTCTCGCGCGACGCACGCCGGATCGATGCGGATGCCGAGGACGTGGACTCCGACGCCGAGACCCGGCAGCGGGTCGCCGCACGCCTCGCGACGATGTCCACCGCCGCAGCCGCGGCAGGCGTGACGGCGGCCGGCGGACTGTGCGTCGCCGTCCGCCCGGAGGATTGGGCGGCCGACGACAGCTGGCGCCGGCATCCGCTCGTGGAGATCCGCCGCCTCGGCGACGCGCCCGCGCGTCCCCTCCCCGCGCCGACCGCTCTCGCGCCGCTGCGCGGAGTCCGCGTTCTCGATCTGACGCGCGTCATCGCCGGCCCGGTCGCGACGGGCACGCTCGCACTGCTCGGCGCCGAGGTGCTGCGCATCGATCCGCCCCGTCTCGGCGAACCGGAGAACCAGCACCTCGACACCGGTCACGGCAAGAGGTCGGCGCTGCTGGACCTGTCCTCCCCCGCGGGCCGCTCGCGGGGGGAGGAACTGCTGAGCGGCGCCGACGTCATCGCGCTGGGATATCGTCCCGCGGCGCTGGCTGCGCTCGGTCTGTCGCCGGAGGCGATCGCGGCGCGGCATCCGGGCGTCGTCGTGCTGCAGTTGACGGCGTGGGGCGAGCCCGACAGGCGCGGCTTTGACAGTCTCGTGCAGGCGGACAGCGGCATCGCGGTCCTCGAGGGCGACGACGCCGCGCCCGGCGCGCTTCCCGCGCAGGCACTCGACCACAGCGCGGGCTATCTGCTGGCCTCCGCGGCGATGGACCTCCTCGGTCGTCGCAGTCGTGAGGGCGGATCGTGGCTGGCATCGACGTCGCTGCGTCGGATCGCCGCAGAGCTGCTGGGCCTGCCGCGGACGCCGGAGAAGACTCCCCTGCACCCCCTCGCGGATGCGGCCGGTCACACTCAGGACTTCATCGTGGACGGCGTCCGCATCACGACCGCAGCCCCTGCGGTGTCCTACCCCGGCGGCCCGACCGCCTTCGCCGCGCCGCGCCCGTGGGGACGCGACGAGCCGGCGTGGGCGTGACCGCCGGCATCCGCCCCGCCACGCGAACGGCCCCCGCTCCGGAGAGCAGGGGCCGTCGTGCTGCGTGCGCGCTGCTTACTGGGCGGCCTTCACGATCTCGAGGAGGTTCGGGTTGTTGGCGTACGCCTCGGCCGCGTTCTCCTTGGTGACGATCACCGGGTCGAGCAGGTACGCGGGCACGACCTTCACGCCGTTGTCGTACTGCTCGGTGTCGTTGACGTCGACCTCTTCACCCTTCTGGAGCTGCTGGATCATCTTGATCGTCTGCGCCACGAGGAGCGAGGTGTCCTTGTTGATCGTCGAGTACTGCTCACCGGCCATGATCGACTTGACCGACTCGACCTCCGAGTCCTGACCCGTCACGGTGAAAGTCGCGATGTCCTTGCCTGCGCCCTTCACCGACGTGATGATGGCGCGGGCGAGGGTGTCGTTGGGTGACAGGACGCCGTCGATCGATCCGTCGGCGTAGTTGGCCGTCATGAGCGAGTCCATCCGGCTCTGCGCGTTCTCGGCCTTCCAGCCCTGCGTGGCCGTCTGCGCGATGTCGGTCTGACCCGACTTCACGACCAGCGTGCCGTCGTCGATCTTCGGCTGCAGGACGCTCATCGCGCCGTTGAAGAACACCGCGGAGTTGGCGTCGTCAGGCGAACCCGAGAACAGCTCGATGTTCCACGGCGCGGCGTGACCCGAGCGGGCGGCGAGGCCGTCGAGCAGGGCCTGGCCCTGCAGCTCGCCGACCTTGTAGTTGTCGAAGGCGACGTAATAGTCGACGTTCGGCGTGTTCTCGATCAGGCGGTCGTACGCGATGATCTTGACGCCGGCGTCCGCAGCCTGCTGCAGCTGGGTGCCCAGCTGCTTGCCGTCCTTGGCGCCGATGACGATGACCTTCGCCCCGTTGGTGATCATCGACGAGATCTGGTTCTGCTGCTCGGCGACGGTGTTCGACGCGGGCGCGTACTGGACGTCCGCCTTGAAGCCGGCCTCCTCGAGTCCGTCCTTGAACAGGTCGCCCGCGAGGACCCAGTTCTCCGAGGTCTTGTCCGGCAGGGCGATGCCGATCGACGCGTCGGCGGCGAAGCCGGCGGCCGCGCTCTCGGAGGCGTCGCCGCCCGTGCGTCCGGAGCCGGAGCAGCCGGTCAGTGCGAGAGCCGTGACGGCGGCCAAGGAGGCTGCCGCAAGAGCGATTCTCTTCATTGATTCATCACTTTCTCTGGTGAGGGTGAGACGAGGCGGTCTCGTGCCTACCCCTTGGGGAGGTCGGCCGGTTGGCTCGACTCGTTCGTACCCGACGTCGGGATGACGGCGGGGACAGGTGTGGCGATCTCGGCACTTCGATCGCGGCGACGCATGAGCAGGCCGATGATGGACGGGCCGCCGCGGCGCTTGCTCATGACGTCGACGGCGACGGCGAGCAGCAGCACGAGGCCCTTCGTGATCTGGATCGCGTCGGCGCCGGCGCCGATCAGTTGCAGACCGTTGTTGAGGAACGCCATGACGAGGCCACCGATGATCGAGCCGATCACCGTTCCGATGCCGCCGGAGACGGCCGCGCCGCCGATGAAGACCGCGGCGATGGCATCCAGCTCCCAGCCGTTGCCGTCCTGCGGCCCCGACGCCGTCGCGCGGCCGATGTAGATCATTCCGGCGACCGCGGCGAGCACCGACATGTTCATCATGACGAAGAAGTCGATGCGCCGATCCTTGACGCCGGACAGGCTCGCCGCGAGACGGTTGCCGCCGACGGCGTAGATGTGGCGACCGAACACCGTGCGGTTCGTCACGAACGAGTAGATCACCACGAGGACGAGCAGGATCACTCCCGAGATCGGGAAGCTCGTGCCGGGGCGACCGGTCGCGAACAGCCACGCCGCCCACAGGATCACGGCGGAGAGGATGACGACCTTCACGACCGACACCCACACCGGCGCCATGTCGCTGTCGATCTTGCGCTGCTGGCGGCGCAGACGCACCTCGTTGTAGATGATCCACGCGACGCCGATGAGTCCGAGCACCATCGTCAGGACGTTGAACTCGAGCGGCAGCGGGAGCTCGGGCAGGTATCCGGCGCCGATGAATCCGTACTCCGGGGGAACGGGAATGGTGGTCGACTGCCCGATCCACTGATTTCCGCCGCGGAAGATGAGCATGCCGGCCAGCGTGACGATGAACGCCGGGACGCCGACGTATGCGACCCAGAAGCCCTGCCAGGCACCCACGAGCGCGCCGACGATGAGGCCGATGCCGATCGCGAGGGGCCAGGGCATGTTCCACTCGCTCATCGACTTGGCGACGATGATGCCGACGAAGGCCGCGACCGAACCGACCGACAGGTCGATGTGGCCCATGATGATGACCATCACCATGCCGATCGCGAGGATCAGGATGTACGACTGCTGACTCACGACGTTGATGAGGTTCTGCGGCGAAAGGGTCGTGCCGCCGGTCCAGATCTGGAAGACGATGATGATGATGATGAGCGAGCCGAGGATGCCGAACTGACGCCCTGTCGACCCCGAGCGGAACATCTTGCGCAGGTCGGAGAGTCCGCCCTTGCTCTTCGCGGTCTGAGTGGTGTCGGTCATGCTTTCGCCTTCGGTCGGGAGGAGGTCATGCTGCGCATGAGGTTTTCGGGGGTGGCTTCGGATGCGGGGATGTCATCGGTGATCTGCCCCTCGAAGACCGTGTAGATCCGGTCGGCGATGCCGAGGAGCTCGGGCAGTTCGCTGGAGATGAGGATCACGCCTTTCCCCTGCGCCGCGAGCTGCTGGATGATCGTGTAGATCTCGTACTTCGCCCCGACGTCGATGCCGCGCGTCGGCTCGTCGAGGATCAGCAGGTCGGGGTCGGTGAACATCCACTTCGCCAGGACGACCTTCTGCTGATTGCCGCCGGAGAGCTTCGCGACGCCGACGTCGACGCTCGGAGTCTTGATGCGCAGACGCTTGCGGTAGTCCTCGGCGATGTCGTTCTCGGCATACGGATCCACGACGCCGCGACGGGCGATCTTGCTGAGCTTGGCTGCGACGATCGATCGCTTGATGGTGTCGAGGAGGTTGAGGCCGAGTACCTTGCGGTCCTCGCTCACGTAGGCCATGCCGTGGTCGATCGCGGACTTGACGTCCTTGATGGCGACCTCGTTGCCGTCGATGAGGATCTGACCCGACTCGTAGATGCCGTAGGAGCGGCCGAACAGGCTCATGGCGAGCTCGGTGCGCCCCGCCCCCATGAGTCCCGCGATGCCGACGATCTCGCCGCGGCGCACGAAGAGGTGGGAGTGTTTCGCCACGAGGCGCTCGGGCACCTGCGGGTGGCGCACCGTCCAGTCGCGCACCTCGAAGAACACGTCGCCGATGTGCGGCGTCCGGTCGGGGAAGCGACTTGCGAGCGACCGTCCGACCATGCCGCGGATGATGCGGTCCTCGTCGACGCCGCCCGCCGACACATCGAGGGTCTCGATCGTGCGGCCGTCGCGGATGATGGTGATCGAGTCGGCGATCTGCTCGATCTCGTTGAGCTTGTGGCTGATGATGATCGATGTGATCCCCTTGCCCTTGAGCGAGAGGATGAGGTCGAGCAGGTGCTGCGAGTCGTCTTCGTTGAGCGCCGCAGTCGGCTCGTCGAGGATCAGGAGTTTGACCTCCTTGGCGAGGGCCTTCGCGATCTCGACGAGCTGCTGCTTGCCGACGCCCAGGTGCTTGATCTGCGTGTCGGGGTCGTCGCGCAGCCCGACGCGGGCGAGCAGGTCGACGGCGCGCATGCGCGCCTCGGACCAGTCGATGACGCCGCCGTGCGCGATCTCGTTGCCGAGGAAGATGTTCTCGGTGATCGACAGCTCCGGGATGAGCGCGAGCTCCTGGTGGATGATCGCGATGCCCGCCTGCTCGCTCGCGCGGATGTCCTTGAACTCGACGACCTGGCCGCGGAAGAAGATCTCGCCGCTGTAGGTGCCGTAGGGGTACACGCCGGAGAGCACCTTCATCAGCGTGGATTTGCCGGCGCCGTTCTCTCCGCAGATCGCGTGGACCTCGCCGGCCGCGACGGTGATCGACACGTCACTGAGGGCCTTGACCCCGGGGAACTCCTTCGTGATGGAGCGCATCTCCAGGATGGGCATTGCGTCCGTCATCGGCCGCGACCTCCTCGTCTTACGATGTGACCGTTCACATCGCTTGAACATCGTGCACCCTCCGGGCCGCGCTGTCAATTGCGCGTCTGCGCCGTTACCGAAGTGTCACTTTCGGTGCGCGACCGGACCCGCCGCCGAGTCGCGCACGACCAGACGCGGCGCGACCTCGGGTTCCGCGCGCGGGGCTCCCGCGGCATCCGACGACGCGTCGTTCCCGCCGATCGCCGCGAGCAGCGCCCCCACCGCGCGCTCCCCCAGACCGGCGAAGTTCTGATGCACCGTGGTCAGCGGCGGCCAGCCGTGCCGGGCCAGCGGGATGTCGTCGAATCCGACGACACTCAGTTGCCGGGGCAGCTCGAGGCCGATATCGCGGAAGCCGTGCAAGAGCCCCAGCGCCATCTCGTCGTTGGCCGCGAACACCGCCGTGAAATCGAGTCGCCGCGACAGCTCGAGCGCGGCGCGATAGCCGAAGTCGGCCGTCCAGTCACCGAGAATCGGGGGCCGCGTCGGGAGGTCGGCGTCCGAGAGGGCATGCAGGTAGCCGCGCATGCGACTTTCCGCCTCGATCCAGTCCTGCGGGCCGGCCACGTGGACGATCTCCACATGGCCGAGACCGATGAGGTGCTCGGTAGCCAGTCGCGCGCCGTGCACCTGGTCTTCGGCGATCTCGGCGATGCCGCGTTGCGCCGTGTGCAGCCCGAGGTGCGGGATGCCGATGTCGAGCTCTTCCAGCACATCGAAGACACGGACTTGCGGCGCATGCACGACGATCCCCTCAACGGCCTGTCGGCGCAGATGGTCGACGGCGGCGCGGATCGCCTCGGGGCGCGTGTCGCCGAGGTAGGCGGAGGTGACCCAGTACCCGCGTGCGCGGGCGGCATCCTCGAGCGCCGCGAGGCTCGAGGTCGGGCCGTACTCGCCGCGCGAACCCAGGATGACGCCGATCGTTCGGGAGCGACTGGTGACGAGCGCCCTGGCCGCCTGATTGGGGCGGTAGCGCAGCTCGGCCATCGCATCCAGCACGCGCTGCTTGGTCTCGGGGCGGATCGAGGGGTGCCCGTTCAAGACGCGCGAGACCGTCTGGTACGAGACATCAGCGGCGCGCGCGACATCGCGGATACTCGCGGTGCGCGTCCGCTCCTCGCCTGTGGACACAGTGCCCTCGCCTTCGATGTGCACGTTCACATTACCGCGCGGCGCTGCGAACGACGATCAGCGGGCGCCGCGCCGCCGGACCGCCACCGCGAGGCACAGCACGAGCGTCAGCGCACCCCACACCGCACATGCCGGCGGGAGCATGCGATAGGCAAGGTGCTGCGCCGTCCACGAAGGCGTCAGAGGACCGTATGCGGCGAGGCCGATTCCCCACGCCGCCACCAGCACGACGGGAAGCGACACCCACCACGCGGCCCTCATCCACCCGGGGAGAGCGCGGGTGACGGATGCCGCCGGTCGCCGCCGCGCGAGCCAGCGCGCCCCGTAGAGGGCCAGGATCACGAGGGCGAGGAGGCTCGAGCCGTGCTGCAGCCACGTGTAGCCGGCGAGCGGGCCCCACTGCTCGGCCAGCGCGGGAACGAGGCGCACGCCCCAACGACCCTCGTGCGTGAAGGCGTCCCACACGATGTGCGTGACGACGCCCAGCAGCAGCGAGGCGGCGATCCAGAGTGCGGCGACGGCGGCAGGGCGCTCCCGCGCGATCTGGCGCCAGGTCGCGCGCGCACCGGCATCCCACTCCCCCGGCAGACGACGGGCGAGCACGTCGGGCGACAGTTCGCGCACCGCGGGTCGCAGCAGCCCGTACCAGAGCACGAGGAGGGCGAGCGCGAGCAGGCCGGACAGCAGCAGGTTGGTGTGCGTCGCCTGATAGCTCAACGGCGTGCCACGGAGGAACAGGGGCAGGTCGGGCGTCATCGCGCCGATCGCGATCGCCGCCGGCAGCAGCGGCGTGCGCACGAAGGGCAGCGCGACGACGGCGTGCGAGGGAGTGAACGGCATCCGTCGGGGTCAGACGCCCGCGACGAACAGACCCGCGAGCGTCTTCTTGCCACGGCGGAGCACCGAGACTCCGCCGGGCAGCGTGCCCGCGACGGTCGCCGCCTCGTCCTCAACCTTGGCGCCGTCGAGCGACACGCCGCCCTGCGCGATCGCGCGGCGCGCCTCCGACAGGCTCGAGACGAGGCCGGTGTCGACGAGCGCCTGCACGACCGGGGTGCCCGGCGCGACCTCGGCGTGCGGCAGCTCCTCGAGCGCGCTGCGCAGCGTCTGCGCGTCGAGCACGGTGAGGTCACCACTGCCGAAGAGCGCTTCGGATGCCGCGATGACCGCCTCCGCGGCATCCGCTCCGTGGACGAAGGTCGTCACCTCGAGGGCGAGTCGCTTCTGCGCGGCGCGACGGAACGGCTCGGACGCGACCAACGCGGCGTACTCCTCGATCTCAGCGCGCGTGAGAAACGTGAAGATCTTCAGGCGGTCCACGACGTCGGCATCCGCCGTCGACAGCCAGAACTGGTACATGCGGTACGGACTGCACATCGCTGCGTCCAGCCAGATCGCGTTGCCCTCGCTCTTGCCGAACTTGGTGCCGTCGCTGTTCGTGATCAGCGGGGTGCCGATCGCGTGGACGCTCACGCCCTCGACCCGGTGGATGAGGTCGGCGCCGCTCGTGAGGTTGCCCCACTGATCGCTGCCGCCGGTCTGCAGCACACAGTCGTACTGGCGGTAGAGCTCCAGGTAGTCCATGCCCTGCAGGATCTGGTAGCTGAACTCGGTGTAGCTGATGCCGGCCTCGGAGTTCAGGCGGGCGCTGACGGCATCCTTCTTGAGCATCGTGCCGACGCGGTAGTGCTTGCCGATCTCACGCAGGAAGTCGATCGCCGACAGCGGCGCCGTCCAGTCGAGGTTGTTGACCATGCGGGCCGCGTTGTCGCCCTCGAAACTCAGGAATCGCTCGACCTGCGCGCGGAGGTATCCGACCCACTCGGCGACGGTGTCCTTCGTGTTGAGCGTGCGCTCCGCGGTGGGCCGAGGGTCGCCGATCAGCCCGGTCGAGCCACCGACGAGCCCCAGCGGCTTGTGTCCGGCCAGCTGCAGCCGGCGCATCAGCAGCAGCTGCACGAGGTTGCCCAGGTGCAGGCTCGGCGCGGTCGGATCGAAGCCGCAGTAATACGTGATCGGGTCGCCCGCCAGCAGGGCGCGCAGCGCCTCCTGATCGGTAGACACATGCACCAGGCCACGCCACACGATCTCGTCCCAGACGTTCTCGAACGACGGGTCGTTGGCGGGCGCCAGAGCGCTCACGGCGACGGTTTCAGACACGCGGTCCAGGCTATCAGCGGCGGGCACGGCCCCCGTCCGAGGGCCGTGCCAGACTGACGCCATGGACATCCAGGCCGAGGCGATCGCCATCGCGGTGCTGACGATCTTCCTGTTCCTCGCGCTGTGCGCCGCGCTCGTGCTCGTCACGGTGGCGCTGCGCACGCCGGCGGCCGCACCGCTCGGCGTCGCGGGCGGATTGGTCGTGCTGTGCCTCATCGTCGTGGCGGTGCTCCCGTACGACGTGCCAGTGCTGTTCGGTGCCGTCCTCGCCGTCCTCGGGACGACGCTCGCGACCCTCGGCGGCAACCCGTTCACCCGGTGGATTCTCGGCGTCGCCGACGGCGGGCGCACGGCGGAGGGACCCCGCGGCGGCATCCTGGTCGAGCTCATGGCGGACAGCGCCGCAGCGACCCCGCCTCGGCAGGAGGAGATCCTGCGCGGGGGCACCACGATCGGCTACCTGGAACGGGCATCTGTGACCCTCGGCATCCTCGCCGGCTTTCCCGGCGTCGTCGCCGTCGTCGTGGCGCTCAAGGGCGTCGGCCGGTTCACGGAGCTCGCGACCCCCGCCGCACGCGAGCGGTTCATCGTCGGCACGATGGCGAGCCTGCTGTGGGCGTGCGCGGTGGCCGGTGTCATCCGGCTCGCGATCTGGTGACGCGGCTCGAGTCTCAGGCGCTGCCCGGCACGCGCGCGACGGGGTCTCAGCCGCTGCGGCATGCGCAGCGCGGGGTCTCAGGCGCTCCCCGGCATGGCGCCGAGCGCGCGCAGCCCTTCGATGAGGGCCGCGCCGTCCGCTGTCGCCAGCGCCTGGGACACCGCCGGCTGGGTGATCCCCTCGGCTTCCGCCAACTCGCGCTGGGTGCGTCCCTCCCAGCGCCCGCGGACGAGGCGCCGGGTGCGAGGAGTGAGCTGAGCGAACGCGCGGTCGCGCACCAGCAGCCCGGCATTGGCCACCCGCACCAGCTCGGCAACCTCCGCGGGGGCCTCGTCTGGGGCGGCGACCCAGGTGCGCGCGCTCGGGGCGGCACGACGCGCGAGGCGCTCGACGTGCTCGATCGCCGCGCGGGCCGCCCACCACGCCTCCCCCTCCGACAGCGGACCCGCCGCCGACGGGATGGACTGGATCTCGCCGAGGCCGATGCCGAAGCGCAGTTCGATCGTCTCGGGCAGGGTGAGCTGGAGGAGCAACGTCGCCGTCAGGGCTCCTGCGAGATCGGGATACACCCCCTGCAGCTCGTCGCCCACGGTCGGGAGCATGGCACGCACAGCCCGGGGCCCCGTTGCCGCAAGGTCGGCGAGCGCCGCGTCGAGCGCGCGCTGCGCCGCGACACGGTCCTCGAGCTCACGCGAGCCGACGATATCGGCGATGACGGCGGCGACCATGACATCAGTCTTCCACTGATGTCACCGTAAGATCAAGCTTTTCCCGATAAGTCCGATTCGAGAAGCTCAGGACTTATTGCTTGCAACGAGTTTAGCCAGCGTCACCGCGCAGCGCATGCAGCGCCGCCTGCGCGCGGGCGATGAGCTCGGTGCGTTGCTCCGCCACCCTGACCCCGGCCGTGCCGCCGACGCCGGTGCGGCTCGCCACCGAACCCTCGATCGACAGGACGTCACGGACCGCCGGCACCAGGTGTGCGGAGACCTGCGCGAGCAGCGCGTCGTCGGCATCCTCGAGCCCGATCCCCCGCTCTTCACAGGCGCGCACCAGCGCGCCCGAGATCTCATGCGCATCGCGGAACGGCACGCCCTGCTTCACGAGCCACTCGGCCACGTCGGTCGCGAGGGAGAAACCCGCCGGGGCGAGCTCGGCCATCCGGTCGGTGTCGAAGCGGAGAGTCGCGATCATTCCGGCGAAGGCGGGCAGCACGACCTCGAGGGTCGCGACGGAATCGAAGACCGGCTCCTTGTCCTCCTGCAGGTCGCGGTTGTACGCGAGCGGCAGCGCCTTGAGCGTGGCGAGCAGACCCGACAGGTTGCCGATGAGGCGCCCCGCCTTGCCGCGGGCGAGCTCGGCGATGTCGGGGTTCTTCTTCTGCGGCATGATGCTGGAGCCCGTGGAGTAGCCGTCGTCGAGCGTGACGAAGCCGAACTCGCGGGTGTTCCAGATGATGACGTCCTCAGCGAAGCGCGAGATGTCGACCGCGATCATCGCCGCGATGAAGGCGAATTCCGCCACGACGTCGCGCGAACTCGTGCCATCGAGCGAGTTCTCCGCGGGTCGCGCGAGACCCAGCCGGTCAGCGACGAGCTGCGGATCGAGGCCGAGGGTGGCGCCGGCGAGCGCTCCCCCGCCATACGGTGACACCGCGGCGCGGGCCGACCAGTCGCGCAGGCGCTCCAGGTCGCGCACGAGCGGCCAAGCGTGCGCCTGGAGGTGATGGGCCAGCAGGATCGGCTGGGCGTGCTGCAGGTGGGTGCGGCCGGGCATGATCGCCGTGGGGTGCGCCTCAGCCTGGGCGACGATCGCGTCGATGACCCGCAGGATGTCGCGGGCGATGACGGCGGCGTGGTCGAGCAGGTACAGCCGCACGAGCGTCGCGATCTGGTCGTTGCGGCTGCGGCCGGCGCGGAGCCGGCCGCCGAGGTCGGGTCCGACCTCGGCGATGAGGGCGGCCTCTAGCGCGCCGTGCACGTCTTCGTCGCCCGGCTGCGCGACGAGCGTTCCGTCGGCGATCGCGGCGGACAGCGCGTCGAGGCCGGCGTGCATGCGCTGCTCCTCGTCGGGGGTGAGGTATCCCGCGGCGGCGAGCGCCGCGGCGTGGGCGTGCGACCCGGCGATGTCATAGGGCGCCAGCACCCAGTCGAAGTGCGTGGAGCGGCTCAGCGCCGCCAGCTCTGGCGCGGGCCCGGAGGCGAAACGGGCGCCCCACAGCGCGCCCTCGTTGGTGCCGTCGTGCTTGGTGTCGCTCACCGCACCAGCCTACCGACGGCCGTGGGGTGGGGTGGCGGGGGTGGGGTGCGCGCCGCGGCACCCCCCGTTCAGGGCGCGACGCGCCGCGCGACCCACCCCAACAGCCGCTCCAGCGGTCCACGACCGAGGAGCAGCGCCCACGCGGTGCACGCCGCGAGCGTCACCAGCACGAACGGCCAGAACGGCTGCAGGGCGCGGAAACCCAGGAGGTCTCCCGTGTCGCCGAGCACCGCCGCCGCGATGAGCGCCCACGCGACGAGCTGGCCCACATAGGCCGTCAGCGGCATCGACCCGACGGCGCGCAGCGGCAGCAGCACGCCGCTCGCGCGGGTGCGGCACAGCAGCACACACGCCCCCATGGTCGCCAGCGCGCCCCCACCGGATCCGATGACCTCGAGCAGCCCACCGGAGTGCGCGTCGTCGGCGAGCACCTGCCCGAGAATGCTCCGCGGGTCGAGGGCGGCGAGGGCCGGTATGGCGGATGCCGCGGCCGCCGCGATCGCCGCGACAAGGCCACCCGCGGTCAGCAGCCACGCGGTCCGTCGCGAGCGCAGGTCCGAGCGCCCGGCGGCCATCCCCGCGACGACGAACGCCGACCACAGCGGGAAGGGGTAGTGCCAGCCGAGGATCAGAGCGAGGTCGCCGCCCGTCTCGCCCTGCCACACCGGCAGGGCATTCAGCCACGGCAGCAACCAGGGCACGACCAGCGCGATGACGGCCGCGATGATCCACAGCATCCGCGCGGACAGGCGCAGGAGCGGCAGCGCGATGAGGAACAGCAGCGCGTACGCGGGCAGGATGACGTACACCGGCACGCCCGTCGAGATCAGCAGCGCGCCGATCAGCCACAGCAGAATCGCGCGCACCACCAGCCGCCGCCGCGCCGTGCTGAGCGCCGCGCCGTCGATCGGGCGCGCCCCGCCGGTCACGAGCGCGATCGACACCCCGGCGAGCGTCGCGAACAGGATCGACGAGCGCCCGTTCGCGACATCGATCCAGGTCGCCGGGTCGGCGGGATCGAACGGCGCGATCGTCAGCAGATGCGCCGCGAACATCCCGAGCACGGCGAGGCCGCGCGCCAGATCCACACCAGGGATACGACCGGCGATGCGACCGGGGCCGCTCCGCAGGATGCCGGTGTCTCGCTGCGCTCGCTCGCTCACCGTCCGGGCGGCCTCACTGCTGACGCAGCAGCCAGACGAGCAGCGCCTTCTGCGCGTGCAACCGGTTCTCGGCCTCGTCCCACACGACGCTCTGCGGTCCGTCGATGACCTCGGCGTCCACCTCGTAGCCGCGGTCGGCCGGCAGGCAGTGGATGAAGACGGCACCGGCATCCGCCAGCCCCATCGTCTCGGTCGTCACCTTGTACGGGCCGAGGTCGCGCAGGCGCTTGGCCTTCTCCTCCTCCTTGCCCATCGACACCCACGTGTCGGTGACGATGACATCGGCACCCGCAGCGGCCTCGAGCGGATCGGTGTAGAGCGTGACCGATCCCCCGGTCTGCGCCGCGATGCGGTCGGCATCGGCGACGACGTCCTCCCGCGGTGCGTACTCGGCGGGCGAGGCGACGCGCACGTGCATGCCCGCCGTGACCCCGGCGAGCACGTAGGAGTGCCCCATGTTCGACTTGCCGTCGCCGAAGAAGGCGAGTGTGAGACCTTTCAGCTCCCCCTTGTGCTCTCGGATGGTGAGGAGGTCCGCCAGCAGCTGGCAGGGGTGGAAGTCGTCGCTGAGCGCGTTGACGACCGGGACGGTCGTGCCGCGCGCCATCTCCTCCAGGCCCGCCTGCGCGTAGGTGCGCCACACGATGGCCGCCACCTGGCGCTCCAGCACCCGCGCGGTGTCGGAGGGGGTCTCCTTGCCGCCGAGCTGGCTGTTGGCGGTCGAGATGATCAAGGGCGAGCCGCCGAGGTCGGCGATCCCGACCGCGAAGGACACCCGCGTGCGGGTGGAGCTCTTGTCGAAGATGACGGCGACCGTCTGCGGGCCCTCGAGGGGCTTGAGCTTCCAGCGGTCCTTCTTGAGCGCGACCGCGAGGTCGAGGATCTCCGCCTGTTCGGCGGGGCTCAGGTCGTCATCGCGCAGCAGGTGGCGGGTCACTTCTTCTCCTCGGGGGTCTCGTCGAGCACGAGCGCGTCCTCGACGGTGCGCAGCGCGCGGGTGAACAGGTCGATGAACTCGTCGATCTCGACATCGCCGATCGTGAGCGCCGGCGCGATCCGCACCGTGGCGTCGTTGGCGGCGTTGACGATGAGTCCGTGCTGCTGCGCCGCGGCGACGACGGCGCCGGCGACCGGATGCCGCAGGCTCACGCCGATGAGAAGGCCCCGACCCCGGCATCCGTCGACCAGGGACGACCCGATCGCGTCGATCGCCTCACGCAGCTGGTCGCCGCGGACGGCGGCGTTCTCCACGAGCCCGGCCCGCTCGATCTCACCGAGAACCGCTGTCGAGACCGCGGTGGCGAGGGCGTTGCCGCCGAAGGTCGAACCGTGCGTCCCGGGATAGAACAGCTCGCTGGCCGCGCCGAACGTGATGAGCGCGCCGATCGGGAAGCCGCCGCCGATGCCCTTGGCGACGGTGATCGCGTCGGGGGTGATGCCCTCGTGCTGGAACGCGAACCACGCGCCGGTGCGGCCGGCGCCGGTCTGGATCTCGTCGACGATCAGGAGCGCGCCGTGGCGGGAGGTCAGCTCCCGCGCCGCGGCGAGGAACCCGTCGGGCAGCGGGATGACCCCGGCCTCCCCCTTGATCGGCTCCACGAACAGCGCCGCGACGCGGTCGTCGATCGCCTGCTCCAACGCCTCGACGGTGGAGTCGATGAACTCCACGCCCGGCACCATCGGGACGAACGGCGCCTGCATGTACGGCTTGCCGGTGAGGGCGAGCGTGCCCATCGTGCGGCCGTGGAAGGCGTCCTTCAGGGCGAGGATGCGGGGGCGCCCGGCGCCGCCGTTGTCCGCCGCGCCGTGCAGTCGCGCGAGCTTGAACGCCGCCTCGTTGGCCTCGGCGCCGGAGTTGCCGAAGTAGACGCGTCCGGTCGGTCCGGTGCCGGCCAGGCGCTTCAGCTGTGCCGCCAAGGCCAGCTGCGGCGGTGTCGCGAAGAAGTTCGACACGTGCGCGAGCGTCGCCGCCTGCGTGGCGACGGCGTCGACGAAGACCGGATGCGCGTGGCCGAGCGAGGTCACCGCGATCCCAGCGAGGAAGTCGAGGTAGCGCTTGCCGTCGGCATCCCACAGCGACGACCCCTCGCCCCGCACGAACAGCGCGTACCGGTCGGAGACGTTGTGGACGAGGTCGCGCGCGGCGTCGTCCTGCCAGTGCGTCTGGATCACCTGTTCCGCTGCGCCGCTCATCCGGCCACCACCTCTGTTCCGATTCCCTGTTCCGTGAAGATCTCCACCAGCACCGAGTGCGGCTGGCGGCCGTCGATGATCGCCGCCGTGTCGACGCCGCCGTCAACGGCGTCGAGGCACGCCTGCATCTTCGGGATCATGCCCGACTCCAGCCGCGGCAGCATGGCGCGCAGCTCGTCCGCCGTCAGGTGCGAGACGAGCGAGTCGCGGTTCGGCCAGTCCGCGTAGAGCCCCGGCACGTCGGTGAGGACGACGAGCTTCGTCGCGTCGAGCGCGATCGCGAGGGCCGCGGCCGCGGCATCCGCGTTGACGTTGAGCGAGTGCCCGGGGTTGTCGAGGTCCGGCGCGATCGAGGACACGACGGGGATGCGGCCGGCGGCCAGCTGGTCGAGCACCGGCTGCGGATCGACGGCGACGACGTCGCCCACCGCGCCCAGGTCGTGTTCGGTGCCGTCGATGACGACGCCGCGGCGGCGGCCGTGGAACAGTCCCGCGTCCTCGCCCGACAGGCCCGCCGCGAAGGGGCCGTACGCGTTGATGCGGGCGACCAGCTGCGGGTTGACCTGACCGGTCAGCACCATGCGCACGACGCTCATCGCCTCCGTCGAGGTGACCCGGTAGCCGCCCTTGAACTCGCTGGGGATCGACAGCCGGTCGAGCATCTGCGAGATCTGCGGGCCGCCGCCGTGCACGACGACGGGCTTCACCCCCACGAACCGCAGGTAGGCGATGTCCTGGGCGAAGGCGTCCTGCAGTTCCTCGGACACCATGGCGTTGCCACCGTACTTGACGACGATGATCTGGTCGCGGAACCGCTGCAGCCACGGCAGCGACTCGATGAGCACGGCGGCCTTCTCGGCGGCCTCCTCGGGCGTCGTGTGCTGGAGGTTCTCGGGCGAGACGGCGCTGTCGCTCATGAGGAGTACGCGCTGTTCTCGTGGACGTAGTCGTGCGTCAGATCGTTCGTGTAGATCGTGGCGGATGCCGTGCCGGCCTTCAGATCGATCAGCACGCTCGTCGACCGCGGCGTCAGGTCGACCTCCTCGCGGGGGCGATCGGGCGCGCCCGCGCTGCACAGTCGCACGCCATTGAAGCTCACGTCCACCTCGTAGGGGTCGAAGGATGCCGACGTCGTGCCGATCGCCGCGAGCACCCGTCCCCAGTTCGGATCGTTGCCGAAGATCGCTGCCTTGAAGAGGTTGTTGCGCGCGACGGAGCGCCCCACCTCTACGGCGTCCTCCTCCGTCGCCGCCCCGACCACCTGGATGTCGATGTCGTGGCTCGCGCCCTCGGCATCCGCCTGCAACTGCACGGCGAGGTCGGTGCACACGGCGGTGAGCGCGGCGCGGAACGCCTCCGCATCGGGCGTCACGCCCGAGGCGCCGCTGACCATGAGGGTCACCTGGTCGTTCGTCGACATGCAGCCGTCCGAGTCGAGCCGGTCGAAGCTCACGCGCGTCGCGGCGCGCAGGTGCGCGTCGGCGTCTGCGGCGGTGAGGACGGCGTCCGTGGTGATCACGACGAGCATTGTCGCGAGGCCCGGCGCGAGCATGCCGGCGCCTTTCGCCATGGCGCCGATCGTCCAGCCGTCGCCCTGGTGGACCGACTCTTTCGCGACGGAGTCGGTCGTCATGATCGCGCGGGCCGCGTCGCCGCCGCCGGTCGCACTTAGGTGGGCGATCGCGTCTTCCGTGCCGGCGAGGACCTTGGCGCGGAACACCTCGTCACCGGTGCCGATGAGACCCGTCGAGCACACCAGAACGTCTCCCGCGCCGACGCCCAGCAGCTCCGCGGCGCGCTCGGCCGTCTGGTGCGTGGTCTGGAAGCCGAAGCTGCCGGTGAAGCAGTTCGCACCGCCGGAGTTCAGCACGATCGCCTCGACCGTGCCGTCGGCGATGACCTGCTGCGACCACAGGATCGGGTTAGCCTTGGCCCGGTTGCTCGTGAAGACGGCCGCGCCGACGGTGCGCGGGCCGCGGTTGACGACGACGGCGACATCGGCCTTGCCGGTGGACTTCAGCCCGGCGGCGACGCCCGCCGCCTCGAACCCCTGCGGGGCCGTCACTCCTGTTGCAGACGCTCCTGATGCAGACACGGCGCTCACGGTGCCACTCCGTTCACGGTCAGGCCGGTGGCCTCTGGCAGGCCGAGGGCGATGTTCATCGACTGGATGGCGGCACCCGCGGTGCCCTTGACGAGGTTGTCGACGGCGGTGACGACGACGACGCGGTTCGCGGCACGGTCGACGGCGAGGCCGATCAGCGCTGTGTTGGCGCCCAGCACGTCGGCCGTCCGCGGGAAGTGTCCCTCGGGCAGCACCTGCACGAACGGCTCGTCGGCGTAGGCCTGCTCCCAGGCATCCCGGATCTGCGCATCGGTGACGCCGTCCGCGATCGGCGCCGTCGAGGTGGCCAGGATGCCGCGGGCCATCGGCACGAGCACCGGCGTGAACGAGATGCGGACATCGCCGGTGGCGCCGGCGGCCACGAGCGCCTGCCGGATCTCGGGGATGTGGCGATGCGTGCCGCCGACGGCGTAGGGGTTCGCGGAGCCGAGGATCTCGGCGGCGAGGAGGTTGGTCTTGAGGCTCTTGCCCGCGCCGGACGGGCCGACCGCCAACACGGCGACGATGTCGGAGGAGTCGATGACGCCCGCCGCGACGCCCGGGGCGAGCGAGAGCGAGACGGTCGAGGCGTTGCAGCCCGGGGCAGCGATGCGCGTCGCACCGACAAGCGCCGCGCGACCGCCCGGCAGCTCGGGCACGCCGTACGCCCACGGCTCGTGGAACGTGCCGCCGTAGAAGGCGTCCCAGGCGTCCTGCGAGGTCAGCCGGTGATCGGCGCCGGCGTCGATGACGAGCGGCGCGTCCTGGAGTGCGTCGGTGTACTGACCCGACTGACCGTGCGGCAGCGCGAGGAAGACGATGTCGTGCCCCGCCAGCACCTCGGGCGTCGTCGGCTGGAGCGTCAGGTGCCGCAGCGAGCGCAGATGCGGCTGGTGGGCGATGAGCGGTTCCCCCGCGCTGGATTGGGCGGTGACGGTGCGGATCTCCACCTCGGGGTGGGCGGCGAGCAGCCGCAGGATCTCACCGCCGGCGTAGCCGGAGGCGCCGGAGACGGCGACCGAAGAGGTCATTGTTCAACCTTATTGTCTGGAGACGGTGGGCTCGGAAACGGCGACACCGGCGACTCGACCCGCTTCGCACCGGGTGCGCGGGGAGATCGCGGGGTCGCCTAGAGTCGGCGGCCGGCCAGACGTCGGCGCGCGCGCAGCACCGTGGAGACGGCGAACGCGGGCGAAGACATGCCGTGACCCTAACGCGCGTCGGCGGACTCGCGCAAATCGCGGGGGGGGTGGATGCCGGTGGGTCAGGCGCCGGCGGGGCTATGGGGTGCCGGCGGCAGCGCCGCGATGAGCGCGAGTTCGTCGGCGCGGCTGAGGCCCGCGGCGGCGGGCTCGGCGAGGGGCGCCGACTCATCGGCATCCGGCTCGTCGTCGGCCGCATAGGCCGAGACGCTCGAGACGAACGTGATGTGGCGGGCCCACTCGGACAGCGCCGTGGCAGCGCCGGCGACGTGAGCGGCGCGCGACGAGACGTCGACGATCTCGTCCCAGTCCCGGCCCCGCACGGCGTCGTAGGCGCCCTCGACGTCGCGATCGGCGACGACCAGCCGTGCCCCATACGGCGCGTCGCGACCCCCGCGGGCGAGGCAGGTGACCGAAGCCCCGGCATCCAGCCACCGCTCGGCGATGCGCGAGCCGAGCCAGCCCGTGCCGCCGAGGATGAGGACGTCGGTCATGTCGTCGGGAACGCCTTGATGCGCACGAGCAGGTCCGGACCGGTGCCGTCCAGCGTGCGCCCGCCGAGGTGGATGCCGAGCGCGATCGCTCCCCCGCCGACGACCAGCGCCACGGCGAGCGAGACCCAGCCGAGCACCGCCGATCCGGTGACGAGGGCCGCGATGGCGACACCGAGCGCCGGGATGCCGACGACGAAGCACGCCGCGAGCACGACGAACACCAGCAGACCGCTGACGAACGTCTGCCCCGGCACGCTCTTGAACGGGCTGTCGCCGGGGGCGGCGACCGGCGTCACGATGAGCGCCGACGACACCGCCGTCACGGCGTAGCCCGCCAGCAGCAGGCCGAGGGCCGCGCCGAGGACGGCCGGCAGCAGGTCGACGCGACCGGCGATCACCGTCGTGACGACGCCGACGAGCACCGTCAGCGGCACCCCGACGCAGGCCGCGCCCAGCAGCCGGCCGAGCCGGTCATCGCGGCCGCGGATCGGGGCCGACAGCACCGAGGCGAACGCCGTGCCGTCGTAGGAGATGTCGGTGTAGCCCCCGATGCACAGGATGAAGGCGACGAACACCGCGGATCCGGTGAACATGAAGCCCTGGGTGCCGCCGGTGAAGGCGAACAGCACCGGGAAGATCGGAACGACGAGCAGCTGACGCAGGTAGCGCGGATCGCGCAGCCACCCGGTGAGCGAGCGCGCCCACGTGGCGCCGACGCCGCCGGTCGGCATGCGCCCGAACCATCCCAGCGCCCCCGGCCTCACGGTGCGGGCGGCGGTGCGGTGACTCGTCGTCGCCGCCCGGGCGAGCGCGCGCGCCCACAGCAGCCACAGCACGAGGAGGGTCGCGACCGCGATCGCGATCTTCGCGACCGCGGCGATCCCGGCGCCGTCGGCGATGTCGGCGGGGACGGCCCACGCCGCCGCGAGGGGCGTCCAGCCCAGGATGCCGGAGATCTGCATCAGCTTCGCGCCGCTCGCGCTGGCCGAGCTCAGCAGCGCGAGAGCACCGGTGACGATGGGGCCGGCGAGGATCAGCAGGACCAGCACGATCGTGCCCACCGTCTCCCGCCCTCGCCGGTTGCCGCCGAGTCCGCTGGAGAGCGCGGTCACCAGGCGCGAGGCCACGACGCAGGTGACGACCGCGATCGCGAGACACGGCACGGCCACCACGGCGGCCACGGGCCACCGCAGCCACAGGATCAGCGTCGACAGCGCCGCGAGGGTCGTGACGATGCCGGGGATGCCGGTCAGTCCGGTCGCGGTGAGCGCCGCCATCACCTGCCGCGCGGTCAGAGGGAAGGGGGCGAGCTTCTCGGCATCCACCGTCGTCTCGGTGCCCGCGATGAGGATGGGACCCACGACCCATCCCAGCAGCAGGGCGGCACCGCCCAGCGTCGTCACGATGCGGGCGACCTGGGTGCCGTCCAGCTGCGCGACGGCGACGAGCGCCGCGACGACCATGGCGAGGATCGACAGCGCCCACACGATGCCGAAGCAGAACCCGACGAGCTGCCAGGGCCGGCGGACGAGGCTGTTGCCGAGGATCCGGTACCGGAGCTTCAGGACTGTCGCAACCACTGCGGCCCCTCGCTCGTGTGGCGGCCTCCGACGAGGGAGACGAACCGATCCTGCAGGGTCTCGGCGCCGCGCACCTCGTCGACGGTTCCGGCGGCCAGCACGCGTCCGGCGGCGATGACGGCGACGTGGTCGCACATGCGCTGGACGAGGTCCATGGCGTGACTGGAGATGATGATCGTGCCGCCGGAGGCGGTGTACGAGCGCAGCACGTCCTCGATGTTGGCCGCCGAGACCGGGTCGACCGACTCGAACGGTTCGTCGAGGACGAGCAGGCGCGGCGCGTGGACGAGCGCGCACGCCAGCGCGATCTTCTTCGTCATGCCCGCCGAGTAGTCGGCCACGATCGTGCCGGCGGCCTCACCGAGGTCCATCAGCTCGATGAGGTCCTTCACCCGCCCGGCGATCTCGGTGCGCGGCAGCGAGAACATCATCGCGGTGTACGTGATCAGCTGCTCCCCCCGTCAGGCGATCGAACAGACGCACGCCGTCGGCGAGGTTGCCGATCATGGCGTTCGCCGCGACGGGGTTCGCCCACACGTCCACCCCGTGCACCCAGGCGCTGCCGGCGTCGGGGCGCAGGAGTCCCGTCGCCATCGACAGCGTCGTTGTCTTGCCGGCGCCGTTCGGCCCGACGAGCCCGAAGAACGAGCCCTGCGGTACCACGAGGTCGACACCCGCGACGGCCGTCTTCTCACCGAATCGTTTGACGAGCCCGGACAGGTGCAGGGCGGGGACGGGGGTGGCGGCGGTGTCGGTCATCCTGCCCGAGCCTAGTGAGCCTCGGCATCCGGCGCATCGGGGTGGCGGGCGCGTCCGGTCGCCACCACAACGAATGCGGCTGTCACTCCCGGATGGTGGCGCCATATCGCTCGGCGGCGACGGCGACGCCGGCGAGCTTGGCTTCGGTGGCCTCCGCAGCCGTCAGCGTGCGGTCGGGTGCGCGGAAGCGCAGCGCGAACGTCAGGCTCTTCGTGCCCTCGGCCACGCCCTGCCCGCGGTAGTCGTCGACGAGCCGCAGCGACTCCAGCAGGTCGCCCGCGCCCTCGACGAGTGCGGCGCGCACATCGGCGGCCACGACGTCGACGCCGACGACGAGCGACACGTCCTGCGTCGCCGCCGGGAAACCCGACAGCGAGGCGGCGGCATCCGGCGCACCGGCGAGGGACAGGATGCCGTCGAGGTCGAGTTCGGCGACGTACACCCGTCCCGGCAGGTCGGCGTCGGCCGCGACGGCGGGCAGCAGCTCGCCCACGTAGCCGACCTCGACCCCGGCGACCGACAGGATGCCGGTGCGCCCGGGGTGAAGGGCCGCGCGCTGCCCCTGGGCGACGTCGATGCGCACGCCTGCGGCGGCGCCGATCACCTCGACGGCGGCGAGCGCATCGGCCAGCTCCACCGGCACGGCGGGGTGCGCCGGCTGCTTGGCCTGCAGGTTGCCGGTCAGCAGCACGGCGACGTGGCGCGGCTGCGGCGGGATCGCGGCGTTCAGCTCCGCGAGGGTCTCGTCGGTCGGACGCTGCGCGAGCGGCGGCACCTCGGCGGTGCCGTAGTCCACCCCCGCCTCCGGCGTGAACACGAGGCCCGTCTCGTAGAGGGCGAGGTCGGTGAACCCGCGCGACAGGTTCCGGTGCGCGACCTGCACGAGGCCCGGCACGAGCGAGCGACGCAGGTACGGCGCCTGACCGTCGAGGGGGTTCGCGAGCTTGACGGCGGGCGCGTGCTCCCCCGACGCCGATCCGTGGAGGTCGTTCGCGTCGGCCGTGGCGAACGGGAACGACGGGGTCTCGACGAACCCGGCGGCAGCCAGCGCGTTCGCGACGCGACGGCGGCCCTTCTGCAGCGAGGTCAGGCCGCGGCCGGACGGCGGGGTCGGGAGGATCGACGGGATGCGGTCGAGGCCGTGGATGCGCGCGACCTCCTCCGCGAGCGTCCACTTGTCGGTGAGGTCGGGACGCCAGGACGGCGGGATGACATCCCACCCGGCATCCGCCTCTTCGACGGGCGTGACCTCGCAGCCGATCATCTCCAGCGCGCCGGTGATCTCGGCATCCGTGTAGTCGACGCCGATGAGCGCCGGCACGAACGCTCGGGGCAGCAGGATCGAGGGCAGGAACACCTCGCCGTACAGCGCCCCGCCGAGCTCGGTGTCGAGCGTGCCGCCGGCGAGGGAGACCATGAGGTCGGCGACGCGCCGCGCCGCGACGAACGGGATGAGCGGGTCGACGCCGCGCTCGAAGCGGCGCGACGCCTCGCTGGGCAGCTTGTGACGGCGGGCGCTGCGCGCGATCGTGACGGGATCGAAGTTCGCGGCCTCGATGAGCACGTCCCGGGTCGTGTCGCTCATCTCCGTGGTGCCGCCGCCCATGACGCCGGCGAGGCCGATCGGGCCGGACTCGTCGGTGATGAGCAGATCCTCGGCGCTGAGCGTGCGCTCCTTGCCGTCGAGGGTCACCAGCTTCTCGCCCTCGGCGGCGCGGCGCACCGTGATGCCGCCGGTGAGCTTGTCGAGGTCGTATCCGTGGATGGGGTTGCCGAGCTCGAGCATGACGTAGTTCGTGATGTCGATGAGGATGCCGAGGGAGCGGATGCCGGCGAGCGTGAGGCGCGCGATCATCCACGGCGGCGTGGGCCGGGAGGGGTCGACGCCGCGGACGACGCGGGCGACGAACTCGCTGGCTCCCACGCATCCACGGATGGGTGCCGCGTCGTCGACGGTGATCGGGAAGCCGGAGCCCGGCTGCACGTCGGCCCACTCGTGCGCTGCAGGGTCGCGGAAGGCGGCGCCGGTCGCGTGGGCGTATTCGCGCGCGATGCCGCGGAGCGAGAGAGCGTAGCCGCGGTCGGGCGTGACGTTGACGTCGACCGCGACGTCGTCGAGACCGAGGAGAGCGATCGCGTCGGCGCCGACCTCCGGGTCGAGCCCGAGCTCGGTCAGGCGGAGGATGCCGTTGTGCTCGTCACCGAGCCCGAGCTCCTTCGCCGAGGCGATCATGCCGTCCGAGACGTGGCCGTAGGTCTTCCGCGCCGAGATCGGGAACGGGCCGGGCAGCACGGCGCCCGGCAGCGACACCACGACCTTGTCGCCGACCAGGAAGTTGGAGGCACCGCAGACGATGCCGCGGACATCTCGACCGGTCCCTGAGCTTGTCGAAGGGCCGACATCGACCTGGCACCAGCGGATCGTCTTGCCGTTGGACTGCGGCTCGGCCTCGAAGGAGAGCACCTGGCCGACGACGACGGGGCCGGAGACCTCGAAGCCGACGGTCTCCTCCTCTTCGAAGCCGACCGACACGAGGGCGGCGAAGACGTCGTCGGTCGTGGCATCGGCCGGGACGTCGACGTACTCCCGCAGCCAGGACAGAGGGACGCGCATCAGACCACCATTCCGAACTGCTCACTGAAGCGGACATCGCCTTCGGCCATGTCGCGCATGTCCTGCACGTCGGAGCGGAACATGAGCGCCCGCTCCACCCCCATCCCGAATGCGAACCCGGAGTAGACATCGGGGTCGATGCCGGCGGCGCGCAGCACGTTGGGGTTCACCATCCCGCATCCGCCCCACTCGATCCAGCGGGCACCGCCCTTGAAGCTCGGGTGCCAGAGGTCGAGCTCGGCGGAGGGCTCGGTGAACGGGAAGAAGTTGGTGCGGAACCGGGTCTTCGCCTCGGGTCCGAACAGCTGGCGGGCGACGTGGTCGAGCGTCCCCTTGAGGTTCGCCATCGTGATGCCCTTGTCGACCACGAGCCCCTCGAACTGCACGAACGCCGGCAGGTGCGTCGCGTCGAACTCGTCGGTGCGGTAGACGCGGCCGGGGCACAGCACGTAGATCGGCACATCGCGCTCCAGCATGGAGCGCACCTGCACGGGGCTCGTGTGGGTGCGCATGACGAGGTGACGCGACGGCGGGTCGACGTAGAACGTGTCCTGTTCCTGGCGGGCGGGGTGGTCGACGTCGAAGTTCAGCGCGTCGAAGTTGAACCACTCGTGCTCGAGCTCGGGGCCCTCGGCGATCTCCCAACCCATGCCGACGAACAGGTCGGCGATCTCCTCCTGCAGGAGCGAGACGGGATGCCGGGCACCGACGCGCCCGCGCGGCGCGATGGCCGTGATGTCGACACGTTCCGCCTCGAGCTGCGCGGCGGACTCGGCCTCGGCGAGCGCGGCTTCGCGGGCGACGAGCGCCTGGTTCACCTGACCGCGCGCCTGCCCGACGAGCTTGCCGAACGCAGCCTTCTGATCGTTCGGGACGTTCCGCAGCTGGGCGTTCAGCCGCGCCAGCGGCGAGCCCTCGCCGCTGTGCGCCGCCCGGGCGGCCTTGAGGTCCGCCGTGGAGCCGGCCGCGGCGGTCGCCGCCAGCGCGTCGGCGACGGCGGCATCCACTGCTTCTTGCGTGATCTCGGGTGCGTCAGACACAAGAGCCGAGTCTACCGGCGGGCCGCCCCCTGCCCGTCGCACCCACTCGCCCGCACCCGTCCGCTCGCCCGGTCGCCCGGTCGCCCGGACTATCGACACCCCAACGCAGAATCGGAGATGGTGAACGGATTCGGATGCGCGCGCCGGACGGACTAGACGAGACCGCCGCGGGTGTTCTCCGACCTGCGCGCCTCGGCATTCGCCTGGGCCAAGGCGATCGCCCGGGTCGGATCCGCGGTGTCGTCCGCCGCCCGCGTGCGCGACCCGCGCTTGCCGCCGCTCGCCGTGCGGCGCGCGAGCCATCTGGCGAACCACGACAGCGTGAGGTTGATCGCGAGGTAGATGACGAGGCAGACGAAGAACAGCGAGAACAGGTACTTGTTGCCGAAGTAGCTGGCGAGACGGTTCATCATGACGCGGACGAGCTCGTCGTACGCGACGATATAGCCGAGCGAGGTGTCCTTCAGCAGCACGACGAGCTGGGCGACGATGATCGGCAGCATCTGGCGGAACGCCTGGGGGAACTCCACGAGCAGCTTCGCCTGCATCGTGCGCATGCCGACGCTGAGCGCGGCCTCGCGCTGCCCGCGCGGCAACGCCGCGAGCCCGGCGCGCAGCGCCTCACCGATCAGCGTGCCGTTGTACAGCGCCAGCGCGATCACGACCGCCCAGAACGACCCCGTGGACGCCACGAGGAGGATGAACAGCATCATCAGCAGGACGGGCATGCCCCGCAGGAACTCGAGCACCCACGCCGTCGGGATGCGGATCCACGCGATCTCCGAGCTGCGCAGCAACGAGAACACGACGCCGAGCACGAGCGCGAACGCCGCGGCCACCGCGGCAGCCTGCAGCGTGCCGACGACACCGCGGCCGATCGACTCCCAGACGACCGGGTCACTGAAGATGTCCCAGCGCGAACCGTCGAGGATGGGTGCGACCTTCACCCCGCCCGACTCGCGGGGCTGCGCCAGCATCCACACCACCCAGCCGAGGATCCCGGTGATCAGCGCGCCGCCGACGAGCGAAGCGATGAGCGAGATACTCCGCGCGCGGGGCCCCGGTGCGTCGAACAGGACGCTTGCGCCGCTCATCGCTTCACCACCAGCCGACGCTCGAGCTGCGCGGCCGCGAAACCGAGCGGCACGGTGATGACGAGGTAGAGCGCGGCAGCCGTGGCGAGGATCGGGATCACCATGTTTCCGTTGTCGTTGGCGAGTTGGCGCGTCGCCGCGAAGATCTCCACGACGAAGAAGCCTCCCGCGACCGAGGTGTTCTTCGTCAGTGCGATGAACACATTGATCAGCGGCGGGATGGTCATCCGGAACGCCTGCGGCAGAACGACGAGGGACACGGTCTGACCGAACCCGAGACCGATGCTGCGGGCGGCCTCGGCCTGGCCCACCGGCACGCCGTTGATGCCGGAGCGCAGCGCCTCGGCGACGAACGGAGAGGTGTAGTAGGCCAGCGCCGCGATGGCCAGGGCGAGGTAGGGGACGCGCACGCCGAGGAACGGCATGACGAACGCGAAGAAGAAGAAGACGAGCGTGAGGGGGGTGTTGCGGGCCAGTTCGGTCCACGCCGCCGCGAACCAGCGCAGCGAGGCGACGGGGGAGATCCGCATCGCCGCGATGACCGTGCCGAGGACGAGGGCGAGCACCCCCGAGACCGCCAGCAGGAGCAGGGTCACCCGGAACCCCTCCCAGAAGGTCGGGGCCAAGGACAGGTACTGATCCACCCGTCGTTCCTCTCGTGGATTTCAGCAGAGACCGGGATGCCCCGGCCGGAGAGCGGCCGGGGCATCCGTCCAATCAGTAGCGGTCGACGGCGGGCGGCTCGACGAAGTCGAGCACGGTGCCGGCGGTCTTGTTCCAGGCCTCCTCGTAGCGACCATCTGCGTAGATCTTCTCGAGGGTGTCGTTGATCCACATGCGGAAGTCGGTGTCATCGAGCTTCAGGCCGATGCCGTAGGGCTCCTGCGTGAAGGGCTTGCCGACGACCTTGAACTCGCCCTCGTTCTGCGCGGCGAGGCCGGCGAGGATGACGTTGTCGGTCGAGACGGCGACCACGTTGCCCTGGCGCAGCGGCTCGAGGCAGTTCGAGTAGGTGTCGGTGAGCACCGGCTCGGCGCCGAGCTCGGCGAGCTTCGCGGCCGGGGTCGACCCGGTGACGGAGCACACGGGCTTGCCCACGAGGTCCTTCTCGCTCTTGATGTCGTCGTTGTCGGCGAGCACCAGGATCGACTGCCCGGCCATGTAATACGGACCGGCGAAGGACACGACCTCCTTGCGCTTGTCGTTGATCGTGTAGGTCGCGATGACCAGATCGACTTCGCCGTTCTGGATGAAGGGCTCGCGGTTGGCCGAGACCGCCTCCTTCCACGTGATCTTGTCTTCGGCGATGCCCAGTTCGCTGGCGATCAGCTTGCCGATCTCGACGTCGAAGCCTTCGGGCTTTCCGTCGGGGCCGACGAGACCGAACAACGGCTGGTCGAACTTCGTTCCGATGGTGATCTCCCCGGCCTCGTTCAGCGCGGCCATCGTCGTGCCCGCCTCGAAGCTCACGTCCGGTTCCGGAGTGGCGCTGTCGGTGGCGGCAGGCGTCGAGCCGCCCGCGCACGCCGAGAGAGCCAGCGCGCCGGCGGCGGCAAGCGCGATCAGAGGAATTCGCATTCGCTTCATGTCATGTTCCTTTGCTGTGTGTTCGACCCCGAGGGGCCTCGGTCACGGCCGCCAGGCAGCCGGGTCTGGTGTCAGTGCGCGAGGATCTTCGAGAGGAAGTCCTTCGCGCGCGTGCTCTCCGGAGCGGTGAAGAACTTCTCCGGCACGGCCTCTTCGACGATGGCTCCGTCGGCCATGAAAAGGACGCGATCGGCCGCCTTCCGGGCGAAGCCCATCTCGTGGGTGACCACGATCATGGTCATGCCGTCCTGGGCGAGGCCGACCATGACATCGAGCACCTCGTTGATCATCTCGGGATCGAGGGCGCTCGTCGGCTCGTCCATCAGAATGAGCTTCGGGTCCATCGCCAGGGAGCGGGCGATGGCCACGCGCTGCTGCTGACCGCCGGAGAGCTGGTTGGGCATCTTGTGGGCCTGGTTGGCCACACCGACGCGATCGAGGAGTGCCAGCGCCTTCGCCTCGGCATCCTTCTTCGAGATCCTCCGCACCTTAATGGGGCCGAGCGTGACGTTCTCGAGCACGGTCTTGTGGGCGAACAGATTGAACGACTGGAACACCATGCCGACGTCGGCACGCAGCTCGGCGAGTGCCCGCCCCTC
The DNA here is from genome assembly GCF_049707015.1 of Microbacterium sp. CH-015. NCBI lineage: Bacteria > Bacillati > Actinomycetota > Actinomycetes > Micrococcales > Microbacteriaceae > Microbacterium > Microbacterium sp. CH-015. The sequence goes on along the minus strand of NZ_JBNAFJ010000001.1, from coordinate 557,092 downwards.
CTCGGGCAGCGGCACCCCGTCGATACTGATCGAGCCGGAGTCGATCGTCTCGAGACGGTTGATGGCTCGGCAGAGCGTCGACTTCCCCGATCCGGAGGGGCCGATCACGACGACGACCTCACCACGGTTTACGACGGTGTTGATGTCTTTGAGCACGTGGAGGTCGCCGAAATGCTTGTCGACGTGCTCGATCCGAACGAGGGGCTCCCCGCGGCGCACGCTGATGTTCGAGGTCGCAGGGGCAGAGTTCGGGGTCGCCATGGGGCCAGCCTAGGCAGTACCCCCGTGGCCGACCGACGTTCTCCACAGATCTTGACCGAGTCGTAACCCGGTCGGAACATGTCCGCCTCAGGAGCCGGCGCGTTGCGCGAAGGCCGTCTCGTACAGACACACGCTCGCCGCCGTCGCCAGGTTCAGCGACTCGGCGCGACCGTAGATCGGCAGGCGCAGCGCCAGGTCGGCTTGTGCGAGGGCGTCGTCCTCGAGGCCGCGCGCCTCATTGCCGAACAGCCACGCCGTCGGCTCGCTCAGCAGATCACGGCTGGCGAGGAAGTCCGCTCCCTCGACATCGGCGGCCACGACCCGCAGGCCGACGGCCCTCGCGCGCTCGACGACCTCGGTGAGGTCGGCGCCGACGGCCACCGGCACGTGGAACAGCGACCCCGTCGTCGCGCGGACGACCTTGGGGTTGTAGGGGTCGACGGTGCGCCCCGTGAGGACGACGGCGTCCGCCCCGGCGGCATCGGCGGCGCGGATGATCGTGCCGAGGTTGCCGGGGTCGCGCACCTCCTCGCAGATCGCGACGAGGCGGGGGCCGGCGGCGAAGACGTCCCGCAGGGACGTCGGCGACTGCCGCGCGACGGCGACGATGCCCTGCGGGGTGACCGTGTCGGCCATGGCGTCCAGGACCGCTTCGGTGGTGAGGACGATCTCGACCCCGGCATCCTTCGCCCCGTCGCGGATGTCCTGGTGGCGCTCCATCGCCGAGGGCGTCGCGAACACCTCGACGAGGGTGTCCGGGCGGAACGCCAGGGCCTCCCGAGCGGCCTGGGGGCCCTCGAGGAGGAACAGACCGGTCTCCTGCCGGGCGCTGCGTTTGGTCAGCTTGGCGACGGCGCGCACGCGGGGGGAACGCGGGTTCTCGAGCACGCTCTCATCCTACGGAGAAAGGGTGTCCCCCGAATGGAGGACACCCTCTACCGTGTGCTGCTGCGGTGCTTACGCCTTGGGCGCGTTGACGTCCGCGGGCAGAGCGTTCTTGGCCGTCTCGACGAGCGACGCGAACGTCTTGGGCTCGTTCACGGCGAGCTCGGCGAGCATGCGACGGTCGACCTGCACACCCGCAAGGCCGAGACCCTGGATGAAACGGTTGTACGTCAGGCCGTTCGCGCGGCTGGCGGCGTTGATGCGCTGGATCCACAGGCGGCGGAAGTCGCCCTTGCGCTTGCGACGGTCGCGGTACGCGTAGACGAGCGAGTGGGTGACCTGCTCCTTCGCCTTGCGGTACAGGCGCGAACGCTGTCCGCGGTAACCGGAGGCGCGCTCGAGGATGACGCGACGCTTCTTGTGGGCGTTGACAGCCCGCTTGACTCTAGCCATTTCTTCTACTTCCTCACGTTGCGTCGGCGCTCAGATGCCGAGGAGCTTCTTGGCGACCTTGGCGTCGCCGGGAGCCAGGATCTTGTCGGCCGACAGGCGGCGGGTGCGCTTGGTCGGCTTGCCCTCGAAGTTGTGGCGGAGGTTCGCCTGCTGCTTCTTGATCTTTCCGCTACCGGTGACCTTGAAGCGCTTCTTGGCACCCGAGTGGGTCTTCTGCTTCGGCATGTCTCTATCCTTCGTTGTGGTTCCCGCGGGGCGGGAGTCTGTGGTGCCGGTGACGCTGCTATTCGGCAGCGGCGTCGTCGGCGGCGGGGGCGTCCGCGGTGACGGTCTTCGCCTGGCGCGCCGCCTCCTTGTTGGCAGCACGCTGCGCGTTCTGCTCGGTCTTGACCTCGGACTTGTTCTTGTGCGGTGCGATCACCATCACCATGTTGCGGCCGTCGATCGTAGGGTTGGACTCCACGGTGCCGAACTCGGCGACATCCTCCGCGAACTTGCGGAGCAGGCGCACACCCTGCTCGGGCCGGGACTGCTCACGGCCGCGGAAGAGGATCATGGCCTTGACCTTGTCGCCCGCCTGCAGGAAGCCCTCGGCGCGCTTGAGCTTCGTCGTGTAGTCGTGCGCCTCGATCTTCAGGCGGAAACGGACCTCCTTGAGGACCGTGTTGGCCTGATTGCGTCGCGCTTCCTTGGCCTTCTGGGCAGCCTCGTACTTGAACTTGCCGTAGTCCATGATCTTGACCACGGGAGGCTTCGAGTTGGGGGCGACTTCGACCAGGTCGAGGTCTGCTTCCTGAGCGAGGCGCAGTGCGGCCTCGATGCGGACGACACCGACCTGCTCACCGTTCGGCCCGACGAGGCGGACCTCGGGGACGCGGATGCGGTCGTTGGTGCGGGGATCGCTGATGCGGAACTCCTTAGTCGTACGGGTGGGTGCCACCGGGACACGGGAGGTGTCTCGGGCGGAAGAGTCTCACGTCCACCCCGCACGACGCGCACGTCGGCTTCGTCTGCACCCTGATCCCCGCCGCAAGCCGGCGTGGCTACCCCAACGAGCGGGGCGGAGTGCGTGACCCGGTAGCCTGGAGCGGCAAGCGCGGGTGGGATGTGATCCTCTTTCGATCCGGAGCAGAACACTCCGGCGCCCGCTCAGTCTAGCAGAGAGCAGCACGTGGACACGATCGACGCCCCCGACCCGCACGACGCCGAGCGCCTCGCCCGCTGGGAGGAGCAGGAGCGCGCCGCCGCGGCGGCCAGCCGCGACATCGCCGACGTCCCCGCTGTCGAGGTGATCACGACCGCCGCCGTGCACCTTATGAGCGCCGCCGCCGTGAAGACGGGACTCGCCGACGACCCCGACGCCCAGCTCGATCTGGATGAAGCACGCAAGCTCATCAACGCCCTCGCCGGACTCATCACCGCCGGCGCCCCCGAGATCAGCGACATGCACGCGCGGTCCCTCCGAGACGGCCTGCGTTCGCTGCAGCTGGCCTTCCGTGAGGCCTCCGTCATCCCGGACGAGATCGGCAAGGGTCCCGGCGAGAAGTGGACCGGCCCGGTCACCTGACCCCGCGGAGCGGGTCTGGGGTCAGGCGCGGACGAGTTTGACCGTGAGCGAGTCGACGAGCACGGCGATGCGATCGTCCGCCGCCCAGCGAGCGGCGAGCCGCTGCAGGATCGCGTCGAGCTCGCCCTGATCGAGCCCGTCGATCAGATGCAGCCGCACGACCAGCTCCGGGCCGCGCAGGCGCGCGTGCGGGTCGCCGGCCGCGACGGACAGATCGAGCACGCCCAGCTCACCGCCGATCGATTCCTGCAGCCCCGCGAAGACCTCCGGCGAGGCGTGCGCCGGCTCCCAGGGATGACCCTGCCCGATCGCCCAGACCGCGGGACGGCGCAACACGAACTCCGTGACCGATGCCGGGTCGATGACGATCAGATCGGTGTCATCGGCCGCGGCCGACAGCGCCGTGCGCACACCGTCGGCGGGCACCGGCCGCGCCTTCGGGTCCCACGCCGCCATCGCGGTCACCGAGGTGAACACCGGCAGGACCTTGCGCCCGTCGGGAGCGGCCACGGTCACGATCGACAGCTCCTGCGTCTTGTCGACCGGCAGCCCGTACGGTCCGACCTCCGGTTCGAGCGCCTGGCCGGCGCTCCCCGTCTCCGCCACGAGCGGGATCAGCAGCCGCGCCGTGCGGTAGGCCTCGACCACGGCGACGGCGTCGCCCTGGCCGGCGTGGAACGCGGTCAGTGCCGCCAGCAGCGCCGGGTCGGCCGAGCCGTCGTCGCCGGAATGGGGATTCGGCTCGAACGAACGCCCCTCCCAGGGGACTCCGGCCGAGTCGGCGGGGTGCTCAGCCTGCGGCGACATCCAGCGCCTCAGCCAGCGTGAACGCGCCGGCGTAGAGAGCCTTGCCCACGATGGCGCCCTCCACACCGAGCGGGACGAGCTCGCGCAGCGCCGCGATGTCGTCGAGGTTGGAGATGCCGCCGGAGGCGACGACGGGCTTCACGGTGCGTGAGGTCACTTCGCGCAGCAGGTCGAGGTTCGGGCCCTTCAACGTGCCGTCCTTGGTGACGTCGGTGACGACGTAACGGCTGCATCCGGCATCCTCCAGGCGCTCCAGCACCTGCCACAGGTCCCCGCCATCTCGGGTCCAGCCGCGGGCGGCGAGCGTCGTGCCGCGCACATCGAGCCCGACGGCGATGGCGTCGCCGTAGCGGCCGATGACGTCGGCGGCCCATTCCGGGTTCTCCAGCGCGGCGGTGCCGAGGTTGATGCGCGCGGCCCCGGACTCCAACGCCGCCTCCAGCGTCGCGTCGTCGCGGATGCCGCCGGACAGCTCCACCTGCACGCCCTTGAGCTGCTTGATGACCTTGCGCAGTACCGCCGCGTTGCTGCCGCGACCGAACGCGGCGTCGAGGTCGACGAGGTGCACCCACTGCGCGCCGTCACGGGCCCAGGTCAGCGCCGCCTCGACGGGGTCGCCGTAGCTCGTCTCGGTGCCGGCCTCACCCTGCGTCAGCCGCACCGCCTTTCCGTCGGCGACGTCGACAGCAGGCAACAGGATCAGTTCGGGGGTCGACGCGAAATCGTTCATGGCTCCAGTGGGTGGGTCATCTCCCCGCGTGTGCGGGTGCGGTGAATGCAAGACAAGGAGAGAGACTACCCGGCCGACGGCAACGCCGAGATCCAGTTGCCGAGCAGGCGGATGCCGGCGGCACCGCTCTTCTCGGGATGGAACTGCGTCGCCGACAGCGGTCCGTTCTCGACGGCCGCCAGGAACGGCGTGCCGTAATCGCACCAGGTCAGCACCGGCTCGCGGAACGGCCGCATGACCTCGAGTGACCAGTGCTGGGCGCCGTAGGAGTGCACGAAGTAGAAGCGCTCGTCGGCGATGCCGTCGAACAGCACCGAGCCCTCCCCCGCCCGGACGGTGTTCCACCCCATGTGCGGCAGCACGGGCGCATCGAGCTCGGTGACCGCGCCGGGCCATTCGCCGAGCCCCTCGGTCTCCTCACCGCGCTCGACCCCGTGCTCGAACAGCACCTGCATGCCGACGCAGATCCCGAGGACCGGACGCCCGCCGGCCAGCCGCCGTTCGATCGCCTCGTCGCCGCGGCTCGCGCGCAGCGCCTCCATGACGGCGCGGAACGCACCCACGCCGGGGACGACGAGACCCGCGGCATCCTGGATCAGTCCCCGATCCGCCGTCAGCCGGGCGTCCGCGCCGGCCGCCGCGAGCGCCTTGACGGCGGAGTGGACGTTGCCCGACCCGTAGTCCAGCACCGCGACGAGGGGCCGCGTGGCAGCGTCGGTCACAGCGCGCCCTTCGTGCTGGGAACGCCCTGCACCAGCGGGTCGAGCGCCTTCGCCTGCCGGAACGCCCGCGCGAACGCCTTGTATTCGGCCTCGGCGATGTGGTGCGGATCGCGACCGCCGAGCACCGTGACGTGGACCGTGAGGCCGCCGTTGAAGGCCAGCGCCTCGAACGTGTGCCGCACGAGCGATCCGGTGAAGTGTCCGCCGATGAGATGGTGCTCGTAGCCGACGGGCTCGCCGGTGTGGACGAGATAGGGGCGCCCGCTGATGTCGACGACGGCCTGCGCCAGCGCCTCGTCCAGCGGCACGAGCGCGTCGCCGTAGCGCGAGATGCCGCTCTTGTCCCCCAGCGCCTGCCGGATCGCCTGTCCCAGTACGATCGCGACGTCCTCGACGGTGTGGTGTGCGTCGATGTCGGTGTCGCCGGACGCGCGCACCGTGAGATCGGTCAGCGAGTGCTTCGCGAACGCCGTCAGCAGGTGGTCGAAGAACGGCACCGTGGTGTCGCTGTGGCTCTGACCGGTGCCGTCGAGGTCGAGCTCGAGTTCGACCGTCGATTCGCTCGTCGCGCGGCGGATCGCCGCCGTCCGGGACGCAGGAGTGCTCATGCCGCGAGTCTATCGGCGCCGTGCGCCGCGCCGACGTCGGCCGGATGCCGCGACGCGGGCTACGCGCGGCCGGCGTCGCCGATCGACGCGAGCGCGTCGAGGAACGCTGTCGACTCCGCTTCAGTGCCGGCCGTGACCCGCAGGCTGTGCGCGATGCCGACATCGCGGATCAGCACGCCCCGGTCGTACAGCGCTTGCCAGGTCGCCGCAGGGTCGGCGACACCGGAGAACAGCACGAAGTTCGTCCAGCTCTCGTAGGGCGTGTAGCCCAGCGCGGCGAGCGTCGCGGAGATGCGATCGCGCTGCGCGACGATGTCGTCGACCATCGCGAGCATGGCCGGCGCGTGACGCAGTGCCGCGACAGCGGCCGCCTGAGTGAGCGCGCTGAGGTGGTAGGGCAGGCGGACGAGGCGCAGGGCGTCGATCACGGCGGGGTCGGCGGCGAGGTAGCCCACGCGCGCGCCGGCGAAAGCGAACGCCTTGCTCATCGTGCGCGAGACGACGAGCCGCTCCCGGCCCGGCAACAGCGTCAGGGCCGAGCGGGAGTCGCGGGGCGCGAACTCCTGGTACGCCTCGTCGACGATCACGATGCCGTCGGTCGCGTCGTACACCGCTTCGATGACGTCGAGCCCGAGCGGGGTGCCGGTCGGATTGTTCGGCGCGCACAGGAACACGACGTCGGGCCGAGCCTGCGCGACCTGCGCGGCGGCGTCCTCGGGGGCGAGCGTGTAGTCCACCCCGCGCGTGCCGGACACGTACGATGCGCCGGTCGCACGGGTCAGCAGCGGATACATGGAGTAGGTCGGGGCGAACCCGAACGCGGTGCGTCCCGGGCCGGCGAACGCCTGCAGCAGGTGCTGCAGCACCTCGTTGGAACCATTGGCCGCCCAGATCTGATCGGGGGCGAGACCGTGACCGAGGTAATCGGCGAAGCCCTCGCGCAGCGCGGTGAACTCGCGGTCCGGGTAGCGGTTGACCTCGCGCAGCGCGCGCGCGATGCCGTCGAGGATGTCGTCGGCGACCTCCTCTGGGACGGGGTGGGTGTTCTCGTTGACGTTCAGCGCGACCGGCAGCGGCGCCTGCGGCGCACCGTATGGCGTGAGACCGCGGAGGTCGGGACGGAGGAGGTTCTCCAGCGAGGAGGGGAGGTCTTCGAGACGGGCGCTCACCCTGACCATCGTAGAGGGCGGGTCAGCGTGCGGCGCTGTACTCCAGCGGGATCGCGATGGTCTCGCCGGCGTCGAGGCTGCCCGACGGCAGGGCGTTCAGCCGCATGATCGCATCGACGACGTCGCGCGGGTCCGCCTGCGGCGCGACGCTCTCGGCGATCGACCACAAGGTGTCGCCGGGCATGACGGTGACCTTCTCGAATGCGGCGCCTGCGCCGCTGTCGGACGTGGCGAGTGCGCCACCGCCGGAGATGATCGCGATGCTGAGGGCGACGATCGCCGGCACCGATGCGAGGAAGGCCAGGACCCGGCGACCGCGACGCGTCAGCCGCAGTCGCGTCGCGGGTGCGGCGCCGAGCACGGCGCGGCGGGGCGAAGCGCCGAGGATGTCGATCGTGGTCATGGGTTCCTCCTCAAGGACGGATGCCTGCGGATGTTAGAGATTCGCACCCGGCTCTCGGCCGGGAGAGTCGGATGCGAATCTCTGTACCGAAGCTATCTTCGATATAATCTGATTGTCAAGCCCTTCCCGGATCGGAGATGGATCGAACGCGACACGCGTGGCGCTGCGAGCGGAGACCTCCGGAACCGGATACGGTTTCGACAAGATGACCCCATCACCAACCTCCGACATTCGAAGGCGACGCCTTCCGGAGGCCGCGATCGAAGGAGCGCGCGACATGGCCGACAAGCCCCAGACCCGCCGACGCAAGAGCCTGAGCGACAAGCAGCTGAAGATCCTCGAGGTGATCCAGGCCTCCATCGCGCGGCACGGCTATCCGCCCAGCATGCGCGAGATCGGTGACGCCGTCGGACTGAAGTCGCTCTCCAGCGTCACCCACCAGCTGAATCAGCTCGAGCTGAGCGGCTACCTGCGCCGCGACGCCGGCAAGACGCGCGCGATGGAGGTCCTCATCGACCTGCCGGGCTCGGCAGCCGAGAACCCCGCCGACATGACGCCGGCCCTCGGCGACGCGGCGCTCGTACCGCTCGTCGGACGCATCGCCGCCGGCGTCCCCATCACCGCCGACCAGCAGGTCGAGGAGATCTTCCCGCTTCCCCGCCAGCTCGTGGGCAAGGGCGACCTGTTCATGCTGAAGGTCAGCGGCGACTCGATGATCGACGCGGCCATCTGCGACGGCGACTGGGTCGTGGTGCGTTCGCAGCCGAACGCCGACAACGGCGACATCGTCGCCGCCATGCTCGACGGCGAGGCGACCGTGAAGACCTTCCGCCAGCGCGACGGTCACACCTGGCTCCTCCCCCGCAACAGCGCGTTCGAGCCGATCCTCGGCGACGACGCCGTCGTGCTCGGCAAGGTCGTCGCCGTGCTCCGCGCCGTCTGAGTCACCCGTCGAGGTTGAGGTCCGGAGCACTCCGCCTGCCGCGGGCCGTGCGCGCGCCACAATGTCGCCATGACCGACAGCCCCGAACTCGCCGCGCGCCTGGCCGAACTCGAAGCCGAGAACGCGCAGCTGCGTGCGGCATCCGGCGTCGCCGCCGCACCTGCCGCGCGTCCGTCCCGCGGCCGCTGGCGCGCCGCCGTCTCGGCCCTGTGCATCGTGATCGCCGCCATCCTCGTCCCGGTGTCGATCGCCACCGCCTGGCGCTGACACTGCTCAAGCAGCCGGCCGCTGCGGGCCTGGAGAACCTCGTCCACGGCGCGGTGACCCGGGTCGTGACCTCCGACGCGTTCGCCGACGTGTGGGCGACGGCGACGCGCGCCGGCCACCGAGCCCTCACCGCACCTCGTGCTCGTCGTCTCCCTCATCGTGTGGTGGCTCGTCGAGGTGCTGCAGCGACGCCCGGAGGACGTCGCAGCCGCCGCGTGGTGAGACTCAGCCGATGGGCTGCAACTCGCCGCGCACCCGGTCCGCGGCTGTCACGAGGTTCCGCAGCGACGCCACCGTCTCGTCGTACCCCCGCGTCTTCAGGCCGCAGTCGGGGTTGACCCACACCTGTCGCAGCGGCAGTTCAGCGGCGGCGCGACGCAGCAGGGACTCGATCTCCGCGCTGCTCGGCACGCGCGGAGAGTGGATGTCGTAGACGCCGGGACCGATGCCCGCCGCGAAGCCCGACGCGGCGATGTCGCCGATCACCTCACCACGGCTGCGCGCCGCCTCGATCGACGTGACGTCGGCATCCAGCGCGGCGATCGCCTCGATGACGACACCGAACTCCGAGTAGCAGAGATGAGTGTGGATCTGCGTCGGCGCTGCCGCCCCCGCCGTCGCGATGCGGAAGGCGCGTACCGACCAGTCGAGGTACGACGCCTGATCGGCGCGGCGCAGCGGCAGCAGCTCGCGGAGGGCGGGCTCGTCGACCTGGATGATCCGGATGCCGGCGTCTTCGAGGTCCGCGATCTCATCCCGAAGGGCGAGCGCGACCTGGTTCGCCGTGTCGGCGAGCGGCTGGTCGTCGCGGACGAATGACCACGCCAGGATCGTGACGGGGCCGGTCAGCATCCCCTTGACGTGCTTGTCCGACAGGGACTGCGCGAAGCGCGCCCAGTCGACCGTGATCGGCGCCGGCCGTGCGACGTCGCCCCACAGGATCGACGGGCGCGTGGCCCGCGACCCGTATGACTGCACCCAGCCGTGCTGCGTCACGGCGAAGCCGTCGAGGTGCTCGGCGAAGTACTGCACCATGTCGTTGCGCTCCGCCTCGCCGTGCACGAGCACGTCCAGCCCGAGGTCCTCCTGCAGCGCGACCACCCGCGCGATCTCGTCACGCAGGAACTGCGCGTACTCGACAGCGGTGAGCTCGCCGCGGCCGTGCGCGGCGCGGGCGCGGCGGATGTCGCCCGTCTGCGGGAAGGAGCCGATCGTCGTGGTCGGCAGGACGGGAAGTCCCAGCGACTGCTGCGCGGCGGCCCGCAGCTCGAGGTCGCCGCGCTCCGCGTCGGCAGGCGTCAGCGCGGCGGCACGGCTCCGCACCGCCCCGTCCCGCACGCCCGGCGCGCTGCGACGGTCAGCGAGCGCGGCCGCGGCGTCGGCGATGTCGGCCGCGATCGCCGCGGGCCCATCGGTGAGTCCACGGGCGAGCGTGACGACCTGCGCGACCTTCTGGTCGGCGAACGCGAGCCAGGATGCCAGACGCGCATCCAGCGCGGTCTCGTCGGCGACGTCGTGCGGCACGTGCTGCAGCGATGTGGACGTCCCGGCCGCGACGCCCGCCGCGCCGAGACCGGCCAGCGAGGCCAGGCGCTCGGCTGCGGCACCCAGGTCGCCGCGCCAGATGTTGCGACCGTCGATCACACCGCCGACGAGCATCTTGCCCGCCAGCCCCGGTACCGCCGTCGGGACGCCACCGCGGTGCAGGTCGATCGCGAGCGCCTCGACCGGCGCTGCGCCGAGCGCGCGCCATGCCTCAGGTGTGAGCGGACCGTAGCCGGCGGCGACGAGGATGGCGGGGCGCTCCGTCGCCGCCCCGAGCACGGCGTAGGCGCGCGCGGCCACGGCGGCGAGAGAGGCGGCATCCACATCAAGGCTCTCGCTCACGAGGGCGTGCTCGTCGAGCTGCACCCACTCGGCGCCCGCCCGGCGGAGTGCCGCGAGCAGGTCGGCGTACACCGGCAGCAGGTCATCGAGCCGGTCGAGCGGCGCGAACCCTGCGGGAGCCGCGTCTGAGGGCTTGGCCAGCGCGAGCAGGGTGACCGGGCCGACGATCACGGGCCGCACCGTCACGCCGTCGGCGCGCGCCTCGGCGACCTGCCGGGCGAACCGATCGCTGGAGAGCCGGAAGTCGGTCTCGGGGCCGATCTCGGGGACGAGGTAGTGGTAGTTCGTGTCGAACCATTTGGTCATCTCCAGCGGCGCAGCCTCACCGAGACCGCGCGCCGCCGCGAAGTATGCCGCCAGCGGAATCGACCCGTCGGCAGCCCGCAGCGCGCCGAACCGCTCCGGCAGCGCGCCGACGGTGAGGGCGGCGTCGAGCACCTGGTCGTAGAAGGAGAACGACTCCGGAATCGCCGAGTCGCCGCGGCCGAGCCCGAGGGTGGCGAGGCGCTCCCGCGTCGCGCGGCGCAACTCGGCGGTGACGCGGTCGAGCTCGGCCTCGTCGATCTCCCCGGCCCAGTGCTGCTCGAGGGCACGCTTGAGCTCGCGGCGCCGTCCGATGCGGGGGTAGCCGAGGATGGTGCCGGCGGGGAAGGCGGGAGTGGTCATGCGAGGGTCTCCTGTTCGATGAGGCCGGCGGCGCGCAGCACCGCCAGCACGGTCTCGTGATTGTTGAAGGCGTAGAGATGGATGCCGGGCGCGCCGCCGTCCAGGACGGCGCGTGCGAGGTCCGCCGCGTGCGCGATCCCGACGGCGCGCTGCGCCGCGGCATCCGTCGCCGTCTCCAGCGCCTCCCCGAGGTCGTCCGGCCGCGGATCACCGGTGAGTTCCAGCACGCGACGCAGGCGCGCCGGGGAGGTGATCGGCATGATGCCGGGGACGATCGGGATGCGCACCCCCGCGGCGCGGGCACGCGCGACGAAGGCGAGGTACTCGTCGGCGTGGAAGAACAGCTGCGTGATCGCCGACGTGGCGCCCGCGGCCTGCTTCGCCAGCAGCGCATCGATGTCCTCGAAACGGTGACGCGAGCGCGGATGCCCGTTCGGGAATGCGGCCACGGCGATCTCGACGCGGGGCGCCGGCTGCACCCGCGCGGCGCCGGGCACCCCGGGGATCTCCTGCTCGCGGTACGGCGAGCACTCCGCCTGCACCCGGTCGATGAGCTGCACCAGCTGCGCGGCCGACTCGAGGTCGCCGAGATAGATGTCCTCCTCGGCGGTACCGGCCGGCGGATCCCCCCGTAAGGCGAGGAAACGCGTGATCCCGGCGTCGAGGAACTCGCGGATGACCGCGGTCGCGTCGGCATAGGTGCTGCCGACGCAGGTCAGGTGGGCGACGGGCGGCACGGCGGTCTCGCGGAGGATGTGGGTGAGGACCGCGAGGGATCGGTCGGTCGTCGAGCCGCCCGCGCCGAACGTCACCGAGATGAATCGGGGACCGGCGTCGGCGAGCACCCGGATGGTCTCGTAGAGGGCGGGAAGGCCCGCGGCGGTGCGCGGCGGGTAGATCTCGAACGAGAACGGCGCGGCGGCGGCCGGCACGGGCGTATCGGGGGACGTCTCGGGGAGGGACATCGTCGCGCGGGTCATCGTCGCTCTCGGGTCAGGGTCGGTCAGCCGGTCGGCCGCGGATGCGCGCACACGTGCGCTCGTCGCGGGCGGGTGCCGGGCTCGGCTGTCGCTCCTGCCCGGTCGGTGCCGGGCGCGTGCCCGCAGCTGCGGGCGTCGATGCGTCCACTGTAGGGGCGTGCGATGGCCGCGCGCGCTGTATGACGGCAGATGTCATCTCGCCGGTAGCGTGGCCGGATGACCGCTGCGCACCCCGACCGCCCCGAGACGTCCGAGACCCCCGCGCTCCCGGCCCTCCCCTACGGCAGCTGGCCGTCGCCGCTGACGGCGGAGTGGGCCTCGGCGGCGTCGCCGCGGCTGGAGGGCGCGGCCTTCGTCGGCGACGAGATCTGGTGGGGGCAGTCGGTCCCCGCCGAGGGCGGCCGCACCGCGGTGTTCCGCCGCGCGCTGACGGCGACGGCAACCGCGATCGAGACCGTGCTGCCGACCCCGTGGAGCGCCCGGTCGGCGGTGCACGACTACGGCGGCGGCGCGTGGGCCGCGACGGACGACGGCCGTCTCTTCTTCGTCGAGAAGAGCGACCAGCAGGTCTGGCGGCTGCTCCCCGGTGGCGCGCCGCAGCCGCTCACGGCGGACCCTGCCCACCGCTACGGCGGCCTCCGCTGGGGTGCGGGCACCCTCCTCGCGGTGCGCGAACGCGCCACCGGTGCCGACGCGGCCGGCGACGTGACGGCGGCGGCCGGGACCGACGCCGCGACGCGTGCGATCGTGGCGATCGACGTCGCGACCGGCGACGTGCGGACGCTCGCGACGGGAACCGATTTCCTCGCCCAGCCGGCTCTGTCTCCCGACGGCGCGCTGCTGGCGTGGATCGGGTGGGACGACCCCGACATGCCGTGGGATCACAGCCGGCTGCGCATCGCCCGGATCGACGGTGACACCCCCGCCGCCCCCGTCGACGTCGCGGGCGGCTCCGGCGCGGTCCTGCAGCCGGAGTGGCGTGACGAGCGCACCCTCGTCTTCCTCGACGACACCACCGGTTTCTGGAACCCGTGGCAGGTGAGCGCGGATGCCGGCATCCCGCCGATCCCTCTCGCACCCGCCGACGCGGACACCGGCGGACCGCTGTGGTCGCTGGGCATGCGCTGGTACGGCGTCCTCGAGGGCGGACGGATCCTCGCCGTCCGCAGCGACGGCTCCGACCGCCTCGTGCTCATCGGTCCCACGGGCGACGTGAGCCCCGTCGCGCTGCCGGCGACCGGGGACCTCCTCATCGAGGCGGTGCGCGGTCACCAGGCGCTCGTCTCGGGGACGGCGCCCGAGACGACGGGCATCTGGCTCATCGACGCGGATGCCGGGACCGCCCGACAGATCGTTGGCGCGTCCCTGGGGATCAAGCGCGCGTGGCTGCCGCGCACGGCGCCGCTGACGGTGTCCGGGTCTTCCGGCGACGTGCACGCCTTCGTCCATCCCCCGGCAAGCCCGGTGGCGCGCGGCGCGGACGGCGAGCGCCCGCCGTACCTCGTGCTCGCCCACGGCGGCCCCACCGGGCGCGCGACGGGCGTTGCCGACAGCCGCGTGCTGTTCTTCACGAGCCGCGGCATCGGGGTCCTGGAGGTGAACTACGGCGGCTCGACCGGATACGGGCGCGCCTATCGCGAGCGGCTTCGCGGGCAGTGGGGCGTGGTGGATGTCGCGGACGTCGCCGCCGCGGCATCCGGCCTCGCGGCGACCGGTGCCGCCGATCCCGCCCGCCTCGCGATCAAGGGCGGCTCGGCGGGCGGCTGGACCGTGCTCGCGGCGCTCGCCCGCACCGATGTGTTCGCCGCCGGGATCTCCCGCTACGGCGTCGGCGACGCCCGTGCGCTGGCCGCGGCATCCCACGGCTTCGAGGCGCACTACCTCGACGGTCTCATCGGGCCGCTGCCCGAGACCGAGGAGGTCTACCGGGAGCGGTCGCCGCTGACCCACATCGAGGGGTTCGACGTGCCGGTGCTCCTGCTGCAGGGCTCCGACGACCCCGTCGTCCCGCCGTCGCAGGCCGAAGCCATCCGCGACGCGCTCGCCGCGCACGGCGTGCCGCACGCCTACGTCCGCTACGAGGGCGAGGGCCACGGCTTCCGGCGTGCCGAGACGATCGTGCACGCTCTGGAGACCGAACTCGCCTTCCTGGGACAGGTCTTCGGGTTCGAGACCCCCGGCATCCCTCCGATCACGCTGACCTGAGCACCGCCTTTGCGGCCTCTTGCCGGTCGCGTCAGACGGCGTACGGGGCGAGCTCGGCGGCCAGGCGCTCGGAGACGTGCGCGTGCACGGCGGTGCCGCCCTCTTCGTGGCTGGTCGAGACGATGTGCGCGCTCTCGTGCATCGCGTTGATGAGGTCGCCGCGGTCGTACGGCACGAGTGCGCGCACCTCGACCGCCGGCAACGGCAGCGCCGCCTCGATCGCGGCCCGCAGCTGCTCTATGCCCTCACCGGTGCGAGACGACACGAACAGCGCACCGGGCTCAAGTCCGCGCAACACCAGTCGGGTGTCGTCGTCGACGAGATCGGCCTTGTTGAACACGACGATCTCGCGCGTCGACCGCGCCCCGACGTCGCCCATGACGTCGCGGACCGTCGCCAGCTGCGCGGCCGGATCGGGGTGCGATCCGTCGACCACGTGGACGAGAACGTCGGCGTCGCCGACCTCCTCCAGGGTGGAGCGGAACGCTTCCACCAGCTGGTGCGGCAGGTTGCGGACGAAGCCGACGGTGTCGGTGAGCGTGTACACGCGTCCGTCGGCGGCCTCGGCGCGGCGCACCGTCGCGTCGAGCGTCGCGAACAGTGCGTTCTCGACGAGCACGCCGGCGCTGGTCAGCCGGTTGAGCAGGCTCGACTTGCCCGCGTTGGTGTAGCCGGCGATCGCGACCGACGGGATCGTGTTGCGCTTGCGCTCGCTGCGCTTGGCCTCACGGGCGGGCGCGAAGTCACGCAGCTGCTTGCGCAGCTGCGCCATCTTGGTGCGGATGCGGCGGCGGTCCAGCTCGATCTTCGTCTCACCGGGTCCGCGCGATCCCATACCGGCGCCGCCGGCGCCGACCTGTCCACCGGCCTGACGGCTCATCGACTCACCCCAGCCGCGCAGGCGCGGCAGCAGGTATTCGAGCTGAGCGAGCTCGACCTGGGCCTTGCCCTCGCGGCTCTTGGCGTGCTGACTGAAGATGTCGAGGATGACGGTGGTTCGGTCGATCACCTTGACCTTGACGACGTCCTCCAGCGCACGTCGCTGGCTGGGGGCGAGCTCGGTGTCGGCGATGACGGTGTCGGCGCCCACGGCGGCGACGAGGTCCCGCAGCTCGGCGGCCTTGCCGCGGCCGATGTAGGTGGCGGGGTCGGGATGCGGGCGCCGCTGCAGCACGCCGTCGAGCACGACCGAGCCGGCCGTCTCGGCGAGCGCGGCGAGCTCGCGCAGCGAGTTCTCGGCGTCCTCGTGCGAGCCCTGCGGGTAGACGCCCACGAGCACGACGTTCTCCAGCCGCAGCTGCCGGTACTCGACCTCGGTGACGTCCTCGAGCTCGGTGGACAGCCCCGGAACGCGTCGCAGCGCCGCGCGTTCCTCGCGATCCCACTGCTCGCCGTCCGTGTCGCCGTAGGCGACGGTGGCGGCATCCTGCAGCGCCTGAGCGGCTCCGAAGACATGCACGCCCGACCGCGCCTCGGCGCGCGCGAGCACCCGGTCGACCGGGTCGACGGGCGTGTCGTCGGCGTCACGCATGTCGGTGTCGGTGGTGTCTGTCATGAGTTCCTTCCAGGTCAGCCTTGCAGTCTATCCGCTGTGGCCGGTGGTGGCGGGGCCGCGAACACGCGACCCGGCGGCTCCGGTACGCTCGCATCCATGGGGAGCGACCACTACTTCAGCGCCTCCCCGTCCAGCGCCGAGAACCTCCGTCGCATCCGGGTGACCCTCGGCGGCCGCAGCGGCGAGGTCACGACCGCGGGCGGGGTGTTCAGCCCCGGTCACGTCGACACCGGCACTGCCGTGCTGCTCGCCAACACGCCTCCGCCGCCGCCGGGCGGTCATCTGCTGGATCTCGGCTGCGGATGGGGCCCGATCGCGCTGAGCCTCGCCGTGCAGTCGCCGCACGCGACAGTGTGGGCCGTGGATGTGAACGAGCGGGCGCTGGACCTCGTGCGCCGCAACGCCGCCGAATGGGGCGTCGACAACATCAACGCCGTGCTGCCCGACGATGTTCCCGACAGCGTGCGCCTGCGCAGCATCCGCTCCAATCCGCCCATCCGCGTCGGCAAGCACGAACTGCACGGCCTGCTCGAACGGTGGATCCCGCGCCTGGACGAGCGCGGCGACGCGTGGCTGGTGGTGCAGCGCAATCTCGGCTCCGATTCGCTGCAGCGGTGGCTCGCCGCGACGTTCGACGACGGGTACTCGGTCGCCCGCGCCGCCACCGGCCGCGGATTCCGCGTGCTCAAGGTGCGTCGCCACGACGCGCCCGCCGACCCGACACCCGCGTAGCGCGCCGAAACCCGCGTCCGGTCGCGCGCCGCGGCGGCGCGGTCAGACGAGCGCGGTCAGGCGAGCGCGACCTCGCCGGAGAACACCAGGGTCGCGGGGCCCGACAGCAGCACGTGATCGCCGTCCGCACCCCTGGCGACGCGGACGCCCAGCGTTCCGCCCGGCACCTCGACGCTCCAGCGATCCGGCGCACCGGCGCCCGCCCAGTGCCGCACGGCGAGGGCGGATGCCGCGACCCCCGTGCCGCAGGACAGGGTCTCGCCCACGCCGCGCTCGAAGACGCGCATGCGGATCGTGCCGACGCCCGCCTGCACGAGAGGCTCCGCCGGGACGACGAACTCGATGTTGGCGCCGGCGGCGGGCAGCGGATGCAGCTGCGGCTGCACCGTGAGGTCGAGGTCATCGAGTTCGGCGACGCTGGAGAGCGCCACCACGACGTGAGGGTTGCCGACATCGATCCCCTGCCCGGGGCGGGCGACGTCGAGGCCGCGGGCGCGGACGACGACCTCGTCCGGCGCGACCGCGAAGAGGCCGAGATCGACTTCGAACCCGAGCTCGCTGCGGGTGAGCGTCTTCGTGCCGGCGCGGGTGCCGATCCGCAGCGGCCCGTCGTCGATCGTCGCGCGGCCGGTCTCGACGAGATACTTCGCGTAGACGCGGATGCCGTTGCCGCACATCTCTGCGGCCGACCCGTCGGCGTTGCGGTAGTCCATGAACCACTCCGCATCCGGGGTGGCGGCGCCTTCCGGGAGGGCGCCGGAGCGCACGACACGCAGGATGCCGTCGCCGCCGATGCCGAACCGGCGGTCGCACAGCGCCGCGACCTGCGCATCGCTCAGGTCGATCGCGCCGTCGTCGTCGGGGACGATGACGAAGTCGTTGCCCGTGCCATGGCCCTTGGTGAACGCGATGGTCTGCGGCATCCGCCCAGTCTAGTTCCGCGGGTCCGAGCTCATCCCACCGAGTCTGCCATCGCTCCGGCATCCGCCCCCGGCCCCACCCACCGGATGCCCGGGTAGCGCCGGAACCACGACACCTGGCGACGCGCGTAGCGGCGCGTCAGGGCCTGCGTCTGCGCGATCGCCTCGTCACGGCTCAGGTCGCCGCGAAGCTCAGCGAGCGCCTGCGCGTACCCGATGGCCCGGCTCGCCGTCATGCCGCGCTCCAGTCCGCGCTCGCGCAGCCGCGTCACCTCGTCGAGAAGGCCGACCCGCCACATCTCCTCGACCCGCCGGTCGAGGCGTTCGACGAGTGCGGCGCGCTCCACTTCCACGCCGATGAGCGTCGTCGCCGGATGCCAGAGCGCGGGCTCGTCGGGAAGCGCCGCCCCGTGGGTGTCCGCCCCCTGCGCGACGACCTCGAGCGCCCGCACGACACGACGCCCGTTGCGGGGATCGATCCGCGCCGCCGTGACCGGGTCGAGCCGCTGCAGGCGCGCGTAGAGGGAGCCGGCGCCCTCGCGGGCGAGGTCGGCCTCCAGCTCGGCACGCACCGCGTCGTCGTGGGGCGGGAAACGGAAATCGTAGACGACGCTCGACACGTACAGTCCGGAGCCTCCGACGAGGATCGCATCGGCGCCGCGCGCGTGGATCTCGCCGATCGCGGTGCGAGCGTCATCCTGATACCACGCGACGGCCGCCTCGTCGGTGACCTCGAGCGCGTCGAACAGGTGGTGCGGGATGCCGCGTCGCTCGGCGACGGGGAGCTTCGCCGTGCCGATGTCCATGCCGCGGTACAGCTGCATCGCGTCGGCGTTCACGATCTCGGCGGGCCGGCCGCGCTGTGCGAGGGTCGCCGCCAGGCGCAGCGACAGGTCCGTCTTGCCGGTGCCGGTGGCGCCGACGACGGCCCACAGCCGGGCTGGGTTCACGCGGGGCGCAGCGTCGGGATGCCGAGACCGACCGCACGACGGCCGTCCGCCGTCAGCGAGACAGCCGGGGCCGGCACACCGCAGGATTCGGCCTGCGTACGATCCCAGGCGTCGCCGGCGCGGGTACGGCGGATCTGCAACGGCGCTCCGTCGGGACTGTCGGCCAGCAGGTGGAACGGAGCGGCGTGGGTGACCGTCACGGAGACGACGTCACCGGGGCGCGGCACGACACTGCCGGCGGGCAGTTCGAAGTGCACGAGGCGGTTGTCTTCGGCGCGCCCGGTGAGGCGGTGCGTCTCGGCATCCTTCTTCCCCTCCCCGGTGGAGACGAGCACGTCGATGCGCCGACCGACCTGCTTCTGGTTCTCCTCCAGGCTGATGCGGTCCTGCAGGGCGACCAGGCGCTCGTAGCGCTCCTGCACGACGGCCTTCGGCACCTGGTCGGGCATGGTCGCCGCCGGCGTGCCCTCACGGATCGAGTACTGGAAGGTGAAGGCGCTCGCGAACCGGGCCTGCTCGACGACGCGCAGGGTGTCCTCGAAGTCCTCGTCGGTCTCGCCGGGGAATCCCACGATGATGTCGGTGGAGATCGCCGCGTGCGGGATGCGCTCGCGCACCCGGTCGAGGATGCCGAGGAACCGCTCGCTGCGGTACGAGCGGCGCATCGCCTTGAGGATGCGGTCGGAGCCGGACTGCAACGGCATGTGCAGCTGCGGCATGACGGCGGGCGTCTCGGCCATCGCGTCGATGACGTCGTCGGTGAAGGCGGCGGGGTGCGGACTCGTGAAGCGGATGCGCTCGAGGCCCGGGATCTCCCCTGCGGCGCGCAGCAGCTTGCCGAAGGCCTGCCGGTCGCCGAACTCGACGCCGTAGCTGTTGACGTTCTGGCCGAGGAGGGTCACCTCGACCGCGCCGTCGTCGACGAGGAGCTTGATCTCGCTGAGGATGTCGCCGGGGCGCCGATCCTTCTCCTTGCCGCGCAGGTGCGGGACGATGCAGAAGGTGCAGGTGTTGTTGCAGCCGACCGAGATCGACACCCAGCCGCTGTGGACCGCGTCGCGCTTGGTGGGCAGCGTCGAGGGGAAGACCTCGAGCGACTCGAGGATCTCGAGCTCCGCGTCGCCGTTGTGCCGTGCGCGCTCGAGCAGGCTCGGCAGGGAGCCCATGTTGTGGGTGCCGAACACCACGTCGACCCACGGCGCCTTGTCGAGGACGGCGTCCTTGTCCATCTGGGCGAGGCATCCGCCGACGGCGATCTGCATGCCGTCGTGCTTGTCCTTGCGGCTCTTGAGGTGACCGAGGGTGCCGTAGAGCTTGCCGGCCGCGTTGTCGCGCACGGCGCACGTGTTGATGACGACGACGTCCGCTTCGACGCCGGCGTCGGCGCGCACGTAGCCAGCGGACTCGAGCGAGCCGGACAGCCGCTCGGAGTCGTGCACGTTCATCTGGCAGCCGAAGGTGCGCACTTCGTAGGTGCGCGGGCGGCCGTCGGCGGCGATGGCGGCCGTCGACGGTGCGATGAGGGTCGGGGCGGCAGACGGAGAAGTCATGATCGCACCATTGTACGAGCCGTCTGTGCAGGCAGGCCGGAGCTCGCGCGGCGCCGGCGACACCGGCTCCGCCCTCGTCCTACACTGACGGCATGGTGGATGCCGCAACGGGGCACGCTCCGATCCTGACGATCACGATCAATCCCGCGCTCGACGTCACGACGTCGGTGGGGCGCGTGGTGGCCGAGCACAAGATGCGGTGCGGGCCGACGCGGCTCGATCCCGGCGGAGGCGGCATCAACGTGTCCCGCGCGATCCGCAACCTGGGCGGGACGTCCACGGCGCTGTTCGCGGCGGGAGGGCCGACCGGGCAGGCCTACCGCGAGCTGATCGAGGACGAGGGCGTGACGGCGCGCGCGATCCGGATCGCGGGGAGCACCCGCGAGAGCTTCACGGTCAACGAGACCGACACGGGGCAGCAGT
Source organism: Microbacterium sp. CH-015 (assembly GCF_049707015.1). Classification (NCBI taxonomy): domain Bacteria; kingdom Bacillati; phylum Actinomycetota; class Actinomycetes; order Micrococcales; family Microbacteriaceae; genus Microbacterium; species Microbacterium sp. CH-015. Next base: position 536,409 of record NZ_JBNAFJ010000001.1, on the reverse strand, counting down.
TCCGGTTCGTGCTGCAGGGCCCCGAGCTGTCGGAGGTGGAGTGGGGCGCCGTTCTGGCGGCGGCGGAGGAGCTGCCGTCGGGCGGCTACGTCGTCGCGAGCGGCAGTCTGCCACCCGGGGTGCCCGACGACTTCTACGCCCGCATCGCGCGCGCCGCACAGCGGCACGGGGCGCGGGCCGTCATCGACTCGTCGGGGCCCGCGCTGCGCGCCGCGCTCGACGAGGGCGTGTACCTGGTCGCCCCCAGTCGGCGCGAACTGGCGGAGCTGGTCGGGACCGCGCTCGACGACGTGGAGGCGCAGATCGCCGCCGCACGCCTGCTGATCGAGGAGGGTCGCAGCGAGCTGGTCGCGCTGACACTCGGCGGCGCGGGTGCCGTGCTCGTGAGCGCCGAGGCCGTCCTGCGGCTGCCGGCGGCCCAGGTGCAGGTGCGCAGCACGGTCGGCGCGGGCGACGCGTTCCTCGCCGGACTCGTCCTGCGCCTGGCCCAGGGGCGCCCCGTCGCCGACGCGTTCCGCACCGCGGCCGCCGCGGGAGCGGCCACGGCCGCCCTGCCCGGCACCGAACTGTGCGGCGCCGAGCACGTCGCACTCCTGGAGGTCGAGCTCGCCGCCGCGTGGATGTGACGGCCGGAACCCGACGTCGCCTGGCCGCTACTCGAAGCGGACGCCGCGCGCCGGCGGCCGGGCGGCCTCGTCGAGCGCCTGCCGCGCCGCCGAGAGCGCCACGCTGCCGTAGCCGCGTCGCGCCAGCTGTCCGGAGAGCCGTCGCAGCGCGGTGTCGCGGTCGAGGCCCTGCAGAGATCGCGCCTTCTGCCGGGCGAACGCGAGCGCGCGTTCAGCCTCGTCGTCGGGCAGCTCGGCCAGCGCCGCGTCGATGACCTCACGCGGGATGCCGCGCTTGCCGAGCGCCTGGGACAGCATCAGACGTCCCTGCCCCTTGCGCTCGACACCACTGTGGATCAGCTGCTCGGCGAGTCTCGCGTCGTCGAGGTAGCCGTTCCCGACGAACCGCTCGACGAGGGCGTCGACGGAGGCCTCGTCCAGCTCGCGCTCCCGCAGTACCGCGCGCGCCTCACGGATCGACAGTGAACGCGTCCGCAGCCTGCGCAGCAGCGCGGCCTCGGCGGCGGCGGCGATCTCCGCGACGTCGGGTGCCGCGTCCTGTGCCGCCGCATCCGCGTCGGCGCGTGCGGCCGGATCCGCGCCGCGGTCGACAGGCGCGGTCCACGTCGTGTGCCACGAGTCCGCCGGAGCGGCGCCGCGTTCGGCGGGAGCGGCCGAAGCCGCCCCGCCGAACAGCGGGATCACGGGTGCGAGGTCGTCACGCATGGCTCACCCGGCTCACGCCCGGCCGCGGGGCGCACCGAAGCACCTGCTGTCGAACCCTGCCGGAACATCAGGCCGGGCGACGCTCGGCGAGGTCGGCGACCGGAGCGGCGTCGACGACCTTGGGCTGACCGATGCCGAGCTTCTGCAGGATCTTCTGCTCGATCTCGGCGGCGATGTCGGCGTTATTGAGCAGGAAGTTGCGCGCGTTCTCCTTGCCCTGGCCGAGTTGCTCGCCGTCATAGGTGTACCAGGCGCCCGACTTCTTGACGATGCCATGCTCGACGCCGAAGTCGATGAGGCTTCCCTCCCGGGAGATGCCCACCCCGTACAGGATGTCGAACTCGGCCTGCTTGAACGGCGGGGCCATCTTGTTCTTGACGACCTTCACGCGGGTGCGGTTGCCCACGGCATCCGTCCCGTCCTTCAGCGTCTCGATGCGACGGATGTCCAGCCGCACCGACGCGTAGAACTTGAGCGCCTTGCCACCGGCGGTGGTCTCGGGCGAGCCGAAGAACACGCCGATCTTCTCGCGCAGCTGGTTGATGAAGATCATCGTCGTGCCGGTCTGGTTCAGGCCACCGGTCAGCTTGCGCAGCGCCTGCGACATGAGGCGGGCCTGCAGGCCGACGTGCGAGTCGCCCATCTCGCCTTCGATCTCGGCCTTGGGCACGAGGGCGGCGACCGAGTCGATGACGACCAGGTCGATCGCGCCGGAGCGGACGAGCATGTCCGCGATCTCGAGCGCCTGCTCACCCGTGTCGGGCTGGGACACCAGCAGCTGGTCGATGTCGACGCCGAGCTTCTGGGCGTAGTCGGGATCGAGCGCGTGCTCGGCGTCGATGAAGGCGGCGATGCCGCCGGCACGCTGCACGTTGGCGATCGCGTGCAGGGTCAGCGTCGTCTTTCCCGAGGACTCGGGACCGTAGATCTCGACGATGCGGCCACGGGGCAGGCCACCGACGCCGAGGGCGACGTCGAGGGCGATGGAGCCGGTCGGAATGACCTCGACGGGAGCGCGGTCATCGCTGCCCAGTCGCATGACCGAGCCCTTTCCGAACTGGCGGTCGATCTGGGCGAGGGCCGATTCGAGGGCCTTCTCGCGGTCGGCGGGTGAGGGCATGACGTGCTCCTTATGGTCGCGGTTCCGTCGCCTGTAGGCTGTCGCGCTCCCTCCCGACGGGACGGATGCTGCGACAAGGCGGAGGTGTCGTGATGACCCTGTTCACGTTAGGGAGGACCTCCGACATCGGTCGGCGGTGGACCCGCATCTGTGGACAAGACGCCCGTTTCACCTCTTGTGGAGGAGCCTATGCGTCAGTCGAACAAAAATACGACGACACGCCGCGTGCGGGCATCCGCGATTCAGCGTTTGCGTGTCTGGATGAGCCCCACGCCGTGCCGACGCGACTCGGGCACATCGGCCTCCTCGCACAGGGCGAGCCAGATCTCCCGGGGCGGCACGCCGTCCTCCAGGGCCTGCGCGGCGGTGCGATAGTCCAGCGGGCCGAGGGCCAGGTCTGCCACGAGGGCCGCGCCGCGGCCGCCGAACTCGGCGGTGACGGCGCGCGTGAACTCGCTGCGCCGCACGTCAGCGCAGCGAGAGCTCGGGCTGGATGATCTCGTCGCCGAGCGCCGCGAGGTCGTCGGGCACGACGTCGGGGAAGACCTGCAAGCCCTCGAGCACCGAGATGCGGTCGCCGACCTCACGCATGATGGTGGAGATCGGGACATCGAGCGCTTCGGCGACGGACGCGAGGATCTCGCTGGACGCCTCCTTCTGACCGCGCTCGACCTCGCTGAGGTAGCCGAGGGCGACACTCGCGCGGCCTGCGACCTGACGGAGGGTGCGGCCCTTCTGCAGGCGGAAGTCGCGCAGGACTTCGCCGATCTCTTGACGAACCAGGATCATGTCGGGCCCCCTCCTTCAGCGATTCCTCGGTCGAAAACCTTGTCCCGGGTGGACAACAGTACAGGACTTGCTGGCCACGATAGACCCCTCGTGCTGGGGAATGGTTGGGAATCGCTCATACGTAACGGAGCCGACACATCGGGTATTCCCGCCGTCATCTGCGGGCGCTCACAGCGCGTCGAGCGCCAGTCGCAGGGCGCGCGCCGCCGACTCGGCGCGGATGCCGTCGCGGTCGCCCTCCAGCTGCAGCGACTCGACCCGCGACCCCAGCGGCGTCGAGACGGCGAGGTGCACCGTTCCCACCGGCTGCCCGTCCGCCGAGACGGGGCCGGCGATCCCCGTCGTGGCGATGCCGATGTCGGCGGGGACGCCCTCGTGGCCGAGCACCCGGCGCACCCCCTCGGCCATCTGCCGCGCGACGCGCGGGTGCACCGGACCGTGGGCGCTCAGCAGCGTCTCATCGACCCCCAGCAGGCTCGCCTTGACGTCGGTCGCGTAGGCGACGACGCCGCCGCGCAGCACGCGGGAGGCTCCGGAGACCGCGACGATGGATGCCGCGACCAGCCCGCCAGTGAGCGATTCGGCGACCGCGACGGTCCAGCCGAGCTCGCCGAGCCGGTCCACGAGGCGTTCGGCGTCGGTGCGGCGCCCGACCGAGACGAGGGTGTTCTCGAGCTCGTCGGGGAGCTCGGACGGTGGGTGGAACGGACTCATGACGGGCTCCCCCCGGCATCCTTCGGCTGCGACGGTCGGGGCCTGCGCGACGGGCGTGACGCGCGGGAGCCGCGCACCTCGGTGACGACGTAGTCGATGCCGCTCGCGATCGTGAGGATGACGGCGATCCACATCGTCACGGTGTTCACGACGTGGATCCACTCCCCCACCACCGTCCACAGCGGCAGCAGCGCGAGCGACAGCGCGACGGCCTGCGCGACGGTTTTGAGCTTCCCCATCCAAGCGGCCGCGACGACGTGGTTCGATGCGACGACGAGCCGGTGCACCGTGATGCCGATCTCGCGCACGAGCACCACCACGACGACCCACACCGGCAGCTCGCCGAGGATCGACAGGCCGATGAACGCGAACCCGGTGAGGACCTTGTCGGCGATGGGGTCCAGCAGCTTGCCGAGGTCGGTGACGATGTCGTGCTTTCGCGCGAGGTGGCCGTCGATGCCGTCCGTCGCGATCGCCACGATGAACAGCACGGCGGCCCACCAGCGGAGCGCGCCGTCCGCGCCGGCATCCGCGAGCAGCATCCACAGGAAGACCGGCGCGCACAGGATGCGCACGATCGTGATCGCGTTCGGAAGCTGCCGGGGGATCGTCACGTGCCGAGCCTACTGGCCGCCCCGCCGCGTGACCTCAGTCGCGGCCGGTGAGCCCCCAGGCATCCTCGGAGCCCTCGTCGCCGTCGACGACCTCGAGGCCGTCGAACTGCGTGTCGACCGCATCGGGCCCGTACGGGTCGGCACCCGAGGCGCCGGAAGACGGCGCCGCGGCCGGCGGGTCGTCGCCCCGGAGGCGCGCGAGCACCTCGGGCAGCTGGTCGGGCGTCACGAGCACGTCACGGGCCTTCGACCCCTCGGACGGCCCGACGATCTCGCGGGACTCGAGCAGGTCCATGAGGCGCCCGGCCTTGGCGAAGCCGACCCGGAGCTTGCGCTGCAGCATCGACGTGGAGCCGAACTGCGTCGAGATGATCTGCTCCGCCGCCGCCAGCAGCAGCTCGAGGTCGTCGCCGATGTCGGCGTCGATCTCCTTCTTCTCCGCCACCGCCGCGACGTCGGCCCGGTACTCGGGGCGGGCCTGGTTCTTGACGTGGTGGACGACCTTTTCGATCTCGCTCTCGGCGACCCACGCGCCCTGCACGCGCAGCGCCTTCGAGGCGCCCATCGGCAGGAACAGGCCGTCGCCCTGGCCGATGAGCCGGTCGGCGCCGGGCTGATCGAGGATGACGCGCGAGTCGGTGACGCTCGTGACCGCGAACGCGAGACGCGAGGGCACGTTGGCCTTGATGAGACCCGTGACGACGTCGACCGACGGACGCTGCGTGGCGAGGACGAGGTGGATGCCGCTCGCGCGCGCCAGCTGCGTGATGCGGACGATCGAGTCCTCCACATCGCGCGGGGCGACCATCATGAGGTCGGCGAGCTCGTCGACGACGACGAGGAGGTAGGGGTAGGGCTTCAGCACCCGCTCGCTGCCGACGGGGAGGTTGATCTCCCCCGCGACGACGGCCTTGTTGAAGTCATCGATGTGGCGGAACCCGAACGACGCGAGGTCGTCGTACCGCATGTCCATCTCCTTCACGACCCACTGCAGCGCCTCGGCCGCCTTCTTCGGGTTCGTGATGATGGGGGTGATCAGGTGCGGCACGCCGGCGTAGCTCGTGAGCTCCACGCGCTTGGGGTCGATGAGCACCATCCGCACCTCGGAGGGCTTGGCGCGCATGAGCAGCGACGTGATCATCGAGTTCACGAAGCTCGACTTGCCCGAGCCGGTGGAACCGGCGACCAGCAGGTGGGGCATCTTCGCGAGATTCGCGACGACATAGCCGCCGCCGACGTCCTTGCCGACGCCGATCGTCATCGGGTGGGTCTGGCTCGTCGCCGCCTGCGAGCGCAGCACGTCGCCGAGAGTGACGATCTCGCGATCGGTGTTGGGGATCTCGACGCCGATCGCGCTCTTGCCCGGGATCGGCGCGAGGATGCGCACCTCGTTGGAGGCGACGGCGTAGGCGATGTTGTTGGTGAGCGCCGTGATGCGCTCGACCTTGACGCCGTGGCCGAGGGCGATCTCGTACTGGGTGACCGTCGGGCCGCGGGAGAAACCCGTCACCTTCGCGTCGACGCCGAACTGGTCGAACACGCCCATGATCGCCGCGACGACGCGGTCGTTGGCCTCCGAGCGCGCCTTGGGCGGCGTGCCCTGCGCGAGGGCGGCGACCGAGGGCAGCCGGTACGGGGCCTGCGGCGGCCGGCCGTCGTGGTCGTCGCCGAGGGCGGAGATGCCGGGCAGCACGCCGTCGTCGAGGACGATCTCGCCGCTGTCCTCCCGGATGCCGGTGTCCGCGCGTCGGGCCGCCTTCTTCGCGCTGGCGATGACGGCGGGGTCGATGATCTCGGTCGCGGCATCGGGAAGCACGGGCAGCGGCGGCACCGGAGGCGTCGCAGGCACGGCGACGGCGGCCTGATCGAACCCGCCGACGCCCTGCGGATCGAGCAGGGCGGTCAGGTCATCCGCGCCGAGGTTGCCGTCGGCATCCTCTTCGCGACCCGACTTGTTGCGGCGCCACCACGGCAGCGACGGCTCCTTCTCCGCGTCCTGATCGTCGACCGGCCCGAAGGCGACCGTGGGGCCGGTGGCCGCGGCATCCGTCGCCTGCGGGCGCTCCGCGCCGAACATCCAGGCGTACAGGTCGCCGAGTCGGCGGCCGATGCGGTTCGGCGGGGTCTTGGTGATGATGAGGACGCTGAAGAAGCTGATGACACCGAGCACGACATAGGCGCCGATGTCGGTGAGGACCGTGAGCGGCCCGCCGATCGCCCAGCCGAACAGGCCCCCGGCCTCGCTCAGCGCGGGCAGGCCCTGATTGGGCTGCGGTTGACCGCCCGCGACGTGGCAGAAGCCCGCGATCGACAGGACGAACAGGCCGAAGCCGATGCCGACCCGCCCGTTGTCGTTGACCGAGGACGGATGCCGGAAGAGCCACCCGGCGAGCAGCAGCAGGAGGACCGGCATGATGAAGGCGACCCGGCCGATGAGCGCACCCACCGTGAAGGCGCTGATGTTCGTGCCGACGTCGGTGCCGATGAGGAACCATTCCACGACCGCCCCGGCGACGGCGAGCAGCACCAGCAGGAACGGGAATCCGTCGCGACGCTGATCCTTCTCGAGGGCCTCCGGACCGAAGGCGCGGAACATCCCGCCGGTGGCGTGCGCGAGGCCGAGCCACGCCCGGACGATCACCGGCGGCTTGTCGACGTCGTCCACGTAGCGCTTGGGCGCCGGATCGGGCCGCCGCGCGCCGGACTTCTGGGCACGCGAGGAGGAGCCCTTCGCGGACGCGCGGGCGTTCGTGGGCGTGCTCGATCGTGCCATTACTCCACGGTAGGCGCGGGTGGGGCAGAATCCGCGGATTGACGCGGCGGGATGCGCGCCTGCGTCAGCGCAGCCGCTTGACCATCGTGTCGCGGCCGTGGCCGGCCTCGGTCACGGCGAAGCCTTCGCTGCGGTACAGCTGCTGCGCGAAGTTGCCGCGCTCCACCGACAGGCTGATCCGGGCGAAGCCCTGCGCCCTGGCGTGCTCGCACAGGCGCTGCAGCAGCGCCCGGCCGGCGCCGTGAGCGCGCCAGATCGGGCGCACCCCGATGATGAGCTCCGGAACACCCGTGCCGATGTACCCGAAGCCGGGATCGGTGCGCGGCAGCATCCGGTACCAGGCGGCGCCGATCGACTGATCCTGCGCGTCGACGGCGATGAACCCGGCATCCCCCGGCCTCATCCACCCCGCGACATACCTGCTGTGGTCGGGATGCGCGATCACCTCGTGCCGCGGTCGTGCGCCGCCCTGACCCCAGTTCGCCGCCTCGACGACCATGTCGCCGAGGAATGCGCCGTCCGCCTGGGTGGCGGGGCGGATGCGGAAGCTGGCGGGCATGGGTCGATGGTAGCGACCGGGTGTTACGCCTCGATGACGGCTCCCGGTGATCGCCGGGTCGCGCGCGGGCCTACGCCTCGATGACGAGCGGGACGATCATCGGGCGCCGGCGCAGACGCTGATTGACCCAGCGGCCGATCGTGCGGCGCACCACCTGCGACAGCGCATGCGTGTCGCGCACGCCGGACTGGGCCGCTTCGGTGAGCGCGGCGGCGATCTTCGGCTTGACGTCGTCGAAGACGCTGTCGTCCTCCGCGAAACCGCGGGCGTGGATCTCGGGTCCCGTGATGATGCGGCCGGTCGCGGCATCCACCACCACGATCACCGAGATGAAGCCCTCTTCGCCCAGGATGCGGCGGTCCTTGAGGTCGGCGTCGGTGATCTCCCCGACGGTGGAGCCGTCGACGTATACGAAGCCCAGGTCGAGCTGGCCGACGACCTTCGCCACCCCGCCCTGCAGATCGACGACCGTGCCGTTCTCGGCGATGATCGTGTTCTCGGCGGGGATGCCGGTGTCTTGCGCGAGCTTCGCGTTCGCGATGAGGTGCCGGTACTCGCCGTGGACAGGCATGACGTTGCGCGGCTGCAGGATGTTGTAGCAGTACAGCAGCTCGCCGGCGGCGGCGTGGCCGGAGACGTGCACCTTCGCGTTGCCCTTGTGCACGACGTTGGCCCCGAGCTTCGTCAGTCCGTCGATCACGCGGTAGACGGCGTTCTCGTTGCCCGGGATGAGGCTGGATGCCAGGATCACGGTGTCGCCGGGACCGGGCTCGATCGCGTGATCGAGGTTCGCCATGCGCGACAGCACGGCCATCGGCTCACCCTGCGACCCGGTGGACATGTAGACGATCCGGTCGTCCGGGAGGTCCTTGGCCTTCTTGTAGTCGATGAGGACGCCGTCCGGCACGTGCAGGTAGCCGAGCTCCTCGGCGATCGTCATGTTGCGCACCATCGAGCGGCCGAGGAACGCGACGCGGCGGCCGTTCGCGGCGGCGGCGTCGATGACCTGCTGCACGCGGTGCACGTGGCTCGAGAAGCTCGCGACGATGACGCGCCGCGGCGCCTTCGCGATCACCTGATCCAGGACAGGACCGATCGCCCGCTCGAGCGGCGTGAACCCGGGGACGTCCGCGTTGGTGGAGTCGACGAGGAAGAGATCGACCCCGTCCTCTCCGAGGCTCGCGAACGCGCGCAGATCGGTCAGCCGACCGTCCAGCGGCAGCTGGTCCATCTTGAAGTCGCCCGTGGCGAGCACCGTGCCGGCATCCGTGTGGATCGCGACGGCGAGCGCATCGGGGATGGAATGGTTCACCGCGACGAACTCGAGGTCGAACGGGCCGACCTGCTCCTCCTGCCCCTCCGCGACGGTGAGCGTGTACGCCTTGATGCGGTGCTCCTTGAGCTTCGCCTCGACGAGCGCGAGCGTCAGCTGCGAGCCGATGAGCGGGATGTCGCTCTTGAGCTTGAGGAGGTACGGCACGGCGCCGATGTGGTCTTCGTGGCCGTGCGTCAGCACGAGGCCGACGACGTCGTCGAGGCGCCCCTTGATCGGTTCGAAGTCGGGGAGGATGAGGTCGACGCCCGGCTGGTGCTCCTCGGGGAAGAGCACGCCGCAGTCGACGATCAGAAGCTTGCCGTCGAACTCGAAGACGGTCATGTTGCGGCCGATCTCACCCAGGCCGCCGAGGGGGATCACCCGGAGGGTGCCCTTCTCGAGGGCGGGCGGGTCGTACACGTTCGTGGGCATCGAATGCCTTTCACCGGATGCCGCGGCATCCGCTCTTTTCCATGCTGTTCAGCGCTGCGGTCTCAGCGGGTCGTGCCGTGGACCTTGGGGAGTGCGCCGCCCGCGGCGGCGTTGCGGTCGGGCCGGAAGTTCGAGAAGTCGGCGCCGTCGACGCCCTTCACGAGCGCCAGCTCGTCCTCGATGATGGCGGCCTCCCACTCCTCCGGCCCGACGAGGGGCAGGCGGACGCGGGGGCTCGAGATCCGGCCGAGGCCGTGCAGGATGTACTTCGCACTGACCGTGCCGGGCACGTGCGTCATGACGGCGCGGACGAGCGGCTCGAGGCTCTGGTGGGCGGCGGTCGCTGCGGCCAGGTCGCCGCGGTTCACGGCATCCACCATCACGCGGTACGGCGCGGGCGCGATGTTCGCGGTGACGCCGATGAGCCCGGTGGCGCCGATCGCCATGTGTGGCAGCGCGTTCGCGTCGTCGCCGGAGAAGTACATCAGGTCGGTCTGGTTGAGCACCCGGCTGACCTCGCTGAAGTCGCCCTTGGCGTCTTTGATCGCGAGGATGTTCGGGTGCTTGGCGAGACGCAGGATCGTCTCGTACTTGATCGGTACGCCGGTGCGGCCGGGGATGTCGTAGAGGATCACCGGCAGATCGGTGGCGTCGGCGACGAGGCGGAAGTGCGTCAGGATGCCGGCCTGCGTGGGCTTGTTGTAGTACGGCGTGACGATCATGATGCCGTCGGCGCCGGCCTTCTCGCTGGCCTTGTACAGCTCGATCGCGTGTGCGGTCTCGTTGGAGCCACCGCCCGTGATGATCTTCGCGCGGCCGGCGGACACGCTCTTGCCGACCTCGACGAGCTTCAGCTTCTCCGGGTCGGTAAGGGTGGAGGTCTCGCCCGTGGTGCCGGTCACGACGATGCCGTCGGCGCCGGCGGTGATGACGTCGTCGATGTGCTTCTCGACGGCGGGCCAGTCGACTTCACCGTCGGCCGTCATCGGGGTGACGAGCGCGACGAGGACCTGACCGAAGGGGTTGCCCGTGTGCGTCATGCGTCCAGGTTATCGGTTCGGATACGCTCGCCGTGCGTCAGCGCCCGGTGCGGGCGAGCCGGGCGGCGAGGGGTGCCGGGAGCATCCGCACGACGGCGACGATGGCCCGGTAGCGCAGCGACGGGATCGAGACGGCGGTGCCGCGGGCGGCGGCGCGCAGCCCCTCCCGGACGACGTCGGGCGCATCGAGCCACATGAAGGAGGGGATGCCCTCCTGACCCGGCGGCAGCCCGAGCCGCTCGTGGAAGTTCGTGTGCACGAAGCCGGGGCACACCGCGGTGACGCTCACGCCGCGGGGCCGGTACACGGCGTTCGCCCACCGGCTGAACGAGACGATCCACGCCTTGACCGCGCCGTACGTGCCGCGCGGGAGGAACGCCGCGACGGATGCCACGTTGATGATCCGCCCGTGTCCCCGCGCGAGCATCGGCTGCAGCGCCGCGTGCGTGAGGCGCATCGTCGCGCGCACGTGCAGGTCGAGGTGCCGCTCCTCGACGGAGATGTCGTTCCTCGCGAAGTCGAGGTCGAGCCCTATCCCGGCGTTGTTGACGAGCACCTCGACTGGCCGCGTCGGGTCGGAGAGGCGGGATGCCGCGGCATCCGTGCCCTCGTCGGTCGTAAGGTCTGCGACCAGAACCTCGGTCGCGACACCGAACTCGGCGCGCAGCCGCTCGGCGACGGCGTCCAGCGCCGCCCGGTCTCGCGCCACGAGGACCACGTCCGCACCCTTCGATGCCAGCTGTCGCGCGAACTCCGCGCCGAGACCCGAGCTCGCGCCGGTGATGAGTGCCGTCTTCGCCATTCCGTCACGCTACCGGCGATGCATGCGGCGTGTCAGGCCATCACCGAGACAGGAGAAAACGCCGAAACAGGACGTGGTGACGATCACACATCCTGTGTGCGCGATGTCTCCTGTGTCCGTGACATCGCGGGCGGATGCCGGGTGTCACCCGCCCGCGCGAGACGCCCGAGGATGAGGGTCAGGCGCGGATGAGCGTCAGGAAGCGGTAGGGCACGCCGGTGCGTGAGACGGTCCAGCCGTCGGCGGGATCGATGCGCGCGACGTCCCACCCGGAGCGATCGGGGGCGAACGTGTCCCCCTCGACCTCCAGGTCGAGCTCCGTCACCTCCAGGAGGTCGGCCCGCTCGATCGCCTCGGTGAACAGGCGCGCACCGCCGATGGCCCAGACCTCCCGCGCGTCGCCCACGAGCGCGAGGGCCTCGTCGAGCGACGAGGCGCGCTCCGCGCCGTCGGCGGCCCACTCGGCATCCGTCGTCACCACGATGTTCCGCCGGTCCGGGAGCGGACGGAACCGCTCCGGGAACGACTCCCACGTGCGCCGGCCCATGATGACCGGATGTCCCGTCGTGCGCTCCTTGAAGTGCGCGAGGTCCTCCGGCACGTGCCAGGGCATGCCGCCGTCCTTGCCGATGACGCCGCCGCGGGCCTCCGCCCAGATGAGCCCGAGACGCGGGCCGGGCGCGCTCACACCGCCACCGCGGCGCGGATCGCCGGGTGGTGCTGGTAGTCCTCGACGACGATGTCGTCGTAGGTGTAGTCGAAGATCGAGTCGGGCTTTCGCGCGAACGACAGCGTCGGGTACGGGTAGGGCTCACGGGAGAGCTGCTCGCGCACCTGCTCGAGGTGGTTGTCGTAGACGTGGCAGTCGCCGCCCGTCCAGACGAAGTCGCCGGGCTCGAGGCCCGTCTGCTGCGCGATCATCATCGTCAGCAGCGCGTACGACGCGATGTTGAACGGCACGCCCAGGAACATGTCGGCCGAGCGCTGATAGAGCTGGCACGACAGCTTTCCGTCCGCGACGTAGAACTGGAACAGCGCGTGGCACGGCGCGAGCGCCATGTCGGGGATGTCGGCCGGGTTCCACGCCGACACGATGAGCCTGCGCGAGTCGGGGTTGGTGCGGATCTGCTCGATCACCTGGGAGATCTGGTCGATCTGGCCGCCCGAGGGTGTCGGCCACGACCGCCACTGCACGCCGTAGACGGGGCCGAGCTCGCCGCGCTCGTCGGCCCACTCGTCCCAGATGGTGACGCCGTGCTCCTGCAGCCAGCCGACGTTGGACTCGCCGCGCAGGAACCACAGCAGTTCGTAGACGATCGACTTCAGGTGCACGCGCTTGGTCGTGATGAGCGGAAACCCCTGCGACAGGTCGAAGCGGATCTGCCGCCCGAACACGCTCGTGGTCCCGGTTCCGGTGCGGTCGTCCTTGTGCACGCCGCTGCGCACCACATCGGCGAGAAGGTCCTCGTAGGGGGTGGGAACGGGGTGGCCGGATGCCGGGTGCGCGCTCATGACTGCCAGGTTACCGGCGGCGGTGCGCACCGGCTCTGTGACGCACGGTTCGTCATCTGGGCGGCATCGGGCCGTCGCACGGCCGTGGCGGTCTAGGGTGAGGGGTTGTGAACCTGTCGGAAGCCGCGATCGTCCTCGCCGCCCTGCTCACGGTGACCGTCGGCGGCGGTTTCGTCCTCCGCTGGCAGCAGAGCCGGCCGCGGCGGCAGAACCCCGCCGAGATCGTCGAACCCGAGCGGCTGGGCGCCACCGCGCTCGGCGAGCGCGCCACGCTGCTCCAGTTCAGCACCGAGATGTGCGCGCGCTGCCCCGGCGTGCACCGCACGCTCGGCGCGATCGCCGACGCGCACGACGGGGTGCTCCACCTCGACGTGGACCTCACCCACCGTCCCGATATCGCCAAGCACTTCCACGTGCTGCAGACGCCGACGACCCTCATCCTCGACCGCAACGGGGTCATCCAGACCCGGTTCGGCGGCACGCCGAGTCGCGGCGCCGTGGAACTCGAACTCGGTCGTGTGGCCGCCGAGGATGCCCGTGTCTGACATCGCCCGCCCCGCCTCCCCGAAGGGCATCGATCCGCGCGGACCGCGCTTCGCGGCATCCGTCACCGCGGTGCTGCTGCTCGTGGACGTGTTCCTCGGTCTGATCGGCGCGTCGACGGCGCGCGCGACCGCCACCTTCGGCTGGTTCGCCTATCAGCCGCTGGCGGACTCCGATTTCGCGTTCGTCGCCGGCTCCTGGCTGCTGCCGACCCTCACGGTCGCCCAGCGCGCCGCCGACCCCGCGTTCCTCCTGCTGCTCGTGATCGCACTGCTCTTCCTCTGGGGCGTCGTCTCACCACGCACGGCACCGTGGGGTGTGCTCTACCGCCGACTCGTGCAACCGCGGCTGGCGCCGCCGACGGACCTCGAGGACCCGCGCCCGCCGCGCTTCGCGCAGGGCGTCGGCCTGTTGGTGACCGGCGTCGGGCTTCTCCTGCACCTGATCGGCGTGCCGTGGGCGCTGCCGATCGCGGCGGGCATGGCGTTCATCGCGGCGTTCCTCAACGCGGTGTTCGGGCTGTGCCTGGGATGCCAGCTGTACCTGCTCCTGCAGCGCGTCGGCCTGTGGGGCCGCCCGGACTGACCCGGTTCCCTCCCCCGGCCCCCGCGTCTAGGCTCATGACGGGCGCGGATCGGCGCCCGTCAGCGACGTCCCTGCGGGGACACGGGAGGACAGTCATGAGCGTCACGAGCGAAGCGACCACCAGCTGGAAGGGCTCCCTCGCCGAGGGCTCCGGCCAGATCGCGCTGGAGAGCTCGAATCAGGGGCCGTTCGCTGTGAACTGGAAGGCCCGCAGCGAAGGGTCCACGTCGGTCACGACACCCGAAGAGCTGCTGGCCGCCGCCCATTCGTCGTGCTTCAGCATGGCGCTCTCGCACGCGCTGACGGGCAACGGCACCCCGCCCGAGAGCATCGAGACCACGGCCTCGGTGACCTTCATCCCCGGCACCGGCATCACCGGCTCCCACCTGAACGTCAACGCCGTGGTCCCGGGCCTGTCGGCGGAGGACTTCGCCCGCATCGCCGGCGAGGCGAAGACCGGATGCCCCGTCTCGGCTGCGCTGGCCGGCATCGAGATCACCCTCGAGGCCACGCTTGGCTGATCGTCCCGACGCGCGCGTCGTCGTCGCCGGCGCCTCCGGCCTCATCGGCCGGGCGCTGGTGGCGGCGCTGCGCGCCGACGGCGTCGCCGTCACCCGGCTCGTCCGGCGGCCGGCGCAGGCAGCCGACGAGATCGCGTGGGATCCCGGGAGGGAGCCGCTGCACGCCGATGTACTCGCCGGCGCGCGCGCCGTCGTGGGGCTGAACGGCGCGACCCTCGGTCGGTTCCCCTGGACGAAGCGGTACCAGCACGAGCTGGTCTGGTCGCGGATCGCCCCCACTCAAGCCCTCGCGGCCGCCGTGCGGCGCCTGGGCGAGGACGCGCCGACGTTCGTGTCGGCATCCGCCGTCGGCTACTACCCCTCGGGGCGCGGCATGGAGCTGACCGAGGACGCGCCGCGCGGCGAGTCCTTCCTGGCGGACCTCTGCGGCGAGTGGGAGGCGGCGGCGCAGCGCGGGGCGGGGGAACGGGCGCGAGTCGCCGTCCTGCGGACGGCTCCGGTGGTGCACGCCGAGGGCGTGCTCAAGCCCCTGCTGCTGCTCACGCGACTGGGGGTCTCCGGCCCGCTCGGCCGCGGCACGCAGGTGTGGCCGTGGATCTCCCTGGACGACGAAGTCCGCGCGATCCGCCACGTCATCGACGCCGGTCTGACGGGCCCCGTCAACCTCACCGGGCCCGAACGCGCGACGGCCAACGACCTCGGCTTCGCCCTCGCGCGGCGGATGAACCGTCCCTACCTCGTCCGCGTCCCGGCGTGGGCGCTGCGCGCCACGCTCGGACGCGACGCCGCGGACGGTCTGCTCCTCGGCGACCTGCCGGTCGTGCCGCGGGCACTGTCGGCATCGGGCTTCGTCTTCGCTCATCCCACGGTGGAGGATGCCGTGGCCGCCGCCGTCCCGGTCTGATCCGCCGCCGGCTCAGGCGCCGGGCGTGGAATCGGACCGCGCCAGCGTGATGGCCTTGCGGATCGCCTGCCGTGCCCGGGTGCGGTCGCCGGCGCCGTCGTAGGCGAGACCGAGCCGGAACCAGGCACGCCAGTCGCCGGGATGCTCCTCGACATCGGCGCGGTACGCCGGGAACAGAGCGTCGGCCTGCGCACGGTCGACCCGTCCGCTCTGCCGCACGTCGACCTCCTCGGACGGGAGACCGCCCTCGGCCTCGAGGCGGGTGGCGAGGCGCTCGGCGCCCCGGCCGAACATGATCTCGCGCCACAGCGCCCACGCCGCGATGACCGGCAGCACGACGAGAGCGACGCCCATCGCGATGCCGACCGGCTCGCCGGAGACGAGCAGGAGCCACGCGCGCTGCGCGACGAGCACGATGTACAGCCCCAGCAGCACCGCCATGACGGCGACGCCGATGCGAGCGCTCATGCGCCGGTGGTGCGGGCGACCTGGCCCGGGGCGGCGCCCTCGTCGACCGGGGCCTCGGCGGCGGGCGCCTGGCGGGGCCGCAGGCCCAGATCGATGAGCGCGTCGAGGCCGACGATGACGCCGCGCGCGTCGCGGGCGGCGGTCAGGGCGACGCGGATGCCGGGGGCGTAGGCCAGAGCCGGCTCGACGGTGTCGTGGACGATCGTGAGCGACTCGCCAGGGCCGGACAGGATCGTCTCCTGCCGGGCGACAACGCCGGGGCGGCGCAGCGAGTGGATCGGCACGCTCGAGACCTGCTGGCCGCGGGCGCGCTGATCGACATGGGGCGAGGAGACCGGGCCCGCCTCGGCGCGGGCGTCGGCGATGAGCTCCGCGGTGCGCACTGCCGTGCCGCTCGGCGAGTCGACCTTCGTCTCGCGGTGCGCCTCGACGATCTCGATCGACGGGAAATGTGGCGCGGCCGCGGCGGCCAGGGCCGAGCCGATGACCGATCCGAGAGAGAAGTTCGGGATGAACACCGCGCCCGTGCCGGCGGCATCCACCAGGGGGCGCACCAGGGCGATGCGCTCGGACGACCACCCCGACGTCCCGACGAGGACGTTGATGCCGCGCTCGATCGCGGCGCGGACGACGTCGACGGAGACCCCGGGGGTCGAGGCATCCACGACGAGGTCGGCACCGTCGATGTCAGCCAGGTCGCTCGAGGAGCCGAGCACGGCGACCGTCTCGAAGCCGTCGGAGGCATCGATCACGCCCGCGATGATCCCGCCGAGCTTGCCGGTGCCGCCCACGAGGGCCACTCTCGTCGTCATGCCACCAGATTACGGGGTCGGCGAGGGGCCGAGACGGCGGGCTACCCTCGGAAGATGCCCACCCTCGTCCCCCTCCCCGTCGATGATCCGCGCTCGCGGGCGCTGCTGACGGAGTACTTCCAGATGCGCGGCGAAGCCTTTCCGCGGGGCGAGACCTACCGGCCGGTCTTCCCCACGGCATCCGTCTTCACGCCTCCCGCGGGCGTGTTCGTCGTGGCCGTCGACGACGGCCCCGATGTCGGATGCGGCGGCATCCGCCGCATCGAGGACGGTCCCGCCGGCGTGAGGTACGAGGTCAAGCATCTGTATCTGAGGCCAGAGACCCGCGGTCGCGGCTGGGGGCGTCTGCTGCTGGAAGACCTCGAGCGCCGTGCACGCGAGTGGGGAGCGGCCGAGCTCGTCCTCGACACGCACCACACCCTCGCGGCGGCGGGCGGCCTGTATGCCCGCTCCGGGTTCGAGGCGATCGCGCCCTACAACGACAACCCGAACGCGACGCGCTGGTACGGCAAGCGACTCGACTGACGCGTCGGGCTCAGTGGCCGCCGCGGAGTGCGGTGACCGGCTCGATGCGGGCGGCGCGGCGCGCGGGGAACCCTCCCGCGACGAGTCCCACGATCGCGCCGAGCACGACGCCGCCCGCCGCGACCCACGGGTCCACGATGGGCGTCCACTGCTGCGCGACGCTGATGCCGACGACGGCGCCGACCGCCAGGGCCGAGCCGATGAGTCCGCCGAGCAGGCCGATGACGACCGACTCGACGATGAACTGGCCCGCGATCTGACGACCGGATGAGCCGAGCGCGCGCCGCAGGCCGATCTCGGGCACCCGCTCCATGACATTCAGCATCGTCACGTTCGCGATGCCGAGCGCCCCGGCGAGCAGCACGATCGCCCCCAGCACGAGGAAGACGATGTTGACGTCTGCCTGCACGTTCTCGCCGAGCGACGACGACGCCGCGGGGGCCGTGACCTCCAGCCCTTCCGGGTCGTCGGGCCGCAGCGCCAGCGGCAGCTGCTCCGCGAGCTGCGGGCCGGTTCCCGGCAGGATGCGCGCCTGCAGTGTTCCGGGCGCCGCCAGCGCCCGGTCGTGCTGGGCCGTCGAGAGCGGCATGACCACGGCGTCGAGCAGGTCGCCCTTCGCCTGCAGTCCGCCATAGATGCCGATCACGGCATACGCGACGTCGCCGATGAAGATCGCCGGCTGACTGTCCACCCGGTTGATGCCCAGACGGTCGGCGGCGCGCGTGCCGAGCACGACGACGCGATCGGCACGGTCCTCGTGCCCGGCGTCGAACATGCGGCCCGTCACGATCGCCCCGCGCAGCACGTCGAGCAGCTCGGGGGTCGCCGCAGCGAGGGCCGGGGATGCCGTGGCCGCCGCCGACGGGTCGTGGATCGGCACGGCGGTGATGGCATCCTCCCCCAGCGACAGCTCGGCGAGGAGGACGGCCGACTCGATGCCGACCAGGGTCTCGGCTCGGTCGACCGCGTTCCACGGCAGCCGTGAGGTCGCGACCGATCCGCCGCGCGTCTGCGCCTCGGCCGGGGAGACGACGACCTGGGTTGCCTTGACGGCGTCGAACTGTCGCGCGATCTGGTGCGCAGCGGTCTGGGCGAAGCCGACCGTCGCGACGAGCGCCCCGATGCCGAGCACGGTGCCGGCGATCGTCATCACGAGGCGCCCCGGTCGCGACCCGATGTCGGCGGTCGCCTCGACGAGCAGGTCTTGGAACAGGAACCGATCAGCGTGCGGCACCGGCTCCACGAGCGCGGATCCTGCCGTCCGCGCATCCGCGCGGCGCCGCGGCAGCCGCAGCCACGAGGGGCGGGAGGGCCGCGCCATCAGGCGACCTCGCTCAGCCGGCCGTCCGCGATCCGCACGCGGCGCGACGCGCGGGCGGCCACCGCCGGATCGTGCGTGATGACGACGAGGGTCAGCCCATCGGCGCGCAGCTCGTCGAACAGGTTCATGACCTCACCGGAGGTCGCGCCGTCGAGATTGCCGGTCGGCTCGTCGGCCAGCAGCACGCTTGGCGCGCTCACGACGGCGCGGGCCACGGCGACCCGCTGGCGTTCGCCACCGGAGAGCGTCGCCGGCAGAAAGTCGACGCGGTGCTCCAGGCCGACGCGGCGCAGCGTCTGCCGCGCGCGCTCCTCGCGCTCGGCGCGCGGCACGCCGCTGTACAGCATCGGCATGAGCACGTTGTCGAGGACGGTGCGCCGCGGCATGAGGTGGAACGACTGGAAGACGAACCCGATGCGGCGCGCCCGCACGGCGGCGCGCTCGTCCTCGCTGAGAGAGCCGGTCACGACCCCGTCGATGCGATACTCGCCGACGGTGGGCCGGTCAAGCAGACCGAGGATGTTGAGCATGGTGGACTTGCCCGACCCGCTGGGTCCGATGATGGAGACGTAGTCGCCCTCGACGATCGACAGGTTCACCGCCTTCAGCGCCTGCACCTCGGGCGGCCCGGGGAACGACCGCGTGATGTCACGCAGTTCGATCAGCGTCACCGTCCGACCACCACGAGGTCGCCCTCGCCGAGGTCGCCGTCCGTCGCCGTCACCTCGACCTGACCGCCGGCGGCAAGACCCGTCTCCACGACGACGATCCGCGTCTGGGCGCGTTCGCCGTCGCGCGGGTCGCCCTCGACGACCTCGACGCGCGACTCGCCGCCCGGGCCTGCGGTGAGCGCGGCGACGGGCACGTACAGCACCTCGCCGCTCGTGGATCCCACCGGGATGGTCACGCGGACATTCCGCCCCTGCACCTGCTGCGCCTGCTCGGTCGTCAGCGCCTCCGGCGTGAGAGTGACCGACCAGCGCTCCCCGGCGCTCTTGCCGGGGGTGAGGGCCTCGACCGTCGCGGCGTGCTCCGCGCCGTCGGGCAGGTCGAACACGGCGCGGTCGCCGACGGCCAGCAGCGCCGCGTCGGCTTCGGCGATCGACCCGGTCAGCGCGATCGTCGCACCGGACACCGTCATCGCCGCCCCCTGCAGCGTCTGCCCACGGGTCACGTTGACGGCGTCGACGCGGCGGGGAAGATCGGTGAGGTAGAGCACCTCCCCCGCCGGCAGCGTGGGCAGGGCGTCCTGGCGGGCACGGGCGAGCGCGCGCTGGGCATCGGCGAGCTGCTGCTCGGCCGCCTGCACCCCGGCGCGCGCCGAGGCGGTGTCGGGGGCGGCGTCCAGCTGCTGCCGGCGCAGCTGCGCGAGCCCGACGTTGTCCTGCGCGTTGCCGACGTCGGCCTGCCAGCGGGCCATCGCCGCGGCATCGGCGGGGTCGGCCGGTTTGCTGGCCTGCACCACGGCGAGCTCGCGCTGCGCCTGCGCGATCGCCACGTCGGCCTCGCGCACCTGCTCCGCCGAGGCACCGGCCCCGGCACGGGAGAGATCCGCCCGCGCCGACGCGAGCGACAGCTGCGCGGCACCGACACCGTCTTCGGCGGCGGACACCCCCTCCGCGGCGCCCTCGGCGGGAACGGGAGCCGTGTAGCCGGCCTGCGCGTACAGCGCCCCGACCGCGGCGGCCGCCTTCTCGTCGAAGACGTCGGAGGCCGGGTCGCCGGCGTCGATGCCGACCGCGGCCATGGCCTGCTTGAACTGCACGACATCGGGTCCGGTCATGCCGAACGCGAGGCTGCGGTAGGCGGGCAGCTCGCCGGGCAGGACGATCACCGGACGGCCCGAGACCGTCAGCGCGACCGACAGCGGGTCGAGCATCGCGCCCACCTCGGGGACGTTGCCGGTGACGACGGCGGCGCCGCCGAGGCCGGATGTGTCGATCGTCACGTCCACGGCATCCGCATACGCGACCTCACCACGGATCGTCACATCGTTGCTGAGCGCACCGAACTCCACGGGCACCGTCACCAGGCCCGCCTCGGGCGGCTCGCCGGAGGCCGCCGCGTCGGCGGGCGACAGCACGAATCTGCCCACCAGCAGCCCTGCCACGAGCGCCACCACGGCCGCGGCGGCGACCAGCCACAGCGCCCGGTTGCCGGTGAACACCCGCCGCCAGCCGCTCACGCGCGACGCCCCCGCGGCATCACCCGCGGCGACATCGCCGTCGGCGACCTCGTCGGCGGCGCCGTCAGCGGCGATCAGGCGGTCGAACTCCGGATCGTCGTTCGGCCCCACTCAGCGGCCCGCCTCGGCGTCCGCCTTGAACGCGTCGAGCTCGGCCTTGTGATCGGCGACGAACTGCTCCTCGAGCGCATACGTGACCTTCTGGTACTGCGCGCGGTAGTCGACCTTCTCCCGGCAGTCCAGGTCCACGAGGGCCAGGGCGATCTCGCGCTCGCCCAGTTCGTCCAGCGCCGGGTCGTCCTCGATGTACTCGGTCTGGTTCTCGTAGTACGCGTTGAGCTCCTGCGAGATGGAGTCCGTCGCCTCCTGCTGCGTCGCGAACCCGGGCTCACCGGCATCCGCCATGCACGAGGCCCACTTCGCGTTCAGGTCGGCGAGGTCGGGGTGGTTCGGCATCTCGGCGTAGAAGTCGTTGATGGCGTCGGTGAGGTCCTGGTGCTCGCCGGAGCTCCACGGGTCCTCGCCGTTCAGCTCGTGCTGCGCCCAGCCCGAGCAGCCCGCCGTCTCCCAGTTCCACTCGTAGGAGCCGTCGTCGTTCAGCTCCTCCTCGGTGGGACTCGGGCCGTACAGCGCCTCGTAGTAGGCGGCCTGCTCCGACTCGGACAGGCTCGCCACGTAGTCCTGGTTCGGGTCCACGAACTCGGTCTCCTCGACCGGGGCCGCGTCGCGGCCAGGCCAATTCACCATGCCGTAGCCGTACTGCGAGACCCACTCGCGGTCGTCGGGCTTCCATTCCTCGCCGCCGCCGTACGAGATGCCGCCGGTGGTGTCCATCGGCTTGTACTCGAACCCCAGCTCGGCCATGCACTGCGCCTGCAGCTCCTCGATCTTCTTCTGCTGCTCCTCGAACTTCGCCTGCTGCTCCTCCTGGTCGAGGTCGCCACCCCACCCGGCCGACAGGTAGGCGGTCAACGGCGAGAGCTCCTCCGGCGAGGCGGTCGTCCCGTCGCCCGGCGCGCAGGCGGCGAGCGGGAGGACGAGAGCGGATGCCGCGGCGAGCGCGACGGCGAAACGGCGACGGTTCATGGGTGTCCTCCGGAGGGGGCGTTGTGCCTTCATCCTGACACAGCGGGCTCATAGGACATGCCTCACCGCCGCAATGTCATCCTTCAGGATGATGTGGCCGACGCTCAGACCGGCGGGACCTCCGGCAGACCGGTCCGCAGCTCCATCGGCAGGTGCGCGAGATCGTTGTGGGCGACGAGCGCCCAGGGCCGGGCGGCCCGCTGCGCGAGGACGGTCAGCCCGCAATGCGCCTGATTGATCGTCAGCCACCGCCACTGCGGCGCCTCCAGGACCTCGCGCACGAACCACGCGATGACGAAGTTGTGGGTGATCAGCAACTCGTGCGTGTCGGGCTTGCGCACCAGGAACTCCGCGACGGCGTCGTCCATCTGGGCGTGCCCGGCATCGACCTCGGCGTCGGTGTACGACCCGAAGAACGGCTCGTAGATCGCGGGCGTGTCGTGCGTCATTCCCGTCGGGATGCAGTCGAACAGCAGCGCCGAGGGCTCCGGGGTGACGGCGGGCAGACGCTCCGCGACGGCGCGCGCGGTCTCGGCGGCACGCTCCAGCGGGGAGTGCCAGACGGCCGCCAGCGGCACGCCGGAGAGGCGATCGGCGAGCAGCTCCGCCTGCCTCCTGCCCCGCGGCGAGAGCGGTCCGTCCTCGAGGCCGTGCTCCGCGTCGAGGTGCTCACCGTGGCGCACGAGATACAGATAATGCGTCACGGTCACTCGTCTCGCCATCAGGGGGGTGGGGGCTCCTCCACCATACGTCAGACCGACGACGCCGGACCTGCCGCGACGCGCGGTGGCGCTACTGCGCGGCGCGGGCGATCTCGGCGAGGTGCGCCCGGCTGAGACGGGCGCCGATCCCCTGCACGAGTTCGTCGACATGGCTCACGGCGTACACGTTCACGATCGGCGCGACGACCGTGCGCTGCGCGCGCAGCCACGCGATCGCGACGGCGGACGTCGGGATCGACAGCTCGGCGCCGATGCGGTCCAGCGCACGGAGCGTGCGGGTGCCGCGTCGGTTCATCGCCGCCGCCAGCTGGCTGCCGCGCACCGAGTCGGCCACGCCCGCGCGGCTGCGGACGGCACCGGCCAGGTAGCCGTGCTCCAGCGCCTGCGATGGCGTCACCGCGATGCCCTGAGCCCCGGCGACCAGCCGCAGATCGCCGTCGTACTCCGTCTGCCGCAGCACGTTGTAGGGCACATCGAGCGCCGTCAGCCGGGGGTACCCGGCGGAGGCCAGGATGCGCGCCTCGACGAGCTGTGCCGCGGTGTGCCCGAGCGAGCCGAGCGCGCGGACCTTGCCGGCCTCGATGAGCCACTCGGCCGTCGCGAGGGTGTCTTCGAGAGCCGTGACCCGGTCGCTGGTCGCGTCGAGGTACAGCACGTCGATCCGGTCGGTCTGCAACCGGGTGAGCGATGCCTCGACGGCACGGATGAGGTTGACAGGTCCCAGACCGGAATGGTCGGGGTTCGTGCCGACGCGCACTCCCAGCACGGTCGTGTCGCGCGTGCCGCGACGATAGAGCCACTGGCCGATGATGTGCTCGCTGCGACCAGCGGCGTAGCCGTCGGAGGTGTGGACGGCGTTCCCGCCGCGCTCGCGGTGGGCGTCGAGGATGCCGTGGGCCGCCGCCATGTCGACGTGCCAGCCGAACTCGGCGCCGCCGAGGATCAGCGGGAAGACCTCGAAGCCGGTCTCGCCGAGCGGCACGCGGATCGCCGCGCCCAGCGGAGCGCCCTGGACCGGGATCGGCGCGGACGGGTGGTCCGAGACCGCCGGCGTGCCGGTCTGCGGGCTCGCCTGGGCGGGCGACGTGCCGACGCCGAAGAAGCCCATCTGTCCACCCCCTCACGGAGCCGCACAGGAGGATCCGCGTTCTCCGCACCCCCCCGGTGCGTAGTACCGAGGGTAGGCCAGGCCTCCGACACAACCGGTCATTGCGGGGGCCGGGCGGTAAACATTGCATAACGCTTGGGTCACGGCATCCGTTCGGGACCCTGCGATGTCCCCCGTTCGGGGGACAATCCGCGCGGAAAACGGATGCCCGCCCCTCCGAGACGGGAGGAAGCGGGCATCCGTGTCCTAGTGCGGTGGCTCAGCCTTCGGCGGGAGCCTCCGGGCCCTCGCTCGCGGCGGCGCGGCCCTCCTGGTCGGCGGCCTCCTCGAGCACGGGCTCGAGCGACAGCTTGCCGCGGTCGTCGATCTTCGTGATCTTCACGAGCAGCTTCTGGCCGACCGAGAGCACGTCCTCGACGTTCTCGACCCGCTTGCCACCGGCGAGCTTGCGGACCTCGCTGATGTGCAGCAGGCCGTCCTTGCCGGGCAGGAGCGAGATGAACGCACCGAACGCTGCCAGCTTGACGACGGTTCCGAGGAACTGCTCGCCCACCTCCGGGTTCGTCGGGTTCGCGATCGCGTTGACCCGGGCGCGGGCGGCCTCGGCCGACGGGCCGTCGGTCGCGCCGATGTAGACGGTGCCGTCCTCCTCGATGGAGATCTGCGCGCCGGTCTCGTCCTGGATCGCGTTGATCGTCTTGCCCTTCGGGCCGATCAGCTCGCCGATCTTGTCGACCGGGATCTGCACGCTGATCACGCGCGGCGCGGTGGGAGCCATCTCGTCCGGGCCGTCGATGGCGGCGTTCAGGACGTTCAGGATCGTCAGGCGCGCCTCCTTGGCCTGCGTCAGCGCGGCCGACAGCACCGACGACGGGATGCCGTCGAGCTTCGTGTCGAGCTGGATGGCCGTGACGAACTCGCTCGTGCCGGCGACCTTGAAGTCCATGTCACCGAGGGCATCCTCGGCGCCCAGGATGTCGGTCAGCGCGGCGTAGCGCGTCTGGCCGTCGACCTGGTCGGACACGAGGCCCATGGCGATGCCGGCGACGGGCGCGCGCAGCGGCACGCCCGCGTTCAGCAGCGACAGGGTCGAGGCGCAGACCGAGCCCATCGACGTCGAGCCGTTGGAGCCGAGCGCCTCGGAGACCTGGCGGATCGCGTAGGGGAACTCCTCGCGGCTGGGCAGCACCGGCACGAGCGCGCGCTCGGCCAGGAAGCCGTGCCCGATCTCGCGACGCTTCGGCGAACCGACACGGCCGGTCTCACCGGTCGAGTAGGGCGGGAAGTTGTAGTGGTGCATGTAGCGCTTGCTCGTCACGGGCGACAGCGAGTCGATCTGCTGCTCCATCTTGAGCATGTTCAGCGTCGTGACACCCAGGATCTGGGTCTCGCCGCGCTGGAAGATCGCCGAGCCGTGCACGCGCGGGATCACCTGGACCTCGGCATCCAGCGGACGGATGTCCGCGAGGCCACGGCCATCGATGCGGACGCCCTCGGCGAGGATGCGACCGCGGACGATCGTCTTCGTGACGGACTTGTACGCGGCGGAGAACTCCAGCGTCGCGCCGGCGGGAAGCTCGCCCGCCTCGACGGCGGCCAGCAGCTGCGCCTTGACGTCGTCCTTGATCGCGTCGTCGGCGTTCTGACGCTCGACCTTGTCGGCGATCTGGTACACCGGCACGAGGCGGTCGTAGGCACGGCCGGCGACGAAGTCGTAGACCTCCTGGCTGTATGCCGGGAAGACCGGGTAGGGCTGGATCTCCTTGGCGGCGGTGTTCGCCACGACGTTCTGCGCCGCGACGAGCTCCTTGATGAAGGGCTTGGCGGCCTCGAGGCCCTGCGCGACGATCTCCTCGGAAGGCTTCGTGGCGCCGGCCTTGATGAGGTTCCAGCTGTTCTCGGTGGCCTCGGCCTCGACCATCATGATCGCGACGTCGCCGTCCTCGAGCACGCGGCCCGCGACGATGAGGTCGAAGACGGCATCCTCGAGCTGCTCGGCCTTCGGGAAGGCGACCCACTGGTCGGCGTGCTCGCCGTGACCGGGGATGAGCGCGAGCCGGACGCCGGCGATCGGGCCGGAGAACGGCAGACCCGAGATCTGCGTCGAGAGGGATGCCGCGTTGATCGCGAGCGCGTCGTAGAACTCGCCGGGGGCGATGGACAGGACGGTCACGACGATCTGGACCTCGTTGCGGAGGCCGTCGACGAACGACGGACGCAGCGGGCGGTCGATGAGACGGCAGACGAGGATCGCCTCGGTGGAGGGGCGGCCTTCGCGGCGGAAGAACGAGCCGGGGATCTTGCCGGCGGCGTAGGAGCGCTCCTCGACGTCGACGGTCAGCGGGAAGAAGTCGAAGCCTTCGCGCGGGTGCTTGCCGGCGCTGGTGGCCGAGAGGAGCATCGTCTCCTCGTCGAGATACGCGGCGACGGCACCCTGTGCCTGCTGCGCGAGTCGTCCGGTCTCGAACCGGATCGTGCGGGTGCCGAAGCGGCCGTTGTCGAGGACGGCTTCGGCGGCGGTGATTTCAGGACCTTCCAAGAGGTCTCTCCTTCTTTGTTTAGACTCGCGGGCGCGTTTCGACCGCGAGATCGTGCGAAGGAGCAGGAACAGGCAGATCCAGACGCGCGACAGCGTCGCGGAGATCGTCAGCGCTGGTCACCAGTCGAAAGTCACTCTGCGAGAGAGGAACCCACCACAAGCGACCAGCTTCCTGCCGGCCTGCTCCAGATTCCGCGGAGAATCCACGGCATCCTGCACCAGCCTATCAGGCGACCATAGGCAGCACGCGCGGGGCGTGCGTATGGTGGTGATCATGAGCACCGACGACACCACGGCATCCGACGAGATGAAGCGCAAGTTCAAGGAGGCGCTCGAGAAGAAGAACGCGCAGCAGCGCGTCGGCGAGGCGCACCTGGACGGCGACTCGGCGATCCACGGCACCCACGGCGCCGTCACCAAGCGCGAGTTCCGCCGCAAGAGCGGCTGAGCCCGTCCCGCCGAGCGTCGGTATCGCTGGAACCGTCCTCTCTAGCGGTCCGGATCCCAGTCCGCGGGGCCGGCGGAACCTGCGGGATACTCCTCCAGCGGCACGTCGCCGCGCGCCCAGGCGTCGCGGATGGGCTGCAGGATGCGCCAGCACTCCTCGGCGGCGTCGCCGCGCACTGACAGCGTCGGGTCGCCGTCGAGGAGCGCCGCCAGCACGTCAACGTACGCGCGCTGCGCCCCGACGCCCAGGTCGGCCTCGAGCGTGGTCCGCTGCAGGGCGAAGGGATCCGCTCCCCCGTTGACGTTGATCGACAGCGACAGCCGGTCGGGGCCGAGTGAGAAGCGGAGCACGGCGGGCTCCTCGGCGCCGGTGAAGCCGGCCGGCAGGTGGCGGACCGGCCGGAAGCGCACGACGATCTCGGTCACGGCGTCGCCGATCGCCTTGCCCGAACGGAGCGTGATCGGCACCCCGGCCCAGCGGTCGGTGCGCACCTCGAACGTCGCCTGCGCGAGCGTCTCGGTCTGTCGCGACGGGTCGACGCCCGGCTCGGCGGCATAGTCCGGCAGGTCGCGGCCGTCGATCGTGCCGGCGGTGTAGCGGGCGCGATGGGAGAAACGGACCGCGTTGTCCTCCCACACGTGCGTGGCCCGCAGCGCGGCGGCCGTCGCATCGCGCACGTCGGCGTCGCCGAGCGTCGCGGGCGGTGTCATCGTGAGGATCGCGAGCACCTGCAGCAGGTGGCTCTGGATCATGTCGACGAGCGCGCCCGCCCGGTCGTAGTACCCGGCGCGTCCCTCGAGCCCCAGCGATTCGTCGAAGCGGACGGTGATCGCGGCGATGTGCTCGGCCGACCACGCCGGTTCCACGAAGCGGTTCGCGAAGCGCACGCCCAGCAGGTTCAGCACCGTGGACCGGCCGAGGAAGTGGTCCACCCGGAACACCTGACGCTCGGGCACGAGCGCGCCCAGCACCTCGTTGAGCTCGCGCGCGCTGGCCTCGTCGTCGCCGAACGGCTTCTCGAGCGCCAGGATCGTGCCCGGCGGCAGATCCTTCGGCTTCAGGGCACGGCAGGCGGATGCCGCGACCTGCGGCGGCACGGCGAAGTACAGCACGACGCGGCCGTCGTCCACCTCCGGCAACGCGTGCAGGATCGTCCGCAGGCCGCTCGCGGTCGATGCGTCTGCGCGGATGTAGGGGGTCGAGACGATCGACCCGGTGAGCGCGCTCTCGGCATCCGCCGTCCCGAACGCGCGCCGCACGGTCTTCCGCCACTGCGCGTCGGAACTCTCGCTGCGACCGGTTCCGACGAGGTGCACGCGCCGTTCGGGCTGGGCGACAAGGAGTTCGCCGAGCGCCGGCAGCAGCAGGCGCGAGGCGAGGTCGCCGCTCGCGCCGATGATCACGAACACCGTCTCGTCCGACATGAACGCCACACTAACCCGCGAGCCTGCCGAGCCGCGTGGGGGCGCCTGCGAGAATCGCATCGATGCCCTCTGAGATCGCGGACTACGCACTGCTGAGCAACTGCCGCACCGCGGCCCTGGTCTCCCGCGACGGCGCGATCGACTGGCTGTGCCTGCCGCGATACGACTCCGCGTCGGTCTTCGGCGCGCTGCTCGGCGATGACGCGCACGGCTGCTGGCAGCTGCGCCCCGACGAGCCCGACGCCGTCGCGGAGCGCCACTACGACGGCGACACGTTCACGCTCGTCACACGCTGGACGACGCCGGGCGGCGTCGCGGAGGTTCACGACGCCCTCACGATCGCGCCCCACACGGTCGCGGTCGTCGAGCGCATCGACCTCGTGCGACGGCTGGTCGGGGTGTCGGGCTCGGTCGCCTTCACCCACCGGCTGCGGATGCGGCCGGACTATGCCCGCGCCCTGCCCTGGGTGCGGCAGCGCGGCACGCGCGCCGAGCCCGAACTCGTCGCCATCGCCGGTCCCGACAGCCTCGTGCTCCGCGGGGCGAAGTTCGAGCCCGAGGACCATTCCCACCGCGCGCAGGTGACGGTCGCCGCCGGGGAGGTGCACGACACCGTGCTGACGTGGCATCCGTCCCACCGGGAGCCGCCGCGGCGTCTGGACGTCGCGGCCGCCCTCGACCGCACCCGAACGTGGTGGACGGAGTGGGCCGACCGCATCGACGTGCGCGAGGTCCACCGCGCCGAAGTGGTCCGGTCGCTGCTGATCCTGCGGGCGCTCACCCATCGCGACACCGGCGGCATCATCGCCGCCGCGACGACGTCGCTGCCGGAGCAGTTCGGCGGCGAGCGCAACTGGGACTACCGGTTCGTGTGGCTGCGCGACGCAGCGCTGACGCTCGAGGCCCTCGTGGCCCACGGCTTCCTGCAGGCCGCCGACCACTGGCGGTCGTGGCTGCTGCGGGCCATCGCGGGCGACGCGAGCCAGATGCAGATCGTCTACGGCATCGGCGGCGAGCGCGACCTGCTGGAGCGCGAGCTGGAGTCGCTTCCCGGGTACCGGGGCAGCGCGCCGGTGCGGATCGGCAACGGCGCCGCCCTGCAGTACCAGGCCGACGTCATCGGCGAGGTGCTCGTGGCCCTGCACGCGGCCCGCGACGCGGGACTGGCGGAGTCAGCCTTCTCGTGGCCGCTGGAGCGTGCGCTCCTCGGCCACGCGACGGCGCGGTTCGACGAGCCCGACCGCGGCATCTGGGAGATCCGCGGCGAGCCGCACATGTTCACGCACTCGCGGGCGCTCGTCTGGGCGGCCTTCGACCGCGGCGTCCGCGGTCCGCGAGCACGGCCTGGCGGGTCCCGTCGAAGAATGGGAGCGGATGCGCGATCGCACGCGCGCGGAGATCGACGCGCGCGGCGCCGCCCCCGGCGGATGGTTCACGCAGTTCTACGGCTCGACCGAGGTCGACGCCTCCCTGCTGCTGCCCGCCGTCGGATTCTGTGCGCCCGACGACCCGCGGATGCTGGCGACGGTCACCGAGATCGAGCGCACCCTCGTCGTCGACGGCCTCGTGCACCGGTACCGCACCGACACCGGTGTGGACGGTCTGGGCGGTGACGAGAACCCGTTCCTCGCGTGCTCGCTGTGGCTGGCGGAGCAGTACGCCCGGTCGGGGCGGGTCGCCGATGCCCGGGCGATGGTCGACCGGGTCTGCGCCCTGGCGAACGATGTGGTGATGTTCTCGGAGGAGTACGACGTGGCAGGGCGCCGGCAGGCCGGCAACACGCCGCAGGCGCTGTCGCATCTCGCGCTCGTGCGGGCGGCCGACGCCGTCCACGCCGCCGGCGGCCGCAGCTGATCCGGCGCGTCCGCCGACACGCTCAGCCCTGCTGCGCCCGGTCCCGCGTGCCGGGACGCGGGATCACGATGTAGCCCTCGTGCTTGGCCGACCGACCGTCTCCGGCCGTCCGGCCCTGCAGCCGCCGCCACAGCCACGGCAACGCATCCCGTCGCAGCCACGTGCCCGCCGGCGCGGGCTCGTCGTCGGCGTGCAGGGCCTCGTCGAGGCCCGCGAGTGCCGCGGCATCCGGCACCCCGAGCACATCGGCCGCCCGGTACGCGACGAAGCGGTGGCCCGCCGAGCGCAGATGCACTCTGTCGTCTGCCCACAGCGGCGGCGCCCCCAGGTCGGGGTGCGCTTCGAGGTCGAGGAGGATCGCGCCGGTGCGCGCGGCGATCCGCCGGAGCTCGGCGTTGAACCGGGCGAAGCGCTGCGCGAAGATCGCCGCCGCGCGGCGATCGGGCAGGAACGGGGTGACGAGCAGGACATCGCACCCCGCCGCACGCAGGCTCGCCACCGCGCCGCCGACCGCGGCGGCGAGCGCCGGGACGTCCGCCCGAGCGCCCACCAGGTCGTTCGCGCCGATGAGCACCGACACCAGATCGGGGCGGAGCCGGTGCGCCGCGGGCAGCTGCTCGTCGATGAGCTGCGCGACGGTGCGGCTGCGCACCGCGAGGTTGGCGTAGCGAAACGGCCCCTCCCGGCCCGATAGCGCGAGCAGCTGCGCCAGCCGGTCCGCCCACCCGCGATACTCCCCTGCGGGCATGCGCGAGGCGTCGCACAGTCCCTCGGTGATCGAGTCGCCGAGCGCGACGTAGCGCCGCCAGCTCGGCCTGCGCGGGGCCGTCTCCGCGGGCACGGGGCGGGGCGAGGGCAGCGGGTGCACCCGCGCGCGTCGCGCGTCGTCGAGGGTGCGCAGGCGCGCCGCGCGCGCGTAGTGCCCGACGAGGGCGTCGCTGAGCGTCGCCCACGAGCGCGGTGCGACGCTCTCGCGGGCCGCCGCGCCGAAGGCGCGCCGCTTCGCGGGGTCGCCCACGAGATCGGCGACTCGCGTCCGCAGGTCGCCGAGGTCGCCGGGGCGGTACAGCCAGCCGTCGACGCTGCTGCGCACGAGGTCGACCGGGCCGCCGCGCCCCGTGGCGACCACGGGCACGGCGCTGGCCATCGCCTCCTGGATCGTCTGGCCGAAGGTCTCGCTCTCGCCAGGGTGCACGAACACGTCGAATCCGGCGACCGCCTCGGCGAGGGCGTCGCCCGTCAGGTGCCCGAGGAACACGGCATCCGGCAGGCGCCGCTGCAGCATCGCACGGTCGGGACCGTCGCCGACGATCACGAGGCGGATGCCGGGGAGTCCCGCCAGCGCGGCGAGATCGGCGACCTGCTTTTCGGGCGCGAGACGGCCGACGTATCCGACGATGGTCCGGCCGCCGCCCACGTCTGCCCGCCACCTCTCGCTGCGCCGGGCGGGGGCGAAGCGCTCGAGGTCGACGCCGCGCCCCCAGAGCGAGACCCGATCCACCCGGAGATCCTCCAGCTGTGCGAGCGAGGCGGCCGAGGGGGCGAGCGTGAGGGTGGCGCGCCGGTGGAGCCGGGTGACGTGCCGTTCGGCGAGTGCCGTCGCCCGCGGCAGACCGTAGCGGCGGGCGTAGGCGACGACGTCGGTCTGGTACACCGCGACGGTCGGCAGGCGCAGGTCGTCGGCCGCGACCTGCGCCTGCCAGCCGAGGAGGAAGGGCGAGGCCAGGTGCACGACGTCGGGGCCGAAGGCCCGCAGCCGCCGCGCGAGGGTCGCGCTGTGGGGAGCGGCCAGCCGCACGGCCGGGTAGCTCGGCAGCGGGAGCGACGCGATGCGCTCGGTGGCCACGGGGGTGGAGCGGTCGCCCCCGCGGCGGGGTGCGGGGGCGATGACGAGCACGTCGTGGCCGGCACGCTGCAGGCACGACGACACCTGGAGGACGGAGCCGGTGACTCCGTTCATGTGGGGCAGGAATGTCTCTGCGACGATCGCGACTCTCACGTCTCCACAGTGGCGGGCATCGTCCGGTCGTGGCCCGTCCGACCCGGCGCCGGGGAGAGTGTTCACGCGATGCCCGACGTCGCGTCACCATCGGGCAAGCCCGGCGTCGTCTGCGGCGACGCCGGGCGCACGTCCGCCGTTCGCGTGCCGTTCACGGGACCGCGGTAGGACGGAGCGGTGAGCGCAGAACTGCTGGCCGGACTCGGGCACAGCGGATGGCTGCTGCCGGCGCTGTTCGCCCTCGTCCTGCTCGACGCGCTGCTGGTCGTCGTCCCCGGCGAGGTCGCGGTGAGCGCCCTCGGGGCCCTGTCGGTGTCGGTGGGGGCGCCGCCGCTGGCCGCGGTCATCGCCGTCGCGTCGGCGGCGGCGCTCACCGGTGACGCCCTGTGCTTCCTGGTGGGCCGCCGTGTCGGCGTGGAGCGCTGGCGATGGATGCGCACCGACAGTGTGCGCCGGGCCGTCGCCTGGGCGCGCGGGCGCCTGGACCGCAGCACCGCGGCGGTCGTCTTCACCGCGAGGTTCGTGCCCTTCGCACGGCTCGCGGTCAACCTCACCGCCGGCGCGACGGGCGTCGGCGCGGTGCGCTACCTGTCGGTCGCGGCGGGCGCGGCGACCGCGTGGGGCGTCTACCAGGCCGTGGTGGGGGCGGCGGTCGCGGCGCTTCTGCCCAACGCCCCCGCGCTCGCCGTGGTGGTCTCGGTCGTCGTGGCGCTCGCACTCGGGGTCGTCGTCGACCGCACCCTCGCCGCCCGTGCGCGGGTGACCGGTGCGCGCCGCCAGAATGGAGTCATGACGTCACGCATCGCCATGCCCGCCCGCCTCTCCGACGCCGACGGGGCCGATGCCCGCGTGGGCCTGGCGAACGCGATCTTCGACGACGTGGCGGCGCTCGTGCGCGCCGAGGGCCTGGACGTCGTGGTGGTGCGGGACACCGACCTCTCCGGCTTCGACGGCTTGGTGCTGCCCGGCGGCGGCGACGTCGACCCGGCTCGCTACGGCGGCGACTCGTCCGCACCCTGCTACGACGTCAACGCTGCGCAGGACGAGCTCGACCTCGGCATCCTCGCCGCCGCGATCGAGCGCGGCCTGCCGGTCCTCGGCGTCTGCCGCGGACTGCAGGTGGTCAACGTGGCGCTCGGCGGCACCCTCGTCGAAGACCTCGCCCCGGGCGCGGTGCGGCACACGCCGGGAACCGACGGGTGCGGCGAGCTGGAGTGGACGTGGCACCCCGTCGCCGTCGCCGCCGGTTCACGGCTGCGCGACGAGATGGATGCCGACGAGATCCCGGTCGCGTCGGGTCACCATCAGGCGATCCGCGCGCTCGGGACCGGGCTCGTCGCGACAGCGGTCGCGCCGGACGGCGTCGTCGAGGCCGTCGAGCACGAGAGCCTGCCGATCATCGCGGTGCAGTGGCACCCGGAGGCCGAGGGCACCCCCGCCGATCTGGCGGCGGCGCCCTTCGCGGCCTTCGCGAGCCTCGTGCGCGCCGGCCGGCTCGCGGCGCGCTGACTACTCCCCGGCGAGGCCCCCCAGCAGGTGGCCGTCCTTCGGCGCGTTCAGCAGCCGGGTGAAGCTGTCGAGATAGTTCTCCGGGCTGAGCGGGTCGGCGTTCTGCGCCGCCGGCCGGCGGGCGATGGCGGCGGCGAACTCACGCGCCCCGCGATCGACGCGGGCGGACAGCGGCGCGACGTCGTCGGCGGCGGCGCCCCAGTCGCTGGATGCCGCGAACACGCCCGTCGAGACCGGCTCGGCGTGCAGGTACGCGAACAGCGGGCGGATCGCGTAGTCGATCGCCAGCGAGTGCCGCGCCGTGCCGGCGTTCGCACCGATGAGCACCGGCATCCCGGTCAGGGCGTCGGGATCGAGCACGTCGATGAATGACTTGAACAGTCCCGAGTAGCTCGTCGAGAAGATCGGCGTGACGACGATGACGCCGTCTGCGGAGACGACGGTGTTGATCGCCGACTCCAGCGCGGGCGGCGCGAAGCCGGTGAGCAGGTTGTTCGTGATGTCGTGCGCCAGGTCGCGCAGCTCGACCGTGTCGACGGTGGCCTGGATCCCGTCCTCGGCGAGCCGCGCGACCGTCGCCGCCGCCATGCGGTCGGCGAGCATGCGGGTGGACGAGGGGTTGGACAGGCCGGCCGAGACGACGGCGATGCGACGGGCGGTGGTGGTGTTCATGGTCTCGTCTCGCTTCTCGCTCACCGGCCGCCCGCCACGCCGAAGGCGGCTCCGGCGGGTGCGGGGGCGTCCTGGTAGGGCGACGGGCCGCTGAGGTTGTCGCCGCGGTTCGCCCGCGGCGTCGCCTGCCGGGCCGGACCGTCGCCGTAGACCGCCTTCACGCGCGCCGCGTGTGTCGGAGCGTCCGGCACAGCGGCCGGACGGTCCTTCGCGAACTCACGGCGCAGCACCGGCACGACCTCGCCGCCGAGGAAGTCGAGCTGCTCGAGGACCGTCTTCAGCGGGAGCCCCGCGTGGTCCATGAGGAACAGCTGCCGCTGGTAGTCGCCGAACAGCTCCCGCATGCCGGCGTAGCGGTCGATGACCTGCTGCGGCGACCCCACGGTCAGCGGAGTCATCTCGCTGAAGTCCTCCAGGCTCGGTCCGTGGCCGTACACGGGCGCGTTGTCGAAGTACGGGCGGAACTGCGCCACGGCATCCTGCGAATTGCGCGCCATGAACGCCTGGCCGCCGAGGCCGACGATCGCCGTCTCGGGCGTGCCGTGGCCGTAGTGCTCCCAGCGCTGGCGGTACAGGCCGATGAGGCGCTGGTAGTGCTCGGCGGGCCAGAAGATGTTGTTCGCGAAGAAGCCGTCGCCGTAGTACGCGGCCTGCTCGGCGATCTCGGGGGTGCGGATCGAGCCGTGCCAGACGAACGGCGCCACCCCGTCGAGCGGCCGCGGCGTGGCGGTGAAGCCCTGCAGCGGCGTGCGGAACCTGCCCTCCCAGTCCACGACGTCCTCGTGCCAGAGTTTGTGCAGCAGCGCGTAGTTCTCGATCGACAGCGGCAGGCCCTGGCGGATGTCCTTGCCGAACCACGGGTAGACCGGACCGGTGTTGCCGCGGCCGAGCATGAGGTCCATGCGCCCGCCGGAGAGGTGCTGCAGCATCGCGTAGTCCTCGGCGATCTTCACCGGGTCGTTGGTCGTGATGAGCGTCGTCGCCGTCGAGACGATGAGCCGCTCGGTCTGCGCGGCGATGTAGGCGAGCGTCGTCGTCGGCGAGGACGACCAGAACGGCGGGTTGTGGTGCTCGCCGAGGGCGAAGACATCCAGGCCCACCTCTTCGGCGTGCCGGGCGATCGTCACGGTGGCGCGGATGCGCTCGGCCTCGCTGGGGGTGTGGCCCGTCGTCGGATCCTGCGTGATGTCGCTGACGGTGAAGATGCCGAACTGCATCTGCGGGGCAGCCCCACCGGTGGTGGTCTCGTTCACGGTCTCACTTCGCTTCCCGGATGCCGCGGCATCCAATACATGCAAATGAATGTATCTGGTGCAACGCGCCTGCGTCCAGGCTATTCCCGACCCGTCGACACAGGCGGGTAGGGTGGCCAGCGACATGACGACGACGCCCTCCGCCCCGCAGACCGGCACCGTCCGCGCGCCCCGGCGTCGCGTGCCGCTGTGGGACAACGCCCGCTTCGCCTGCATCGTGCTCGTCGTCCTCGGCCACGCCGTGCAGCGTTTGACGTACGACAGCGACATCGCGCTCGGACTGTACCTGCTCGTCTACGCGTTCCACATGCCGGCGTTCGCGATCATCTCCGGGTACTTCTCGAAGTCCGACTCCCCGAGCCGACGGCAGATGGCGCGCGTCCTCACCGACATCGTGGCACCGTACGTCATCTTCGAGACGCTCTGGACGCTGACGAAGTGGCTCGTGGAGGGCCAGGCGAACCCCAACCTCACCCAGCCGTCGTGGACGCTGTGGTTCCTGCTCGCCCTCGCCCTCTTCCGCCTCGTCCTCCCCTACCTCGCGCTACTGCGGTGGCCGCTCGTGTGGACGGTCGCCATCTCGCTCGCCGTCGGCTACTGGCCGAACATCGACTCGACGCTCTCGCTGTCGCGCACCCTCGGACTGCTGCCGTTCTTCACCCTGGGCTGGTGGCTCGCCCACCACGACATCGTCGCGCGGTTCCGGCTGCTGCAGCGACGGCGGCTGTGGGTGCGGGTGGGCGCGCTCGCCCTCTTCGCCGTCACCGGCTTCGTCGCCTGGTTCTTCGTGGACACCTGGCGCGCCGTGAACCTGCGGGAATGGCTGTTCTACGACGAGGACTACGCCACGCTCGGCGGACCGTGGTGGTCGGGGGCCCTGCGACTCGCGCTCATGGCGATCGCGCTCCTGCTCAGCGTGGCGTTCTTCGCGCTCATCCCCCGCGGCACGTACTGGTGGACCCATTTCGGCCAGTACACGATGTACGTCTACCTGCTGCACTCGTTCGTGCTGTACCCGTTCCGCGAGACCGGGATCCTCCGCAACGCCGAGCCGACCTGGCTGTGGCTGCCGGCGGTGGTGGTCCTCTCGGTCGTCGTCGCGCTGGCGCTCGCGACCAAGCCGGTGCGCACCGTCTTCCGTCCGCTCATCGAGCCGCGTCCCGCGTGGCTGTTCGCCGACCCGGCGCTTGCCGGCCGCGAGGGGCACCGCTCCGACCCGACCGGCTCCCGCCGACCCCGGTAACCCGGCGCAATACAGGGGCGGATGCCGGCAGCATCCGCCTACTCTCATCGCATGAGCGACCTGAACTTGCCGATCCTCGACCTCTCGCTCCTGGACGGCGACGCGGACGACGCCGCCCGCTTTCGCGCGGCGCTGCGCGCCGCGACCCACGACGTCGGCTTCTTCTACCTGACCGGGACCGGGGTCGCGCCCGAGCTCGAGGCGCGGCTGCGCCGCACCGCGCGCGCGTTCTTCGATCTGCCCGAGGCCGAGAAGCTCTCGATCGAGAACGTGAACAGCCCGCAGTTCCGCGGGTACACGCGCATCGGCGGTGAGCGGACGCAGGGGAAGGTCGACTGGCGCGAGCAGATCGACATCGGCCCCGAGCGCGCGGCGGTCGACGACCCGGACGCCCCGGAGTACGCGCGGCTCATCGGTCCGAACCTGTGGCCGGCGGCCCTCCCCGAGCTGCGCGAGGTCACGGCGCTGTGGCAGGAGCACCTCGCGGGGGTGGCCCGGAAGCTCCTCCGGGCCTGGGCGCTCGCCCTCGGCGCGCCGGAGACCTACTTCGACGAGCACTTCGGTGAGCCGTCGACCCTGCTGAAGATCGTCCGCTACCCCGGCACCGACGCCCCCGAGCCCGCGCAGGGGGTCGGAGCGCACAAGGACTCCGGTGTGCTGACGCTGCTGTGGGTCGAGCCCGGCAAGGGCGGGCTGCAGGTGCAGCGCGACGGGGTGTGGGTGGATGCACCCCCGGTGCCGGGCGCCTTCGTCGTCAACATCGGCGAGATGCTCGAGTACGCCACCGGCGGGTACCTCGTGGCGACCAATCACCGGGTGATCTCACCGCGGCATCCGGACGATCGGATCTCGGTGCCGTACTTCTTCAACCCGGCCCTGGACGCGACACTGCCGCTCATCGAGCTGCCGGCCGAACTCGCCGCGCAGGCGCGCGGCGTGACGCAGGACCCCGCGAACCCGATCCACGCGCGCTACGGCGAGAACGCGTTGAAGTCCCGGCTGCGCGCCCACCCCGACGTCGCCGCGCGCTGGCACGCCGACCTGCTCGCCGCCCGCGCATAGCCCTGGCATCCGCCGGCCTGCGCGCCGAGACGGGAGATCTGTGTCGAGACGGGGTGCGGCGCATGCCGTCTCGACACGAATGTCCCGTCTCGCGAAGCCGTCGCGCGAACGACGAAGGCCGCCCACACCGTGGGCGGCCTTCTCAAGAATGTTCTGCGCGATTGAACGCTCGTGCGATGCTTAGCGGCGCAGACCGAGACGCTCGATGAGCGAGCGGTAACGGTTGATGTCGATGTCCTGCAGGTAACCCAGCAGGCGACGACGCTGACCGACGAGCAGGAACAGCCCACGACGCGAGTGGTGGTCGTGCTTGTGCTCCTTGAGATGCTCGGTGAGGTCCTTGATGCGCTGCGTCAGCATCGCGACCTGCACCTCGGGGGATCCGGTGTCACCGGGGTGCGTCGCGTACTCTTCGATGATCGCCTTCTTGACGTCTGCTTCCAGTGCCATAGGTGATCCCCTCTCTCCTTGTTGCGCGGCGCCCGACGCCTGATGCGTGGGCTCTCTTTATCCGCGGCCGATCCAACGGCAACCTGAAGAGTCTACCAGTCTCCTAGGCTCGGACGATGCCCCGCCTGCGCCGCGACAGCTTCATCGACCTGCGGCCGTTCACGGCGAGCCCCGCCTTCGCGCGCATGTGGGTCGGGTCGACGCTCGCCGGGCTCGGCGGGCAGCTGACCATCGTCGCGGTCATGCTGCACATGTACGAGCTGACCGGGTCGACGTTCGCGGTGTCGATGATCGCCGTCGCCGGGCTCGTGCCCATGGTGATCGCGGGACTGTACGGCGGGATGCTTGCGGATGCCTTCGACCGGCGCCGGGTCGCGCTGATCGCGGCATCCGTCACCTGGGTCTCGACGTTCCTGCTGGCCGTCCTGGCGTGGGGAGGCCTCGAGACGGTCGCGTGGCTGTACGCGCTGAGCGTCGTCAACTCCGCCGCCAACTCCATCGTCTCGGCGACCCGGCAGGCGATCGTGCCCCGGCTGCTCCCCCGCGAGCTGCTGCCGGCGGCGTCGGCGCTCAACGGCATCACGATGGGCATCATGGTGATGGGCGGGCCCGCCCTGGCCGGCGTGCTCGTCGCCCTCACCGGCTACGCGTGGACGTACTCGATCGACGTCGCGCTCATGCTCGCGAACTTCCTCGGCCTCTGGTCGCTGCCGGCGATCCGTCCCGAGGGCACCATGGTGCGACCCGGCCTCGAGTCGCTCCGCGACGGATGGCGGTTCCTGCGGCGCGCGGCGAACATCCGGCTGCAGTTCATCCTCGACATCATCGCGATGACCTTCGGGCAGCCGATCGCGCTGTTCCCCGCGATCGGCGCCGTGCTCCTCGGCGGCGGCGCCATCACGACGGGTGTGCTGACGGCGGCGATCGCCGCGGGCGCGTTCGTCTGCAGCGTCTTCTCCGGCCCGTTCGGGCGAGTGCGGCGCCAGGGAATCGGCATCGAGCGGGCGATCATCGTCTACGGCGTCGCGATCGGCCTGTTCGGACTCGCCCTGCTGGCCGGCGCCCTCGGCGCGTTCGCCCCCGAGACAGTGGACGAGGGGCACCCGAACGTCGTCATCATCGTCGTCGCGGCCCTCGCGCTTGCGCTCGCCGGTGCCGCCGACAACGTGAGCTCGATCTTCCGCAACACAATGGTGCAGGCCGCCGTGCCCGACGCCATCCGCGGGCGGCTGCAGGGCATCTTCATCGTCGTCGTCACCGGCGGTCCGCGCCTCGGGGCGCTGTACGCCGGGACGCTCGCGACGTTCACGGCGCTGTGGTTCCCGCCGCTCCTAGGCGGGATGCTGATCATCGCGCTCGTCGCGGTGCTCGTGCGCCTGAGCCCGCGTTTCCGGGCCTACGACGCCGAGCATCCCGTGCCGTAATGAGGCGACGGGGCGGATGCCGCAGCATCCGCCCCGTCGTCGTTCAGGGTGCGTCGGGGTCCGCAGGCGGATCCCCGAGCACAGGTCAGGCCTGGATCGAGCCCTGCAGGTCCAGCGTGATGGTGACGTCCTTGCCGACGAGCACGCCGCCGGTCTCGAGCGCCGCGTTCCAGGTGAGGCCGAAGTCCTCGCGGTTGATGACGGTCTTCGCCGTCGCGCCCGCCTTGTAGTTGCCCCACGGGTCGGTGCCGAAGCCGCCGAACTCGACCTCGAAGGTGACGGGCTTGGTGATGCCGCGGATCGTCAGGTCGCCGTCGACGAGGAAGTCGCCGCCTTCGTAGCGGACACCCGTGGAGACGAAGTCGAGCGTCGGGTACTGCTCGGCGTCGAAGAAGTCGGCGGAGCGGAGGTGGGCGTCGCGGCCCTCGTCCTTCGTGTCGACCGAGGCGACGTCGACGGAGGCGGTCACCTTCGTGTCGAG
This sequence comes from Microbacterium sp. CH-015, assembly GCF_049707015.1. Taxonomy (NCBI): domain Bacteria; kingdom Bacillati; phylum Actinomycetota; class Actinomycetes; order Micrococcales; family Microbacteriaceae; genus Microbacterium; species Microbacterium sp. CH-015. The sequence continues at coordinate 496,270 of NZ_JBNAFJ010000001.1, read as the reverse complement.
CGGGTTCTCGCCGGCCTCGATGGTGGCGCTCTTGACGCCGAAGACGCCGCGCACCTTGGAGATCATCATGTGGCGGACGGAGAAGGTCACCTCGCTGTGCGCGGGGTCGAGCACCCAGGTGCCGGCCTTGTAGCCGGGGATGTCGATCGTGGTGGTCGTGGTGTCGGTCATGTCATGCCCTTCGAAACGGAAGATGGTCTGCAGGGGTGAAACACCCCCGCAGACCATCTATTCCCACGAATATAAAAATCTTCTGAACGTTCAGCCGACCTTCAGCAGATCGATGATGAAGATGAGGGTCTTGCCACCCAGGAAGTGGCCGCCGGCGGGGCCGTAAGCCAGGTGCGGCGGGATGACGAGCTCACGGCGACCGCCGACCTTCATCCCCGGGATGCCGTCCTGCCAGCCCTGGATGAGACCGCGCAGCGGGAACTGAATGGACTCGCCGCGGCCCCACGAGGAGTCGAACTCCTCGCCGGAGTCGTACTCGACGCCGGCGTAGTGCACGGTGACGGTGTCACCGGGCTTCGCCTCGTCACCGTCGCCGACGATGATGTCGCGGATGACGAGGTCGGCCGGCGCGGGGCCGGAGGGGGCGTCGAACTCGGGCTTGGTGCGCTCTTCACTCATGGCATCCATCCAAGCACGGATGCCCGCGGCGCGCGCCCCGGCCGGTGCCGGACCGTGCCGGACAAGACTCAGCGCCCGGTGCCGCGGCGATGCCTGCGTGTCTCCCGGGCGCTGAGTTGGCCTGCCCCCATTGTCGCGGCGACCCCCGCGGGCGTCAAGAGGCCGGTGCGAGCAGGGCGGCGCGGGCCGCGACCGCCCGCGTCAGGAACACCTGCTCGTCGGCGGCCGCCGCCGGGTCGCGCCCGGTGAGGGCGCGCTGGCGCGCCGCCGCGAGACTCGTCGCCTCGGCGATGAACCCGCGCATGATGCGCCGGCGATCCCCGGGGAGGCCGGCCGCCCACTGCAGCGCCCGCCGTCGCCCCGCGGGGGTGGCGAGAATGTCGACCTCCATCGGCGAGAACCAGCCCGCGGCGGCGTACTCGCCGAGGCGCTCCCGGGTCAGCCGCGCCTCCTCGCGGCGGAGGGCGATGAAACCGCCGACGAACCCCGCGAACAGGGGCACCTGCAAGGTGGCGTACAGCGCGAAGAAGTCGGCGAACATGGCCGAGCCGTTCCACAGCGCGTGCAGCACGGCCGCACCCAGCATGCCGCCGATCCACGGTCCCACCGCGGCGCGCGTCGGGGTGCCGCGACGCGCCACCCGGCCCAGCACATACCCCGTCACGGCGGTGAACATGACGTGCGCGAACGGGGACAGGATGCCGCGGAGGAAGAACGTGAAGGTCGTCTCGGCCACGCCGCCCTCGATGAGGCTCGTCGAGAAGTAGAGGATGTTCTCGGTGAAGGCGAAGCCCGCGCCGACGAGCGCGCCGTAGACGACGCCGTCGACAGGGCCGTCGAAGGTGCGCCGTGCGGCGGCGAAGACGATGAAGACGCCGAGTCCCTTCGCGAACTCCTCGACCAGCGGAGCCTGGATCACCGACGAGAACGCCGCCCGGGCGGCGGAGCCGTCGTCGGGCACGAGGAAGCCGAGACCGATGTCGACGGCCAGCGCGATCACGACGGCGGCCACCGCGCCCCAGGCGAGCGCGAACACCACGAGCCCGGTCGGCTCGGGCTCCCAACGGTCGGCGATCCGCACCGCCAGGAGCACCCCGGTCAGCGGCAGCAGCGCCAGCACCATCCCGACCACCGGCGCGACGACGCCGAGGAAGGTCAGGATGTAGGCGGCGAGCGCGACGAGGAGCACCGCCAGTACCGCGTAGGCCCACACGGGCACCGATCGCCCGGCGCGTGCGGGCATCGGGAGCACCGGCGGCGAGACGGGGGCGGGGGCGACGGGCTGCGACGGGACCTGGGGGCGATGCGCCAGCGGCGACGGGTAGCTCACGGTCGAAAGCCTATTGCGCCGCATCCGGGATCCGACGGCCACGGTAGCCTGGGACGATGCGCCTGGCCCACGTCGTCCTGCCCGGATCGTCGCATCCGCAGCTGGTCGTGGTGACCCCGCGCGGCGCCGTCGCGGTTGCGGGCCTCTACGACGGCGCACCGCACGACCTGCCGCAGCTGATCGCGGGCGGCGACGAGGCCCGCGCGCGCGTCGCCGCGGCATCCGCCGACGCGCCGGGCATCGCGCTTGAGGGTCTTCCCTTCGGTCCGGCGGTCCCCGCTCCCCCCGTGGTGCTCGCCATCGGCCTGAACTACGCGGCGCACTCCAGCGAACTGGGCCTGAAGGCCGACACCGCGCCGACCGTCTTCGTGCTGTGGCCGAACTCGCTGTCCGCCCACGAGCAGACGACGACGTGGCCGCGCACGCTCAGCGAGTCGGTCGACTACGAAGCCGAGCTCGGCGTCATCATCGGTCGGCCGGCGAAGGACGTCGCCGAAGCCGATGCGCTGTCGCACGTGTGGGGCTACACCGTCGTCAACGACATCACGGCGCGCGACATCCAGTTCTCCGAGGCGCAGTGGTCGCGCTGCAAGTCGTTCGACGGGTTCACGCCGACCGGGCCGTTCATCGTGACCGCCGACGAGATCCCCGATCCGCAGGACCTGCACATCTGGGCCGTCGTCGACGGGCAGGTCGTGCAGGACGCGTCGACCGGCCAGATGATCCGTCCGGTGTCCACCCTCATCGCGCACCTGTCGCGCTCGGCGACGCTGCTGCCGGGCACCCTCATCTCGACGGGCAGCCCCGGCGGGGCCGGCTACTCGCGCGACCCGCAGATCTTCCTCCGCGACCGCTCCACCGTGACGGTCGGCATCGACGGCATCGGCGAGCTCACGACCCACTGCCGCATTCTCGGCTGACGCCTCCCCCCTTCTCCCCCACCGATGCTCGGTGGAGGAGGGTGGCGAAGGTCAGCGGCCGGACTGCTCCAGGATCTCCTCGCACGTGACCGTGATGCCGTTGACGACCACGTTGCCCGTGGGGTCGTTGAGGCACGCGTTGACCTGGTTGATGAGGTCGGCGCCGCCCGCGGCGTTGAAGAGGGCGACCGCGAGGATGATGCCGATGATCGTCAGAACGAGCAGCACGCCGCTGACGATGATCGCAGCGAGCGCGATGCCGTTCTTCTGTCCGGCCTTGCGGCTCTGCACGAGCGCCACGATGCCGAGGATCAGACCGACCAGCTGCAGGCCGACCGGCACGATGGCCAGCACGAGCGCCACGATGCCGAGCGTCTTGCCCGGGTACGAGCCGTTCGCCGCGGGACCGGCGCTGTAGGCCGGCGCCGCCTGGTAGGCCGGTGCGGCGTAGGCCGGGGCGCTGTCGGCGGCGGGCGGAGCCGGCGGTGCGTACTCGCCGTACGCCGGCTGCGGGGCCGGGGGCTGGTTTCCGGGTGCGGGGGTCGGGCTGTTGGGGTCGCTCATGGGGGCCTCCTGTGTCGATCCGGCACATACCGGCTGACGACACGCTAACGGACGGAGCGGCGCGCGCGCATCATCCGCACCGCGCGTGGGCAGCGCCGCCCCTCAGCCGGCCTCGACGACGTTCTCGGCCGGCTGGACGACCGGGATCGCCTGGGTGATGGCCTCCAGACCCGACAGCCGCGCCGGCGAGAGCTGCTTGTCGACCTCCTCCCGGGTCATGAGCCCCGCCTCGACGACGAGGTCGCCCACGTTGCGGTGGGTCAGCAGCGCCGTCTTGGCGAGCGCCGCCGAGGCCGCGTAGCCGATGAACGGCGTGAGCGCCGTGACGACCCCGACCGACGAGCCCACCATCGCGCCGAGCCGCTCGCGGTTGGCGGTGATCCCGTCGACGCAGTTGACCCGGAGCGTCCGCATGGCCCGGCGCATCCACGTGATCGACTGGAAGATCGAGTGCGCGATGATCGGCTCGAACGCGTTCAGCTGCAACTGGCCGCCCTCGACGGCCATCGTGACGGTGAGGTCGGCGCCGGCCACCGAGAACGCGACCTGGTTGACGACCTCCGGGATGACGGGGTTGACCTTGCCGGGCATGATCGAGGACCCCGCCTGCTGCGCGGGCAGGTTGATCTCGCCGAGCCCCGCCTGCGGGCCGCTGGAGAGCAGGCGCAGGTCATTGCAGATCTTCGAGAGCTTGATGGCGTTGCGCTTGAGCGACGCCGAGAACGACATGAACGACCCGGTGTCGCTCGTCGCCTCGACGAGGTCGTCGGCGGTCGCGAGGTCGAGGCCCGTGATCTCCCGGAGGTGGCGCAGCACGGCCGGCGCGTAGCCGGCGTGCGTCGTGATGCCGGTGCCGATGGCCGTCGCGCCCATGTTGATCTCGTACAGCAGCGAGGCGTTCTCGGTGAGGCGCTGGTGGTCGTACCCGAGTGTCGTCGCGAAGCCGTGGAACTCCTGCCCGAGGGTCATCGGGACGGCATCCTGCAGCTGCGTGCGGCCGATCTTGAGCACGTCGTGGAACTCCACCGCCTTGGCCAGGAACGACTGCCGCAGCAGATCGAGCTCCTCCAGCAGCGTCATGAGGTCGAGACTCAGGCCCACCTTCACGGCGGTCGGGTAGACGTCGTTGGTCGACTGGGAGCGGTTGGTGTGGTCGATGGGAGAGAGGTAGGCGTAATCGCCCTTGGGGCGGCCGGCGAGTTCCAGCGCGATGTTGGTGATGACCTCGTTCGCGTTCATGTTCGTCGAGGTCCCGGCCCCGCCCTGCACGACGCCGACGACGAACTGATCGTGGAACTCGCCGTCGATGACGCGCTGCGCGGCGCGGTCGATGAGGTCGGCCCGCTCGGCGTCGAGCACGCCGATCTCGAGGTTCGCGCGCGCCGAGGCCTGCTTGACCATGGCGAGCCCGTTCACGAGGTCGCGGTAGACGGAGATCGGCCGCATCGAGATCGGGAAGTTCTCCAGCGCCCGGGCGGTGTGGATGCCCCAGTAGGCGTCGGCGGGGATCTCCATCGATCCCAGGGAGTCGGTCTCGGTGCGCGTCGTCGCGTCCAGTGCCATGAGTGCAGTCCTTGTGGGTCGTCGCCTCGGGTGGATGTGCTCCGAGCCTAACGCGCCGCCTCCACCGCCGCGGTGTACACCGCGTATAGCCGACCGGCGGGACTTCGCCGCGGCGTCACCGCTTCCGGGAGAACGCCTCGAGCCGCTCCGCGGGGCTCAGCGCCGCCATGCGACGGGTCCACTCCGCAGAGAAGACGTCCGCCGTCTCGGCCTCCCCCACCGGTACGACGGCGTGGGTGATCGTGTCCTCGTAGACGTGGACGAGCTGGAAGGACTGCCCGGCATCCATCCCGTTCACCCCCTGCGGCGGCCGCTGCAGGTTCATCGTGTAGCAGGTCGCCGAGGCGACGCTGACCGGGATGCCGTGGAAGGTGCCCGACGTGGAGTAGTGGAGGTGGCCCGCGAGGATCGCGCGCACGTCGCTGCCGGCGATCGCGGCGGCCAGTTCGTCCTGATGCTGCAGCTCGAGGATGTCGAAGAACGGGATGTGGCTCGGCAGCGGCGGGTGGTGCAGGGCGAGGATGGTGCCGAGGGGTGCCGGGGTCGCCAGCACGTCCCGCAGCCAGTCCAGCTGCGCGGCGTCGAGATCGCCGTGATGCCAGCCGGGGACCGTGGAATCCAGCGCGACGAGGCGCAGGCCGCCGAGATCCCAGACGCCGGTGACCGGGTCTGAACTCGGCGCGGCGTCGAGCAGCCCCTCGCGCAGCGCTGGGCGCTCGTCGTGGTTGCCCGCCACCCACACCACGGGGGCGCCCAGCCGGGCCGCGAACGGCTCGACCTCGGCGCGCAGCGCCGCGTAGGCGTCGGGCTCGCCGAGGTCGGTCAGATCGCCCGTGAACACGATGGCATCGGGATGGATGCCGGTGCGCTCGACGGCGGCGAGGGTCGCGGTCAGGTTGCCCGCGGTGTCGTACCGGCCGCCCAGCGGGCGGTTACCCGCCAGCAGGTGCGTGTCGCTGATGTGCACGATGACGCGCTGGGCGGGTGCGTGCCGTCCGAACTGCATGGCCCCAGCCTAGGCCGGGGCGCCGACGCCCGGTCGCGGGGCCGGCCGACGCCGCGCGTCGCGAGGCCGATGGCGTCGCCGACGCTGCCGCTCAGTGCCCGACGACGATGAGGACCAGGCCGCCGAGCACCGCCAGCGCACACAGGCCGAACGACCCGTATGCCCCGACCAGCGCGAGCCGCTTCTGGCCCTCGGTCAGCGGGCTCTTCTTCGCGGCCTTCGCCGCGGCCTTCGCGGCCCGCCGCGCTTCCTTCTCGGTGATGACCGTGATCGCGTCGGTGAACTCCGCCGGGGCCACGACCGGCGCACGGCCGGCACGGACGAGCAGACGCAGTCCGACGGCGTAGAACCCGACGACGAGGAGCGCGCCCACGAGCGCGGCGGCGAACACCTGCACGAAGGCGAACCAGTCGATCGTGATGTCCATCACCGGTCCTCCTTCTTCGCGGCCTTCTGCGCCTTCTGCGCGTCCGCGCGCTGCTTGTCGGCGGCGCGGCGGTCATCGGCGGCCTGTTTCGCGTCGGCCTTCGCCTTCGCCTTGCGCTCCGCCTTCTCCTTCGCCTTCGCCTCAGCCTTCAGCCGCGCCTCCTCCCGGAGGATCGCGCGCTGCCGGCGCGTGGGGGGCGCCTTGCGCGGCACCTTGACGGCCAGTCCCGAGTCGGCGACCTCGCTCATCGCGTTCGAGGAGTCCACCTGGTTGCGGCGCGACCGCCAGAACAGGCCCACGATGATCGCCACCGCCAGCACGGCGTCGACGGCGATCCCCCAGTTTCCGAACCACACGACCAGCAGTGCGGCGGCGGCTCCCACGGCCGCGGATGCCGGCAGGGTCAGCACCCAGCCGACGGCGATGCGCCCGACGGTGCGCCAGCGCACCTTCGACCCGCGCCGCCCGAGACCCGAGCCGATGACCGAGCCGGACGCGACCTGCGTCGTGGACAGCGCGAAGCCGAGGGCACTGGAGGCGAGGATCGTCGCCGCGGTGGAGGTCTCGGCCGAGAAGCCCTGCGCGGGCTTGACGTCGGTGAGGCCCTTGCCGAGCGTGCGGATGATGCGCCAGCCGCCCATGTAGGTGCCGAGCGCGATCGTGAACGCACAGGCGAAGATGACCCAGGTCTGCGGGTCGGAGTGGTCGCTGTCCTGCCAACCCGCCATGATCAGCGCGAGCGTGATGACGCCCATCGTCTTCTGCGCGTCGTTGGTCCCGTGCGCGAGCGCCACGAGGCTCGACGTGAAGATCTGGCCCCAGCGGAAGCCGTCGCGTCCGTCAGGCTTGCTGTCGTAGCGGCGCGTGACGGCATACGCCAGCCGGGTCACGAGGAACGCGATGACGCCGGCCGTGAACGGGGCGATGAGCGCCGGCAGCACGACCTTGCTCAGCACCATGCCGAAGTCGATCGCCTGCAGACTCGCGCCCACCAGGGTCGCGCCGATGAGGCCGCCGAACAGGGCGTGAGACGAACTCGAGGGCAGGCCCAGCAGCCACGTCAGCATGTTCCAGGTGATCGCGCCGATGAGCCCCGCGAAGATGATCGGCAGGAAGTCCAGCGGCGTGATCTGCTCTTCGCGGATGATGCCGTGCGAGATGGTCTTGGACACCTCGGTCGACAAGAACGCACCGACGAGGTTGAGGCCCGCCGCGAGCATGACGGCCACCTTGGGCTTGAGCGCCCCGGTCGCGATCGGCGTCGCCATCGCGTTCGCCGTGTCGTGGAACCCGTTGGTGAAGTCGAAGAACAATGCCAGCGCGATGACCAGCACGACGATGAGGGCAGCGGTTTCCACAGTTCGCTTTCGTCGGGATTTCCAGGGAAGGGAGCCGATGCGATCGGCGGTGCGAACGAACAGTTCACCGTGGGTTCATGTTCCGGCAACCGGACGAGGAAAATCCTCGCACATCCGCCGGTGTTCGCAGAACCGCCCGGGCAGGCAGGGCCGTCGGTTACCGTGGACGCGTGAGCACGCCCGCCCCGCCCGTCGCCCCCGCCCGCCCCATCACCCGCACCCACCACGGCGACGAGGTCGTCGACCGGTACGAGTGGCTGCGTGCGAAAGAGGATGCCGACGTCGTCGCGCACCTGGAGGCGGAGAACGCCTACACGGCCCAGCGCACGGCCCACCTCGCAGGGCTGCGGGAGCGCATCTTCGGCGAGATCCGCTCCCGCACGCTCGAGACCGACCTGTCGGTGCCGACGCGCCAGGGCGACTGGTGGTACTACGGCCGCACCGTCGAGGGCCAGCAGTACGGCATCCACTGCCGGGCGCCCCTGGCCTCGCCCGACGACTGGACCCCACCTGTCCTCACCCCCGGCGAGCCCGTCGCCGGGGAGGTCGTGCTGCTGGACGGCAACACCGAGGCCGCCGGCCACGAGTTCTTCTCGCTCGGCAGCTTCGACGTCTCCACCGACGGCGGCAGACTGCTCTACGGCGTCGATGTCGAGGGCGACGAGCGCTACACCCTCCGCATCCGCGACCTCGCCACCGGCGCAGACCTCCCCGACACCGTCGAGAACACCTCGTCCGGCGCGTGCTTCTCCCCCGACGGCCGCTACGTCGTCTACACGACCGTCGACGAGGCGTGGCGCCCCGACACCGTGTGGCTGCACGAGGTGGGGACGGATGCCGACGCCGACGTGCGCCTGTTCCATGAGCCCGACGACCGGTTCTGGGTGGGAGCGGGGTTCACGCGCAGCGAGAAGTACCTGGTCATCGAAGCGGGGTCCTCGATCACGACCGAAGAGTATCTCGTCCCGGCATCCGACCTGCCTGCCGAGCCGCGCTCGATCTGGCCGCGCCGCGAGGGCGTGGAGTACTCCGCGACACACGCCGTCGTCGGGGGCGAGGACGTGCTCTACGTGCTGCACAACGAGGGCGCACTGGACTTCGAGCTCGTGCGGGTGGCGGCAGCCGACCCGCGCGGCGCGCGCGAGGTTGTGCTGGCGCACGAGCCCGGCCGGCGCCTCCTGGACGTCTCCGCGTTCCGCGACTGGGCGGTGGTGTCGTACCGGCGCGAGGGACTCGCGCGCATGGGCATCCTCGACTACGCGAGCGGTCGCGTGGACGAGCTCGCGTTCGACGAGGACCTGTACACCGCCGGCGCCTCCGGCAATCCGGAATGGGCGCCGCCGGTGGTGCGGCTCGGGTACGGCTCGTTCATCACCCCCGGGACGGTGTACGACTACGTCGTCGCGACCGGCGATTTCCTGCTGCGCAAGCGCCAGCCCGTGCTCGGCGGCTATGACCCCGCCGATTACGCGCAGCGCCGGGAGTGGGCCACGGCATCCGACGGCACGCGCGTGCCCGTCTCGCTGGTGTGGAAACGCTCGTTCGGTGACCCCGGCGACGGCGCGGCCCACCCCGTCCACCTGTACGGCTACGGGTCGTATGAGCACTCGATCGAGCCCGGGTTCTCCGTCGCGCGCCTGTCGCTGCTCGACCGGGGCGTCGTGTTCGCGATCGCGCACGTGCGCGGCGGCGGCGAGCTCGGCCGGCAGTGGTACGAAGACGGCAAGCTGCAGCACAAGCGCAACACGTTCACCGACTTCGTCGCGGTCGCGCAGCACCTCGTCGATGCAGGCGTCACGACGCCGTCGCTGCTGGTCGCCGAGGGCGGATCGGCCGGCGGCCTGCTGATGGGCGCGGTCGCGAACCTCGCCCCGGAGCTGTTCGCCGGGATCCTCGCCGACGTGCCGTTCGTCGATGCGCTGACCACGATCCTCGACCCGTCGCTGCCGCTCACGGTGATCGAGTGGGACGAGTGGGGCGATCCGCTGCACGACGCCGAGGTGTACGCGTACATGAAGTCGTACTCGCCGTACGAGAACGTGCGCGAAGGGGTGCGCTATCCCCGCATCCTCGCCGTCACCTCGCTCAACGACACGCGGGTGTACTACGTCGAACCCGCCAAGTGGGTCGCCCGGCTGCGCGAGGTCGGTGCGGACGCGCTGCTGAAGTGCGAGATGGCCGCCGGACACGGCGGCGTCAGCGGTCGCTATAACGCATGGCACCAGCGCGCCTTCGAACTCGCCTGGCTGCTGGACGTGCTGGGCCTCGCCGAGGACTGACCCGCGGCATCCTGCGCCGCCTTGCCCTGCGTCACGTCACGTCACGTCACGTCACGTCACGGAGACAGGAAAAATCGCCGAGGCAGGACGTGTGATCGATGACATGTCCTGTCTCGGTGAGATTTCCTGTGTCGGTGATGCGCGGGACGCGGGAGGGCAACTCCGGATGCCGAGGCGTCGGCGTTCGGACGCGGTCAGCAGTGCGCCGGCGCGAGGTGGAGGCCCTGCGCCATCGCCATCCGGATCGTTGCGATGACCTCGTCGGGGCAGAAGAGGATCTGGTAGTAGTCGAAGCGCAGCACGGTGTAGCCGCGCAGCACGAGCCGCGCGTCCGCGCGCAGGTCCCGGCGCCGATCGGCGGCTTGGTGATGCGTGAACCCGTCGATCTGCACCGCCAGGAGGTCGCCGATGATGGCGTCGATGGGCCGCCCGTCGACCCAGATCTGCTGCCGCACGACGACGCCGATGGAGCTCATCAGGCCGACGAAGACGGTCTCGAGACCGGAGTCGGACAGCAACGACGCGCGGGCGGCGATGGATCGCGCCGCAGCGCCGTGCCACTGCACGCGCGCGACCTCCGCCGCAGAGATGCGCTGCTTGCGCAGCGCGGACTCCCACACGCTCAACGCTTCGGCGACCGGGACGCACGCGGCGACATGAGCGAGCGTGTTCACGAGCGGCTCGCGCACGGCGGTCGCCCCGACGGGGACGACCGGGCGGCTCCAGTGCAGACGCAGACCCGGGCGACAGACCCGCGACGCCGTCGCATCCACCGCCACGTGTGTCTCTTCATGGGCGGGCGTCCACAGGCCCGAGAGGCTCGCCTCGCTGAGACACGTCAGCCGGCCACCCGCCGCGACGGCCGCGCGCAACGGCGCGGGCGCGTCCGGAAGCGCCAGCCACGACCGCCGCACCCAGTCCGCGACACCGGCGGCGACCGCCGAGCGGATCGCGTGGGTCGTGAACCCCGCCGCGCGCAGCGCCGTGGTGTGCGCGACCGCATCGTGCTGGCGGAGCCACTGAGCGAGCTGTCCGGGTGATGTCACGTCCCCAGACTGGCCGTGCGCCCCGGCATCCGGCCCCTGCAACGGGCGATCTGTGGACAGATCCACGAAAAGGCCGTCTGGGGAGAGGGCGATGATCGCGCCGGCGCTCCACCCCACCGCGCCAGGCCCGCGTCACGGAGAAAGGAGAAATCACCGACACAGGACGTGTGATCGATGACACGTCCTGTCTCGGTGAGATTTCCTGTGTCGGTGATGCGGACGCGCGAGGCGGGGCGGGGCGGCAAAGGGGCGGATGCCACGGCATCCGCCACCGGTCAACCGAAGAGTGCTGCGGCCTCTTCGTAACGGTACAGCGGCACCGAGTTGAGCTCGCCGAGGGCCTCCTCGAAGGAGACCCGCACGATGTCGGTGCCCTTCATGGAGACCATCTGGCCCCACGCCTCCTCGGCGACGACGTCGGCGGCGTGCAGTCCCAGCCGGGTCGCCAGCACGCGGTCGAACGCCGACGGCGAGCCGCCGCGCTGGATGTGGCCGAGCACGGTCGAGCGCGTCTCGATGCCCGTCAGACGCTCGATCTCGGGCGCCAGCACCTCGCCGATGCCGCCCAGGCGCGGACGGTTGAACGCGTCCAGCCCCTTGTCGCTGTACGCCTCGTCCATGCCCTTGAGGGTGAAGCCCTCCGACACGACGACCAGCGGCGCGCGGCCACGGTCGTGCGCACGCTGCACCTGCGCCGTGATCTCCTCGAGCGACATCGGCACCTCCGGGATGCAGATGACGTGCGCGCCGGCGGCGATGCCCGAGTGCAGTGCGATCCACCCCACGTGGCGGCCCATGACCTCGGCGACCATGCAGCGCTGATGCGAGTCGCCGGTCGTGCGCAGCCGGTCCATGGCCTCGGTGGCGATGTTGACGGCGGTGTCGAAGCCGAAGGAGTAGTCCGTCGCGCGCAGGTCGTTGTCGATCGTCTTCGGCACGCCCATGACGTTGATGCCGTCGCCCCACAGGCGGTTCGCCGCGGCGAGGGTCCCCTCGCCGCCGATCGCGATGATGCCGTCGATGTGGTGACCGTAGAGCGTCTTGGCGATGTTCTCGGCGCCACCGCGCGGACCCTCGTACGGGTTGGTGCGGCTCGTGCCGAGGATCGTGCCGCCGACCTTAGACAGGCCCTTGACCTCGTGACGCGTGAGCGGGAAGAAGTCACCGTCCACGACGCCGCGCCAGCCATCGCGGATGCCGACGAACTCGATGTTGTACTTCGTGGTGCCCTTCAGCACGACACCGCGGATGACGGCGTTCAGTCCGGGGCAGTCGCCGCCGCTGGTGAGGATGCCGATCTTCATGGAGAGGTCCTTCGGTTGAGGTGGTCGTCCGGCGTCACTGCCACAGTCGACACTATCGCCGCGGAGGCGCCGCATGCCACCGGACCGGCCGTCCAAAAGGACGACCGGTCCGGTGTCGCGGCGGGAGCCGGCGGTGCGGCGTCAGCTGCCCCCCAGCGCCTGACGCAGCAGGTGCATGAGCGCCGAGAGCTGGACCGAGTCGCTCGAGGTCGGGTCGACCTGCTCGCCGTCCAGTGCCCGCGCGGCGAGGGACTGCTTCGAGTCGATGAGCTCGGCGATCTTCGTGTCGATCGTGTGCGCCGCGATGATCCGCCACGCCGTGACCGGCTCGTCCTGCCCGATGCGGTGCACGCGGTCGATCGCCTGCGTCTGCTCAGCGGCGGTCCAGCTGAGCTCGGCGAGCACGACGTTGGACGCCGCCTGCATGTTGAGGCCGACGCCGGCCGCCGTCAGCGAGCACACCGCGATCGCGACGTCGGGATCGCCGTTGAACGCGTCGATCGCCTGCTGCCGGGCGGGCGTGGACTGGTCGCCGCGGATCGAGATGGTCCGCAGTCCGGATGCCGCGAAGTGCGCTTCCGCGGCATCCATCACATCGATGTGCTTCGCGAAGAAGACGACCTTGCCGACCGAGCGCTGCAGCTGGACGGCGTAGTCCGCCGCCAGCAGCGCCTTGGCCTGACCGATCTTGCGGACCATGGTGAAGACGTTGTCGGCGCCGGCCCCGGCGGCCTTCGACTCCTCCAGTTCGCCGTGGGCGACCAGGCGGACGATGTCCTCGTCGTACTCGCCCAGGCGCACGGTGTCGCCGCGCGCCTCGATGATGCGGCGGTACTTCGCTGCCAGACGCTCGCCCAGCTCGTGCTCTGCGGCGCGGATCGAGCGGCCGTACTCGTCGTCGAGCTCCACGGGAAGGTCGGCGACGAGCTTGTCGGGCAGGTCGGCCGCGACATCCTTCTTCTTGCGGCGGACGATGCCCATGGAGATGACGGCGTCGCGCGCTTCGGGATAGAACGCCTTGTCGGCCGGGGTGAGGCCGGTCGCGTCGAGCTTGGCCATGAGCTCGGGCCCCGGCTTCTCGCCGTTGGTCCAGCCGAGGAAGCGCCAGATGGCGTCGAAGTCCTCGACGTCGTTGATCAGCGGCGTTCCCGTCAGGGCGAGCATGAGCGGATCACGCACCTGCTCGCGGATGCGAGCGCCGAGCGCCAGCACGTTCTGCGAGCGCTGGGAGGTGAGGTTTTTGATGAAGTGCGCCTCGTCGACGACCATGCCGCGCAGCCCCAGCGAACCGAGCCACGCCAGGTGCCGGTCGAGCACCTCGTAGTTGACGATGAACACGTCGGCGAACGCGTCGACGGTGTCGCCGTCGCCGTGGATCACGGTCGCGCGACGCTGTGGCGTCCACCGCTCGACTTCGCGCGCCCAGTTCATCTTGACGACGTTGGGAACGACCGCCAGCAGCGGGTAGGCATTCGCGACGGAGGCGGCGAGCACCGACTGCGCGGTCTTGCCGAGACCCGGCTCGTCGGCGAGGAGGAACGACCGGTGCCCGGTGCGCACGGCCTCGAGGAACCGCGACTGGTGGGGCATGATCTCCAGCCCCTTGGGCGAGAGACGGTCGAACTCCGGGACGGGCGGCAGTTCCATGGACGCCGCCGCTCCCCCCGCGCCGGTCTCGAACGCCTTGTAGAGGGGGCCCATGAGCTCCCAGCCGTCCAGACGGCGGCGCACGGAGGATGCCGGGGCGCGCAGCGCCACATCGGGGGCGAGGAAGGGGTTGGCCTCGCGGCGCGCCTCGATCTGCGGCGGGATGACCTGCCGTTCGGCGAGCGCGGCGGGCACGACGGGCGTCTGCACCGGGGCGACGTCGGTGATGATCAGCTCGTCCTCGGGCAGTTCGGCCCCGGACTCGAGCAGCCAGTCACGGCGCATCCGCTTGGCGACGGGAGAGGTCGCCGCGTCGACTTCGAGCAGCTGGATGAGGGACGTGTCGCGGGCGGCGGTCTTGGCGAGGATGGTGGCCACCCCGTCGAGGCGCTTCAGCAGCTCCGCGCGCGCCGCGGCGGCGATCGCGTCGTCGGCCTTGACGCGGGCGCGCTCCTCGCGCACCAGGAACGCGATCACCTGGAACTTGACGCGGTTGGTCGGCCCGAGCTTGCCGCGCTGGGCCTTGGCCTCGACCTCGCGCACCTTGCGGGCGAGGATCGGGATGAGCGGCGCGTCGTCGTCGCGGCGCGCCGCCGAACCCCGCGAGGACGAGCCGCGTCGGCGCGAGGCGGGGGCGATGGATGCCGTGGGCGGCATGCTCCTCCTGAGCGTGAGACGCCGGTGAGAACCGGCGTGCGTCCGGTCGGAGGACCGGGCGGTCGGTGTCCGCGACGGCTGCCGCGGGAGGGAAAGCGCGAGGTCCGCTCCCCCGGCTGCGGGCACTCGCTTCTGCGAGCTGCGGCGACGGCGGACGGATCCCCGACCCTCAGTCTAGCGCGTCCGCCGTCGGCGTCGAGAAACCACGCGCGCGGCAGCGCGGCGCGGATCAGGAGGCGGAGCGCAGCCGCAGGCTGTTGAGCACGACGAAGACGCTCGAGAAGGCCATCGCGGCCCCGGCGATCATCGGGTTCAGCAGGCCCAGGGCCGCCAGGGGCAGCGCCGCCACGTTGTACGCGAACGCCCAGAACAGGTTGCCGCGGATGATCCGCATCGTGCGGCGGCTGAGACGGATCGCGGTCAGCACGGGCGCGAGCCCGTGCCCGGTGAGGGCGATGTCGCTGGCGTGCATCGCGGCATCCGTCCCCCCGCCCATGGCGAGCCCGAGGTCCGCGGTCGCCAGCGCCGCGGCGTCGTTGATGCCGTCGCCGACCATCGCGACACGGCGGCCGTCCTGCTGCAGGAGCCCGATCTGGGCGACCTTCTCCTCCGGCAGGACGCCGGCGATCACGCGAGGGATGCCGACGGCCGCGCCCACGGCACGCGCCGCGCCCTCGTTGTCGCCGGTCAGCAGGATGACGTCGAGCCCGAGCGCGCGCAGCGCCGCGACGGTGCGCGCGCTGTCGGCGCGCACCGTGTCGGACACCGCGAGCACGGCGCGCACGGCGCCGTCCCATCCGGCGACGACCGCGGTCGCCCCGGCCTCCTCGACGGCGGCGACCGCGGCGCGCGCCGGCTCGGGGAGCTCCCCCGCCCGCTCGGCGGCGAAGGCGGCCCGGCCGGCGAAGACGTCGTGGCCCTCGACCGTGCCGCTGACACCGCGCCCGGCATGTCCCGCGAACTCGGTGACCGCGGCGGGCGTGGGCGCGAGGCCCGCCACCGCGCGGGCGAGGGGGTGCTCGGACGCCTGCTCGAGCGAGCCGACGAGGTGACCGATGCGCGCGGCATCCGCGTCGCCGATCGGGACGACGGACGTGACCGCCATGCGCCCCTCGGTGACGGTTCCGGTCTTGTCGAGCACGACGGTGTCGATCCGGTCAGCGGCCTCCAGCGCCTCGGGACCGGTGATGAGCACGCCCAGCTGGGCGCCGCGCCCGGTGCCGACGAGGATCGCGATGGGGGTCGCGAGTCCCAGCGCACAGGGGCAGGCAATGATGAGGACGGCGACGGCGGCGGTGAACCCCGCGGCGATGGACGCGCCGCTGAAGCCGCCG
This sequence comes from Microbacterium sp. CH-015, assembly GCF_049707015.1. Taxonomy (NCBI): domain Bacteria; kingdom Bacillati; phylum Actinomycetota; class Actinomycetes; order Micrococcales; family Microbacteriaceae; genus Microbacterium; species Microbacterium sp. CH-015. The sequence goes on along the minus strand of NZ_JBNAFJ010000001.1, from coordinate 480,205 downwards.
ACGATCATCCACGCCAGAAGCGTGAGCACCGCGAGGACGATCACGACCGGGACGAACACGCCGGAGATGCGGTCGGCGAGTCGCTGCACGCGGCTCTTGCCCGCCTGCGCGTCCTCCACGAGCCGGGCCAGGTGCGCGAGACGGGTGTCTTCGCCGACCGACGTCGCGACGACCATCAGGCGGCCGTCGGCGGCGATGGTGCCGCCGGTGACGGTGGCGCCGGCATCCACCTCGACGGGGACGGACTCGCCGGTGATCATGCTCTCGTCGACCGATGCGCGGCCCGAGACGACACGTCCGTCGGTGGCGATCTTCTCCCCGGGACGCACGACGAACACGTCGCCGACCTGCAGCTGCTCGATCGGCACGCGTGCGCCGGACTCGAGTTCGACATCACGCGCGGACAGCTCCATGAGGGCGCGCACGGCGGCACCGGCGCGACGCTTGGAGCGCTGCTCGATGACGCGTCCCAGCAGCAGGAAGACGGTGACGGCGGCCGCCACCTCGAAGTAGACGAGCGACGACGGGTCGTGGACGGGCGCGAACAGGCCGGTGCCGTGCGTCATCCCGATGCGACCGGCGCTGCCGAACAGCAGCGCCCACAGACTCCACAGGTACGCGGCGCCGGTGCCGAGCGTGATGAGGGTGTCCATCGTCATCGCACCGTGTCGCGCGTTGGCGAACGTCGCACGGTGGAACGGCCAGCCGCCCCATAGCACCACCGGGGTGGCGAGGACGAGCGAAACCCACTGCCAACCCGGGAACTGCCAGGCCGGGACCATGCCGAGCGCCACGACCGGCAGCGCCAGCACCGCGCTGACGATCAGCCGCGTGCGCAGCGTCACCGTGCCGGGGTGGTCCTCGACGTCGTGCACGTGGCCGCCGGATGCCGCCGCGTGCGCGGCATGGTCGGCGTGGGCGTCCTGCGGGTGAGGGTGCGGGTGGCCGCCGTCGTGGACGGGGGCGGCGGCACGGGTGCGCACGTGGGCGTCGTACCCCGCTTCGCGCACGGCGGCGACGAGCGCGTCGGCATCGAGCGCGGCCGGGTAGTCCACCCGCGCCGATTCCGTGGCGAGGTTGACCGCTGCCGTCACGCCGTCCAGCCGCTGCAGCCGCTTCTCGACGCGGGCGACGCAGCTCGCGCAGGTCATCCCCTCGATGTCGAGGACGGCCTGGGCACGCGCGTCGTCGGTCGAGGTGCTCACTGCCCTGCGACGAGGACGTAGCCGGCCTCGTCGACGGCCGCGGCGACCGCGGCATCGGACGGCGCGTCGCTCGACGCGACGGTCAGGATGCCGGTGCCCACGTCGACGGTGACGTCGGTGACGCCGGGCACCTTGCGGACTTCGCGCGAGACGGCTCCGGCGCAGTGCGCGCAGGTCATCCCCTGGACGGTGTACGTGCGGGTGGTCACGATGAACTCCTCTCGACGCCGCCCGGATGAGGCGACATCTCCGACAACAAGGATACCCCCCAGGGGTATTCCGTCAGTCGCTGGCGAGGCCGCGCTGCCAGTTCTCCAGCAGCCCCGGGTCGTCGGTGACGATGCCGTCCACGCCGAGGGTGGTCGCGGCATCCCATTGGCGATCGGAGTTCAGCGTGTAGGCGACGACGCGCAGCCCTGCCGCGTGCAGGTCGTCGACGGCGTCGGGGTGCGCCTTCAGCGCGGAGCGGTCGACGACGATCCCCCGCGCCCCCACACCGAGCGCCGCGTCGACGACGTCCGCGGGCAGCGACTTCAGGATGAGCAGCCGGGAGATGACGAGGGAGTGCGCCTGCACGTAGGCGAGGGTGCGCGCATCGAAGCTCGCGACGGCGACCTGCCGCTCCAGGCCTCGCGCCGCGACCTCGTCGACGAGGGCCGCGGCGGCCTCCGGCGTCCACACGCCCTTGAGATCGAGGATCGCCTTTCCGTCCAGCCGGGCGAGCACGTCGAGGAACTCCGTCGCCGTCGGCACCGGTGTGCCGGCGAATGCCGCGGAGTACGAGCCCCCGGCGTCCAGCCGCCGCACCTCCGCCAGCGTCAGCGCGGCGAGCGGGCCGGTGCCGTCGGTCGTGCGGTTCACAGTGCGGTCGTGCATGAGCACCGGCACGCCGTCTGCGGTGAGGGCGAGGTCCACCTCGACGTAGTCGAAGCCGCTCACCAGGGCCGCCCGGACGGCGGGCAGCGTGTTCTCCGGAGCCATCGCCGAGCCGCCGCGGTGAGCGGCGATGAAGGCCGCCTCGCCGGGCGTGCGCTCGGCGCCCATCAGCTCGACCGCACTGACCCGCGCGGGCGACACGCCGGCGAGGGCGATCACCATGCTGGCGGCGGCGAGCGCGCAGACGATCAGGAGGGCGGGGAGCCGGTCGGCGGGCCGCTCAGGGGTCATCGGGTGATCCTTCGTGCCGGGTGACGTCGTCGTCATCGCCACCCTAGCCCGGCCGTTACCCTTCTGTGATCTTTTTCGACGCGTACGCTGGATCCATGGCCACCATCACCGAGCGCGACCTCGCCGCCACCATCGACCACGCGATCCTCAAGCCCGAGCTGACCCGCGCGGACGTCGACGCCGAACTCGACATCGCCGCCGAGTGGCGCGTCTTCAGCGTGTGCGTGCGCCCGAGCGACATCGCCCACGCCGTCGCGCGCCTGGACGGCACCGGCGTGGCCGTCGGCACGGTCATCGGATTCCCGCACGGCACGACCTCCACCGCCGCGAAGGTCGCCGAGGTGCGTCAGGCGCTCGCCGACGGCGCGACCGAGTTCGACATGGTCGTCAACATCGGCGCGCTGCGCTCGGGGTTCGACGACGTCGTGACCGCCGACATCGCTGCGGTCGTGGCCGCGGCATCCGGTCACGTCACGAAGGTGATCCTGGAGACCTCGCTCCTCGACGACGAGCAGATCGCCCGCGGCAGCCGCCTGACCGAGGCCGGGGGCGCCGACTTCGTCAAGACCTCCACCGGCTTCGCCGGCGGTGGCGCGACCGTGCCGCATGTCGAGCTCATGCGGGCGAACGTGGGCTCGGGCGTGCAGGTCAAGGCTTCCGGCGGGGTGCGCAGCTACGCCGACGCCCTGGCGATGCTCGCGGCCGGCGCGACGCGCCTGGGCACCAGCGGCAGCGCCGTCATCCTCGGCGAGGCGCGGCGCGTGGATGCCGGCGGCGACGCCGTCGGCGCCGTGGACGCCTCCTCGTACTGACCCGGGTCAGGTCAGCACGGCGCGCACCCGCGCGACGTCGTCCGTCATCTGCGCGATGAGCGCGTCGATGCCCTCGAAGGCGACCATGCCGCGGATGCGGTGCGTGAACTGGAACTGCACGTGGTGACCGTACAGGTCCAGCGTCGTCTCATCGAGCACGTACGCCTCCACCTGCCGCAGCGGAACGTCGTCGAAGGTGGGGTTCGTGCCGACCGAGATCGCCGCGGGGTATCGCGTGGTCACGCTCGACGCATCGTCGGGACCGCCGAGGTCGACGAGCCAGCCGGCGTAGATGCCGTCGGCGGGGATGAAGCCCTCGGCGTCCGCGCTGAGGTTCGCCGTCGGGAACCCCAGCTCGCGACCGCGCTTGAGGCCGTGCACGACCTCGCCGGTCACGGTGTGCGCGCGGCCGAGCAGTCGGGCCGCGCCCTCCACATCGCCCGCGGCGAGTAGATCGCGCACCCACGACGACGACACACGCCGCCCGCCGCCCTGCACATCGCCGACGACGTCGACGTCGAAGCCGTACTCCTCGCCGAGCCGCTGCAGGCGTACGGGGTCGCCCACGCCGCCCCGGCCGAAGCGGAAGTCGTCGCCCACCATGACGGTGACCACGCCGAGCCGCACCAGCACATGCTCGACGAACACCCGCGGCTCGAGGGCCGCCAGTTCGGCGTCGAAGCGGAGGACGAGGGTCGCATCCACCCCGGCCTCGGCGAGCAGGCCGAGCTTCTGGTCGACGCTGGAGAGCGGCTCGGGGCAGAGCTCGGGGCGCAGCAGGCTCAGCGGGTTGCGGTCGAACGTGACGGCCACCACCTGGGCGCCCGCGTCGGTCGCGGTGACGCGGGCGCGGTCGATCACCGCCCGGTGCCCGGAGTGCACGCCGTCGAACTTGCCGATCGCGACGACGCTCGGCCCGAAGCCGGCAGGCACCTCCGCAGGGTCGTGGAAGACGATCACCAGCTGGACCTCCCCGTCGCCAGCGCCCCGGCATCCGTCGCCTGATCGCTCGTCCGTCCGGAGCTGCGCAGCCACCACAGTCCCACGAAGGGCAGCACGAGGGGCACCCAGAAGTAGCCGAAGCCATAACCCGACCACACGGTCGCGTCGTGGAGGAACAGCTCCGGGTGCATCAGGCTCAGCGTGCCCACGACGAGCACGCCGACCAGTTCGAAGCCGATCGCGATCCAGGCGATGACGTACCAGACGCGGGAGTCCGAGCGCACCAGCGCGACGGTCGCGAGGATGTACACCGCGGCGGCGACCGCCGACAGCGTGTACGCGAGCGGAGCAGCGGCGAAGTCCTGCACGATCTGGACGAACGAGCGCCCGGTCGCGGCGAGCGCCATGATCGCGTAGACGACCACGAGGACGCGTCCGATGCCGGTCATTCGGGTGCGGGGCTGTGACGACATGACTCGTCAATGATAGGCGCCCGGAGGCCCGCTTCAGGCTGCCTGAACGGTCCAGATGACCTGCATGCGCCACACCATGACGGCTACCGAGAGCGCCGCGACGCCCATGATGACGGTGCTCCACCGGCTGCGTTCGATGAGGGCCCAGAAGACGGATGCCGGGGGGATGAGAACCGCGGAGACGAGATACACCCAGTACTCCAGCGCGCTGCCCACCGGCGGATTCCCCGCGAGCGGCGCGACGATCGCGATGACCACCTGCGCGAGCAGCAGCACGAGGACGAGGGCCATGCCGCCCACGGTCAGATCGCTCGGCCGGCGGCCGGCCAGGCCCAGGATCAGCGCCACGGCTCCGACGACCACGGCGACGACGAGCTGGACGATCGTGAACCACAGGATCATGCGTCCTCCGCCATGTTCATCGCGCTCTTGACGTCGCCGCCGCGGCGCTCGACGATGCCGACGAGGCGGCCGTCCGGATCGATCGCCGCCGGCGTCGCCGTCGGCAGCCCGGCCAGGCGGTCGGCGGCACCCGCGAGCCGCTTGCCGTGACGGAGGTCGCGCGCCTCGTCCGCCGTGACGGGAAAGGCGCCGAGCACCGCGGTCGCGACGTCCGCCGGGGGCAGCAGGGGCAGGTCGCCGGTCAGGTCGGTCGCGGCGTCGGCCACCCGGAACGGGCCGATGCGGGTGCGGCGGAGGGCGGTGAGGTGGCCGCCGACGCCGAGGGCGGCACCGAGGTCGCGGGCGAGCGCGCGGATGTAGGTGCCGCTGGAGCAGTCCACCACGACGTTCAGATCGATGACGCCGTCGCGGGAGCCCGCTCCGGTCCCTGAGCTTGTCGAAGGGCGCACCTCGAAGCGGCTCACCGTGACGGTGCGGGCTTTCAGCTGCACCTCCTCCCCCGCGCGAGCGAGGTCGTAGGCCCGCTTGCCGCCGATCTTGATCGCCGAGACGGTGCTGGGAACCTGGGAGATCTCGCCCGTGAGCGCCGCGATGCCGTCCCGGATGCGCTCGTCGGTCACGGCGGCCAGCGCCGCGGCATCCGCCTGCGCCGTCGTCGTGCCGTCGGCGTCGTCGGAGTCGGTCGACACTCCCAGGCGGATCGTGGCCTCGTAGGTCTTGTCGAGCCCCACGATGTAGGTCAGCAGGCGCGTGGCGGGGCCGACACCGAGGATGAGCAGGCCCGTCGCCATCGGGTCGAGGGTGCCGGCGTGGCCGATCTTGCGGGTGCCGAGCGCGCGTCGCGCGCGGGCGACGACGTCGTGGCTCGTGATGCCCTGCGGCTTGTCGACCAGCAGAATGCCGTTGGGTGAGGCGGAGGCGTCGGGCATTCCTCCAGCCTAAGCGCCGCACGTAGGCTGGACGGATGCCCGACCTCGCGACGCCGCTCATCGCGTGGTACCGCGAGAATGCCCGCGACCTGCCGTGGCGGCGGCCGGGCTTCGGCGCCTGGGGAACGCTCGTCAGCGAGTTCATGCTGCAGCAGACGCCCGTGAGCCGGGTCATCCCGCACCTGGAGGCGTGGCTGCACCGCTGGCCGACCCCGACGGCGCTCGCCGCCGATCCCCCGGCCGCCGCGGTGACGCAGTGGGCGAACCTCGGCTATCCGCGCCGCGCGCTGTGGCTGCACCGCGCGGCGGTGGAGATCCGCGACCGCCACGCCGGCGTCGTCCCCCGGGAGGTGGACGACCTCCTGGCGCTGACCGGGATCGGCGACTACACGGCGCGGGCGGTGGCGGCGTTCGCTTACGGCGACCGGCATCCGGTCGTCGACACCAACACGCGGCGGGTACTCGCCCGGGCCGTCGACGGCCGCTCCCAGCCCGGTCCGCCGTCGAAGGGCGACCTCGCGGCCATGGCGGCGATCCTGCCCGCGGACCCCGCCGAGGCGGCGATCGTCAACGCCGCGGCGATGGAGCTCGGCGCGGTGGTCTGCACGGCGCGCGCGGCGCGCTGCGACGCCTGCCCGATCGCCGATCGGTGCGCGTGGCGCGCCGCCGGCTATCCCGACACGGGAGACACCCGCCGCCGCCAGGCGCGCTACGAGGGCAGCGACCGGCAGGCGCGCGGGGCCGTGTTGCAGGCGCTTCGCGGCGCCGTCGGCCACACGCTGGCGGATGCCGCAGTCATCCCGGACTGGTCGGATCCCGCTCAGCGCGACCGCGCGATCGATTCCCTCATCGCCGATGGCCTCGTCGAGGCGTCCGACGGCACCCTCCGGCTCCCCCACTGACGCTGGGGAGCGGAGTCAGTCCTCGTCGTCGGCGTCGTGCTCGCGGGGCTTGACGTAGGGGTCGGCGTCGCCCGCGTAGGCGGCGCCTGCCGCGAGACCCGCGACCGCGGCATCCCGCTCCTGCGCCTCGCGGAGGAGGTCGGCGATGTGGCCGGCGTTCTCGGGCAGGGCGTCGGGGATGAACTCGAGCGACGGCGTCAGGCGCACGTTCAGGTGCTTGCCGACCTCGCTGCGCAGCATGCCGGTCGCCGACTTCAGCGCCTGGGCCGAGGCCTCGCGCTCCTCGTCGGTGCCGTACACGGTGTAGAAGACGGAGGCGTGCTGCAGGTCACCGGTCACCCGGACATCCGTGATGGTCACGAAGCCCAGCCGCGGGTCGCGCAGCCCCTTCTCGAGGCGCTCCGCGAGGATGACGCGGATGCGGTCGCCGAGCCGTGCCTGACGTTCGCCTGCCATATTGTCGTCCTTTCCTTGGGGCGTTTCGTCTCGTCGCTTCGCTCCTCGCTCAACGACCGGGGACCAGGTCCCCGGTCGTTGAGCGAGCGAAGCGAATCGAAACGGAGGGGTCAGCCGCGGGGCTTCTCCACCATCTCGGTGGTCTCGATCTCGTCGCCCACCTGGATGTCGTTGTACTTGCCCAGTCCGATGCCAGCCTCGAAGTCCGTGCGGACCTCGGTGACGTCGTCCTTGAACCGGCGCAGCGACTCGATGGCCAGGCCATCGGCGATGACGACACCCTCGCGGATGACGCGCGCCTTGGCGTTGCGCGTGATCGTCCCGGAGCGGACGATGACACCGGCGATGTTGCCGAACTTCGAGGAGCGGAACACCTCGCGGATTTCGGCCACACCCGACTGCACCTCTTCGAACTCCGGCTTGAGCAGGCCCTTCAGCGACTGCTCGACGTCCTCGATCGCGTTGTAGATGACCGAGTAGAACCGGACGTCCACACCCTCGCGGGCGGCGCGCTCGCGCGCCTTCGTGTCGGGGCGGACGTTGAAGCCGATCACGATCGCGTTGTCGATCGTGGCCAGGTTGATGTCCGACTCGGTGATCGCACCGACACCGCGGTGGATGATGCGCAGCTGCACCGAGTCGTCGACCTCGATCTTGAGCAGCGACTCCTCCAGCGCCTCGACGGCACCGGAGACGTCACCCTTGATGATGAGGTTGAGCGACTCGACCTTGCCCTCTTCGAGCGCACGGGTGAAGTCCTCGAGCGAGATGCGCTTGCGGGCCTTCGCCAGCTGCGCGTTGCGCTCGGCCGCTTCACGCTTCTCGGCGATCTGACGGGCGGTGCGATCCTCCTCGGTGACGATGAAGGTGTCGCCGGCGCGGGGCACGGAGTTGAGACCCTGCACCTGCACGGGGCGCGACGGGAAGGCCTCGTCGACCGCGTCGCCGTTCTCGTCGATCATGGCGCGGACGCGACCGTAGGCCGTTCCCGCGACGATCGCGTCGCCGACGCGCAGCGTTCCGGACTGGATGAGGACCGTCGCCACCGAGCCGCGGCCCTTGTCGAGCTTGGCTTCAATCGCGACACCGCGGGCCGCCTTGTTCGGGTTGGCCGTGAGGTCCAGACCCGCGTCAGCGGTGAGCAGAACGGCGTCGAGGAGATCCTGGATGCCGATGTTCTGCCGGGCCGAGACGTCGACGAACATGACGTCGCCGCCGTATTCCTCGGCGACCAGGCCGTACTCGGTCAGCTGCTGGCGCACCTTGGCGGGGTTGGCCTCGGGCTTGTCGATCTTGTTCACCGCGACCACGATCGGCACACCGGCCGCCTGGGCGTGATTCAGCGCCTCCACCGTCTGGGGCATGATGCCGTCGTCGGCGGCGACCACGAGGATCGCGATGTCGGTCACCTGCGCACCACGGGCACGCATGGCGGTGAACGCCTCGTGACCGGGGGTGTCGATGAAGGTGATCGCGCGCTCGATGCCATCGTGCTCGGTCCACACCTGGTAGGCACCGATGTGCTGGGTGATGCCGCCGGCCTCGCCCGCCACGACGTTGGTCTGACGGATCGCGTCGAGCAGTCGCGTCTTACCGTGGTCGACGTGACCCATGACGGTCACCACCGGCGGCCGGATCTCGAGGTCGTCCTCGCTCTCGGCCTCCAGCTCCGCCTCGAGGTCGAGACCGAAGCCCTCCAGGAGCTCCTTGTCCTCGTCCTCGGGCGAGACCATCTGGATCTTGTAGCCGAGCTCGGCACCGAGCACCTCGAACGTGGCCTCGTCCAGCGACTCGGTCGCGGTGGCCATCTCACCGAGGTTGAAGAGGATCGTCACGAGCGTCCCGGGCTGCACGGTGTAGCCGCGGATCGCCTCGAGCTTGTCCGCGAAGTCGGCGATGGAGGCGCCGCGGCGGAGGCGAATGATCTCGCCGTTGCCCTTCTGGACGTTGACGCCGCCGACGACCGGGGCGTCCCTCATCTCGAACTCTTGCCGCTTCGCCCGACGCGACTTGCGCTGCTTGCTCTTGCCGCCGCCCTTGCCGAAGGCACCCGCGGTGCCGCCGCCGGGACCACGACCGCGGCCGCCACCACCACCCGGGCGACCGGCGAAGCCACCACCGGGCGCGCCGCCGGGAGCACCGGGACGCTGGAAGCCGCCGGCGCCGCCGGGACGACCGGGACCGCCGGGACGCTGCTGGAACGGGGCGCCGGGACGGCCGCCACCGGGGCGACCGGCACCACCGGGACGCGGAGCGCCGGGGCGCGGGGCGCCGGGACGCGGCGCCTGCGGGCGCGGGATGTTGCCGGGGGTCGGGCGCTGGCCCATGCCCTGTGCGGAGGCGAACGGGTTGTTGCCCGGGCGCGGACCGGCGGGACGCTGGCCCATGCCCTGGCTCGACGCGAACGGGTTGTTGCCGGGGCGCGGAGCGCCACCGGGACGCGGAGCGCCGGGCGTCGCGGTGCCCGGGGTCGCCGTGCCGGGCGTTGCCGCCGGCGTGTCGGACGCCGGCTTGTCGGCGACCGGGGCGGGCGTCGCCGCCGCTGCGGGGGCCGCCGAAGCAGGCGTCGCGGCCGCGGGCGCGGCGGGCTTGGAGGCGGGCGCAGCGGGAGCCGGCTTCGGCGCGGCAGGCGCGGCGGGGCCGGGGCGAGCGCCACCGGGACGGGCCGGGGTGGCCGGCTTGCTCTCCGCCGGCTTCGCGGCGTCGGCGGGCTTGGCCGCACCGTCGGCCTCGAGTGCCGCACGGAGCTTGCGCGCCACCGGGGGCGCAATGGTCGATGAGGGGCTCTTGACGTATTCGCCGAGCTCCTTCAGCTTCGCGAGAGCGACTTTACTGTCGACTCCGACCTCGGAAGCGATTTCGTGCACGCGTGGGTTTGCCACAATTCTCCTGTCTGAGGTCTCCCCCGGACAGGGCAGACCGTTACTTGCGGACGGGTCTCATTTCGAGCCGTTCACTTTGTGTCCATAGCCGTTCAGCCGTTTCGCTGGTGGGTGTTCTGAAAGGTCTGCGTGTCGAGCGGGCCCGACACACGCAATGCTCGTCCGAAGGCGCGGCGCCGGATGGCGGCATCCACACACGCGCTCGTGTCATGCACCCACGCACCCCGACCCGGCAGGACCGCCTTCTCGTCTGCGACGAGGGCACCGCCTTGTTCCACCACTCGCAGGAGGGAGGACCGTGGGGCACGCGCGCGGCATCCCACGCACGTTCGAACGGGTTCCATCCTACCCCGTTACTCGTCTTCCAAGATGCTGTCGGGCTGGATGTCGATCTTGGCGCCGGTGAGCTTGGCCGCGAGGCGGGCGTTCTGCCCTTCCTTGCCGATCGCGAGCGAGAGCTGGTAGTCCGGGACGAGGGCCCGGACGGCCTTCGTGCCCGCATCCAGCACGAACGCCGACGTCACCTTCGCCGGCGACAGGGCGTTCGCGACGAACCGGGCCAGTTCGGGGTCGTAGTCGACGATGTCGATCTTCTCGCCGCCGAGTTCCTCGGTGACGGCGCGCACGCGACGACCGAGCTCGCCGATGCAGGCGCCCTTGGCGTTGATGGCGGGATCCTTCGCCGTCACGGCGATCTTGGTGCGGTGACCGGCTTCGCGGGCGAGCGAGGTGATCTCCACGAGACCCGATGCGATCTCGGGCACCTCGAGGGCGAAGAGCTTGCGCACGAGTCCGGGGTGGGTCCGCGAGACGGTGATCTGCGGGCCCTTCAGCCCCTTCGCGACCGACGTGACGTACACGCGCAGGCGCGCGCCGTGCGGGTACTCCTCGCCGGCGACCTGCTCCTCGGGAGGCAGGATCGCCTCGACCGTGCCGAGGTCGACGTGCACCATGCGGGGGTTCGGGCCCTGCTGGATGACACCGGCGACGATGTCGCCCTCCTTGCCGCGGAACTCCCCCAGGATCGCGTCGTCGGCGATGTCGCGCAGGCGCTGGCTGATGACCTGCTTGGCGGCGAAGGCGGCGATGCGGCCGAAGTCCTCGGGCGTGGACTCCTCCTCGCCGATGACCGCTCCCTCCTCGTCGAGAAGGGGGATGAACACGGCGACGTGGCCGGTCTTGCGGTCGAGCTCGGCGCGGGCGCCCGCGGGAAGCTCGCCGTCGGGCGAGGTGTGCTTGGCGTAGGCGGTGAGGATGGCCTGCTCGATGATGCGCACGAGCTCATCGAAGGGGATCTCCTTCTCGCGCTCGACCGTCCGCAGCAGTCCCAGATCGATGTCCACAGGTGCCTCCCTATTCAGCTCTTCGGCGCCGGGTCACCCCGCGCCATCCCACCAACGTTACCGGATGCCGCGGGGTGCGACCCCGGGGATTCCCGGCGCCCGCGGTACGCACCATACTGGCCACATGCACCTGCGCAGCGACCCTCGTCCGGCCAGCGACCCCGACCGGACGGCCGACCCAGGGCTCATCGGCCTGCTCGGGTTCGTCATCGCGACGTTCACGGCGCAGCTGGCGCACCTCGGCGTACAGGACGAGCACCCGGTGTTCTGGATCGGGGCGGTGTTCGGCGGCGTCGTGCAGGTGCTCGCGGGCATGCTGTCGTACTTCAAGGGCGACGATTTCCACTTCCTCGTGTACAACGCGTTCGGCTGGTACTGGATCGTCGTCCCGGGGTTCCTGCTCGGCGAAGAGCTCGGGATCCTCGACGTCGCTCCCGGCGCCCGCGGCACGTTCGCCCTCTGCTTCGCCGTGCTCGCGCTGGCGTTCACCCCACCGGCCGCGCAGCACAACTCGGTGCTGCCGGTGACGCTGCTGTGCGTGTCGGCGGGACTCGCGCTGCAGGGTTTCGCGGCGTTCGCCGAGGCGCCCGCCCTCGCCACCACGGGGTCGATCCTGCTGCTGGCCGCGTCGGCGCTGGCCGCGTACATGGGGATCGAGAAGTTCTACTGGCGCACGCTCGGCCGCCACCTGCTCCCGCTCGGACCGGCATGGATCCGCCAGGGGGGACCCATCGATCCGGAGTCGTGACGTGACCGGCAAGCCCGTGAAGGCGGCGGCACGGGATGCCGAGGCGAGCACGCCCCTGCGTGCGCTCGCCCGCGGCGGCTACGCGGCGAACGGCGTCGTGCACGTGCTCATCGGCACGATCGCCCTGGCGATCGCGTTCGGCGGCCAGGGCGAGGGCGATCAGTCCGGCGCCTTCCGCGCGATCGGCGACGCTCCCCTGGGTTTTCTCGCACTGTGGCTGCTGGCCGTGCTGCTGTGGGCGCTCGGCGTGTGGCATCTCGTGGCGGGGGTCGCGGTCAGTCGCCGCTCCGACGTGAAGAAGTGGGCGGTCCGGGTCGCCGAGTTCGGGCAGGCGATCGTGTTCGTCGCGCTCGGCGTCATCGGGGCATCCGTCGCCCTCGGCGCGCGCCCCGACGCGGAGCAGACGGCGGAGGACGCCAGCCGCGGCGTGCTGGCGATCCCGGGCGGCGCGGTGCTGCTGGGCGCGGTGGGCCTCGGCATCGGCATCGGCGGCATCGCGTTCGTCGTCATGGGCGTGCGCCGATCGTTCCGCTCGAAGGTCGCGATCCCGCCCGGCCGGCTCGGCCGCGCGGTGACGGTGCTCGGCGTCATCGGCTTCATCGCCAAGGGGGTCTCGCTCGCGATCATCGGCGTGCTGCTCGTCGTCGCCGCCGTGACCGTCGACCCGGCGGCCGCGGGTGGACTCGACGGGGCGATCGACGCGTTGCTGGGCGTCGTCGGCGGACCGTTCCTGGTCGGTTTCGTCGGCGCGGGATTCGTCGCGTACGGGGTGTTCTGCTTCTTCCGCGCCCGCTACGCGAAGCTGTGACGGTTCCGCGACAGGGCCCCCGGACCTACGCGTGAGGGTCGGGCGGGGTCGCCGGCGGAGCGCTGTCGAACTCGTTGATCGCCCGGATGAGGTGGAACAGCTCCCCGACCCGGAACTGGTCGTAGTACATGATGATCCGCGGCAGGTCGATCCGGTCGTCGTCGGCGACCTCGGGCTTGCGCGGACCGGTGCGCTCGATGCGCCCCTTGGTCACGAGGTGGGCGAACCGTTCGTTGAGGCTCTCGAGCTCGGCATCCGTCGGCTCGGCGCGCAGGCGCAGCACGAGGCGTTTTCCCACCCAGCGCAGCGAGTCGTAGTTGCGCCAGAACCCGGTGATCTCATCGGCCGCGGCGGTGACCGAGTCGGTCACGAGCACGCGATCGAAGTCGTCGGGCGAGATCACTCCCGCGGGGATGAGGTGGTCGTCGACATAGCGGCGGAAGGCCGCCCAGAACGTTCCGCCCGGCTCGTCGAGCAGCACGATCGGCGTCGGGTCGGCCTTTCCGGTCTGCTGCAGCGTGAGCAGCTCGAACATCTCGTCGAGCGTGCCGAAGCCGCCGGGAACGCACACGAAGCCGCGCGACTCCTTGACGAGCATGAGCTTGCGGGTGAAGAAGTACTTCATCGCGACGACGCGATCCGCCTCGGCGACGAGGGCGTTGGGCTTCTCTTCGAACGGCAGCCGGATCGAGACGCCGAGGGAGTGCTCGGGGCCGGCGCCCTCCGCCGCCGCCTGCATGATGCCGGGACCGGCGCCGGTGACGACGAACCAGCCTCGCGCGGCGAGCGCGGCGGCCACGTCGACGGCGGCGCGGTACAGCGCGTCGTCGGGTCGCGTGCGCGCCGAACCGAAGATCGTGACCTTCGACACGTCGCGATAGGGCGCGAACAGCCGGAACGCCGCGCGCATCTCGGTGAGCGCGGCGGAGGTGATCTTGAGGTCGAGCCGGTCGGTGTCGTCGAGCCCCAGCCCCACGCCGGTGGCGATGATGCGGGCGACGAGGTCCTGGTTGGCGGTGACCCCGGCATCCGTCAGCAGCGCGCGGATGTCCTCGGTCACTTCAGGAGGCAGGATGCGGTCGGGCATGCCTCCACCCTGGCATGACCTCGCGTGCCGCGGCCCTCCGCGAGGTGAACGGATGCCGCTGTCAACCCCCTGGGTCGCCGACCGGCGCCGCGACAGCGTCACGGTATGAGCGAGAACAACGAACTGACCGGCCCCGAGGCCGCCGCCCGTGTGAAGGAGCTCGTCGAGGACATCGACTTCACGATGCTGACGACGGCGGATGCCGACGGTCATCTGGTGAGCCGACCGATGAGCACGCGGGAGATGGACGAGAACGGCGACATCTGGTTCTTCACCTCCGACGACACGAAAAAGGTCGACGAGGTCGAGGCGGACCACGACGTGGGGCTGTCCTACCTCGACGCGAAGGGCATGCGGTTCGTGTCGGTCGCCGGCACGGCGCGCGTCGTGCACGACCGCGCGAAGATGGAGTAGCTGTACACGTCGTCGCTCGACATCTGGTTCGAAGACGGGCTGGACACGCCGAGCATCGCGCTGCTGAAGGTGACGCCGCGGGAGACCGAGTTCTGGGAGCCCGCCCACGGCAAGCTCGTCATGGCGGCGGGGATGCTCAAGGCCCTCGTGACCCGCGACACCCCCGACGACACGATGCGCCACGGCAAGATCAGCCGGTAGGTCGTCGGGCGCCATGAAGGTGGCGCATCTTGTCGCTTCGCCGCGGCGGTAGCGGCACTTCGCGCCACCTCTTCGGTCGCGACCGTCGGCAATGCCCGCGAAGATTGTGGGGGCTAGCACCGATGCGCCCGGCGCCGCAGTGCGGGATGATCACGCCATGGCTCGGTTCATGGTGACGGCGATGCCGTTCTCGGGGCATGTCGCCCCCGTCCTCGCAGCCGCAGAGGCCCTCGTCGCGCGCGGGCACCACGCGCGGTTCCACACCGGGGCGGCCTTCCGCGAGCGGGTGGAGGCGACGGGCGCCACGTTCGGGCCGTGGCGCGCCGCGACCGGGTCAGCGCGCGGTGAGCCGCGCCACCACCTCGGCGACCGGCACGACCTCGCGCTCCCCCGAGCGGCGGTCCCACAGCTCGACCTCGCCGTCGGCCGCGCCGCGACCCACGATCACGATCTGCGGCACGCCGATGAGCTCGGCGTCGCCGAACTTCACGCCGGGCGAGACCTTGGGGCGGTCGTCGTACAGGACGTCGAGCCCCGCGGCATCCAGCTGCGCCGACAGTGCCTCGGCGACCTCGAACACGACCGCGTCACGACCCGTCGCGACCACCTGCACGTCGAAGGGGGCGACGGATGCCGGCCAGATGAGGCCCTTCTCGTCGTTGTTCAGTTCGGCGATGATCGCGAGGATGCGCGTCACGCCGATGCCGTACGACCCCATCGTGACCGTCACGAGCTTGCCGTTCTCGTCGAGCACCTTCAGACCCAGTGTCTCGGCGAAGAAGCGGCCGAGCTGGAACACGTGACCGATCTCCATGCCGCGGGCGAGCTCGACCGGACCTGATCCGTCGGGAGCCGGGTCGCCGGCGCGCACGTTGGCGACCTCGACGACGCCGTCGGCGAAGAAGTCGCGTCCCGCGACGACCGAGTGCGCGTGCTTCTGGTCGATGTTCGCCCCGGTGATCCAGCTCGTCCCCTCGCCCACGCGCGGGTCGACGAGGTAGCGGATGCCGGTGGCCGACTCCTCGCCGAGCACGGCGCCCTCCGGCGACCACGGACCGATGTAGCCCTTGACCAGGAGGGGATGGCGCGCGAAGTCCTCCGGGGTGGCGGGCTCGACCGCAGCGGGGGCGAATGCGACCTCGGCGCGCTTCTCGTCGATGTCGCGGTCACCGGGGAGCCCGACGACGACGAGTTCGCGCGTGCCGTCGAGGTGCGTCAGCGCGAGCACGACGTTCTTGAGCGTGTCGGCGGCGGTGTACTCGCCCTCCAACACGGCGTTCGAGTGCGCGACGAGCGTCTCGATCGTCGGCGTGTTCGGCGAGTCGAAGACGACCGGGGATCCGGCCGCGTCGAACGGCACCGGCTCCGGCGCCTCGGTGGTGAACGCCTCCACGTTGGCCGCGTAGCCGCCCGCGGAGCGCACGAAGGTGTCTTCTCCGACGGCGGTCGGGTGCAGGAACTCCTCGCTGCGCGCGCCGCCCATGAGGCCGTTGTCGGCGGCGACGATCACGTACTCGAGCCCCAGCCGCTGGAAGATGCGCTCGTACGCGTCGCGCTGCGACATGTACGACGCGTCCTGACCCTCGTCGGTGTAGTCGAACGAGTACGCGTCCTTCATCGTGAACTCGCGGCCGCGCAGGAGCCCCGCGCGGGGCCGGGCCTCATCGCGGTACTTGTCCTGAATCTGGTAGATGGTCAGCGGCAGGTCCTTGTACGACGAGTACAGGTCCTTCACGAGCAGCGTGAACATCTCCTCGTGGGTCGGCGCGAGCAGGTAGTCGGCGCCCTTGCGGTCCTGCAGCCGGAAGATGCCGTCGCCGTAGGAGGTCCATCGGCCGGACTGCTCGTACGGGTCCCGCGGCAGCAGCGCGGGGAAGTGCACTTCGAAGGCACCCGCCGCAGCCATCTCATCCCGGATGATCGCCTCGATCTTCGCCTTGACCTTCAGGCCGAGCGGCAGCCAGGTGAACACGCCGGGCGCGGCGCGGCGGATGTAACCGGCGCGCACGAGCAGCTTGTGGCTCGTGACCTCGGCATCCGAAGGGTCTTCGCGGAGCGTGCGGAGGAAGAAGTTCGACAGACGGGTGACCACGAGCGTCAAGCTTAGCCGCGGCGGCTACTCCGACCCGGCGGCTACTGCGACCCGGTGGCAAGGACGAACAGCGCGCCCTGTGCGGTATCCGCGACGCTGATCCCCGAGAGGCGCGCTCCCTGAAGGTGGAGCAGGTTCACCCCGTCGCTCACGTACACGTCACCCGTCGACGTCACCCGCGCGGGAAACCCGCCGACGGTGGCCTCGGCGGAGTCCGGCACGTTCGCCGACACGGTGCGCCATGCCCACGCGCCGTTCGGCACGGCGATCACGCTGAAGTTCGCTCCCTTATCCCCCTGGGCCGTGGGCGTCCGTCGCCAGTCGCACCTCGCCGTCATGCTCGAGGCGGCAGCCAGGCGCTCGTCGACATCGCTCGCCGCGGGACGGACGAGCGCCGTGCGGGCGGCGTCGGAGCCGAGGATCGACGTGAGTCCGATCGTGTCGGCGATCTTCTCGCAATCGAGCGGTTTCACCCAGGTGGTCTTCTGCGACCGCACCGGGGCACCTTCGGCCGCGGCGGCCGAGATCGCATCGGCGATGCCGCCGAGCATGGTGAGGGCCGTCGCACTGTCCTCTGACGCGGCGACCGCGCCGACGACGAGCGTGACGTGTCCGTTCGCCGACACGGGCGCCCAGCACTGCCCGGTGAAACCGTCCCGCTCGCACGCGGGTTCGGCGGCGAGCGTCGCGACGTCGCCCCGGACGAGCGCGTCGGGGATGATGTACACGTCCACCGGCGCGCGGCTGCCCCGCAGTGAGCACGCGAGTCCGCCCGCCGTGTCGATGCCGACGTGCCAGAGGTCGGCGAGCGCTTCGACGTGACGGATCTCGCCGAGCCCATCCGCGACCCCCGGCGCCGTCGCCAGCGCGGCGCATCCGCCCGCGATCGGGCTCGTCGGGGACAGCGTGCGCACCGCCGGACTCGCGGTGGGTGACGGCGTCGGTGACGGCGTCGCCGAGGAGACCTGCTCGGTCTGGTCCGCGTCGGTTGTCGTGTCGGACGCCGTGTCGGATGCCGTGTCGGATGCCGAAGTGCAGCCGCTCACGAGCAGCACAGCCAGCACGGCCGCAGCGACACCGGCGAGACCCCGCCTGCTCCTCGGGAAACCGGATCTCACCCTCGTCACACGCACGTCGGCATGCTAACGGTCGAACCTGCACGATCCCCTCGGCGCCGACCTACACTGACCCCGTGCCCCGCCCTCGCCCCCGCATCCTCTCCGCGGCGTCCCGTGGGGAGCTGGCCGCCTCGCTCGCCGCCCTGCGACACGCGCTCGGTCTGCCCGAGACCTACCCCGCCGACGCGCAGGCCGAGGCGGAGCGCGCCGCCGCCGACGTGCCCACCGATCCGGGCGAGGCGGACCTCGCTGACCTGCGGGCGATCGAGTTCCTGACGATCGATCCGGCGGGGTCGACCGACCTCGATCAGGCGCTGCATCTCGAGCGCACGGCGACGGGGGCGATCCTGCACTATGCGATCGCGGACGTTCCCGCCTTCGTCGAGCCGGGAGGGGCGCTGGATGCCGAGACGCGCCGTCGCGGTCAGACACTGTACGCGCCCGACGGGCGCATTCCGCTGCATCCGCCCGTGGTGAGCGAAGGTGCGGCATCGCTGCTGCCGGGCGTGGACCGCCGCGCCTACGTGTGGCGCTTCGAACTCGACGAAGGCGCACGCCCGGTGGAGACGACGCTGACCCGCGCCGTCGTCCGCTCGCGCGCGCAGTGGTCGTACGACGACGCGCAGCGCGCGACGGATGCCGGCACGGCCCCGCCGAGCCTCCTTGCGATGGCGTGGTTCGGCGCGCAGCGCACCGACCGGGAGCGCGAGCGCGGCGGCGCGAGCCTCAACATCCCCGCGGCCCGCATCGAGCCCGACGGCGACGGCTACCGGCTTGAACTCGACCACGGCGTCCCGCTCGAGGAGTGGAACGCGCACGTGTCCCTCTTGACTGGGATGGCCGCTGCCGAGGCCATGCTGCGCGGCCGCGTCGGCATCCTGCGCACGATGCCACCCGCCGACCCCGACGACGTCGCCGACTTCCGCGCGCAGACGATCGCGCTCGGGCTGCCGTGGCAGGACGGTGTCGCCTACGGCGACTACCTGCGCGGTCTCGACCGGTCGCCGGCGGCGCGCGCCGTCAAGGAGTACGCAGCGGGTCTCTTCCGCGGCGCGGGCTACGTCGCGTTCGACGGCGAGGTGCCCGACGAAACCATCCAGGCGGCGATCGGCGCACCGTACGCGCACACGACGGCGCCGCTGCGCCGGCTCGTCGACCGCTGGGTGCTCGTCATCTGCGAGGCGCTCGCGAACGGGCGCGAGGTCCCGGAGTGGGCGCGCGCGTCGCTGTCCGACGTGCCGGCGCTCATGGCGCGCAGTTCGCAACTGGCGGCCCAGCTCGACGCGGGCGCTCTGGACCGGGTCGAGGCGGCCGTGCTGCACGGCCGCGAGGGCGAGGTCTTCGAGGCCGTCGTCCTCGCGCAACGCGGGGACGGCGCGCGGGTGCAACTGACCGACCCGCCCGTGAGCGCGAAGGTGAAAGGTCTGGATGCCGCCGCGGGCGCCACCGTCCTGCTGCGGCTCGTCTCGGCATCCATCTCGGACGGAACCGTGACGTTCGCGGGCGTCTGATCGCCACTTCAGGTGGCGCGTGCCGCGGATATCGCTCGAGAATTCCCGAGGCATGCGCCACCTGAACGAGGGCGCGGCGTGCCGTGCGGGCGTCAGGTGCGCCATGGACATCTGCGATATATTGCATATCGTGCCTATTCCCGCCGAGACGCTACCGCGTCGCCCACTGCTGCGCGAAGACGTCCTCGCGCGGCTGCGCGACGCCATCGTCGACGGCACCCTCGCCCCCGGCGAGCAGCTGCGCGACGGCGACCTCGCCGCCTGGCTCGGCGTCAGCCGCACCCCCGTCCGCGAAGCGCTGCTGGAGCTCGGCCGCGCGGGCCTCGTCCGTGCAGTGCCGGGGCGGTCGACGGCGGTCGCCCCGGTCGACGCCGCCGCGATCCGCGATGCGCAGGCCGTCGTCGCCGCGATGCACGCCCTCGCCGTGCGCGAGGCCGTCCCCCGCCTCTCCCCCGGCGACCTCGACGCGATGCGCGCCGCGAACGCCGACTTCGCCGCCGCCCACCGTCGCGGCGACGTCGACGCCGCGATGGATGCCGATGACCGCTTCCACCGGGTCGCGATCGACGTCAGCGGCAACCGGGCCGTCGCCGGCGTGCTCGCGCAGTACGAGCCGGTGCTCCGCCGCGCCGAGCGCCTGCGGTTCGGCTCCCACGAGGGCGAAGCCTCCGCCGCCCGGCACGCGCAACTGATCGAGCTGTGCGCGGCGGGCGACGCCGATGCTGCCGCGCGTCTCACCGAACAGATCTGGCAGACCCTGACCGCCGACCTCCCGTCATCCACCGTCGAACAGGACACCGCATGAAGCTGCACGAGTTCCCCCGCCACCCGCTCACGTTCGGGCCGAGCCCGCTGCAGCACCTGAAGCGCCTCACGCAGCACCTCGGCGGCGCGCAGGTATGGGCCAAGCGCGAGGACGTGAACAGCGGCCTCGCGTTCGGCGGCAACAAGGTCCGCAAGCTCGAGTACATCGTCCCCGACGTCCTCGCCTCCGGCGCCGACACGCTCGTGTCG
Organism: Microbacterium sp. CH-015; assembly: GCF_049707015.1. NCBI lineage: Bacteria > Bacillati > Actinomycetota > Actinomycetes > Micrococcales > Microbacteriaceae > Microbacterium > Microbacterium sp. CH-015. Next base: position 459,699 of record NZ_JBNAFJ010000001.1, on the reverse strand, counting down.
ATCGGCGGATACCAGTCCAACCACACCCGTCAGGTCGCCGCCGTCGCCGCCCATCTGGGGCTGAAGGCCCGCCTCGTGCAGGAGAAGTGGGTGCCATGGGATGACCCCACGAACGACAAGGTCGGCAACATCCTGCTCTCCCGCATGATGGGCGCCGACTCCCGACTCGACGACGCCGGCTTCGACATCGGCATCCGCGACTCGTGGAAGCAGGCGCTGCAGGAGGTGGAGTCCGCCGGGGGCACGCCCTACCCCATCCCCGCGGGCGCCAGCGAGCACCGGCTCGGCGGTCTCGGTTTCGCGAACTGGGCGTTCGAAGTCGCCGAGCAGGAGAAGGCGCTCGGCGTCTTCTTCGACACGATCGTCGTGTGCACCGTCACGGGTTCGACCCACGCCGGCATGATCGCGGGCTTCGCGGCGCTGGAGGACCTCACCGGCGTGAGGCGCCGCGTCATCGGCATCGACGCCTCGGCGACCCTGGAGAAGACGCGCGACCAGGTCGCCCGCATCGCCCGCAACACCGCCGAGCTCATCGAGCTCGGCCGCGACCTCCGCGACGACGAGATCCAGGTGCTGGAGGGATGGGCGGGCGAGCTCTACGGCATCCCCGTCGCATCGACGATGGATGCCATGGCGCTCGGCGCGCAGCTCGAGGCGATGATCACCGACCCGGTCTACGAGGGCAAGTCGCTCGCCGGGCTCATCGACCTGGTGCGCTCGGGCGACATCCCCGCGTCGTCGACCGTGCTGTACGCCCACCTCGGCGGCCAGCCCGCCATCAACGCCTACCACTCCCTCTGGGACCCCGCGGCCTGACGATCTCGTTCCGAAAGCAGGGCGAGACGCGCCTTCCGGTCCCGAGGGCGGCCGGAGATGTCGATTCGCCCTGCTTTTCGAACGTCGGCGGCATCCGACCGCCCACGGCATCCGAATGCGTGCGGCATCCGGCGTCTGCGGTATCCGAACGGCCGCGGCATCCGAACGCCGGCGGCATCCGACGTCTGCGACGTCGTGACGCCGGCGGCATCCGGCGGGGTCGTCAGCGCCTGCCGCTCGCCGTGGGACTCGGCGCCGTCACCCGGGCGAGCGGACCGACGCCCTCGCGCCGCTCGAAGACGAGGTGCGTCTCGGTCGTGCGAACCGACTCGTGCACGGTGATGTGCTGCAGCACGATGTCGCGGAGCGCGGTCGCATCTTCGACCGCGACGTGCACGAGGAAATCGTCCTCGCCGGCGACGTGGAACGCCTCGATCACGCCGGGGGTCGCGACGATCGCGTCGAACAGCCGGCCGACGCCTTCGCGCGTGTGCCGGCCCAGCCGCACCCGAATGACCGCCTGCAGCGGAAGACCGAGGGATGCCGGGTCCAGCACGACCTGCACGCCGGACACCACGCCGCGCGAGCGGAGCGACCGCACCCGATAGGCGCAGGTCGACTCGGCGACGCCGAGCTCGTCGGCGAGGGCCTTGTTGGACCGCCCCGGTGAGCGCACGAGAGCGGCGAGCAGCCGCAGATCGAGGTCATCCAGACCCGACGCACCCGCTTGCGCATCCACCAATGCCGCCTCCTCTTCTTGTCTCGATCTTGCTCGATCACGTCCGATCCGGTCAACGGCTTGCGTGATCCGCAACATGAGACCCGTGCAGCTGTGCTGTCCGCCACAATGCCGGCATGGACCACCTCGATACTCTCGCTGTGCACGCCGGTCGCGACGACCTCGCCGACCTCGGCGTCCACACTCCCCCGCTGGATCTGTCCTCGACCTATCCGCTGCCCGACGTCGAACGCGGCGGAGACTCCTACGAGGCACTCGCCGGGGGCGGCACTCCCCTCGCAGGAGGCAGCCACGTCTACGCGCGGCTGTGGAACCCGACCGTGGCGCGCTTCGAGCAGGCGCTCGCCGCACTGGAGGGTGCCGACGCGGCCGTCGCCTTCGCCTCCGGAATGGCGGCGCTCACCGCCGCTGTGCTCTCCCACACCACCGCCGTCGGCCGCCCGCACGTCATCGCCGTCCGCCCGCTCTACGGCGGCAGCGATCACCTGCTGTCGAAGGGCCTGCTCGGCACCGAGGCGACGTTCTGCGCCGCCGAGGAGATCGCCGCGCACCTGCGCCCCGACACCGGCCTGGTCGTCATCGAGACCCCCGCCAACCCCACCCTCGAACTCGTCGACATCGCCGCCGTCGTGGCGCAGGCAGGCGAGGTGCCGGTGCTCGTCGACAACACGTTCGCCACCCCCGTGCTGCAGCAGCCGCTCCGCCATGGCGCCGCGATGTCACTGCACAGCGCGACGAAGTATCTCGGCGGACACGGCGACGTCGTCGGCGGCGTGATCGCCTGTTCCGACGAGACCGCGGCGGCGCTGCGCCGGGTGCGGGCGATCACCGGCGGCATCCTGCACCCGCTCGGTGCGTATCTCCTGCACCGCGGACTGCCGACGCTGCCGCTGCGGATGCGGGCGCAGCAGGCGTCGGCCGAGCGGATCGCTCGCCGCCTCGTGAGCCACGACGCCATCTCCGAGGTCTTCTACCCCGGCCTGAATGGCGACCCGGAGGGCCTGCTGACCCGGCAGCAGCACGGGGCCGGAGCGATGCTGTCGATCCGGCTGCGCGGCGGGTACGACGCGGCTTCGCGGGTGGCGGCATCCACCCGGCTGTTCACGCACGCCGTGTCGCTCGGCGGCGTCGATTCGCTGATCCAGCATCCGGCGGCCCTGACCCACCGGCCGGTCGCGCCCGATGCGCGGCCGGATGCCGACATCCTGCGCCTGTCGATCGGTCTCGAGCACGCCGACGACCTCATCGCCGACCTCGAGGCGGCGCTCGATGCGGTGCGGACGCTCGCCGGTCCGGCCGCCGCGACGGCCGGCGCTGTCGCGAAAGCAGGCTGAACCGGCCCGCCGACGGGCCGGAAGGCGCCGCGAGGTCGATCCACCCTGCTTTTCGAACGTCACGAACCGAGCGGGCGCGCGACGGCGGCCCTGCGGCGCGACGGCTCCCGCGCCGCGCCCGAGCAGTACCGGGCCGCACCAGTCAGACGGTGACGACCTGCGCGGTGCCGACGGGGGCGTCCGGGCCGAGCTCGGCGGCGATGCGGTTCGCCTCTTCGATGAGGGTCTGCACGATCTCGGCCTCGGGCACGGTCTTGATGACCTCGCCCTTGACGAAGATCTGACCCTTGCCGTTGCCGCTGGCGACTCCCAGGTCGGCTTCGCGGGCCTCGCCGGGACCGTTGACGACGCAGCCCATGACGGCCACGCGCAGCGGCACCGTCATGTCCTTCAGCCCCTCGGTGACGTCGTTGGCGAGCGTGTAGACATCGACCTGCGCGCGCCCGCACGACGGGCACGAGACGATCTCGAGCTTGCGCTCGCGCAGGTTCAGCGACTGCAGGATCTGGTGGCCGACCTTGACCTCTTCGGCGGGCGGCGCCGACAGCGAGACGCGGATCGTGTCGCCGATGCCCTCCGACAGCAGGATGCCGAAGGCCGTCGCACTCTTGATGGTGCCTTGGAACGCGGGGCCCGCCTCGGTGACGCCGAGGTGCAGCGGCCAGTCGCCGCGCTCCGCGAGCAGGCGGTACGCCTTCACCATGACGATCGGGTCGTTGTGCTTGACCGAGATCTTGAAGTCGTGGAAGTCGTGCTCCTCGAACAGGCTCGCCTCCCAGACCGCGCTCTCGCACAGGGCCTCCGGCGTGGCCTTGCCGTACTTCTCGAGCAGCCGGCGATCGAGCGATCCGGCGTTCACACCGATGCGCAGCGACACCCCGGCATCCTTCGCGGCCTTCGCGATCGCGCCCACCTGATCGTCGAACTTGCGGATGTTGCCCGGGTTCACGCGCACCGCGGCGCAGCCGGCGTCGATCGCCTGGAAGACGTACTTCGGCTGGAAGTGGATGTCGGCGATCACCGGGATCTGGCTCTTCTTCGCGATGATGTGCAGCACGTCCGCGTCGTCCTGCGAGGGCACCGCGACGCGCACGATCTCGCAGCCGGATGCCGTGAGCTCGGCGATCTGCTGCAGCGTCGCGTTGATGTTCGTCGTCGGCGTCGTGGTCATCGACTGGACGCTCACGGGGGCGTCGCCGCCGACGAGCACCTTGCCGACCTTGATCTGACGGCTCTTGCGGCGCGGGGCGAGGACGTCCGGCACACGCGGCATCCCGAGGTTCACAGCTGGCACCGGACCAGCCTACGCCGCGGCGACCGGGCGGAGGCTGAGCGCTGCCGCTCGCGCGCAACATCGCGATCGCGCAGATCGGCTGGATCGTGCTCATCTTCGTGAACCTGCCGCTCGCGCCCACGTTGGCGATCGTCGCGGTGCTGGTGGCCTTCGAGATGATCGGCCCGTTCTCGGCCGAGCACCGGCACGGGCCGACGCCGTGGCATCCCCACCACATCGCCGAGCGCTACAGCCTGCTCGTCATCATCGCCCTGGGCGAGGTCGTGCTCGGCACGATCCTGACGATCTCCGCCGGCGTGCAGGAGAACCAGTGGACCGTGGATGCCGCGCTGCTCGCCGTCGCCGTCGCCGCCGTCGCCGCCGGGGCCACGCTCGCGTGGGGACTGCTCATCGTCGCCGCCTCCCCCGCTGTGCTCGTCGTCGGCTATGAAGCCGGTGGGTGGCGCCGCAAGCAGGAGCTCGTGGCGCGGGTGAGCGCTGCGGCCGTCTGATATCGTGACCGCATGTTCGCGCGCAGCTCCCGGTGGCACACCCGCTGAGGCGGTGTGTACGCGCGACCGGTAATCCCGAAGAGACACAGACCGCCCATCGAGGCGGTCTTTTCGTTCCAGCGACGAGCGGTCCGCCCGAACCACAGAAAGGCCCGGCATGACTCCGAGCCCGTCCGCCCAGCCCGACGCGCTGTCCGCCGTCCTCGCGTCGGGTGCGCCCTTCGCCCTCATCGCCCGCGACGAGAGCACCGTCGAGCTCCTCACCGGCGACGTCGTCGACGTGGCGCTGCTCGCCGACATCCCCGTGACGGATGCCGACGGCACACCGCGCGAAGTGCTCGCCCTCGTGCCGTACCGACAGGTCGTCGAGCGCGGCTTCGAGTGCCACGATGACGCCGCACCGCTGCGCTGCCTCGTCGTCGCCGAGCACACCCACCTGCCGCGCGCCGAGGTGATGGCGGCCCTCCCCACGGCCCCGGTGCCGCTGCACGACGCCGGCTTCGACATCGCCGACGCGGAGTACGCCGACATCGTGCGGACGGTGATCGCCGACGAGATCGGTCGCGGCGAGGGCGCGAACTTCGTCATCCGCCGCGACTACACGGCATCCGTCGACGGCGACGCGCTCACCGCGGGCCTCACGTGGTTCCGGGCGCTGCTGGAGCACGAGCGCGGCGCGTACTGGACGTTCCTCGTCTCCACCCCCGGCCATCTCGCGGTGGGCGCGAGCCCCGAGGCGCACGTCAGTGCGACGGGCGGCGTCGTCACGATGAACCCGATCTCGGGCACCTTCCGCCACCCCGCCGGCGGCGCGACGGCCGAAACCCTCGCGGAGTTCCTCGGTTCCACCAAGGAGACCGAGGAGCTGTTCATGGTCGTCGACGAGGAGCTCAAGATGATGAGCGCCGTCTGCAGCGACGGCGGCCGCATCACCGGGCCGCACCTGAAGGAGATGTCGCGGCTCACCCACACCGAGTACATGCTGCGCGGGCGCAGCATGATGGATCCGCGTGACATCCTGCGCGAGACCATGTTCGCCCCGACCGTCACCGGCTCGCCGATGCAGAACGCGTGCACGGTCATCAAGCGGCACGAGCGCGCGCCGCGCGGCTACTACTCGGGTGTCGCGGCGCTGTTCACCCCGTCGACCGGCTCGACTGACGGGGGTGCGGCAGGGCACGACCTCGACGCCCCCATCCTCATCCGCACCGCCTACCTCGTGGACGGACGCCTGCGCGTGCCGGTCGGCGCGACGCTCGTGCGCCATTCCGACCCCGACGGCGAGGTGAGCGAGACCCACGGCAAGGCGGCCGGCGTGCTCGGCGCGATCGGCGCGGTGCCCCGCGACGAGGTCGCCGAAGCTGCCGCCCTCGACGAGGACGCCCCCACCGCGCAGCCCCGTCGCCTCGCCGACGACCCGCACATCGCGGCGCTGCTCGCCGCCCGCAATGAGCGGCTCGCCCCGTTCTGGCTGAACCCGCAGGCCTCCGGCGAGGCGGGACCCTTCGCCGGGTTGACGGCTGTCGTGATCGACGCCGAGGACCGGTTCACGACGATGCTCGCCCACCAGCTGCGTCATCTCGGGTTCGCCGTGACGATCGTGCCGTGGGAGCGCGCGGATGCCGCCGCGCAGGACGTCGCCGACCTCGTCGTGGCCGGCCCCGGACCGGGCGACCCGCGCGACAGCGCGAACACGCGCATCGCGGCGATGCGCGGCGTCGTGGACGCGCGGCTCGCGAGCGGCCGGCCGCTCGTGGCCGTCTGTCTCAGCCACCAGATCCTCGCCGACCGCCTCGGCATCGGTCTCGGCCCGCTCGCGGCGCCGCACCAGGGGCTGCAGAAGACGATCGACGTGTTCGGCACGCCGGCGTCCATCGGCTTCTACAACACGTTCACCGCACGGGTCGACCCGGGCACCACGGAGCTGGGTGCGACCCAGATCGCGGCAGACCCGGCATCCGGCGACGTGTACGCGCTGCGCGGTCCCGGCTACGCGTCGGTGCAGGGGCACCTGGAGTCGATCCTGTCGCGCGACGGTCTGGCGACCCTCGAGCGCCTCATCGCGCACGCCCTGACCCCGGTCGACGCGGCGTAGCGGGTCGGCAGCCGGCGCGACGGCACCGCGTCCGCGGCGTGGTCAGCCGAGCAGCTGCACCGGGTTGATGAGGTCGGCCAGGATGAGGATGCCGCCCATCACGACCAGCGCGATGACCACGACGAACGTCACCGGCACGAGCCGCGTCGCGTCCACCGGGGCCGGCGGCGGTCGCCGCCAGAGCTTCGCCCACGCGCGCTTGATGCCGTCCCACAGCGCCACGACGATGTGACCGCCGTCCAGCGGCAGCAGCGGGATGAGGTTGAAGACGAACAGCGCGATGTTGAGCGACCCCAGCAGCCCCAGCAGCGTCGAGACGCGGTCGAGCACCGGCGCGTCGGTCGCGGCCACCTCGCCCGCCAGGCGCCCCACCCCGACGACCGACAGGGGGCCGTTGGGGTCGCGGTCGTGACCGGCGATCATGTCTGCGGCGGTCTGGTAGACGCGGGCGGGCAGCTGCCACATGATGCCCGCGACCTGCCCCGCCTGCGCGAGCGCCGCCTCGGGTCCCTCCCAGATCGGCTGCCGCACGTACTCCGTCGTCGCCGTCATCCCGACGAAGCCGACCTCGGCCGTGGTGACCGCGCCGTCGGCTCCCCGCACCTCGCGCTCGGCGAGCATCGGCGTCACGCGGAGGGTCTGCTCGGCGCCGTCCCGGCGCACGACGACATCGAGCGTCCGGTTCGGCGCCGCCTGGATGATGGCGGATGCCGCTGCGAAGCTGTCGACGTCGGTCCCGTCGACCGAGACGATGACGTCGCCGGGCTGGATGCCGGCTTCGGCCGCGGGCGACGCGGGATCGCCAGGGGCGCAGGCGGTCTGGGTCGATCCGGACGGCAGCACGCATTCGCTGACCGCGGCGATCGTGGTCGTCGCGGTCTGCACGCCGATGCCGCTGAAGACGATCGCGAACAGCACCACCGCCATAACCAGGTTCATCAGCGGGCCGCCGAGCATGACGATGACGCGCTGCCACACCGGCAGCTCGTAGAACGCCCGGCGTCCGTCGTCGCCGGCGAGGGTCTCGTCGTTGGCGAGACGCGCGTCCTGCACCATCGTGGCGAAGAAGCCGCCGCCCGCCTTGCCGGCGGTGCCCGCGGCGGCGGGAGCGCCGGCGGCGGGGGCGTCCGCGGTCGCGGTCGCGTCGGGCGACGGCGGGTACATCCCCGCCATGGAGATGTAGCCGCCGAGCGGCAGCGCTTTCACGCCGTATTCGGTCTCGCCGATGCGCCGTGACCACAGGGTCGGGCCGAACCCGATCATGTACTGGCCGACCCGCACGCCGAACTTCTTGGCGGGCACGAGGTGACCGATCTCGTGCAGCGCGATGGAGACCGCCAGCCCGACGACGAGCAGCACGACGCCGATGAGGAAGGCGATGACGGTCACGAGCGTCGAGGGTATCGTGACCCGCTTTGAGTTTGCCCAACCGGTCCCGGCACGGCCGGTAGGCTCGTCGGGTGGATTCCCGGCGGCAGGCGGCGCGACGCGCGCGGGCGCTGCGCGGGTTCGCGGCGGCATCCGTCGCGGTCGTCGTCTCGGCCACCGCGCACACGCTCTCCGGGGGCGGTGCTCCGCCGGCCTGGCTGCTCGTAGCCGTCGCCCTGCTGGCGACCCCCGTCGCCGTCGCCCTCGTCGGCGACCGTCCCCGCCCGCTGCGCCTCGGCGCGGCCGTCGCGCTCGCGCAAGCCGCGCTGCACCTCGCGTTCGCCGCCGTCGGCACGGCAGCCCCCGTCGCCGCCGGTCACGTTCACGGCGGGACGTCGCTCGGCGCCGGGCCGGTCGCCCAGGCGCATGTGTTGCATGCCTCGGGCGGCATGATGATCGGTCACGCGATCGCCGCCGCCGTCACCGTCGTGCTCCTCGCGCGCGGCGAGCGGATGCTGGCGGCGCTCGCCCGCGGCATCCGCCGCCTCCTGCCGCGCCCCGCCGCCCCCACCCTCGTCCCGCGGGCGCCGCGGGTGCGCGCGCTGGCCCCGCTGCCGGTGACACTGCCTACGCTGCCGCCCTTCTCCCTGTCCCGTCGGGGGCCGCCCGCGCTCGCGCGCTGAGCATGGCCTTCGCGGCATCCGCCGCACCCGACACACAGAGAGAAACCTTCATGAACAGCACGTCCCCGCGCCGCCGCGCGCGCCTTCTCACCGGCGTCCTTGCCGGAGCCGTCCTCGCCGTCGCGGCACCCCTCGCCGCCTCGGCCCACGTCCACGTCACCCCCGACACCTCGGATGCCGGCGCCACCACACGACTGGCGTTCTCGTTCAGCCACGGCTGCGACGACTCCCCGACCACCGCGGTCACGATCACCATCCCCGACGGCATCGACGGGGTGACCCCGGTGCTCGACGGCGCCTGGAGCATCTCGCGCGAGGTCGGCGACGACGGCATCCCGACGAGCGTCACCTACACCGCCGTCACACCGGTGGAGAGTGGAGTGGCCGCCTCGGTCGCCCTCGACGTCATCTTCGCGTCGTCCGCCGCGAACACCGCCGTCGCCTTCCCGGTGCTGCAGACCTGCGTCGAGGGCGCGACGGACTGGGCCGAGGTCGCCGCCGACGGCCAGACCGAGGACGACCTCGCCGCTCCCGCGCCGGTCGTTGCGGTCGGCGCCGTCGCCGCGGCGGGAGACAGCCACGGCCACGGGGCGGCGACCGATGCCGCCACCGACGGCGAGCACGCGCACGACGAGGCGGATGCCGCGGCCACCGCATCCGACGCCGACCCGGTCGCCCGCTGGCTGAGCGGCGGCGCGCTCGTGGCCGCCCTCGCCGCGCTCGTCGTCGCCGTGGTCGGACGCCGCCGGCGCGCCTGAGCGCCCCTGCTCGGAACGGGCCGAACCGGTCCGCACCGGCGGGGTCGCCGCGGCTGCGCGGCGACCCCGCCGCGTGCGGGCGGGGTGAGAGGATGGGAGCGCTATGACTACCGGTTCGCACCTCCCGCCCGTCCTGCGCCCGGCGCACCCGCCCCGTCGCCGGCTCGACGACCTCGCGGCACGCTTCGGCGGCGATGTCCGCGGCGACGCGGCAGAGGTCGAGCTGACCGGCCTCACCCTCGCGACGGCGGACCTGCGCCCCGGTGAGGCGTTCGTCGCGGTCCGCGGCGTCAACCGGCACGGTGCCGAGTTCGCGGAGGCGGCCGCAGCCACCGGCGCCGTCGCCGTCATCACCGACGAGGCGGGGGCGGCGATCGCCGCCGGCTCCGGTCTGCCCGTCGTTGTCGTCGACGACCCGCGCGCGCTCCTCGGCGACCTGTCGGCCTGGGTCTACGACACGGCCGAGAACCTGCCGGTGCTGCTCGCGACGACCGGCACCAACGGGAAGACGAGCGTCTCGCACCTGCTCGAGGGCATCCTCGCTCAGCTCGGCGTCGTCACAGGCCTGTCGTCGACGGCCGAGCGCCACATCGCCGGCGAGGTCATCGTCTCGCGGCTGACAACACCCGAGGCATCCGAGTTCCACGCCCTCCTCGCGCTCATGCGCGAGCGCGGCGTCGAGGCCGTCGCCGTCGAAGTCAGCGCACAGGCGCTCAGCCGCCACCGCGTGGACGGCATCGTGTTCGACGTCGCCGGATTCACGAATCTCACCCATGATCACCTCGACGACTACGCCGACATGCGGGAGTACTTCGAGGCGAAGCTGCCGCTGTTCCGCCCCGACCGGTCGCGCCGCGCCGTCGTGTGCCTCGACTCGTCGTACGGCGCGGAAGTCGCCGCCCGCAGCGAGGTGCCGACGGTCACGATCGTCACGCCCGCGATCGCGGCGGACGCCGCGGCATCCGCCGACTGGACCGTCGAGATCGTCGCCGAGCGCCAGGACGGCACCGAGTTCACGCTCACCGGCCCCGCCGGTGCGCTGACGACGACCGTGCCGGTGATCGGACGACACATGGCCGCCAACGCCGGTCTCGCGATCGTGATGCTCCTCGAGGCCGGCTACCCCTGGGCGCGCTTGACCGACGCGCTCGACGGACAGCTCATCGACGCGCACCTCCCCGGCCGCACGCAGCGCGTCTCCGGCGAGCGCGGCCCCGCGGTCTACGTCGACTTCGGCCACTCGCCCGATGCGTTCGAGAAGACGCTCGCCGCAGTGCGGCGGGTCACCCCCGGTCGAGTCGTGATGGTCTTCGGCGCCGACGGCGACCGCGACGCAACCAAGCGCCTGGACATGGGGCGCACGGCGGTGGAGGGCAGCGATCTGCTGATCGTGACCGATCACCATCCGCGTCACGAGGATCCCGACAGCATCCGCGCGACGCTCGTCGACGGCGCCCGGCGCGCCCGGCCCGATGCCGAGATCCTGGAGTTCTCGCCGCCCGAGCGCGCCATCATCGAAGCCGTCGCGCGCGCCGGTGAGGGCGACGCGATCCTGTGGGCCGGTCCCGGCCACCAGGACTACCGCGACATCCGCGGCGTCCGGACCCCGTACTCGGCGCGCGAGCTCGCCCGCCGCGCGCTGCGCGACGCGGGGTGGCCCGTGCCGGAACCGTCCTGGCCCGTGCCGTACCCGGCCGACGAGACCCCCCTGTCGGACCCCGCGCGCGACTGGCACTGACCTCGCCGCGAGCGTCGCCCATGGCGTATGTGGTCAGGCCACAACAAAGCGCCTGCGAATGCCGTGGCGGTTGTGGCTTTCCGAAGCCTTCGCTATGTGGTCTGACCACTGGTTCTATGCTGGGGTCATGACCACCGTCACCCCCACCACTGCCCAGGACGCACAGCCCGCAGCCTGGACCGGCTTCACCGCCGGCCCGTGGCAGGACAAGATCGACGTTCGCGACTTCATCCAGCGCAACTACACGCCCTATACCGGCGACGCCACCTTCCTCGCCGGCCCCACCGCTCGCACCACCCGCATCTGGGAGACGCTCGCGGGCATGTTCCCCGCCGAGCGCGAGAACGGCATCTACGACGTCGACACCCACACCCCCGCCGGCATCACGGCGCACGCGCCCGGCTACATCGCCGAGGGCGACGAGGTCATCGTGGGCCTGCAGACCGACGCGCCACTCAAGCGCGCCATCATGCCCAACGGCGGATGGCGCATGGTCGAGGGCGCCCTCGAGACCTACGGCTACGAGGTCGACCAGACCCTGAAGACCGTGTTCAGCGAGTACCGCAAGACGCACAACCAGGGCGTGTTCGACGTCTACCCGCCCGCTGTCCGCGCCGCGCGCAGCTCTCACATCATCACGGGCCTCCCCGACGCCTACGGCCGCGGCCGTATCATCGGCGACTACCGTCGCGTCGCCCTGTACGGCGTCGACCAGCTCATCGCCGCGAAGAAGGTCGACAAGCTCGGCCTGGACACCACCCCGTTCAGCGAGGAGGTCGTACGCATGCGCGAGGAGCACGCGGAGCAGATCCGCGCGCTCGGCGAACTGAAGCAGATGGCGGCATCCTACGGATACGACATCTCCGGTCCCGCCACGACCGCCAAGGAGGCCGTGCAGTGGCTGTACTTCGCCTACCTCGCGGCCGTCAAGGAGCAGAACGGCGCAGCCATGTCGCTCGGGCGCACGTCGACGTTCCTCGACATCTTCATCCAGCGCGACCTCGAGGCCGGCACGCTCACCGAGACCGAGGCGCAGGAGATCATCGACGACTTCGTGATCAAGCTGCGGATCGTCCGGTTCCTGCGCACCCCCGAGTACGACGCGCTCTTCTCCGGCGACCCGACGTGGGTCACCGAGACGATCGGCGGCATGGGCGAGGACGGGCGCCCGCTCGTCACCAAGAACTCGTTCCGCTACCTGCAGACGCTCTACAACCTGGGCCCCGCCCCCGAGCCCAACATGACGGTCTTCTGGAGCCCGCAGCTGCCGCAGGGCTTCAAGGACTACTGCGCGCAGGTGTCGATCGACACCTCGGCGGTGCAGTACGAGTCCGACGAGATCATCCGCCCCGCGTGGGGCGACGACGCCGCGATCGCGTGCTGCGTGAGCCCCATGCGGGTCGGCAAGCAGATGCAGTTCTTCGGCGCCCGCGTGAACCTCGCCAAGACCCTGCTCTACGCCATCAACGGCGGTCGCGACGAGGTCTCCGGCAAGCAGATCTCGCCGGCCACCGCGCCGGTGGGCGAAGGCCTGCTCGACTTCGACGACGTCATGGCGCGGTTCGACAAGACGATGGACTGGCTCGCCGAGACCTACGTCGAAGCCCTCAACTGCATCCACTGGTCGCACGACAAGTACGCGTACGAGCGCATCGAGATGGCGCTGCACGACAAGGACGTGCTGCGCACGATGGCCTGCGGCATCGCCGGCCTGTCGGTCGCCGCCGACTCGCTCTCGGCCATCAAGTACGCCACGGTCACGCCCGTGTTCGATGAGCGCGGCATCGTCGTGGACTACGAGACGACGGGCGAGTTCCCCACGTACGGCAACGACGACGACCGGGCCGACGCGATCGCCGTCGACCTCGTCGAGCGCTTCATGGCGAAGATCCGCCGCCACCCGATGTACCGGAATGCGCTGCCGACCCAGTCGGTGCTCACGATCACCTCCAACGTGGTGTACGGCAAGGCCACCGGCAACACGCCCGACGGCCGCCGCGCCGGCGAGCCCTTCGCCCCGGGCGCCAACCCGATGAACGGCCGCGACACGCACGGGATGCTGGCCTCCGCCCTCTCGGTCGCGAAGCTCCCCTACGCCCAGTCGCAGGACGGCATCTCGCTGACCAACACGGTGGTGCCCGCCGGGCTCGGCCGGACGAAGGACGAGCAGGTGCACAACCTGGCCGGTCTCCTCGACGCCTACGTCGGGTCGCAGGGGTATCACATGAACGTCAACGTGCTGAACCGCGAGACGCTCGAAGACGCCATGGAGCACCCCGAGAACTACCCGCAGCTGACGATCCGCGTCTCGGGCTACGCCGTGAACTTCGTGCGGCTCACCCGCGAACAGCAGCTCGACGTGCTGTCGCGGACCTTCCACGGCTCGGTCTGAGCCCTCCCCGGAGCCGACGATCATGGCCGCCACGATGCTTCCCGCCGTCCTTCCCGAGGACGCGGTGGCCCTGGACCTCCCCGTCCAGGGCGCCGCGCCCGGGCGGCGGGCCGGCGCGGGCCTGGACGGATGGACCGTCGAGGACGTCGACCGGCACGAGCGTCTCACCGCGATGCGCGAGGGCCGACTCGGCTCGGTGCACTCGTGGGAGCTCGTGACCGCCGTCGACGGCCCGGGGACGCGCCTGACGACGTTCCTCAGCGGCTGCCCGCTGCAGTGCCTGTACTGCCACAACCCCGACACGCTCGCGATGAAGGACGGCAAGCCGGTCACGAGCGACGAGCTGCTGGCCCGCATCGCGCGGTACACGGGCGTCTTCCGCGCCACCGGCGGCGGCATCACCCTCTCCGGCGGCGAGGTGCTGATGCAGCCCGCCTTCGCGGCGCGGATCCTCCGCGGCGCGAAGGAACTCGGCATCCACACCGCCATCGACACCTCCGGATACCTGGGCGCCGCGGCATCCGACGCCCTGCTCGATGACGTCGACCTCGTGCTGCTGGACGTCAAGAGCGGCGACCCCGACACCTACACGAAAGTCACCGGGCGTGAGCTCGAGCCCACGCTCGCCTTCGGACGGCGGCTGGCCGAGCGAGCGGGCGGTCCCGAGATCTGGGTGCGGTTCGTGCTCGTCCCGGGTCTCACCGACGACGCCGAGAACATCGAGCTGGTCGCGCGGTACGCGGCATCGCTGAACGAGATCCGGCCCGGCGCGGTGAGCCGGGTCGAGGTGCTGCCGTTCCACCAGATGGGTCGCGACAAATGGGAGGCCCTGGGCCGCACCTACGAACTCGCCGATACACCTCCGCCGACCCCGGAATCGACGGAGCGGGTGCGCGCGCAGTTCCGCGCGCACGGCCTCGTCACCTACTGACCGCTCCCCCCGCGGCCAGCCAGAGCCTCCCCCGGCTCCCGCTCAGCCCGTCCGCCCTCCCCGCGCGGACGGGCTGAGCCGTCTGCGCCGCGCGCGGTCAGTCGGCGGCAGCGATGACGGCGTCGGCGGCGTCGCGCGCCCAGCGCTCGGCCTCGGCGAGCGTCTGCCGGGTGAGCTCGGCAGGTGCCGTGTGCGCGTCGACGACACGGGCGATCGTGTCGAGGATGCCGGGAAAGCCCAGCCTGCCGTCGTGGAACGCGTCCACGGCCTGCTCGTTGGCCGCGTTGAAGACGGCCGGGTAGGTGGCGCCGGCGCGGCCCACCTGCTTCGCGAGCGCGACGGCGGGGAAGGCCGTCTCGTCGAGCGGTTCGAACGTCCACGACTGCGCCGTCGTCCAGTCCAGCGGCGCGCCGACACCGGCGACGCGGTGCGGCCAGTCGAGGCTGAGCGAGATCGGCAAGCGCATGTCTGGCGGCGACGCCTGCGCGATCGTGGAGCCGTCGGCGAACTCCACCATGGAGTGGACGATCGACTGCGGGTGGACGACGACGTCGATGGCGTCGTAGTCGATGCCGAACAGCAGGTGCGCCTCGATGACCTCGAGCCCCTTGTTGACGAGGGTCGCCGAGTTGGTCGTCACGACGCGCCCCATGTCCCACGTCGGGTGGGCGAGCGCCTGCGCCGGCGTGACCGCTGCCAGTTCCGCGCGACTGCGGCCGCGGAAGGGCCCGCCGGATGCCGTCACCACGAGCCGTCGCACCTCGGCATCCGTCCCGGCGCGCAGCGCCTGCGCCAGCGCCGAGTGCTCGGAGTCGACCGGCACGATCTGACCGGGGGCGGCAAGCGCCGTCACGAGCTCACCGCCGACGATGAGGGACTCCTTGTTGGCGAGCGCGAGCGTGCGGCCGGCCTCGAGCGCCGCGAGCGTCGGCCCGAGGCCCACGGATCCGGTGATGCCGTTCAGCACCACGTCGGCGTCGACGTCGCGGACGAGCTGCTCGGCGGCATCCACTCCCAGGGCAGTGTGCGCGACACCGAACTCGGCCGCCTGGGCGGCGAGGAGGTCGGCGTTACGCCCGGCGGCGAGGCCCACGACCTGGAAGCGATCGCGACGGGTGCGGATGACGTCGAGCGCCTGCGTCCCGATCGAACCGGTGGAGCCGAGGATCAGGATGCGGCGCATGACGCCAGCCTACCGAGCGCTCACTGGCCCGTCGCGGTCGCCTGCTGCGCTCCGATGATGTCGATGACGAACACGAGGGTCTCGCCCTTCAGGTCGGTCGTGTTGATCTCACCATCACCGTAGCCGTCGGCCGGCGGGATCACGACGAGCACCTGCGAGCCGACCGTCTGCCCGACGAGGGCCTTGCTGAAGCCGGGCACGAAACCGCTCGTCTGGCCGGCGTACGCCGAGCCGCCGGCCCACGTGTCGCCGCCGTCGAAGAGCTCGCCGGTGGACCAGCGGGCGCCGCGGAACTGGATGAGCACGTAATCGCCGTCGGCCACCGTGTAGCCATCGCCCTTCTTGAGCGTGGCGATCTCGGTCTCGGTCGGCGGGGTCTGGTCGGTCGGCACGGTGATGTTGGGGGTGCCGTCGGCATCCAGCGTCACGGTCGGCATGCCGTCGACCGGAGCCTGCTCCTCGCCCCACGCGGCGGTGGGGTTGATGCCGAGGACGTCGAGCACGTAGACGACGCTGGGGGTGTTCTCGTCGCCCGTGGCGGCGACCGCGGCGATGCGGGAGCCGACGGTCGCGCAGCCGAAGAGCGAGCCCAGGCCGTCGGACGAGATCTGCTGCGGCAGCATCTGACCGGCCTGGTAGCCGGCCGTCTCCAGCACCGCGCCGGTCGTGCCGTCGAGGATCGTGTAGCCGAAGTTCACGTAATCGCCGGACGTCAGCTCGTCGCCGTCGCCGGTCACGAGCACCGTGCGCTCGGTGGCGAGGTCGGTCGTGTCGATGGGGAAGTCGAAGGACACCGTCGGCGCCGTGCCGACATCACCGGTCGCGGTGACGGCGTCGGAGATCGCTCCGGAGGGCGCTGCGGCGTCGCAGAGGTCGACCGCGGCGGCATCCGTCGGCGTCGGCGAGGCCGTCGTACCGCCTCCGCCGAAGCCTGAGCACCCGGCGAGCAGAACCGCCGACACGGCGGCGAGGGACAGGGCGGCGAACGGGCGCAGGCGCAAGAGAAGACCTCACAGAAAGGGAGAACGGGATCGATCCATCCTCTCCTAGTTTCTTCTGTACGCGCTGGGAGCAGCGCCGCCGCCGCCATGCGCGAAGCGGAATGGATTCGGGAGTACCCTCGTCTGGTGACCGCACCGACCCCCGCTGCCGACGCCCCCGGGTCGGAGCCGGCCGCGGCGAGCGACACCGACGAGGGTCAGGTCCCCGGCATCGGCGCGACCTACGTGCTGGGCCGTTGGGTGATCGCCCCGCTCGCACGCCTCATCTACCGGCCGCGCATCGAGGGCCGCAAGAACTTCCCGCGCAAGGGCGCGGTCATCCTGGCGAGCAACCATCTGTCGTTCATCGACTCGTTCGTCATCCCGATGGCCGCTCCCCGCCCGGTGCGCTTCCTCGCCAAGTCGAGCTACTTCGACGGCAAGGGTGTGAAGGGCTGGTTCTCGCGGGAGTTCTTCTACGCGGTCGGCGCCTTCCCCGTCCAGCGCGGCGCGGGACAGGCTGCGCTGGATGCGCTCGACCAGCAGCGCCGCATGCTGCAGGCGGGATGGTCGACCGCGCTCTACCCCGAGGGCACCCGATCGCTCGACGGCCGGCTGTACAAGGGCCGCACCGGCGTCGCGTTCCTCGCGCTGCAGACCGGCGCGCCGGTCATCCCGGTCGGGCTCGTCGGCACGAACGAGATCATGCCGGTCGGGGCGAAGTTCCCGCGGCTGCGTCCGCGCGTGACGGTGCGCTTCGGCGAGCCGCTGGACCTCTCGCACCACGGATCGGCGGAGTCGGGCAAGGCCCGGCGCCTCGCCACCGACGAGATCATGGCGGCCATCCACGCCCTGTCGGGCCAGGAGCTCGCGAACGCCTACAACGAGGCCCCCGCCGCGAACCCCGTGGAACGCCTCAAGCAGGTGCTCCCGCACGAGCGCCGCTGACCCCGGGTCTGCGTCGCGGGGGCCGCTGACAGCGGGTCGGCGTTCCGAAAGCAGGCTGAATCGACCGATTCGGCCGTCGCGAGCCCCGCCGAGACCGTTTCAGCCTGCTTTCGCGACGGCGCGCCCGTCGGACGTCGCCACCGCGCACGGCTCATCGCCCTCTCCCCAGGTCGCCGTTTCGGCGATCTCTCCACAGTTCGGCCTCTCCCGCCGCACCGCAGGGCCGCGAGGGACAAGGCTGACCGTCATGTTCAGATCCCATCCGCCGGACGCCGGCCCGGCCCCCTCCTTCTTCCGCAGCCGCGACCTGGTGGAACGGGGGTGGCGCGGCCGCGACATCCGCACCGCCGCCGGCCTCGGCAGGCTGGTCACGGTGCGCCGCGGCGCCTACTGCACGCCCGACACCGACGCCGACTGCGTCGAGGCGGGACGGACGCGGGGGCGACTCGCCTGCGTCTCGGAGCTGCGCCGCCGCGGCGTCTTCGTCCTGGACCACTCGACACGGCACATCCACGTCACCGCGGATGCGGCGCGCCTGCCCGCGATGAGCGCGCACGGTCGCGTGCACCGCGAGCAGCTGTCGCGCGCACCGCATCCGCGGTCGATGAGTGTGGACGTCTTCGACGCGCTGCGTGAGGCGGTCCTCTGCCAGCCGCCGCGCGCGGCAATCGCCACCATCGACTCGGCGCTGCACCTCGGCGTCTTCCCGCACGACGAGCTGGACGAACTGTTCGCGGCGTTGCCCCGCCGCTACCGGCGGCTGCGGCGGCTCTTGGATTCACGGGCGGAATCGGGTCCGGAGACCCTCATGCGACTGATCCTGCGCTCGATCGGATGCGTGTTCGATGTCCAGGTCGTGATCGCCGGCGTCGGGAGGGTCGACTTCGTGGTGAACGGCTGGCTCATCATCGAGTGCGACAGCGAGGAGCACCACTCGTCGTGGGCGGATCAGAAGCGGGACCGGCGCCGCGACCAGGCGGCCGCCGCCCGCGGATACGCCACCTACCGGCCGATCGCCGAAGACATCCTCTGGCATTCGGACGAGGTCCGAGCCGCGATCGTCGGCCTGCTCGCCGTTCGGGCGACCATCTGACGGTGCGATCGTGTCGCGAAAGCAGGCTGAACAGTGCGTCGGGACGCTCAAGGGCGGCTGCGGGGTCGATCCAGCCTGCTTTCGGAACAGCATCACCCCGGAACGGGACCGAGCGCCGGGTCTGGGCGCCGGCCGCGCCGCGCCCCGGGAGCGCGCGGCGCGCCGCGTCAGTCGCCGAGGGCGGTGACCACGGCGTCGTGGCGCACCGGGAATTTCACCGAGTTGGCGATGAAACACCACTCGTGAGCCTGCGCGTGCGCGGCCTCGGCCGCCTCGATCATGGATGCCGCCGCCACCACGACCCGCGGATGGAGCGTCACCTCGGTGAACGCGCCCCCGCCGCGGCCGTCCTCGGTCATGAGCCCCGTCGCGTCGTCGTCGTAGGAGACGACGACGACGCCCGCCTGCACACACGCGTGCAGGTACGACAGCAGATGGCACTCCGACAGCGCCGCCAGCAGCAGGTCCTCCGGGTTCCACTTCGCGCCGTCGCCGCGGAACGGGCGGTCGCTCGAGGCGGCGAGGTCCGGCTTGCCGTCGATCGAGATCGTGACCGAGCGGTCGTAGTCTCGGTATCCGCTCGTCCCGGCCCCCCGGTTGCCCGTCCAGCGACTGCGCAGCGCGTAGCGATGTTCACCCAGCATCCGGTCAGTCTGCCACGGTGCCAGGACGCGCAGGCGGACGCCGGCACCACCCCGGCAACACCCCGGCACCACCACTCGGGCCACCCCGGCCCGCACGGCGCGCGGCGATAGGCTGGCGGGGTGGCAGAGACCTTTCCGGTGACCGGGGCCGTCGAGCTCGCCGTCGTCGAGCGCAGCGGCTTCGTGGAGTCGCGCCACGCGGGAGCGGCGATCGTGCTCGACCCGGACGGCGTGGTCCAGACCACCCTCGGCGACGTCGACACGCCGATCCTCCCCCGCTCCAGCCTCAAGCCGCTGCAGGCGCTCGGGTGCCTCACCGCCGGCGTGACGCTGGACGGCGAGCGCCTCGCCCTGGCCACCGCGAGCCACGCGGGCACCGACCGTCACGTCGCCGTCGTCCGCGACATCCTCCGCTCCGCCGGCCTCGGCGAAGACGACCTCAGCTGCCCGCCGTCCTGGCCCACCGATACCGCCACTCGCGACGAGATGGTCCGCGAGCTCGGCCGGCCGGAGCGGGTGCGCATGAACTGCTCCGGCAAGCACGCCACCATGCTGGCCGCTTGCGTCGCGCGCGGCTGGGACACCGCCGGGTATCTCGATCCCGAGCATCCGCTGCAGCTGCACATCCGCGAGGTCGTCGAGCGGCTGACGGGCGCGAAGGTCGCCGCGACCGCCGTCGACGGCTGCGGCGCACCTGTGCACGCGATGAGCCTGACGGCGCTCGCGCGCGCCGCGCACCGCATCGGGACGGCCTCCGAACGCTCGCCGTTCGCGCTGCACCGTCTGGCGGGCACGCTCGTGCGGGCGGTGCGCGAGAACCCGTGGGCCATCGACGGCCCCGGACGCCCCGACACGATCGCCATCGAGCGCCTGGGCGTGTTCGCGAAGGGCGGCGCCGAAGGCGTCATGATCATGACCGCGCCGAACGGGGTGACCGTCGCCCTCAAGGTGCTCGACGGCAGCGGACGCGCCGCGACCGCCATCGCCCTCACGCTGCTCGTACGCGCCGGCGCCCTCGCGGCCGCCGATGTCGCCGGCGTGATCACCCAGCTTCCGTTGACCGTGACCGGCGGCGGAAACCCGGTCGGCCTCATCCGGCCGACGATATAGCCGTCCCGACGCTCACGAGGCCGACGGACTCAAGGAGGAGTCTCATGCGCATCTGTGTCCCCACCGAGATCAAGAACAACGAGTACCGGGTGGCCCTGACCCCCGCGGGGGTCCATGACCTCACCGCCGCCGGCCACGAGGTCGCGGTGCAGCGCGGCGCCGGCGCCGGCTCGTCGATGAGCGACGACGAGTATGCCGCGGCCGGCGCGATCCTGCTCGACGACCCCGCCGAGATCTGGGCGCGCGCCGAGCTGCTGCTGAAGGTGAAGGAGCCGATCGCCGCGGAGTACGACTACTTCCGCGACGACCTCGTGCTGTTCACCTATCTGCATCTGGCGGCCGATCGGCCACTGACCGATCGCCTGCTCGCCGACGGCGTCACCGCGATCGCCTACGAAACCGTGCAGCTGCCGGGCGGCACGCTGCCGCTGCTCGCGCCGATGAGCGAGGTCGCGGGACGTCTCGCCCCGACCGTGGGGGCGGCGACGCTGCTGCGCTCCGCGGGCGGACTCGGACTGCTGATGTCGGGCGTGCCGGGCACCCGCCCGGCATCCGTCACGGTCATCGGCGGGGGCGTCGCCGGTGCCAACGCCGCCGTGATCGCTGCAGGGCTGGGGGCGGACGTCACCATCTTCGACACGAACATCCAGCGCCTGCGCTTTCTCGACGACCACTTCCAGGGGCGCGTCAAGACCGCCGCATCGAATCCGCTGGACCTCGACCGCGCCGTTGTCGGCTCTGACCTCGTCATCGGGTCGGTGCTCATCCCGGGCGCGAAGGCGCCGAAGCTCGTGACCAACGACATGGTCGCGCGGATGCGGCCCGGTTCGGTGCTCGTCGACATCGCCGTGGACCAGGGCGGATGCTTCGAGGACACCCATCCGACCACGCACGCCGATCCGACCTTCCCGGTACACGGCAGCGTGTTCTACTGCGTCGCCAACATGCCCGGCGCCGTGCCGAACACGTCGACCTCGGCCCTGACCAACGCGACGCTGCCCTACGTCCGCCGGATCGCCTCGGCGGGATGGCGCGAGGCGCTGCGCACCGACCCCGCGCTGGCGCTCGGCCTGAACACGACGGGCGGCCACGCCGTCAATGCCGGTGTCGCCGCGGCGCACGACCTGTCGGCCGCCGCTCTCGAGGACGTCCTCGTCTGACCGCGACGGGGCCGCGGGCGGCCCGATCGGCGCCGTCCGCGGTCACCGCGGCAGGACGACGCGTACGACGTCACCGCCCGGACGAAGCAGCCACGCACGATCCGCGCCGGGGCGGGCGTACGGCGGCAGCTCGCGCTGCCCGGTGAGGGAGCGGTACTCCGGCGCGCACTCCGCCGCGATCACGACGTCGCCCGCCGCCCGCATCGCGGCGAGCAGCCGCCACTGCCCGAGCCACGCCTCCGGCGTGCCCCAGACGACGCTCCCCGGCGCCGCAGCCGCTCCGGTGCCCGCCGCAGCCGATCCGGCGCCCGGCGCGGTCGCCCCGGCAGGACCGGCGGATGCCGCGGCCTCGTCCACCGTGGACAGGCGCACGCCTCCGCCGGCGAACCGCTCGGCCGACACCCCGGGAGGCAGCACGAGGGCCGTGGGCGTCCGCCCGGGCCGCCAGAATCGCAGCTGCCCGGGCGCCGCACCCGCGGCGGCGCCGGGCACAGCACTCGGCCCCGCACCCTGCGCCGCACCCCCGGCCGCGGCCGGGAACGCCGCGTCCGCCGGCGCATCCGGCATCGCGAACTGCACGAGCCGCCGCCCCCACCGGCCGCGTCCGGGCGGCTGATCGCCGGCGTAGTCGGCAGATTCACCACCCGCCGCGACGTGATCGGCGCGGGAGGCCAGCGGCAGCAGCGCCCGCCCCGGCAGAAGCTCGATCGTCCGCGACAGCGCACCCGACACACGCGCTGCCGCCACGACGACGAGCATCCCCCGGCCGCGCGCCTCGCGCGCGGCGCGCTCCAGTCGCGCCAGCCATTCCGCGGTGTACTCGGCGGGCAATCGACCGGCGATGACGTCGGCGTCGTCGACGAGCAGCGCCGTCCCGCCCGGCGCCGCATCGACCGCGGCCAGCGCGTCCCACGCTCCCTCCGGGTCGGCGGGGACCCACACGACCCGCGGATGCTGGGCCGCGACCGTCCGCAGCAGCGTCGTGCGACCGCTACCCGACTCTCCCACCACAGCGAACCCGCCGCACGCACCGACGGCGTCCCCGCCCGGCGCACCCCCGACCGCAGCATCCGCCCCGCCCGCCGCCGCCACCACGCCCGGCAGCAGCAGCGCCGGCTGCCGCTGATGCTCGGGCTCGTCGACGAGTCCGAGCGCGATCCGACCGGGTTCCGCGACACGCGACAGCGGCACGAGCGCGGGGAGCGCGGGCAGCCACGGCGCCCGGGCGCGCTCGGCCGTGGGCGCCGAACCGGCGACCGCGGCGAGATCGCCGGGCGCGCACCGTGCGACGCGTACGCGGAGGGCCGCGGAGTCGGCGGCGCGACGCACGAACGCCACGCCCCGGGCGCTGGGCGCACCGGGCAGGTGCGCGGCTTCGTCGGTGCCGAGCACGGCGCGCGAGTCGGCGGCATCGGTCACCCGCAGCGCGATCCGCAGCGGCGCGTTGGCGAGCACCGCGTCGCGGAACGATCCGGCGGCGCGCTGCGAGGCGAGCACCAGGTGCATGCCGAGCGCGCGGCCGCGCGCGGCGATGTCGCCGAACAGCTCGTGCAGCCCCGGGTGGGCGGCCACGAGCGCGGCGTACTCGTCGACGACGATCACAAGGCGCGACAGGATGCCGGGGTCATCGCCGATCTCCCGCGCCCCCGCCGCCGCGAGCACCCCCTCCCGGTGCCGGACCTCGGCACACAGGCTCTCCACGGCGCGGAGCGCCTCGGCGTCATCGAGGTCGGTGAGCACCCCCGCGACGTGCGGCAGACCGGCGAGCGCATCGAAGGTGCGGCCGCCCTTGAAGTCGACGAGCAGGAACGACACTTCCCGCGCGGTGCGGCCGCGGCACATCCCGGCGACCCACGTGGTCAGCAGCTCGCTCTTGCCCGCCCCGGTGACGCCGATGACGACGGCGTGCGGACCGTCGGCGACGAGATCGACGACGACCGCCTCTCCTCCGGACGATCCGATCGACGTCGCCAACGATCCCGCCGACGGCGCCGCGGCGGGCAGATCCGCGAACGCGACCGCACCGTCGATCCGCTGCCCCAACTGGGCGGCCCGCGCCGCGAGTTCGCCGGCGACGGTGAGCGCCTGACCGGCGGACACCGCCTCGACGCGGACCTCGCGCGTGGCGCCGCCGTGCTCCAGCCGCGCCCGCCCGGGCGCCGTCAGCGTCAGTACCGCCGCGCACCGCGGCGGTGGAGGCGCGCCGTCCGCGACGCGCACGATCGGGATGTCGACGTCGTCCGGCACACTGCGTCCCGGCGGCGCCACGAGCAGGGTCGCGCCACCGGCGGCCTCGCGCTGCGGCAGCCGCGCCGGCAGCGCGTCGGCATCCCGCTCACCGGCACCCACGACGCGCACACGGCCCGGCGGATGCGCGAGACACACCTGCAGCGCGAGCGCGCGCGCGACCGCCGCGGCGGCGGGTGCGGGTCCGCAGACCGCGATGCCCGCCCGCAGCGGCACCGCGACGGGCGCGTCCTCGAGCAGCCGCGCGCGTCGCCGCACGGCGCGGGCGGCGTCGTCGTGCGGCTCGCCGTCCACGCGCACCGCGCTCCGGGCGGTGCCGCGCCCGACGACGACGACCTCCTCCCGCCCCGGAACCTGGCGCCAGATCTCGTCGGGTGCGGCGCAGTATCCCGCGACGTCGGGCGTCCGCGCCCAGGCCCGGCGTCGTTCGTCGGCGTGACGCTCGGCGAGCGCCGCGTCGATCGCGGCCAGTTCCGTCGCGGCCTGACGGCGTGCCCTGCGGGCGACGCGTCGCGATCCGCGCAGCCCGTCTGCGAACCCGGCGATCGCCAGCACCGGGCCGAGGGCGGCGAACCAGAGCGAGTAGACCGAACCGGTCAGCCGCCAGAGGACCACGGCGCCGATGACGGGCACGACGGCGGTGAGGAGGGGAATCGCCGGTCGCGGTGGCGCCGGCGGGGGTGCGGGCAGCCGGATCGCGTCGCCGGCATCCGTGTCGAGGTCCTCGTGATGCATGCGCGACAGTCAAGCGCGTCGCCGCGCCGCGCGGCGCCCGAAAGGGCGGATCGGTGGAGGACTCGCGTCAGTCGGCAGTTGGGGAGGAGGCGATGCGGCGCACGTTCACCACGATGATCGTGATGTTGTCGCGCCCGCCGTTCTCCAGCGCCGCCTCGAGCATGTCGTCCGCGGCCTCGGTGGGGTCCTCGTGCTGCAGCAGGAAGTGCAGGATGCCGTAGTCGGTGAGTTCTTTCGTGAGACCGTCGCTGCACACCACGAATCGGTCGCCGTCCTGCACCTCGAGACGCACGTAGTCCGGCGAGACGCCGTCCGACGGCCCGACGGCGCGGGTGATCACGTTGCCGTAGGGGTGGTTCTCGGCTTCTTCGGGGCTGAGGCGCCCCGCGGAGATGAGCTCCTGGACGACCGAATGGTCGGTCGTGACCTGCGCGAGCCCGCCGTCGCGGAACAGGTACACCCGCGAATCCCCGATGTTGAGAGTCACCCACGTGGGTTCGGGGGTGGAGGTGTCGAGGTACACGCCGGTGACCGTCGTGCCGGTCCCGTCGTCGGTGGCTTCAGGGTGGGAGGCGATGTCGGCGACGGCCCGGGCCAGCGCCTTCTCGATCGTCTTCGGCGTCACCTCGCCCTTGGCGACGACGGCGCGCAGCCGCTCGATCGTGCGGGAACTCGCGATCTCGCCGCCGATGTGCCCGCCCATGCCGTCGGCCACGACGAACAGCGGATACTGGGCGAGCACGGCATCCTGGTTCACCTCGCGGCGGCGACCGGTGTGGGTGATCGCCGACCACTGCAGTTCCAGCGCACCGTCCTGCAGCGGGACGGTGCGCGACTGGGTCGCGGCTTCGGGCACGGTCACACTCTAGTGGACGCTTCCCCCGCCCACGGGCGCGACGGGCGCGCCGGGCGCCGCATCGCCCTCGTCGATGGCGGCCTCGAACTGCGCGTCGTACAGGCGGCGGTACGCACCGTGCGCGGCCAGCAGTTCGTCGTGTGCGCCCTGCTCGACGATCGCGCCGTCCTCCATCACCAGGATGAGGTCGGCGTCGCGGATCGTCGACAGCCGGTGCGCGATGACGAACGCGGTCCGGTCGGCCCGCAGCCGCGACATGGCGCGCTGGATCAGCAGCTCGGTGCGCGTGTCGACCGAGCTGGTCGCCTCGTCGAGGATGAGGATGCGGGGGTCGGCGAGGAACGCGCGCGCGATCGTCACGAGCTGACGCTCACCCACCGACAGGTTCGTCGCCTCATCATCGAGGACGGTGTCGTACCCGTCCGGCAGCCCGTGGACGAACCGGTCGACGTAGGCGGCCGTGGCCGCCTGCACGATCTCCTCCTCGGTGGCGTTGGGGCGGCCGTAGGCGATGTTGTCGCGGATCGTGCCGGCGAACAGCCACGTGTCCTGCAGCACCATGCCGGTGCGCCCACGCAGGTCGGCGCGCGTCATCCGCTGCGTGTCGACGCCGTCGAGGGAGATGGTCCCGGCATCCACGTCGTAGAAGCGCATGATGAGGTTCACGAGCGTCGTCTTGCCGGCGCCGGTCGGGCCGACGATCGCGACCGTGCTGCCGGGATGCGCCTGCAGCGACAGGTCGTCGATGAGCGGCTTGTCGGCGGCGTAGCGGAACGAGACATCGGTGAAGGCGAGCTCGGCGGCATCCGGGGCGGGAGAGTCGGCGGGGTCGGGATCGGGCTCCTGCTCGGGCTCGTCGAGGAGCTCGAAGACCCGCTCGGCACTCGCGACGCCGGACTGCAGCAGGTTCGCCATCGACCCCAGCTGGCTGAGCGGCTGGGTGAACTGGCGGGAGTACTGGATGAACGCCTGCACATCGCCGATCGACAGCAGCCCGCCGGCGACCTGCAGACCGCCGACGACGGCGATCGCGACGTACACGAGGTTGCCGATGAACATCATCGACGGCATGATCACGCCGGAGAGGAACTGCGCGCCGAAGCTCGCACGGTACACCTCGTCGTTCTCCGTCGCGAAGTCCGCCTCGACGGCCTTCTGGT
The DNA here is from genome assembly GCF_049707015.1 of Microbacterium sp. CH-015. NCBI lineage: Bacteria > Bacillati > Actinomycetota > Actinomycetes > Micrococcales > Microbacteriaceae > Microbacterium > Microbacterium sp. CH-015. The sequence continues at coordinate 432,944 of NZ_JBNAFJ010000001.1, read as the reverse complement.
GACCGAAGACCTTGACGACGGCGTGGCCGGAGTAGGTCTCCTCGACGCGGGCATTGAGGATGCCGGTGGCCTTCCACTGGGCGATGAACAGCTTCTGCGACCGCCGTGCCACGAGCATCGTGACCGCGACGGTCAACGGGATGGTGACGAGCGCGATCACCGCCAGCAGCGGCGAGATGACGAACATCATGACGAGCACACCCACGACCGTCAGCAGCGACATGATCACCTGCGACAGCGTCTGCTGCATCGTCTGACCGATGTTGTCGACGTCGTTGGTCACCCGGCTGAGCAGCTCACCGCGCTGCACGCGGTCGAAGTACGACAGCGGCAGCCGGTGGATCTTCTCCTCGACCTGTACGCGCAGTCGGTGCATCGCGCGTTGCACGATGCCGTTGAGCACCCGCGCCTGCACCCAGTTGAACACCGACGCGAAGATGTAGACCGCGAGGACGGCGACCATGATCGCGGCCAGCCGGGCGAAGTCGATGCCGGCACCGGGGGTGAAATCCATTGCCGAGAGCATGTCGGCCTGCTGCTGGTTGCCGCTCGCGACGAGCTGGTCGATGACCTGCTGCTTGGTCGCTCCCGCCGGCACCTGCATCGAGATGAACCCGGCGAAGACGATGTTGGTGCCCTCGCCGAGGATCTTCGGGCCCAGCACCGACAGCGTCACCGACACCACGCCGAGGACGAGGACGGTGACGAGCCGCGCCGAGTCCACGCGCAGCGTGCCGAGCAGCCGCTTGGCGCTCGGGCCGAAGTTCTGCGCCTTCTGTCCGGGCGCCCCGCCGGCCATCGGCCCGCGGGGACCGGGTCCGCGCCCCGGGCCGCTCACGAGGTGGCCTCCGCCGCCAGCTGGGACTCCACGATCTCGCGGTAGGTCTCGCTCGACGCGACGAGCTCGTCGTGCGTGCCGATGCCCACCATGCGGCCGTGGTCGAGCACGACGATCTGGTCGGCGTGGCGGATCGTCGACACCCGCTGCGCGACGACGATCCGCGTCGCGCCGGGGAGATGGGTGTCCAGCGCGCGGCGCAACGCGGCATCCGTCTGCAGATCCAGCGCCGAGAACGAGTCGTCGAAGATGTAGATCTCGGGGCGCTTGACCAGCGCCCGGGCGATCGCGAGGCGCTGCCGCTGACCGCCCGACACGTTCGTGCCGCCCTGGGCGATGGGCGCGTCCAGCCCGCCGGGGAGCGCCTGCACGAAGTCCTTCGCCTGCGCGAGCTCGAGCGCGCGCCAGAGGTCGTCGTCGGTCGCGGCGGCGTCGCCGTAGCGCAGGTTCGACGCGATCGTGCCGGCGAACAGGAACGCCCGCTGCGGCACGAGTCCGACGCGGTCCCACAAGTCGTCCGGGTCCATGCGGCGGACGTCCACCCCGTCGACCGTGACCGCTCCTCCGGTGACGTCGAACAGGCGCGCGATGAGACCGACGAGCGTGGACTTGCCCGCACCGGTCGAGCCGATGACGGCGGTCGTCGTGCCCGGCTCGGCGTCGAAGCTGATGTGCTGCAGCACGGGCGCGTCGGCGCCCGGGTAGGTGAACTCGACGTCGTCGAACACGACGCGGCCACCGGCCCGGGTCGCCGTCACCGCCGACGCGGGCGCCTCCACGGAGGGCTCGGTGTGCAGCACGGCGCCGATGCGGTCGGCGCACACCGCGGCGCGCGGGATCATGACGAACATGAAGGTCGCCATCATGACCCCCATGAGGATCTGCATCATGTAGGTGAGGAAGGCGAACAGCGTGCCGATCTGCACGCCGTGGTTCTGCACCTGCTCGGCGCCGAACCAGATGACGGCGACGGACGAGACGTTCATGACGAGCATGACGGCGGGGAACATCAGCGCCATGAGATTGCCCGCGCGCAGCCCGGTCGCCATGACGTCCGCGCTCGCCGCCGTGAAGCGGGTGCGCTCCTCGTCTTCGCGGACGAAGGCACGGACGACGCGGATGCCGGTGAGCTGCTCGCGCATGATCTGGTTGATGCGGTCGATGCGCGCCTGCATCTTCGTGAACGCGGGGACCATCCGCACGACGATGAGGGACACGATCACCAGCAGCACGGGGACCGAGACGGCCATGAGCCACGACAGGCCGACGTCCTGGCGGACGGCCATCACGATGCCGCCGATCGCGAGCATGGGGGCCGACACCATGACCGTCGCCGACATCTGCACGAGCATCTGCACCTGCTGCACGTCGTTGGTGTTGCGGGTGATCAGCGACGGCGCGCCGAACTGTCCGACCTCGCGCTGCGAGAACGCGACGACGCGGTGGAAGAGGTCGGCGCGGACGGTCCTGCCCATGCCCATCGCCAGGCGCGAGCCGAAGTACACCGCGACGAGGGAGCACACCACCTGAACGGCGCTGACCCCCAGCATGACGGCGCCAGTGCGCCAGATGTACCCGATGTCGCCGGTGACGACGCCGTGGTCGATGATGTCGGCGTTCAACGTGGGCAGCATGAGCGAGGCGATCGACTGCCCCAGCTGGAACACGATCACCAGCGTCACGAGCGGCCACGCCGGCGCGAGATAGCGCACGAGGATCTTGCCGAGCACGGCATCCCCTTCCTGCGTCCGCGACGACGGGCGCGGATCGCCGCTACGCTCGAGCCGCCGACCGGTTCAACCGTGTTCCTGCGCTGTCAGCGAACCCCGCGTGCTCGCGCCCGGTCCTGCGCATCGATAGCCTGGCCACAGCATCCACAGGGAGGACCCCATGACCGACGCGAACACCCCCACCCCACCGCCGCTGCCGGACCGCCCCGCCGCCGAGGCGGCGCGCGCCGGGGCCGCCCCCGTGGGAACCGCGGGCGCCGAGGGCATCGCCGGGGTGGACGACACCGGCGTCCCCCGCCTGACCGGAGATCTCGACGACATCGGCCGCGGCTTCCTCGCCGCGCTGTTCGACCTGACCTTCACCCGGTTCATCACGCGTCGGCTGGCGAGCGTCTTCTACCTCGTGGGGCTCGTCGCCATCGGCATCTCGTTCGTCGCGGCGTTCGTCGGCGGCATCGTGTCGGGCATCGGCGCGCTGTGGTGGAACCCCGGCGGCGGCATCGCGCTGATCGTGTCGACGATCATCGTCGTCCCGGTGCTGGCGTTCCTCGCGGTCGTCGTGCTCCGCTTCGTGATCGAAGCCGGTGTCGCCCTCGTCGCGATCGCCGAGAACACCGAGCGCACGGCAGCGAACACGCGGCGCTGAGCTCACACGACGAGGTCGAGCTCCCCCTCGGCGCCGGCACGGACGTCGAGACCCGCGGCGCCGGCCCAGTCGATCAAGCCGCGTGCGGTGGCGATGCGGGGCCGCGAGGTCGCCAGAGCCCGCACGAGGTCGCCCTTGGCGTGCTTGTTGAAGTGGTTGAGCGCGCGCGTCGTGCCGTCGGCGCCGCGCGTGACGACACGCAGGTACGCCGAGCGGATGCCGGCGGGCACCGGCCCGAGCGCCGCGTACGCCTCCGAGCGCAGGTCGAGCACGAACGTCGGCGCCGCCGCGGCCAGGGCGTCGGTGACGGCGTCGGCCCACAGCCGGCGCAGCGGCGGCAGGCCCGGCAACGTCGTGCCGGCGGCGAGTCGGTACGCCGGAATGGCGTCGAGCGCTCCCACCGGGCCGAACGGCGCGGAGTGGATGAGGACGTGGCCGCCGAGCCACCGCCGCGCGGCGGCGTCGAGCGTCCCGGCATCCAGCGCGTCGTAGAGCACCCCCGTGTACCGGTCGACGGCGGGGAGCGTCGGCGCCGTGCGCAGCGCGGCGTTCCCGGCGATCTCACCGCGCTGGCGTGCGGAGAGCTTCAGCACGCGCGCGGCGGCGTCCTCGTCGGCGCTCAGGGCGGCCAGCGCCTCGATCACCGCCGCGCGCTGCGGGGCGAGCTGCGGCAGCGCGAGGGTGTCGAGGTCGAGGGCGCGCGCCCGACCCCCGGGGCGCTTGGTCTCGCTCGGCGGCAGCAGGATCAGCATCCGTGCCCTTTCATGCGAGAAACCACTCCCCGCTCGAGGAACCACGCGTGACGTGGTTTCTGGAGCGGAAAGTGGTTTCTCGGCGGGAGGTGTGGTCAGGACTGCAGGCTGGCGTGACCGGCGACGATGGTGAGCTCGTCGTTCTCCATCGACAGGAACCCGTCGTCGGCGCTCGCGATCACCTTGGAGCCGTCAGCCTGGGTGATGCGCACCTGGCCCTCGGCGAGGATCGCCAGCACCGGCTCGTGGCCCGACATGAAGCCGATCTCGCCCTCGACGGTCTTCGCCACGACGAGGGAGGCCTCGCCGTGCCAGACCTCCTCCTCGGCGGAGACGAGGGTGACGGTGAGAGGCATCTCAGCTGTTCTCCTTCTGGATCTTCGCCCACTTCTCCTCGACGTCGCCGATGCCGCCGACGTTGAAGAACGCCTGCTCGGCGACGTGGTCGAAGTCACCCTTGACGATCGCGTCGAACGACTCGATCGTCTCCTTGATCGGGACCGTGGAGCCCTCGACACCGGTGAACTTCTTAGCCATGTAGGTGTTCTGCGAGAGGAACTGCTGGATGCGGCGCGCGCGGGCCACGACGACCTTGTCCTCTTCGGACAGCTCGTCGACACCGAGGATCGCGATGATCTCCTGCAGTTCCTTGTTCTTCTGCAGGATCTGCTTCACGGCGGTCGCCACGCGGTAGTGGTCGGCGCCGATGTAGCGCGGGTCGAGGATGCGGCTGGTCGATGCCAGGGGGTCGACGGCGGGGTACAGACCCTTCGACGCGATCTCACGGCTGAGCTCGGTCGTCGCGTCAAGGTGCGCGAACGTCGTCGCCGGCGCGGGGTCGGTGTAGTCGTCGGCGGGCACGTAGATCGCCTGCAGCGAGGTGATCGAGTGACCGCGGGTCGAGGTGATGCGCTCCTGGAGCACACCCATCTCGTCGGCGAGGTTGGGCTGGTAACCCACCGCGGACGGCATGCGACCGAGGAGGGTCGAGACCTCGGAACCGGCCTGCGTGAAGCGGAAGATGTTGTCGATGAACAGCAGCACGTCCTGCTTCTGCACGTCGCGGAAGTACTCCGCCATCGTCAGCGCCGACAGGGCCACGCGCAGACGCGTCCCCGGCGGCTCGTCCATCTGACCGAACACGAGCGCGGTCTTGTCGAAGACGCCCGCCTCCTCCATCTCGTGGATGAGGTCGTTGCCCTCACGGGTGCGCTCGCCGACACCGGCGAACACCGACACACCGCCGTGGTCCTGTGCGACGCGCTGGATCATCTCCTGGATGAGGACGGTCTTGCCGACGCCCGCGCCGCCGAAGAGGCCGATCTTGCCACCCTGAACGTACGGGGTGAGCAGGTCGATGACCTTGATGCCGGTCTCGAACATCTGGGTCTTCGACTCGAGCTGGTCGAAGTTCGGCGCCTGGCGGTGGATGCCCCAGCGCTCGGTGACCTCGATCGTCTCGCCCGGCTCGGCGTTCAGCACGTCACCGGTGACGTTGAACACGCGACCCTTGGTGACGTCGCCGACCGGGACCGTGATGGGGCCGCCGGTGTCGCGCACCTCCTGGCCGCGGACCATGCCGTCGGTGGGCTTCAGCGAGATGGCGCGCACGAGGTCGTCGCCGAGGTGCTGGGCGACCTCGAGCGTGATCTCGGTGGACTCACCGTCGATCGTGATCGTCGTCTTCAGCGCGTTGTAGATGTCGGGGATCGCATCGTGCGGGAACTCGATGTCGACGACCGGGCCGGTGACGCGTGCGACGCGCCCGACGACCGTCGTCTCGGTCTTTTCGGCGGTGGCGGTGGCAGTCATTGTCTGTCTCTTTCGGTGTGGTCTGGATGCCGTCGCGGCTTACTTGCCCGACGCGAGCGCGTCGGCGCCGCCGACGATCTCGGCGATCTGCTGGGTGATCTCGGCCTGACGCGCGTTGTTGCGCAGCCGGGTGTAGTCGGTGATGAGCTTGTCGGCGTTGTCGCTCGCGCTCTTCATCGCCTTCTGCGTCGCGGCGTGCTTGGCGGCCGAGGACTGCAGCAGCGCGTTGAACACGCGGCTCTGCACGTACACCGGCAGCAGCGCGTCGAGGACGACCTCGGGGCTCGGCTCGAACTCGTACAGCGGGTACACCGCGTTCGGAGCGGAAGTGGCGGCTTCCACCTCGTCGGCCTCCACGACCTCCAGCGGCAGCAGGCGCACCGTCTCGGGCTCCTGCGTCATCATGCTGACGAAGCGGTTGTAGACGAGGTGGATCTCGTCGACGCCGCCCTGCTCCTCGCCGCCGCGGTCGTAGGCGTCCAGGAGGGCGCCCGCGATCTGCTCGGCGGTGTTGAAGTGCGGGGTGTCGGTGTCGCCGGTCCACTCCCCCGCCGCCGACATGCGACGGAACTGGAAGTAGCCGACGGCCTTGCGGCCGACGAGGAAGTACTCGACCTCTTTGCCCTGCGACCGCAGCAGCTCGCCCAGCTGCAGGCCCTCGCGGAGGATCTGCGAGTTGAACGCGCCGGCCAGGCCCCGGTCACTGGCGAAGATGACCACCGCCGAGCGGCGGATCGTCTCGCGCTCGGTCGTGAGCGGGTGCTGGATGTTCGAGTGGGTCGCCACGGCGGAGACGGCGCGCGTCACGGCCCGCGCGAAGGGCGATGATGCGCGCACGCGCGCCATCGCCTTCTGGATGCGCGAAGCCGCGATGAGTTCCATCGCCTTCGTGATCTTCTTGGTCGTCTGAGCAGAAGCGATCTTCTGCTTGTAGACCCGGAGTTGTGCGCCCATATCAGCCGCGGCGGCCCTTGACGATCTTCTCCTGGTTGACGTCCTCTTCGTGCGCGGCGGCGACCTCTTCGTGACCCGGCTTGTTGATGGCCTGGCCCTTGCCGCCCTGGAACTCCAGGATGAACGCGTCGGTGACCTTCTCGAGCTCTGCAGCCGTGGCGTCGTCGAGGACGTTGGTGTCGCGGAGCGTGTCGAGGATCGTCGTGTTGCGCTTGAGGTAGTCGAGCAGGTCGCGCTCGAAGCGGAGCACATCCTCGACCTCGATGGTGTCGAGCTTGCCGTTGGTGCCGGCCCAGATCGACACGACCTGCTCCTCGACCGGGTACGGGTCGTACTGCGGCTGCTTGAGCAGCTCGGTCAGACGCGCACCGCGCTCGAGCTGACGGCGCGAGGCGGCGTCGAGGTCGGAGGCGAACATCGCGAACGCCTCGAGCGAGCGGTACTGGGCGAGCTCGAGCTTGAGCGTGCCGGAGACCTTCTTGATCGACTTGACCTGGGCGTCACCGCCGACGCGCGACACCGAGATGCCCACGTCGACCGCGGGACGCTGGTTGGCGTTGAACAGGTCGGACTGCAGGAAGATCTGGCCGTCGGTGATCGAGATCACGTTCGTCGGGATGTAGGCCGACACGTCGTTGGCCTTCGTCTCGATGATCGGAAGGCCCGTCATGGAGCCCGCACCGAGTTCGTCCGAGAGCTTCGCGCAGCGCTCGAGCAGACGCGAGTGCAGGTAGAAGACGTCGCCGGGGTAGGCCTCGCGGCCCGGCGGGCGGCGCAGCAGCAGCGACACGGCGCGGTAGGCCTCGGCCTGCTTGGACAGGTCGTCGAAGATGATCAGGACGTGCTTGCCGCCGTACATCCAGTGCTGGCCGATGGCCGAACCGGTGTAGGGGGCGAGGTACTTGAACCCGGCGGGGTCGGATGCCGGGGCCGCGACGATCGTCGTGTACTCCATGGCGCCGGCATCCTCGAGCGCACCCTTGACGGAGGCGATCGTGGAGCCCTTCTGGCCGATGGCGACGTAGATGCAGCGCACCTGCTTGGTGACATCGCCCGAGTCCCAGTTGGACTTCTGGTTGATGATCGTGTCGATCGCGATGGCCGTCTTGCCGGTCTGGCGGTCGCCGATGATGAGCTGGCGCTGGCCACGGCCGACGGGGATCATGGCGTCGATCGCCTTGATGCCGGTCTGCATGGGCTCGTGGACGCTCTTGCGCTGCATGACGCCCGGCGCCTGCAGCTCGAGGGCACGACGACCCTCGGTGGCGATGTCGCCGAGACCGTCGATCGGGTTGCCGAGCGGGTCGACGACACGGCCGAGGTAGCCGTCGCCGACGGCGACCGACAGGACCTCACCGGTGCGGGTGACCTTCTGGCCGGCCTCGATACCGGAGAAGTCGCCGAGCACGACGACACCGATCTCGTTCTCGTCGAGGTTCAGCGCGAGGCCCTCGATGCCGTTCTCGAAGCGGACCAGCTCGTTGGCCATGACGCCGGGAAGACCCTCGACGTGGGCGATGCCGTCGGCCGCGTCGACGACCGTGCCGACCTCGGTCGCACTCGCGGCCGCCGGCTCGTAGGCTGCGACGAAGTCCTTCAGCGCATCCCGGATGGCATCGGGGCTGATGGTGAGATCTGCCATGGTGTTCCTTCTTTTCTAGCCAGCGAGGCGCTGGCGCAAGTCGTTGATTCGGGAAGAGACGGTGCCGTCGATGACGTCGTCGCCGATCTCCACCCGCATGCCGCCGAGGACCTCGGGGTCCACGACGACGTTGACGGCGACGTCGCTGCCGTAGCGGGCGCTGAGAGCCTGCGCGAGGCGCTGCTGCTGCGCGGCATCCGGCGCCGCGGCGACACGCACCGTCGCAACGGTCCGGCCGCGCTCGTCGGCGACGAGGTCGAGAGCACGGTTCAGCAGGGCGCGCACGCGCCGCTCACGCGGCTGCTGCACGAGCTGCGACGCGATGAGCGTCGTCGCCTCACTCGCCTGACCGGAGAACAGCTTCTCGATGAGTGCACCCTTGGCGGATGCGTCACCGAGGCGGCTGCCGAGGGCGAGCTCGAGCTCCGGGTTCGCCGCGACGGTACGGGCGACCTGGAACAGCTCTCCCTCGATGTCAGCGTCCGGCGCACCGATGGCGGCAGCGCGGATCGCGAGCTCCTCGATGCCGGCGATGAGGTCCTCGGTCGAGGACCACCGCTGCGACACCGCCGATGCCGCGAGCTGCACCGAGGTCGCGCCGAAACCGGCGAACACGGTGCGGGCGACCTGGGCGCGCGCCGCTGCCGGCGCGCCCCACGACGAGAGCGCGCCGCTCAGCTGCGCCGACTCGGCAATCTCGCGCGCGGCCGCGAACAGCTCGCGGGCGACCGTGAGGTCACTCACCTTCGCTGCCTTCAGCTCGGCGGTGGTCGTCGCCAGTGCCTGAGTGGTCGCGCTGCCCATTACTTGACCTTCTCGGTCTCGAGCTCGGCGAGGAAGCGGTCGACGACACGCTTGGCCTTCGCGTCGTCGGAGAGGGACTCACCGATGACACCGCTGGCCAGGTCGAGGGCGAGCGTGCCGACCTCACTGCGCAGCGAGACGAGCGCCGACTGGCGCTCCGCCTCGATCTGCGTGTGCGCGGTTGCGGTCAGACGCGCAGCCTCAGCAGACGCGATCTCGCGCGCCTCGGTGATGATCTTCTTGCCGTCCTCACGGGCGGCATCGCGGATCTCACCGGCCTCCTTGCGGGCTTCGGCGAGCTGGGCCGTGTACTCCTCGAGCGCGGCCTCGGCCTTGCGCTGCGCCTCGTCGGCCTTCGCGATGTTGCCTTCGATGGCGACCGCACGCTTGTCGAGCAGATCCTTCATCTTCGGAAGGGCGACCTTCCAGAAGATGAACAGGATGATGACGAAGCAGACCGATGACCAGAGAATGTCGTACCAGGCGGGGATGAGCGGGTTGGGAGCCCCGCCCTCCTCTGCCGCGTACGCGACAAGAGCGTTCAGCATCCTGTCTCCTTAAGAACCGGTGTGACGATCAGACGAAGATGAAGTAGGTCGCGATGCCGATGAAGGCGAGCGCCTCGGTGAAGGCGATACCGATCCACATCAGGACCTGCAGGCGGCCGGCCAGCTCGGGCTGACGGGCGACGCCCTCGATCGTCTTGCCGACGACGATGCCCACGCCGATGGCCGGGCCGATCGCGGCGAGGCCGTAGCCCATCGTCGCGACGTTGCCGCTGAGCTCTGCGAGAACCGTAGTTGCGTCCACGGGGTTTTCCTTTCGGGGTTATGGGCGGCCCTGATGGTCAGGGGGCCGACCGCTCAGTGCTCTTCTGCGACCGCGAGCTGGATGTAGACCGCGGTGAGGAGGGCGAAGACATAGGCCTGGAGGACGGCCACCAGGATTTCGAACAAGGTGAACACGAAGCCGAAGGCGAGCGAGCCGGCGGCGAGCGCCGACCACCATCCACCCATCGTGAAGAGGAAGAACTGCGTCGCCGAGAAGAACAGGACGAGCAGCAAGTGCCCGACCATCATGTTCATGAGCAGTCGCAGCGTGAGCGTCACGGGACGGATGATGAACGTCGAGATGAGCTCGATCGGGGTGACGATGAAGTAGATCGGCCACGGCACGCCCGACGGGAACAGGGCGTTCTTGAAGAAGTTCTTGGGGCTCTTCTTGAGACCGGCGTAGATGAACGTCACGTAGCTGATGACGGCCAGCATGAGCGGCACGGCCACGATCGAACTGCCAGCGATGTTCATGAACGGGATGACGCCGGTGATGTTGAAGAACAGCACCATGAAGAAGATCGTGGTGAGGATCGGCAGGAACCGCTGACCGTCCTTCTTGCCGAGCAGGTCTTCGGCGATGTTCACGCGGACGAAGTCCAGGCCCATCTCGACGATCGACTGGAACCGGCCGGGGACGATCGTCATGCGGCGGGTGCCGAGCCAGAAGATCAGCACGATCGCTGCGGTCGCGATGAACTGGATCAGGTGGATGCGCGTGATCTCGAGCGGCTGCCCGAACAGGACGATCCCCGGAAAGGTGAAGACGGCGTCAGGGAAGAACTCGTCGATCGACGGGCCGTGGAACTCTCCGCCGTCTTCGGCGGTCTTTGCGATCAGGGTCGCGATCTGGGTAAACAGCGCTGGCTCCAGCTTCGGGGCACCGGCGTGAACCGGTGCGACGATGGTCGGTGTGAGCGTCACTGCGCACGCGTTGCACTGCTCGTGTCAGGCGGCGCGAACGGGCGCAGGGAAAGCCTATCAGGCCCGTGGCGGGTCCGCGTCCGCCGCCGGGCCGTCGCCCTCGGTCGCGGGCGCATCGGCATCCGTCCCACCGGCCGCCGGTGCGGGGCGCCGCACCTCTTCGATCACGTCGGCGAGGGTCGGCAGCGATACGTCGACGGCGGGCACGCGCATCTTCAGCATCACGACGACGTCGATCACGAGTGACGTGATGACGCTGACCACAAGTGCGACGAAGAACACCGGCCCGTTGAGCCACGGCTGACCGCGCAGCACGAGGAGCACGACGATGAACAGGACGAACTTGACGATCCATCCGCCCATGACGGCGCCGAAGAAGATCGGGACGTACAGCGGATCGCCGTACCAGCGGTTCGCGATCAGGATCGTGCCAGCCGTCAGGCCGAGGAAGACCGCTGCCAGCAGGATCGCGCCGAGCGCGCTCCACAGCCCCGACGTGCCGGCGACGGCGTATCCGACGGCGGCGCCGACGACGGCGAGTGCGGCCGTGATCACGGCCGACCAGCGCAGGGTCGTGCGGAACAGGCGGTTGCTGGACACGTCGCGGTTCGCGACGGCAGGCGTGGGGTCGGGAGCGGGGGCCTCGGTCATGGGGTCCTCTGTTCGATGGGAGCGGGCGCCGCGGCGCGCGGACGCACGGCGGGGCGCGAGGGGGTCAGGGTGACGACGATGCAGGCGGCGATGCCGAGGAGGACGTAGCCGACGCCGAACAGGTAGTCGCCGGGCCAGTCCTGCGTCGTTCCGATGTACATCAGCAGCACTCCGATGGAGACGACCGCCGTCCACGCGTAGAACACCAGCACCGCGTCGCGGTCGCTGTGGCCCATGTCGAGCATGCGGTGGTGGAGGTGCTTGCGGTCGGGAGAGAAGGGCGACAGTCCCCGGCCCATCCGCCGGATGATCGCCATTCCGAAGTCCAGCAGCGGCAGCAGCACGATGACGACCGGCAGCAGGATCGGGATGAAGGCACCGAGCAGCTGGGAGCGGCCGAACACGTCGTTGTCGCTGAGCAGGTTCGGGTCCAATCCCCCCGTGAGGACGATCGCGGACGTCGCCATGAGCAGGCCCAGCAGCAGCGCGCCCGAGTCGCCCATGAACAGCTTGGACGGACTCCAGTTCATCGGCAGGAACCCGAGGCACACCCCGATGAGGGCGGCGGCGAGGAAGGAGGCGAGGTTGAAGTAGCTCGACTCGCCGAGGTCGCGCACGACGAGGTAGCTGTAGACGAAGAACACGGCGTTCGCGATGAGGGCGACGCCGGCGACCAGGCCGTCGAGCCCGTCGATGAAGTTGACGGCGTTCATGACGATGACGATCGCGAACACCGACAGCGTGAAGCTCGCCCAGCTGGAGACGACGATCTGCGCGCCCAGCGGGATGAAGAAGATCTGGATGCCCCCGAGCCCCACGACGATGCCGGCGGCGACGAACTGCGCGCCGAGCTTGATCATCCAGTCGAGGTCCCACAGATCGTCGGCGACCCCGACGATGACGATGAGAAGCGCCGCCCCCAGGATCGACCAGATCGCCTCGGGGTCGCTCCAGATGATCGAGAAGTACGAGATCTGCGACGACAGCGCGAAGGCGACCAGCACTCCGAGGAACATCGCGACGCCGCCGACGCGGGGCTTGGGCGTCGTGTGCACGTCGCGCTCGCGGATCTCCGGGTACAGCCGGTAGCGCATGCCGATCCGCCACACCACCCAGGTCAGCCCGAGCGTGGCCACCGCCGTCAGCACGACGGTCAGAACGTAGAACTTCATGGGGCGGGCACAGGACCGTCGGGCGCGGGATCGCCCGGTGCAGGGCCGCCGCCGGCGGGCTCGTCGCGCCGCGCGCCGTCGCCGGGCAGCGGCGCGTCGGGGTCGTCGGGCTCGAGCAGCTCGCCCAGCACGTCGCGCAGACGCTGCCGCGACACGGCGCCGTCGCGCAGCACGCGGACCGGGCGGGTTCCGCCGACGAGGCCGGTGGCGTCGACGATGGTCGAGGCGACGCCGTGCGTGGAGGGACCGCCGTCGAGGTAGACCGCGACGCTGTCGCGGAGCATCTCCCGGGCACCGTGCACGTCGATGGCCGCCGCGCGGCCGGTGAGGTTGGCGCTGGAGACCGCGAGCGGGCCGCATTCCTCCAGCATCTCCAGGGCGATCCGCTCGGCCGGCATCCGCACCGCCACCGTGCCGTTGGTGTCCCCGAGGTCCCACGACAGCGACGGCTGCGCCGGCAGCACGATCGTGAGGCCACCCGGCCAGAACTCCTCGACCAGGCGCTCCACGGGCTCCGGCACTTCCGCCACGAGCGCGCGCATCGTCGCGAGCCCCGCGACGAGCACCGGCGGCGGGGACTGCCGGCCGCGGCCCTTGGCGGCCAGAAGCGATGCGACGGCGCCGGCGCTGAACGCGTCGGCGGCGATGCCGTAGACCGTGTCGGTCGGCATGACGACCAGTTCGCCCCGCCCGATGGCCTGACGGGCCCGTCGCAGCCCCGGCAGCAGCTGCTCGGGGTCGCGGCAGTCGAAGAGCTCGGACATATCCGCCCCAGTCTACGTCGTGCCCCTTCAGGGACGGATGCCGGTGGTCGCGCGGTCGCGCGTGGTGAGGTCGGGGTGCGTCGCCGTCGCGCGCCAGCCGTCGGCGGCCAGCAGCTCGCGAATGGGCTCTCCCTGCCATTCGCCGTGCTCGATCACCAGGGTGCCGCCGGGACGCAGCAGCCGCAGGCCGACGCGCGAGAGGGTGCGCACGACGTCCAGGCCGTCCGCTCCCCCGTACAGGGCCGCCGGCGGGTCCCAGAAGCGCACCTCCGGGTCGCGCGGGATCGCGGCAGCCGGAACGTAGGGCGGATTGGAGACGAGCACCGAGACGGTGCCGTCGAGTTCGCCGAACGCCTCCGCGAGGTCGATGAAGGCGAGGCGGGCGTGGGGCGCGATGCGCGCGAAGTTCTCCTTGGCCCAGATGAAGGCATCGACGGAGTTCTCCGCCGCGTGGACCCGCGCGTGCGGCACCTCGGTCGCCATCGCCAACGCGATCGCGCCCGAACCGGTGCCGAGGTCGACGGCGATCGGCTCGGCATCCGCCGTCGCGCGCAACGCGTCGATCGCGAGCTGCGCGACCATCTCGGTCTCGGGCCGCGGGACGAACACCCCGGGCCCGACGCGCAGCTCGAGGTGGCGGAAGGGAGCCGTGCCGGTGAGGTGCTGCAGCGGCTCACGGGCGGCGCGGCGCTCGATCAGCTCGGCGAAGGCGGCGAGGTCGCCGGCATCCCGTCCGCCGTCGCCGGCCGCGTCGCCGCGGAGGGATGCCGCCGCGAGCTCTCCCCGTGACAGCCCGAACACGTGGCCGGCGACCAGTTCGGCGTCGACGTCGGGCGTCGGGACGCCGGCCGCGGCGAGGGTGTCGGTGGCGGCGCGCAGCAGCGCGGACAGCGACAGCGGCCGTGGCGCGTCGGGATCGTGCTCGCAGCTCATGGGAGTCTCCAGCCTAGCCGTGAAGAATCGTCACAATCCGCACGGGAATAGCTGTGCCGCCTAGGCTGGTTCGATCTGTGGGGGCGCGTCCTCGCGTGCCCGCGCGGCTGACGACCAGCCCCACCCCGACCGCACGAAAGGCAGACCATGTCCGGCATCCACTCCGACATCACGAGCGCATTCGGCAACACCCCCCTCGTCACGCTCAACCGCGTCTCGGAAGGCCTGCCCGGCACCGTGATCGCCAAGCTCGAGTACTTCAACCCCGGGTCGAGCGTGAAGGACCGCATCGGCATCGCCATCATCGACGCCGCGGAGGCCTCGGGCGAGCTGAAGCCGGGCGGCACGATCGTGGAGGGCACGAGCGGCAACACCGGCATCGCGCTGGCGCTGGTCGGTGCCGCGCGCGGCTACAAGGTCATCCTGACGATGCCCTCGTCGATGTCGATCGAGCGCCGCCAGCTGCTGAAGCGCTTCGGCGCCGAGCTCGTGCTCACCGACCCCGCCGGCGGCATGAAAGCGGCTGTCGCGAAGGCGCAGGAGATCGTCGCGGAGACCCCTGGCGCGATCCTCGCCCGTCAGTTCGAGAACGCGGCCAACCCCGAGATCCACCGCAAGACCACCGCCGAGGAGATCTGGCGCGACACCGACGGCGCCGTCGACATCTTCGTCGCCGGCATCGGCACCGGCGGCACCATCACGGGCGTCGGCCAGGTGCTGAAGCAGCGCAAGCCCGCCGTGCAGGTCGTCGCCGTCGAGCCGTCGGCGTCGCCGCTGCTGTCCACCGGAACCCCCGGACCGGCGAAGATCCAGGGCATCGGCCCCAACTTCGTTCCGCCGATCCTCGACCGCGACGTGTTCGACGAGATCGTCACCGTCGAGTTCGACGACGCGATCGCCACCGCCCGCGACCTCGCCGCGAAGGAGGGCATCTTCGCCGGCATCTCGTCCGGCGCGGCCGTCTGGGCCGCCCTGCAGGTCGCCGCTCGCGAGGAGAACGCCGGCAAGAACATCGTCGTGATCGTCCCCGACACCGGCGAGCGCTACCTGTCGACCGCGCTGTTCGACGACCTGCGCGAGGACTGATCGCGCACGTGCCCGGCATCCATCACGACATCACCACCGCCTTCGGCGAGACCCCCCTCGTGCGCCTCAACGCGCTCACGGAGGGACTCGGCGCCGAGGTGCTCGCCAAACTCGAGTTCTACAACCCGGGCTCGTCGGTCAAGGACCGGCTCGGGTACGCGCTCGTCGAGGCGGCCGAGCAGTCCGGCCAGCTGCAGCCCGGCGGCACGATCGTGGAGTCCACGAGCGGGAACACCGGGATCTCGCTCGCGCTGATCGGGGCGGCGCGGGGCTACCGCGTGGTGCTGACGATGCCGGCATCCATGTCGAAGGAGCGCCGCACACTGCTGAAGGCCTACGGCGCCGAGCTCGTGCTGACCGATCCGTACAAGGGCATGACCGAGGCGGTGGCGACCGCGCAGCGCATCGCCGCCGAGACCCCCGGTGCGGTCCTCGCGCGGCAGTTCGAGAGCGAGGCGAACGCCGCGATCCACCGGCGCACCACGGCGGAGGAGATCTGGCGCGACACCGAGGGCCGCGTGGACTGGTTCGTCGCGGGGTCGGGCACCGGCGGCACGATCACCGGCGTCGCTCAGGTGCTCAAGGAGCGCAACCCCGCCGTGAAGGTGGTGCTCGTCGAGCCGGCGGATTCCCCCGTGATCAGCGAGGGCCGCGCCGGGGGGCACCGCATCCAGGGCATCGGGCCGAACTTCGTGCCGGACGTGCTCGACCGGTCGGTGGTCGACGAGGTCGTCACCGTCGCGTTCGACGATGCGATCGATGTGGCGCGCCGCCTCGCGACGCGCGAGGGCATCCTCGCCGGCATGTCGGCGGGCGCGGCCGTGTGGGCGGCGCTGCAGATCGCCGCGCGAGAGGATGCCGCGGGCGCGCGCATCGTCGTCGTGGTGCCCGACTCGGGCGAGCGGTACCTGTCGACGGCGCTGTACGAGCACCTGCGCGAAGAGCCGCGCGAAGGAGCGAAGTGACCCGCGGACCGGCCCGCGCCGGTGCGGCGCGGGTCGGTGCGGCGCGGGTCGGTGCGGTCGCGCGCGTCCGCGAGGACCTCGCGGCGGCGAAGCTCCGCGACCCCGCGGCGCGCAGCGGGCTCGAGATCGCGGTGCTCTACTCGGGCCTGCACGCCATCTGGTCGTATCGGCTCGCTCATGCCCTGTGGACGCGCGGCCTGCGCTTCCCGGCGCGCGCGCTGTCGCAGGTGACGCGGTGGCTCACGGGCATCGAGATCCACCCGGGCGCCGTCATCGGCCGCCGGTTCTTCATCGACCACGGCATGGGGGTCGTGATCGGCGAGACCGCCGAAGTCGGCGACGACGTCATGCTCTACCACAGCGTCACTCTCGGCGGACGGACGCGGGATGCCGGCAAGCGGCATCCGACACTCGGCGACGGCGTCGCAGTGGGCGCGGGGGCGAAGATCCTCGGGCCGATCACGATCGGTGCGCGTTCGGTCGTCGGCGCGAACGCGGTCGTCACGCGCGACGCCCCGGAGGACTCGGTGCTGGTCGGCGTTCCCGCCAAGCCGCGACCGCGCGTCGCCGGCGAGGACACCCGCGCCGTGCTCACCGCGCCCGAGTACTACATCTGATCCGGCCGCTCGCCTGATCCGGCTACTCGCCTGATGCGGCCGCCTCAGCGCTCGCGGCGGTCGGCGACCTTCTTCTTGATGAAGAGGGCAGGCAGGAGCCAGGTCGCGAGCGCCGTGACGATCCACACGATCACGGGAGCCGCGATCCACGTCCACCACGGCGCGCCGATCGTGAGCCCCGCGCCCGGGATCAGCACGACGACCACGAGCGCGACGAACGTCGAGACGATGCCGATGCCGCCCAGGAACGCCGGGGCGTTGCGCTGCGCGACGCGCGCGAGCCACGGCGCGAGCACGCTCTGCAGCACCGCGAAGATCACGATCGCGAGGATGAAGCCCAGAGGACTCGACCACTGGATCGAGAAGCCCTCGAGGATGAGGTCGGCGACGATGAGACCGAGCGCCGCCGAGGCGAGGAAGATCGCCGCACGAAGCAGGAACATGACCATGGCGCGAGCGTACCGCCTGCGAGGGCGGTCGCGCCGTCACGAACCGAGGGCGGCGAGCCGCGCTTCCTCGTCGGCGGCGATCGCCGCGTCGACCAGCGGTCCGAGGGCGCCGTCCATCACCTGGTCGAGGTTGTAGGCCTTGTACCCCGTGCGGTGGTCGGCGATGCGGTTCTCGGGGAAGTTGTAGGTGCGGATGCGCTCCGACCGGTCCATGCCGCGGATCTGCGAGCGCCGGGCGTCGGAGGCGGCGGCATCCCGCTCCTCCTGCTGCTTCGCGAGCAGCCGTGCCCGCAGCACGCGCATGGCCGCCTCGCGGTTCTGCAGCTGGCTCTTCTCGTTCTGCATCGACACGACGATGCCGGTCGGCACGTGCGTGATGCGCACGGCGGAGTCGGTCGTGTTGACCGACTGGCCGCCGGGGCCCGAGGAGCGGAACACGTCGATCTTGAGGTCGTTCGGGTCGATCTGCACCTCTTCGGGCTCGTCGACTTCGGGAAAGACCAGCACGCCGGTCGTGGAGGTGTGGATGCGCCCCTGCGACTCCGTCGCCGGCACCCTCTGCACGCGGTGCACGCCGCCTTCGTACTTCAGGTGCGCCCACACGCCCTGCGCGGGGTCGGAGCTCGATCCCTTGATGGCCACCTGGACGTCTTTGAAGCCGCCGAGGTCGCTCTCGTTGCGTTCGAGCAGCTCGGTCTTCCAGCCCTTGGATGCCGCGTACTGCAGATACATCCGCAGGAGGTCGGCGGCGAACAGGGCGGACTCTGCCCCACCCTCGCCGGCCTTGATCTCCATGATCACGTCGCGCGCGTCATCGGGGTCGCGAGGGATCAGCAGCCGGCGCAGCTTCTCCTGCGCGGCGGCCAGGCGCTCCTCGAGCGCCGGGACCTCATCGGCGAACGCGTCGTCCTCCCGGGCGAGTTCGCGCGCGGCCTCCAGATCGGCGGATGCCGCGACCCAGGCGTCGTGGGCCGCCACGATGCGCGACAGTTCGGCATAGCGCCGGTTGACGCGCTTCGCCCGGGCAGCGTCGGCGTGCACGGCCGGGTCGGAGAGCTCCTCCTGGACGGCCCTGTGCTCCGCGATCAGCCCGGCGACGGACTCGAACACGATCAGCGGATGCTGTTCTCGTGCCCGTGGCTGTGGCCGCCGCCGTGACCGCCCGCGGGCGTCGGGATCGACTTCTGCATCTGCACGAGGAACTCGACGTTGGACTGCGTCTCCTTGAGTTTCCCGAGCACGACCTCGAGGGCCTGCTGCGGGTCGAGACCGGCCAGCGCGCGGCGGAGCTTCCAGGTGATCTTCACCTCGTCGGGAGACAGGAGCATCTCCTCGCGGCGCGTGGAGGACGCGTTGACGTCGACGGCCGGGAAGATGCGTTTGTCGGCGAGCTGACGGCTGAGGCGCAGTTCGCTGTTGCCGGTGCCCTTGAACTCCTCGAAGATGACCTCGTCCATCTTGGAACCGGTCTCCACGAGCGCCGTGGCGAGGATCGTGAGCGATCCGCCGTTCTCGATGTTGCGCGCAGCGCCGAAGAAGCGCTTGGGCGGGTACAGCGCCGAGGCGTCGACACCACCGGTGAGCACGCGACCCGACGTGGGCGCGGAGATGTTGTAGGCGCGGCCGAGACGCGTGATCGAGTCGAGCAGCACGACGACATCGCGCCCGAGCTCCACGAGACGCTTCGCCCGCTCGATGGCGAGCTCGGCGACGGTGGTGTGGTCCTCGGCGGGGCGGTCGAAGGTCGAGGCGATGACCTCGCCCTTGACGGTGCGCTGCATGTCGGTGACCTCTTCGGGGCGCTCGTCGACGAGAACGACCATGAGGTGGACCTCGGGGTTGTTCGTCGCGATCGCGTTCGCGATCTGCTGCAGCACGATGGTCTTGCCGGCCTTGGGCGGCGCGACGATGAGGCCGCGCTGACCCTTGCCGATCGGGGCGACCAGGTCGATGATGCGCTGGGTCAGCTTCTCGGGCGCCGTCTCCAGGCGCAGGCGCTCCTGCGGGTACAGCGGGGTGAGCTTGCCGAACTCGACGCGGTTCGCGGCGTCATCGACCGACAGGCCGTTGATCGCGTCGACCTTGACGAGCGCGTTGTACTTCTGGCGGCTGGACTGCTCACCCTCGCGCGGCTGCTTGATCGCGCCGACGACGGCGTCGCCCTTGCGCAGGTTGTACTTCTTGACCTGGCCGAGCGAGACGTAGACGTCGCTCGCGCCGGGCAGGTACCCCGTGGTGCGCACGAACGCGTAGTTGTCGAGCACATCGAGGATGCCGGCGATCGGGATGAGGACGTCGTCCTCGCCGATCTCGGTCTCGAACTCGTCGCCCGTGCTGTTCTGGCCGCGACGCTTGTTGCGCTGACGGCCGCGCCCCGAGGACTGCTCGTCCTCCGGCGCGGGCGCGCTCTCCTCGGCGGACGCGCCGGAGTGTGCGCCCTGCGCGTTCTGGCCGTTCTGCGCCGGCTGGCCGTTCTGGCCGTTGTCGGACTTCTGACCGCGGTTGCGGCTGCGGCTGCGCGACCGACTGCGGCTGCGGCCCGTGGACTCGCCCTCGGCGGGCGCCTCGCCCTGCGCGGCGTCGCCCTCGGCGGCGGGCGCGTCGGTCGCGGCGCTCTCGTCGGCGGTGGTGCTCGCAGCGCTGTCGTCGGCCGGGGTCTCCGACGCGGCGGCGGCCTCGTCGACGGTCTCGTCGCCCGCGGGGGCGGATGCCGGGGTCTCGTCTGCGGCGGCGTCGGATGCCGGCGTCTCTACGGCGGTGTCGGCCGGGGCCTCGGCGGGTACATCGGTGCTCTTGGCGCGGCGCGGCGCACGCTTGCGGGGCGCCTTGACGGGCGCGGCGGGCGCCTCCTCAGCGGCCGGCGCCTCGGCGGGAGCCTCCTCCGCGGCCGGGGCCTCAGCGGCGGGCACCTCCTCCGCGGCGGGCTCCTCGGCAGCTGCCGGTGCGGCAGCGTCAGCGGGCACCTCGACGTCGGGCGCCTCGGTCTGCACGGCGGCGGCCGCCTCGGCGGCGGGCTCCTCCTCGGCGGCGGGGGCCTCTTCGGCGGCGGGGGCCTCGGCCGGCTGCTCCTCGGCGGGCGCGTCGGCGGTGGGGGTCTCGGTCACCTCGGCGGCGGCATCCTCGCGCGCCTCATCGGTGTTCTCGGACTGGATCTCGGAGAGGGACTCCACGAGTTCTCCTTCTGGGACATGTGGATTGGACAGGTCCGCATGAGCGCCGTCCACGACAGGCGCGACCTTCGGTGCACGCATCTGCGTCCGTGACGGACGGCCGATACAGCGCCGGGGGTTATGCGGGGGTTCGCAGAATTGCGACGGAGGCCAGATTCACGGTCACGCCGTGGCACCCTCCGTATAGTCCCTTACTGTACCACCCTTGACGTCGACGGCCAGCATGAGCGGCTCCCACGGGGTGTCGGTGACGGTGGCGGCGAGCTCGGCCGCGG
The DNA here is from genome assembly GCF_049707015.1 of Microbacterium sp. CH-015. Lineage (NCBI taxonomy): Bacteria > Bacillati > Actinomycetota > Actinomycetes > Micrococcales > Microbacteriaceae > Microbacterium > Microbacterium sp. CH-015. Next base: position 411,927 of record NZ_JBNAFJ010000001.1, on the reverse strand, counting down.
CCAGGCGTTGCCCGGGCCCGTCGGCGAGCACGAGCACGCTCGGCCCGGCGCCGGAGACGACGGCGGCGAAGCCCTGCGCGCGCAGCGCGCGCACCAGCTGATCGGTCGCCGGCATCGCCTGCGCCCGGTAGGACTGGTGCAGCTTGTCCTCCGTGGCCGCCAGCAGCAGTTCGGGGCTCTGTGTGAGCGCCGCGATCAGCAGCGCCGAGCGGGAGACGTTGAAGACGGCATCCTCTCGCGTCACCTGCAACGGCGCGAGGCCGCGCGCGACCGACGTCGACATCGTGAAGTCGGGCACGAACACCAGCGGCGAGACGCCGCGATGCACGAGGAGCTTCTTGTGCTGCGGACCGCCCTCGTCCATCCACGCGATCGTCAGGCCGCCGAACAGGGCCGGCGCGACGTTGTCGGGGTGGCCCTCCAGCTCGGTGGCCAGGCGCAGCAGGGTGTCGTCGCCGAGTTCGACGTCGCCGGCCAGCAGCCCCTTGGCCGCAAGCAGCCCCGCGACGACGGCCGCACCGGACGAGCCCATGCCGCGTCCGTGCGGAATCGTGTTGTGCGCGACGAGACGGATGCCGGGAAGCGACCGCCCGCACGCCTCGAATGCGTAGGCCATCGCCCGCACGACGAGGTGCGATGCGTCGGTGGGGACATCCGCCGCGCCCTCGCCGCTCACCACGATCTCGAGCCCGGGTTCGGGCAGAGCCGTCACGACGAGCTCGTCGTACACGCTCAGCGCGAGGCCCAGGGTGTCGAAGCCGGGGCCGAGGTTCGCGCTCGTGGCGGGAACCCGGACCGCGACGGTCCGCTCGCTCATGCCAGGTCGAGCACCGCGGCGACCTCGCTGGTCGACGCGTCCACGACGGTGGGGGCGATCTCGCTGCCGTCGGCGTTGCGCAGCGCCCACTGCGGGTCCTTGAGGCCGTGGCCGGTCACCGTGAGCACGACCTTCGCGCCGGCGGGAACGAGTCCGGCCTCGGCCCGGTCGAGCAGGCCCGCGACGCTGATCGCCGACGCCGGCTCGACGAAGACGCCGGCGGTCGCGGCGAGCAGCTTCTGCGCCGCGAGGATCCGGTCGTCGTCGATCGCGCCGAACCAGCCGTCGGTGGCGTCGCGTGCCTCGAGGGCCAGCTCCCACGAGGCGGGGTTGCCGATGCGGATCGCCGAGGCGACCGTCTCGGGGCTCTTGACGACCTCGCCGCGCACGAGCGGTGCCGACCCCTCCGCTTGGAAGCCGAACATGCGCGGCACCTTCGTCGCGACGCCGCGGGCGACCTCTTCGCGGTAGCCCCGGGCGTAGGCGGTGTAGTTGCCGGCGTTGCCGACCGGGATGAAGTGGAAGTCCGGCGCGTCGCCGAGCTGCGAGACGACCTCGTAGGCGGCGGTCTTCTGCCCGTCGATGCGGTCAGGGTTGACCGAGTTCACGAGGTGCACCGGGTAGTTGGCCGCGAGCTCCCGGGCGATCTCGAGGCAGTCGTCGAAGTTGCCGCGCACCTGGATGAGCCGGCCGCCGTGGATGACGGCCTGGCTGAGCTTGCCCATCGCGATCTTGCCCTCGGGGACGAGGACGGCGGCGGTGATGCCGGCGTGCGCGGCGTAGGCGGCGGCGGATGCCGACGTGTTGCCCGTCGACGCGCAGATGACGGCCTTCGCGCCGTGCTCGACGGCCCGCGAGAGCGCGACGGTCATGCCGCGGTCCTTGAAGGAGCCGGTCGGGTTCATGCCCTCGAACTTGACGTAGACCTCCGCGCCGGTGCGCTGCGAGAGGGCTGCGGCGGGAATGAGCGGCGTGCCGCCCTCGCCGAGCGTGACGACGGTCGAGGCGTCGGTGACGCCCAGCCGGTCGGCGAATTCGCGCAGGACTCCCTGCCAGACGTGGACCATGTCAGTCTCCTTCTACTCGCAATACCGATTCGACACGTCCGACCACGCCGCTGGCGGCGAGGCGGTCGACGGTCTCGCTGAGATCCTGCTCGAGCGCCGTGTGGGTGCCGATGACGAGCCGCGCGGTTCCGGGCTCGCCGTTCGCGTTCCGCAGCACTGTCTGCTCGACCGTCGCGATCGAGACGCGCCCGTCGCTGAGGATGCCGGCAACCGTCGCGAGCACGCCGGGGGTGTCGGTGACCTCGAGCGTGATCTGATAGCGCGTCGTGACGCGGCCGATCGGCAGCACCGGCAGGTTCGCCCGGGTGGACTCCCCCACCCCGACGCCGCCGGCGATGTGCCGGCGCGCCGCCGAGACGACGTCTCCCAGCACTGCCGAGGCGGTCTGCACGCCGCCGGCGCCGGCGCCGTAGAACATGAGGTTGCCGGCGGCCTCGGCCTGCACGAAGACGGCGTTGTTCGCGCCGTGGACGCTCGCCAGCGGGTGCTCGCGCGGGATCAGCGCCGGGTAGACGCGCACCGAGATCGCCTCGCCGGTGGGCGAGTCGACGCCCGGCCCGGTGAGACGCTCGCACACCGCGAGCAGCTTGATGACGTAGCCGGCGTGGCGCGCGGCTTCCATCATCTGCGCGTCGATCTGCGTGATGCCCTCGCGATGCACGGCGTCCAGCGGCACGGCCGTGTGGAAGGCGAGGGAGGCGAGGATCGCGGCCTTCTGCGCGGCGTCGTATCCCTCGACGTCGGCGGTCGGATCGGCTTCGGCATAGCCGAGCGCCTGCGCGTCGGCCAGCACGTCGGCGAAGTCGCTGCCCTCGCGGTCCATCCGGTCGAGGATGTAGTTGGTCGTCCCGTTGACGATGCCCATGATCCGCTGCACGCGGTCGCCCGCGAGCGAGTCGCGCAGCGGCCGGATGATCGGGATCGCGCCGGCGGCGGCGGCCTCGTAGTACACCGAGGCGCCGACCTGGTCGGCGGCGTCGAAGATCTCCGGGCCGTGCGTGGCCAGCAGCGCCTTGTTGGCGGTGACGACGTCGGCGCCGGAGTTCAGCGCGAGCAGGATGTCGGTGCGGGCCGGCTCGATGCCGCCCATGAGCTCGATGACGATGTCGGCGCCGACGATCAGCTGCTCGGAGTCGGTCGTGAACAGCTCGCGCGGCAGGTCGACATCGCGGGGGGCGTCGGGGTTGCGCACCGCGATGCCGACGAGGTCGAGCGCGGCACCGGCGCGGTCGGCGAGCTCATCCGCGTGCTTGCGCAGCAGCCCCGCGACCTGGGAGCCCACGGCTCCCGCACCCAGCAGAGCCACGCGCAGACGGCGGTAGTCGGTCACTCGGAGTCCTCCCATACGGTCGCGTTCGACGCGGATGCCGGGGACCAGCCCGCGTCCCGCGCGAGCAGGTCGTCGACGGTCTCGCCGCGCACGATGACCCGCGCCCGGCCGCCGGAGACGGCGACGACGGGTGGGCGGGGCACGTAGTTGTAGTTGCTCGCGAGCGAGAAGCAGTAGGCGCCGGTCGCGGGCACGGCCAGCAGGTCGCCCGGCGTGACGTCGGCGGGCAGGTACTCCGCGTCGACGACGATGTCGCCCGACTCGCAGTGGCGTCCCACGACGCGGGCGAGGGCGGGCGCGGCATCCGAGGCGCGCGAGGCGATGCGGGCGGAGTACTGCGCGCCGTAGAGCGCGGGCCGGGCGTTGTCACTCATGCCGCCGTCGACGCTGACATACAGGCGCTCGAGGGCGTCGCTGACCCGGACGGGCTTGACGGTGCCGACCTCGTACAGGGTGACGCCTGCGCGGCCGACGATCGCGCGACCGGGCTCGAAGGCGAGGTTCGGCAGGGGGATGCCGCGGACCTCGCACTCGCGCGCAACGGCGTCGACGATGCCGTCCGCCAGCTGCGCGATCGGCGTCGGGGTGTCCGCCGAGGTGTAGGCGATGCCGAAGCCGCCGCCGAGGTTGAGCACCGGAATGTCGCCGCCGTCGAGCAGCTGCGCGTGCAGTTCCACGACGCGCGCGGCGGACTCCTCGAAGCCGCGCGTGCCGAAGATCTGCGACCCGATGTGGCAGTGCAGGCCCACGAACTGCAGACCCGGAAGCTCCCGGATGCGGGCGACGATCGCGGGCGCGTCTTCGAGAGCGAAGCCGAACTTCTGATCTTCGTGGGCGGTCGCGAGGAAGTCGTGGGTCTCGGCGTGGACACCGCTGTTGACGCGCACCAGCACGCTCTGCGGTGCACCGTCGGCGCGGGGCGAGCGCTCCACGATTGCGGCGAGGCGCTCGAGCTCGATGGGCGAGTCGATGACGATCGACCCGACACCCACCTCGACGGCGCGTTCGAGCTCCCGGGTGGTCTTGTTGTTGCCGTGCACGCCGATGCGGGCGGGGTCGGCGCCGCCGGCGAGCGCCACGGCGAGCTCTCCCCCGGTCGCGACGTCGACGGCGAGGCCCTCGGCGCTCACCCACCGCACGACCTCGGTCGACAGGAACGCCTTGCCGGCGTAGTAGACGCGCGCCTGCACGCCGTGCCGCGCCGTCGCCGCGGTGAACGCCTCGCGCGCCTCGCGGGCGCGGGCGCGCACGGCATCCTCGTCGAGCACATACAGGGGCGTGCCGAACTGCTCCCGCAGATCGCTGACCGCCACGCCCGCGAGCCGGAGCTCACCGTGCTCGTCGCGCTGCGCGGACGCCGGCCAGACCTCGTCGACGAGGGCGTTCACGTCCTCCGGAGAGGCGAGCCACTCCGGCACGAGCGGGCGGTCGGATGCGGCGGACACGGGGACAACCAATCGGGTGGGAAGCTGGTCGCCGGCGGTCACGTCACGCTCGGCGGTCCTGGACGGCGGTCCTTGAAGTCTAGGGCACCGGCTCATGCGGCTCCGCGCATGTGTCGACGGGCTCGCCCTCAGGCGCAGGTGCCGTTCTGCTGCAGCGCGGCGTCGGTGACGATCGCGCCGTCGATGTCGAAGTCGGCGACGACATCCTCCCCGGCGACCTGCACGGAGGTGAGCGTCAGGCCGGCGGGCAGGTACTGCGCGATGCACACGTCCCAGTCCCGCACGACCGTCGTCGCGATGGCGCCGAACTGGGCGACGAGCGCGTCGGCGGAGATCTCGGCATCCGCCACCCGGAAGGTCCGCGGCGTGAGGACGAGGTCTCCCGCGGAGGCGCTCGGGGTGAGGCTCACGCCGACCGGGACCGTCAGGGCGAACAGCTGCAGCTCCGTCGTCATCACGACATCGGGTTCGGCGAGAGTCACCGTCTCGGAGGGGAAGCCGTCCACGGTCGCCAGCAGCGTGCGCACCTCCGCCTCGTCGAGGGTGACCGTGGCAGAGCCGGACTCGGCGGGGGCGTCCCCGCGGATCGGGATGCCGGTGGCGCGCACCACGACGTCGCCGCTGAGACCCCCGAACGACACGTCGGCGCTCGAGACGGTGAGCGAGTCCAGGCGCCCCGAGATCAGCTGAGGCAGGATCTGACCGGGGATGTCGACGTCGATCTGCTGATCGGCGGGCAGATCGAGGTGGGTGATCAGCTGGTCGCGGATCGTCCGTTCCACGATGCCGCGGGCGATGTACTCCCCCGCGAACCCGGCGCCGACGACGAGCGCGGCGACGGCGAGGAGGGCGACGAGCCAGGGCCAGCGTCGACGCCGGGTCGGGGCGCCGGGCGCGGATGCCGGCGCCCCGGCATCCGTCGACAGCACCCACTGCGCCCGGGGGTCGGGCAGCGGCTGGGTCGGGTGCTCGTCGCTCATGTCGGTCACATGCGCTCGGGGGCGCTCACGCCGAGGAGGGTCAGGCCGTTGCGCAACACCTGACCGGTGGCGTCGTTGAGCCACAGGCGGGTGCGGTGCAGGTCGGTGACCTCCTCGTCGCCGAGAGGGGTGACGCGGCAGTTGTCGTACCAGCGGTGGTAGAGGCCGGCGAGTTCCTCGAGGTAGCGCGCGACGCGGTGCGGCTCGCGCACCTCGGCGGCGTAGGCCACGACGCGCGGGAACTCCTGCAGGGCGCCGAGGAGCGCCGACTCGGTCTCGTGGTCGAGGAGCTCGGGCACGAAGGCCTCACGGGTCACGCCCAGGCTCGCCGCATTGCGGGCGACGTTGTGAGTGCGGGCGTGGGCGTACTGCACATAGAAGACGGGGTTGTCGTTCGTGCGCTTCTGCAGCACGTCGAGGTCGACGTCGAGGTTCGAGTCGGCGGAGCTGCGGGTGAGCGCGTAGCGCGCGGCATCCGTCCCCACGATCTCCACGAGGTCTTCGAGGGTCACGACGCTGCCGGCGCGCTTGGACATCCGCACGGGCTGGCCGTCGTTGACGAGGTTCACCATCTGGCCGATGAGGATCTGCAGGTTGACGTAGGGCTCGTCGCCGAACGCCGCCGTCATCGCCATGAGGCGCTGCACGTAGCCGTGATGGTCCGCGCCGAGCATGATGATGCACCGGTTGAAGCCGCGCTCGCGCTTGTCGAGGTAGTACGCGAGGTCGCCGGAGATGTAGGCCGGGTTGCCGTCGCTCTTGATGACGACGCGGTCCTTGTCGTCGCCGAACTCGGTCGAGCGCAACCAGGTGGCACCGTCGGCCTCGTAGATGTGGCCGAGCTCCCGCAGGCGCGCGACGGCTCGCTCGACGGCGCCCGTCTCGTGCAGGTGGTTCTCGTGGAAGTACACGTCGAAGTCGACACCGAAGTCGTGCAGCGACTTCTTGATCTCGTCGAACATCAAGCCGACGCCGATCTCGCGGAACGCCTCCTGCTTGGCCGCGGGCTCGAGTTCGTCGATGTCGCCCTGGTATGCGAGCGCGACGCGGCGGGCGATGTCGTCGATGTAGCCGCCGCCATAGCCGTCCTCGGGCGTCGGGCGGCCCTCGTGGGCGGCGACGAGGCTGCGCGCGAAGCGGTCGATCTGCGCACCGTGGTCGTTGAAGTAATACTCGCGCGTCACCTGCGCGCCCTGGCTGGCGAGGATGCGGGCGAGCGCGTCGCCGACGGCGGCCCACCGCGTACCGCCGAGGTGGATCGGTCCGGTGGGGTTGGCGCTCACGAACTCGAGGTTGATGATCTCGTCGGCGCGGGACGTGTTGGTGCCGAACGCGGCACCCGCCTCGACGATCGTCTTCGCGAGGGCGCCGGCGGCGCCGGCCTCGAGGCGGATGTTGATGAAGCCGGGGCCCGCGACCTCGACGCTCGCGATGCCCTCGGCATCCGCCAGCGCCGTCGCGATCTCCTGCGCGAACTCGCGCGGGTTCGCCCCCACCGCCTTGCCGAGCTTGAGGGCGGCGTTCGAGGCCCAGTCGCCGTGGTCGCGGTTGCGCGGGCGCTCCAGCGGCAGGTCGGCGACGGTCAGGTCCGCGGCGGCACCGGGTCGTCGCGCCTCGGCGAGCGGGGCGATGACGGCGAGGAGGGCTGCGGAGAGGGCATCAGGATTCATGGCCCGACCAGTCTACGAGCGCGGTCTCCGAGAGCCGTCCTCAGCCGAGGATGACGAGCTCGGCGGCGTCGTCGAGGGCGGGGTCGGATGCCGCGGCCGCGGCATCCTGCGCCGCCACATCCGACGCGTCGTCCGGCACGGTGCAGGCATCGACCCGCATGCGCTCGAGGCCCACATAGCCGCCGTGATAGCTGAGGAACGCGCAGTCAGCGGCGTCCCTCCCCGTCGCGATCCGCACGAGAGAGCGTCGGTTGCTGAGCCGCGTGGCGTCGATGACGTACCAGCTGCCGTCGAGGTAGGCCTCGGCGACGGCATGGAAGTCCATCGGGCGCAGCCCCGGCGCGAAGCACGCGGCATAGCGCGCGGGCATGTCCATTGCCCGCAGCAGCGCGATCACGACGTGCGCGTAGTCGCGGCACACCCCTTGACCCGTCATGAGGGTCGTCACGGCCGAGTCGGTGCCCTGACTGAGCCCGGGCGTATACGTGGTGCTGGAGGCGACGAACTCGCTCACCGCGTTGATCAGATCCATGCCCTGCAGCCCGCGGAACTGGCGTCGCGCCTGCGAGAAGACCTCGTCGGACTGGCAGTAGCGGCTCGGGCGCAGGTAGGTGATGGCTTCGAGGTCGCTCGTGGCGCGTGGGGAGACGTGCCCGTCGATGAGCGCTTCGTAGCGCACCTCGAGGCGTCCCGCGTCGCCCTGCAGACGGTGCAGGCGGCTGCCGGACTGGTCGACGATCTCGCTCGGCGTGTACACGCGATCGCCCTGCGTGAAGGTCAGCTCCTCGCGGATGACCGGTGCCGGCTGGGCGGCGGCGATCTGGAAGATGAGGTCGACGGAGGACCCCAGTTCCAGGTCGAGTTCAGCGGTCACGAGGCGTTGCACCGGAGTATCCTCGCACGCTCGCGACGGTGCGCCGCACACGTGTGTGGATGCCGGTGCGATCGCCCGCGGCGGCGGGTTTCCGGTTTGGCCGGAACGTGACTTACCGTAGGCGCATGCCCGCCGTCCGCACGCCTCGCTCGCGCGTCTCGGCGTGGCTCACGGTGCTGGTCGCGGGCCTCGTCGCGGCGATCGTCGTGGTCGGGTTCTGGCGCCCCTGGGCGACGCCCGCCGCCACCGTCGCGGCCGGCGCGGGCGACGCCGCCGTCCCGCTCACACCCGCCGCCCTGGAGCTGCCCGAGAACCCGACCGTGCTGATCTTCGGCGACTCGTGGACATACGGCTCGGCGGCGGCCGCACCGACGCTCGGCTACGCCTACGTCGTGGCACAGCTGGCCGGGTGGACGACCATCGTCGACGGCGTCCGCGGCTCGGGATACCTGAAGCCCGGCATCGACGGTCCCGACTTCGGCACCCGCATCGCGGCGCTCGACCCGGCGCTGGACCCCGACCTCGTCATCGTGCAGGGCTCGATCAACGACCGGAAGCTCCCCGCCGACGGCTACCGCGCCGCGGTGGATGCGGCGTGGGATGACCTGGCAGCGACCTACCCGCGGGCGCAGATCGTCATCCTCGGCCCCGCGCCGCAGGTGCTTCCCGTCGAAGCGGCGACGGCGCGCATCGACCGCGACCTCGCGGCCGCCGCGGCCGCACGCGGCTGGTGGCACATCTCCCCCCTCATGCAGGACTGGATCACCACCGACAACTACGCCGCCGTCATCGACACCGGCATCGGGCGCTACCACCCGACCACGCTGGGCCACCGGTACCTGGCGGAGCGGCTCGCGGCGGCGGTCGGCGCGCTCACTCGGTGATAACCTCGATCGGTACGCCTCCGTAGCTCAGGGGATAGAGCGTTGGTTTCCGGTACCAAAGGTCGCAGGTTCGATTCCTGTCGGGGGCACTCCACCACTTCCCGCGTGTTCGCGCGTCTCGCGCGCCGCGTTGACCTGTCAGTAGTGGCTGCCTCACGCGAGGGGAGCAGCCACGACTGCCCACCCCACGGCCTCCGCGGTCGATATCGCCCCGCTATCATGAGGTCATGATGGTTCCCTACGGCGACGACCTCCGGCGCCGCCGGCGGGAATCCGGGCTGACTCAGCGGGAGTTGGCATCTCGCTCCGGAGTTCCTCAGCCGAATATCGCGGCCTACGAACGCGGCAGGCGAGTTCCCGCTGCAGCCACCAGGGAAAAGCTTGAGTCGACACTCAGCATTCCCACTCTCGAGCGTGTTCGCGCGCTGCGAGGTCCCCTCCTTGAGGCGGCGAAGGCGCGACGGCTCGGAGATGTCCGCGTCTTCGGCTCCGTCGCCCGAGGACGGGCCGGCACGGGCTCCGACGTCGACCTTCTCGTCCATCCTCTGCCGGATGCCTCGGTTTTCGACCTCGCCGGATTCATGGTCGACGCGGCGGACTTGCTCGGCGTCGACGTCGACGTCGTCTCCGATCGCGGCACGGGGCCGGCGATCGACCACATCCGCGCGGAGGCGGTTGCCCTATGAACGACCCCGGCGACAGGATCCCCGCGATCCTCGCCGACATCGCCCGGTTCGCGGTCACCGCCCGACGCGTTGCGGAGCGTGGACGAGACCGATTCGTCGACCCCGACGACGATGACCAGCGTCGCATCGCCCGGTCTCTTCTCATCGACCTCTCCGCGGCGGCCGACCGCCTACCGGAGCGCTTTCGCACGGCTCATCCCGAGGTCGACTGGCGCGGGATCCGCGCCGTGCGGAACTTCATCGCGCACGACTACGACGGCACGGACGAGGAGATCCTCTGGCAGGCCATCACGGTCCAATTTCCCGCAATCGTCGCGGCGATCACCGCGGCGGAACGCTGATACCGGCACGCGGCGCGTTGACCTCTCAGTAGTGGCTGCCTCGTGCGAGGGAAGCAGCCACAACTGACCACCCCACGGCCGCCGCCTCGCGCAGGACATCATCCTGCAGGCGGATGAGGTTCAGCCCGGCGGACGACGCGGTGCGCGCCGCGGCTTCGTGGCGTCGGAGTATGACCACCGCGACGATCTCCCTCTCCCCCACCGGAAGGCCCACCGCCGGACGGAGCGCCCCCGCGGGCCGGAGCGCCACCGCCGGCCGGACGACGCCGGCGGGCGCCACCCCGGCATCCGCCCTGTCGACGACACGCGCGGCCGTGCTGTCGGTGCTGGGCAGCATGCTCGCGATCGGCGTCGCAGCGATCGGCGTGCTCGTCGTGCCGATCGCCGCGCTCGTCGCGTTCGGACCGGCCCTGTTGCAGGCCTTCTGAGGCGACGAACGCGACACCCCGCGGGCACAACGAAGATCGCCCCGAGACCGAAGCCTCGGGGCGATCATCAATGCGGTGTCGGTCTCTGTTTCGGGATCTCTTTCGAGTTCTTTCTGTCTCCGTTTTCCTTCGCAGAACCCAAGATACTCAGCGCCGATCCGGCGTCAAGAGTTCACCTCGAAGTCACCTGACCGTCAGGTTGAACGTGAATGACAGGGCGGATGTCGCGTCACTCGTGACCGACGAGCTTGAGGCCCACGACGCATCCGACGAGCCCCAGGATCAGCAGCATCTTGACGAGGGAGAACTGCTCGTCGCCGGTGATCATCGCGTAGGCGACAGTGAGCGACGCGCCGATGCCGACCCACACGGCGTAGGCCGTGCCGGTGGAGATGTCGCGCATCGCCCACGCGAGACCGCCCATGCTGGCGACCAGGGCGACGCCGAACACGATCGTCGGAGGACCTCAGGGCGAGACGAGGAACACCGCGTCCAGCAGCCCCGGGTTGTGGGCGTGGACGAGCACCGCGAACACGACCGCGTCAAACAGCAGATGCACCGTGACGACGTACCCCAGCGACCGGGTCTTCAAGAAGATGACGGCCTGCAGCAGCGCGAACGGAATCGTCAGCACCGGTCCCCAGGCGCGGTAGCCGAGCTCCCACAGGAACGAGACGAAGACGATCGCCTGCAGCACGTTGGCCGCGGCATCCGCGAAATGCCGGCGCAGCAGGGCGAACACGGTGCAGATGAAGAACAGCTCGTCCCAGATGCCGACCGCTCCCACCCCGATGAACAGCCGCCCGATGAGGTCCGGGGTGTCCAAGACGGGCCAGTTGAGGTAGACGCCCGACGTGATGAAGTAGAACGGCAGGATCAGCCAGCCGAGCACGAGCACGGCACCGAGCCACGCCCACTGCCATCCGCGCCAGCGCCCGCCGCCGCGCCACGGGAAGGCGATCGCCCGGTCGCGGTAGAGCCACCGCGACACCGCGTACGGCACGACGACCGCACCGCCGAGCGCGAGCGTGAACCGCAGCATCGACAGGTCGTCGAGCTTGGCCTCCAGCGAGATCGCGCTGACGATCAGCATCCCGAGCGCGATGAGCGACAGGTCGCGGGTGAGCGACGGTCCGGGTGCCCGGACGCGCCCGCGCTCCATCAGCCACGCCGCCCCGACGCCCGCCGCGAGGAGGAGCCACCCGAGCCACGGCAGCAGCAGGACGAAGAACGCCGGCGCCGCGAGACAGACCAGCAGCGCGGGTGCCGTCCCCGCCGACAGCGAGGGGCGGGATGCCGCGGCGACCGGTCTCATCCGCGGTCGCGCCGCCGGTAGGCGAGGTCGCGGATCTCGCGGCCCTTCGCGATGCCCTTGCGCTCGAACGCCGTCATCGTGCGCCCGTCGAAGCGGGGCGCCCAGTCGCCGTCGAAGGCCGGTGCGAACTCCGCGGCATCCGTCATCACGTCGCGCATCTGCAGGGCGTAGTCCTCCCAGTCCGTCGCGAGCCGCAGCATCCCGCCGCCCCGCAGCGCCCGCGCCGCCAGCGGCGGGAAGGCCGGTGCGATGAGCCGCCGCTTGTTGTGCTTTGCCTTGTGCCAGGGATCGGGGAAGAAGATCCACACCTCGTCGACGCTCGCCTCGGGCAGCAGATGCTCGAGCACCTCGGGCGCGTTCGCCTCGACGAGGCGGAGGTTTCGCACGCCGGCGCGATCGGCGTCGAGCATGGTGCGGGCAAGCCCCGCGCGGAACACCTCGACCGCGAGGAAGTCAGTGTCCGGATGCGCCGCCGCGGCATGCACGATCGCGTGCCCCTGCCCCGAGCCGATCTCGACGACGAGCGGCGCACGGCGCCCGAAGACGGATGCCGGGTCGATCCCGGTGCCGGGGAGGATGCTCGTGGCCGCCGCATCCCGCTGCACCTCGAGGACGTAGCGCGGCGCCAGCTCGGCCCAAGCGCGCTCCTGCGCGTCGCTCATCCGGCCGCTGCGGCGGACGAACGAGACGGGCTTGTCGCGGAACCGCGGGGTGTCGGGCATGCTGTCGGGGCTGGCATCCGGCATCCGTCCAGCGTACCCGCGCGGGTCAGGCGGTCACGAAGTCGATGAGCTCCTCGACGCGGCCGAGCAGTGCCGGGTCGAGATCGCGGTAGCTGTGCACCGCGCCGAGGATGCGCTGCCACGTGCGGCCGAGGTCGGCCTGATCGCGCGCCGGCCAGCCGAGGGCGCGGCTGACGCCCACCTTCCACTCGATGCCGCGCGGGACCTCAGGCCACGCCGCGATGCCGACGGCGCGCGGCAGCACGCACTGCCACACGTCGATGTGCGGATGCCCCACGATGCGCACGTGCGCGCCGTGCGGGCCGCGCTCCACCGCCTGCGCGATGCGCGACTCCTTCGACCCCGGCACGAGGTGGTCCACGAGCACGCCGTAGCGCCGGTCGGGCCCCGGCGGCTCATCGCGCAGCACCGCCTCCAGGAGGTCGACGCCCTGCAGGTACTCCACGACGACGCCCTCGGCGCGCAGATCGTCGCCCCACACCTTCTCGACGAGTTCGGCGTCGTGCCGACCCTCGACGAGGATGCGGGACGCACGCGCGACCCGCGCGCGCGACTCGGGAGCGGCGAACGATCCGGATGCCGTGCGTCTCGGCGCGGCGACGGCGGCCGCCGGGGGCGTCAGCACGACGGCGGCCCCGTCGATCAGAAAGCCTCCGCCGAGGGGGAACAGCCGGCGCCTGCCGAGCCGGTCCTCCAACTCGACATGACCGCTGCGCACACCGGTCACCGCGCCGCAGAAGCCGTCGCCGGCGACCTCGACGACGAGGTCGCGCTCGGCCGCGACCTGAGGCACCACCGGCCGGCCCGCCTCGCGCCAGCCCTTCGCCAGGACGTCCGTCCCGTAGCGGTCGGCACCGAATCCGTCGCTCATGATCCACCCTCCGAAGCCGTCACCCTACCGGGCGTGCGCGGCCAGGCGGGACAGCGACGCTCGGGATCGGCGACGACCGATGATTCATAGCCGATCCGCAGGCGGAGAGCCCGGCGACCGCCTACCGGCACATGCACCGCGGGGCATAGGATCGGGGAAAGGGGGCGAACGTTCCCGCGCAGGAGGGATCCCGCATGCGAACGCGACTGTTGCTGGCCGTCACGGCCGCGGCGGCGATCATTTTCGGCGGCGCGGCGGCGGCATCGGCGACCGACCCCGTCACGCTCGGATCGACCCGCGTCGTGGACCAGTCGGACGTGCTCTCCAGCGGCGAGGAGTCCGCCGTCGACGCGCGCCTGCGAGCGCTGAACTCCAGCTCGGGCGTGGACCTCTGGGTCGTGTACGTCCCCACGTTCACCGACCCGTCCTCCCCCGAAGAGTGGGCCAACACGACCGCGACGAACAACGGCCGCGGGCCCCACCAGTACCTCCTCGCGATCGCGACGGACGGGCGGACCTTCTACCTCTCGGGCGACTCCGACGGACCCGTCACCGAGGATCAGCTGGGGACCATCGAACAGCAGCGCATCCAGCCGGCGCTCGCTGCCGAGGACTGGTCGGGCGCCGCCTTCGCGGCCGCCGACGGCCTCGCCGCCGCGATCGGCGGCGGCTCCGGCGGCACCGACGACGGCGGGGGCGCACTCGTGCCCATCCTCCTCATCGTCGTCGTGATCGCCCTCGCGGGCCTCGTCATCTGGATCGTGGTCCGCTCGCGGCGCAAGACGCGCCAACCGGCCGTCGCCGGAGGCGGCGCGGGCGCTGGCGGCGCACCGGTCGACCCCCTCGCGGGTCTGTCCACCGAGGACCTCGCCCGGCGTGCGTCGTCCGCGCTCGTGCAGACCGATGACGCCATCAAGACCAGCGAGCAGGAACTCGGGTTCGCGCGGGCCGAGTTCGGCGACGCGGCGGCGAAGGAGTTCGACGACGCGCTGACCGCGGCCCGCAACGACCTCGACGAGGCGTTCGCGCTCAAGCAGAAGCTCGACGACGAGCAGCCGGATGCCGAGGCGGACGTCCGCGCATGGAACGCGCGCATCATCCAGCTGTGCGAGCACGCCGGGTCCGAACTCGACGCCAAGGCGGCCGCGTTCGACGAGCTGCGCAAGCTCGAGCAGAACGCCCCCGCGGCGCTCGCGCACGTGACCGATCTGCACGCCCAGGTCTCCGGCGAGCACGCCGCGGCGGTGACGGCCCTGACGGCGCTGCAGCAGCGCTACGCCCCCGCCGCCCTCGCCACGGTCGCCGATGACCCCGCGCAGGCGCAGCAGCGCCTGGACTTCGCGCGGGAGCAGCTGACCACCGCGCAGCAGCAGCTCGACGCCGGCAACGGCGGCGCCGCCGCTGTCAGCATCCGCGCGGCCGAGGACGCCGTCGCCCAGGCGCAGCTGCTGCAGAACGCGATCGGCAAGCTCGGCGCCGATCTCGCGAAGGCCGAGACGGATGCCGCGGCGCTCATCGCCGACCTCGAGAAGGACATCGCCACCGCGAGCGCCCTGCCCGACACCGGCGGCAGACTCGCTCCCGTCGTCGCCGCGACGCGTCAGCAGGTCGACGCCGCGCGCGCCCTGCTCACGGGCTCCGCCCAGCAGCCGCTGGTCGCGCTGCAGGGGCTCGACAAGGCCAACCGGGAGATCGACGCGATGCTCGCGGGCGTCCGCGACGCGCAGGAGCGCGCCGATCGCGCGCAGCGCCAGCTGGGCGCCCTCATGACCCAGGCCCAGGCGCAGGTGTCCGCGGCCGAAGACTTCATCACCTCGCGCCGCGGCGCGATCGGCGCCGAGGCGCGCACCCGGCTGGCCGAGGCGGGCGCCGCCCTCGTGCAGGCACGGCAGCTGCAGCAGGCCGACCCGGCACAGGCCGTGCAGTACGCGCAGCGCGCGAACGACCTCGCCGCACAGGCGATCCAGTACGCCCAGAACGACGTCGGCGCGTTCGGCTCCGGCGCGGGCGGCATGTTCGGCGGTTCCGGAGGCTCGGGCTCCGGCGGCAACGTCATGGGCGCGATCCTCGGCGGCATCGTCATCAACTCGCTGCTGGGCGGCGGTGGCCGCAGCAGCGGCGGAGGCGGCTTCGGCGGAGGCGGCTTCGGCGGAGGAGGTTTCGGCGGCGGCTTCGGCGGCGGTTCGCGCGGCGGGGGCATGAGCCCCGGCAGCTTCGGCGGCGGCGGCACCCGCTCGCGCCGCGGAGGGGGCCGCTTCTGAGCCGTCCCCGATCGGCCGCGCAGGCGCCGGCATCCCTCGCCCCTCACTGAACGACTCACCCACAGCTTCCCGCTAGGAAAGGAAAACCGATGGCAAAGCAGTCCATCTTCGGCCGCATCTCGACCCTCGTGAAGGCGAACATCAACGCGATGATCGACTCCGCCGAAGACCCGCAGAAGATGCTCGACCAGCTGGTGCGCGACTACACCAACAACATCGCCGACGCGGAGTCGGCGATCGCCGAGACGATCGGTAACCTGCGCCTGCTCGAACGGGACCACGAGGAGGACGTCAAGGCGGCCGCCGAGTGGGGCAACAAGGCCCTCGCCGCCAGCAAGAAGGCCGACGAGCTGCGCGGCACCGGCAACACGACGGATGCCGACAAGTTCGACAACCTCGCCAAGATCGCGCTGCAGCGCCAGATCACCGAGGAGAACGAGGCCAAGGCCCTCGCGCCGGCGATCGCGACCCAGACCGAGGTCGTCGACAAGCTCAAGGACGGCCTCAACGGCATGAAGCAGAAGCTGGAGCAGCTGAAGTCGAAGCGCTCCGAGCTGCTCGCCCGTGCGAAGTCGGCCGAGGCGCAGAACAAGGTGCACGACGCCGTCCGCTCGATCGACGTGCTCGACCCGACGAGCGAGCTCGGCCGGTTCGAGGACAAGGTCCGCCGTCAGGAGGCCCTCGCCGCCGGCAAGGCCGAGATCGCCGCGTCGACGCTGGACGCGCAGTTCAACCAGCTGGAGGACGTGGGCGAGCTCACCGAGGTCGAGGCACGCCTGGCCGCGCTGAAGAGCGGCGGCACCGCCGCGCCCGCGCTGGAACAGTAGTCGCCGCGCGAGAAACCAACTTCGGCGCGAGAAACCACGCGGTGCGTGGTTTCTCGCGCCGCGAGTGGTTTCTCGGCGATACGCGACGCGAGAGGATGCTTGCATGACCCGATTCCTCGTGGTCCCGCAGTGGCAGGGGTCTCCCGCCGCCCGGGCGATGCACCTCGTCGACGGTGCCGAGGCGATCGCCGGCGATCTTCCCCGCGCCTCCACCGCACGCGTCGAGGTGCCCGCCTCCGCCGGCGAGGCGCTGGGCACCGGCATCCGCCGGTACAGTGCCCTCGCCCGCATCGCCGACGCCGTCACGGACGCCCTCGGCCAGGCGGCCGAGCCCGCGATCGTCGTCGGCGGCGACTGCGGCGTGGCCGTCCCCGCCATCGCGCATGCCGCCGAGCAGCATCCCGACCTCGCCGTGGTGTGGCTCGACGCCCATGCCGACCTCAACTCCCCCGCCACCTCGCCGTCCGGCGCGTTCGCGGGGATGGCGCTGCGCGCGGTGTTCACCGACCTTCCGCTGCCCGGGAGCGGAGCCGTCGCCGCCGACCGCGTGATCCTCGCCGGCGCCCGCGAGTTCGACCCTGCCGAGCAGGCCTTCGTCGACGAGGTGGGCCTGCGGGTGCTGTCGGTCGACGACCTCGCCGACCCCGGCGCCCTCGCCGAGGCGGTCGCCGCGACGCGGGCCTCCGCGGTGTACATCCACGTCGACCTCGACGTGCTCGACCCCGCCGTCATCACCGGGGTGGGGCTGCCGGTGCCGTTCGGTCTCACGCTGGATCAGCTGACGGGCGCCATCGCCGCCGTCCGCGCGCGACGGCCGCTGGTCGGCGCCTCGCTCGCCGGGTTCGCCCCCGCCGACCCGGCCGCCGCGGTCGACGACCTCGGCACTATCCTCCGCATCGTCGGGGCGCTCGCGTGATCGCGACGCCGCCGGCGGGCTGGCGGGAGCGCGCCGATCGCGCCGTCGCGCGGGGCGGTCGGCTGGACGCGCTCATCCCGCGCGTGCTGCTGGACTCTCCGGTGAGCCTCGTGGGCTACGCGTGGGGCACCGCCGTCGGATGGGTCTGGGGCACGCTGTGGTCCACCGGTCGCGTCGAGCGGCGCGCGGGACTGTGGGTCTTCACCGGCATGCCCTCGTGGACGTTCGGCCGTGGCGGCGTCTGCGTCGGCGGCTGCTACCTCACCGGGTCCGCGCCCGTCACCGACGCCGTGCTGCGCCACGAGGCGGTGCATGCGCGGCAGTGGCGCCGCTACGGCTTTCTCATGCCGCTGCTGTACCTGCTGGCGGGACGCAACCCGTTGACGAACCGGTTCGAGATCCTCGCCGGCCTCGAGGACGGCAACTACGTTCCGCGGGGACTCAGCGGGCGCTGAGCAGTCCGAACCGCTCCGGCGTGTGCACCCGCTCCGGGGCGACGCCGAGTGCGCCGGTGAGGTGGTCGAAGATGTCGGCGGTGCCGAGGTACCCGCCGAGCAGGTGGATGCGGGTGCCGTCGACGCACGCGGCATCCGTCTCATCCACCGGGCACAGCACCTCGTCGGCCCACGCGTTCACGGCGCGGCTCAGCGCCTGACCGGGGGCGCAGGCGCGCCCGGTGCCGGGGTCGCCGGTGCGGCGCGAGCGGTCGAGCCACGTCACGATCATGCGCACCGGAACGTCCACCGGAGAGATCCACGTCGCGTCGGGCACCTCGATGAACACGCGCCCGGTCGAGCAGATCGGCAGGGTCGCGAGCAGCGCGCCGAGCTCGGCGAGCGCGTTCTCGTCCGCGGTGATGAGATGCTGCACGCGCGCGTGACGCGACGCCTTGCAGGCCGTCTCGTTGTGCGCGCTGAGATGCAGGACCGGGGAACTCATGATGACTCTACTATAACCCCTTTAAGGGTAGCCTTACCTCAATCTCGGTCGATGAGGACGTCCCGCAGGGCGCGGAGCTCGTCGTCGGCCATACCGCCGGCGCGCAGATAGTCCGCCGCGGAGCCGAACCGGGCGCTCACGTCCTCGAGCACCGTCCGCATCACCGGCGCGGGCGAGCGCGTCGCGAGATCCTCGAGATGGCGCGCCTCCGGGTGCATCCGACGCAGGTGCGCGACGACCCGCGCGTTGCGCTCGCGCGGCAGCAGGGTCTCGGTGCGGGCGTAATCGCTGACGACGGCATCCTCCTCGACACCGGCGGCGGCCAGCAGCAGGGCGATCGTGACCCCGGTGCGGTCCTTGCCGACCGTGCAGTGCACGAGCACCGGCTGGTCGGCGATGACGGCGCGCGCGGCGGCGATGATGCGGTCTGCCGAGCCGTCGACGAGCGCACGGTACATCTCCGGCAGCGAGATGTCCTCGACGAAGAAGGATGCCGTGGACCCGAGGAACAGCGGAACGCGCACCGTCTCCACGGGCAGCGCCCCCAGACGGCTCGGCTCGCGGGCGAGCTCGTCGTCCTCGCGCAGGTCGACGATGCGACGGATGCCGAGCCGCGCGAGCACGGCGCGACCGTCGTCGTCCAGCCGGGCGAGGTTGCCGGAGCGGAACAGCACGCCCGCGCGCGTCCGCGCCGCGCCGGCGGGAAGGCCCCCGACGTCGCGGAAGTTCAGCGCTCCGGGGACGTCGCTCATGCCGGGTCGGTGCTCGCCCGCTCGCCGCGACGCGGCGGCACCGGGTACTTCCCGGCGATCGTGATGCGGTTGAACGCGTTGATCGACACCAGCAGCCAGCTGAGGGCGACGTACTCCTGCTCGGAGAGGATGCCGCCGACATGGTCGTACACGTCGTCGGGGATGCCTTCCTCGTGGATGTAGACGTAGCGCTCGGCGAGCTCGAGCGCCGCGCGCTCCCGCGCCGTGAACACGCCGGATTCGCGCCACACCGGCAGCTGGGCGATCTCGTCCGCGGTCAGTCCCGCCTGCACGCCGCGGTCCACGTGCACGCGCACGCAGTACGCGCACCCGTTCAACTGTGACGCGTGGATGAGGGCGATCTCCTTCATGCGGTCGTCGATGCCCGCCTCGGCGGCGATCGTGCCGACGGTCTGGGAGAACGCCTCCAGGGCGTCGTAGGCGGGACGGGCCGAGCGGGAGAGGTGGACGCGGCGTTCCGAGGTCATGCGCCCAGCCTACGGCGCACCCCGCCTCCCCCGCCCGCGCGCCGGGCCCGCATCGGCACCCGGCCCCGCGCCCCCGGGCCCGG
This sequence comes from Microbacterium sp. CH-015, assembly GCF_049707015.1. Lineage (NCBI taxonomy): Bacteria > Bacillati > Actinomycetota > Actinomycetes > Micrococcales > Microbacteriaceae > Microbacterium > Microbacterium sp. CH-015. The sequence goes on along the minus strand of NZ_JBNAFJ010000001.1, from coordinate 392,210 downwards.
AGACCCGGAGGCGGGCATGCACCACAATGGCGGGATGGACGAGTTCTCCTTCCTCCCCGCGCAGGCGGCGGAACTGCGCGCGGCGGGGACACCCGCCGAGGTGCCGCCGGTACGCCGCCTCACCCACGCCCTCCCCGACGGTCGCACCGTCAGCGCGCTGGCCTACGGCGACGCTCCCCCAGTCGTCACCTTCCTCCACGGCGCGGGCCTCAACGCGCACACGTGGGACACCACGGTGCTCGCGCTGGGCCTGCCCGCCCTCGCGCTGGACCTGCCCGGGCACGGCGACTCCTCCTGGCGCGAGGATGCCGCGTACACCGGCCGCACGCTCGCCGCCGACATCGCCGACGCGATCGCGGCGTGGACCACGGCGCCCCAGGTGCTCGTCGGCCAGTCGCTGGGCGGCCTCACCGCCGCCGCTCTGGCCGCCACGCACCCGGATCTCGTCCGCGAACTCGTCATCGTGGACATCACCCCCGGGATCGACCCCGACGGCGACGCCGCCTCGATCGCGGCGTTCTTCGCCGGACCGACCGACTGGGCCAGCCGCGACGAACTCGTCGAGCGGGCGCTGTCGTTCGGCCTGGGCGGCTCCCGCGAGGCAGCCACCCGCGGCGTCTTCCTCAACTCCCGCATCCGCCCCGACGGCCGCGTCGAATGGAAGCACCATTTCGCGCATCTGGCGAACGCCCTCGCCGCCGATCCCGCTGCCGCGCAGGCCGCGGGGGCGCAACAGCCCGCGCTGCGCGGCGCGCTCTCGGCATCCGGCTGGGAAGACCTCGCGGCCGTCACCGCCCCGATCACGCTCGTCCGCGGCGACCGCGGCTTCGTCATCCCCGCGGATGCCGACGAGTTCCGCCGCCGGGTGCCCGCGGCATCCGTCATCGACGTGGCCTCGGGCCACAACGTGCAGGAGGAGCAGCCGGTGGCGCTCGCCCACCTCGTCGCACGGAACACGTGACGCCCCGCGACGGTTTGAGACGGACGATGACCGTGCGCGGATGCGCAAAGCCTAGGCTGTAACGCGCACCCGAGTTCGCGGGCCGTGCGAACAGCAACGACGCGCGCCCGCCCTTACGAAAGGACACCCCCACATGCCTCGTCGCACCACCGTCGCCGCTGCCGCGCTGCTCGCGGCCGGCGCGCTGCTGCTCAGCGCCTGCACCGGCGGCAGCACCGCGTCGCCGACGGCCACCGCGGGCCCGGCCGACCCCGACGCCTCCGTCGCGGTGCGCCTGGTCGCCGAGCCGAGCAACCTCGACATCCGCGAGACCGCCGGCGCCGCGCTCGATCAGATCCTCATCGACAACGTCTATCAGGGCCTCGTCTCGCGCACGCCCGACCAGGAGATCGTCGACACCCTGGCCTCCCGCCACGAGGTCTCGGCGGACGGCCTGACCTACACCTTCACGCTCCGCGAGGGCGTCACGTTCCACGACGGCCAGGAGCTGACTCCGCAGGACGTCGTGACGTCGCTGACCGAGGTGCGCGACAACGCGGACTACCGCGACTCCGCCCGCCTCGCGAACGTCACGACGATCGCCGCAGATGGCCAGGACATCGTGCTGACCCTCAGCGCCCCCGACTCGACCCTGCTGTGGAACCTCACCGGTCGCGCCGGACTGGTGTTCAAGGAGGGCGACACGACCGACCGCAAGACCAAGGCGAACGGCACCGGCCCCTACAAGCTCACCGACTGGAAGCAGGGCGACTCGATCACCTTCGAGCGCAACGACGACTACTGGGGTGAGCCCGCCGGGGTCAAGGAGGTCGTCTTCGACTACATCCCCGACACGCAGGCGGCCCTCAACGGCGCCCTCGCCGGGGAGCTCGACGTCGTGACCGGCTTCGACGCGAACCTCAAGGACCAGATCGAGGCGAACGGCGACTTCGCCCTCGTCGTCGGCAAGTCCACCGACAAGGGCACGCTCGCGATGAACTCCACGACCGAGCCGCTCGCCGACAAGCGCGTGCGTCAGGCGATCCGCCAGGCGATCGATCACGACGCCATCATCGAGGCGCTCGGCGCCGGGCAGACGCTGTACGGTCCGATCCCGGAGCTCGACCCGGGCTACGAGGACCTCGAGTCGACGGCGCCGTTCGATCCGGATGCCGCGAAGAAGCTCCTCGCCGACGCCGGCTTCAGCGACCTGACGCTGACGCTGATGATCCCGTCGTTCTACGGCACGACGGTCTCGCAGATCCTCGTCTCGAACCTCAACGACGTGGGCATCACGCTGAAGGTCGATGCCGTCGAGTTCGGCGCCTGGCTGCAGAACGTCTACATCAACAAGGACTACGAGCTGAGCTTCGTGCTGCACACCGAGGCGCGTGACTTCGAGAACTGGGCGAACCCGGACTACTACTTCACCTACGACAACCCCGAGGTGCAGGCGCTGTACGCCAAGTCGGTCGCCGCGACCGACCCCGACACCGCCGCGGACTTCCTGAAGCAGGCCGCGAAGATCGTCGCCGAGGACCAGGCCGCCGACTGGCTGTACAACGGCGCCTCGGTCGTCGCCGTCGCCTCCGGGGTCACCGGCTTCCCGTCGGTGAACGTCAACGAGCGCCTCAACCTCTCCGAGCTGGCCAAGAGCCAGGGCTGATCGACCGGAGGTGATCCGCTACGCGCTGACGCGACTGGCCCTGCTGCTGCTGGGCCTCCTCGTCGCCAGCGCGCTGATCTTCCTCACGCTGCGGGTTCTTCCCGGCGATGTGGCACAGCTCATCGCCGGGATGAACTCCACCCCCGAGCAGATCGCGTCGCTGCGCGAGCGGATGGGCTTGAACGAGCCGCTGCTCACGCAGTACCTCACCTGGATCGGCGGGATCCCCCGCGGCGATCTCGGCACGTCGCTGCTGACCGGGGCGCCGGTCGTCGGCGAACTGCTCCAGAAGGGGCAGGTCACGATCCCCCTCGGGCTCATGTCGATGACCGTCGCACTGCTGATCGCGCTCCCCTTCGGCGTCTTCTCGGCGATGCGGCGCGGTCACCGCGACGGGACCCTGATGAGCGTGGGGGCACAGGCCGTCGCCGCCGTCCCGGTGGTGTGGGCCGGCATGATGCTCGTGCTGGTCTTCGCGGTGTGGCTCGGGTGGCTGCCCGCCCAGGGATTCCCGCGCAGCGGGTGGTCCGAGCCCTCGCTCGCCTTCCGGTCGCTGCTGCTGCCGGCGGTCACGATCGGGGTCGTCGAGGGCGCCATGCTCATGCGCTTCGTGCGGTCGGCGACACTGCAGGCGACCGGTCAGGACTTCGTCCGCACCGCCGCCGCGAAGGGCCTGACACGGAACCAGGCGCTGCTGCGCCACGGGCTGCCCACCGTCGGCCTGTCGATCATCACGGTGCTCGGCCTGCAGGTCGCCGGCATCATCGTGGGCGCCGTCGTCATCGAGCAGCTGTTCAGCCTGCCCGGCATCGGGCGGATGCTGGTGGCCGATGTCGGCAACCGCGACCTGCCGAAGGTGCAGGGCGAGCTGCTCGTGCTCACCGGGTTCGTCCTCGTCGTCGGCTTCGTCGTCGACCTCGTCCACCGGGTCATCGATCCCCGGCAGCGGGAGGCGGAGTGACACCTCGACACCAGAGCCCGGGGACCGCCCGGTTCGCGTGGCTGCACCGGCTGTGGCACCTCGGCACGGGGCGCTTCGGCCTCATCGTCGTCGCCGTGATCGGCCTCACGGCTCTCGTCGCCCGCTTCTGGCTGCCGTTCGACCCGCAGCGTGTCGACGTGTCGGGACGCTGGGCGCCTCCCGGCTGGCCGCACCTGCTCGGGACCGACGGGTCGGGACGCGACATCCTGAGCCTGCTCATGGCGGGCGCGCGCACGACCGTGTGGGTCGCGCTCGGCGCGGGCGTCGTGGCGACTCTCATCGGCATCCTGCTGGCCGCGCTCGGCGCCCTCACCGCCCGCTGGCTGCGCGAGACCGTCGCCGTGCTCGTCGACATCCTCATCGCCTTCCCCGTGCTGCTGATCGCGATGATGATCTCGTCGGTGTGGGGAGGATCGCTCTGGGTCGTGATCGTGTCGGTGGGCATCGGCTTCGGGGTGAACATCGCCCGCGTCACGCGGCCGGAGCTGCGGCGCGTGCTGCACAGCGACTTCGTGCTGGCCGGGCGCGCGAGCGGCCTCACCCCGTTCCAGAACCTGTGGCGCCATCTGCTGCCGAACGTCGCGCCGGTGTTCATCGTGCAGCTGTCGTGGGGCATGGCGGTCGCGGTCCTCGCCGAGGCCGGCCTCAGCTACCTCGGCTTCGGGGCGCCGCTGACCGAGCCGAGCTGGGGGCTGCTGTTGAAGGACCTGCAGACGTACATCTCCGTGCACCCCCTCACGGTGGTGTGGCCGGGGCTCGCGATCACGCTCACGGTGCTGGGGCTGAACCTGCTCGGCGACGGGCTGCGCGAGGCCACCGACCCGACGCTGTCCCGGCGCCGCAGCGCCCGGCCCGAGGCGCAGACGCACACCCCGGCGGTGATCGCATGAGCCTCGCCGTCCGCGATCTCGTCATCACGATCGACGGCCGCCGCGTCGTCGACGGCGTCTCGTTCGACGTCCCGGACGGCGCGCGGGTCGGCCTCATCGGCGAGTCCGGCTCGGGCAAATCGCTCACCGCGCTCGCCGTGCTCGGGCTGCTGCCAGAGGGCGCGACGGCGACCGGCAGCATCCGCTGGAACGATCGCGAGCTGATCGGGCTGGCCGACCGCGAGCTCGCGCGCCTGCGCGGCGACGAGATCGGCATCGTCTTCCAGGAGCCCCGCACCGCCCTCAACCCCATCCGCACGGTGGGGCGCCAGATCGCCGAGTCGGTCCGCATCCACGAGGGGATCGGGCGGGCGGATGCCGCCGCGCGCGCGATCGCCGAGGCCGAGCGCGTGCGACTGCCCGACCCCGCGCAGATCGTGCGCCGCTACCCGCACCAGCTGTCCGGGGGGCAGCGTCAGCGCGTCGCAATCGCGATGGCCCTCGCCTGCCGACCGCGGCTGCTGATCGCCGACGAGCCCACGACGGCGCTCGACGTCACGATCCAGGCGGAGATCCTCGAGCTGCTGCACGGTCTGGTCGCGCAGGACGGCATGTCACTCGTGTTCATCACGCACGACCTCGCCGTGCTGTCGCAGATCGCGACCGACGCGGTCGTCCTCGACGACGGCCGGGTCGTGGAGAGCGGACCGCTGTCACGGCTGCTCACAGCCCCGGAGTCGGCCGTCACCCAGGGTCTGCTGCGCGATGCCACCGCCACGCTGTGGCGACCGGGAGGTGCGGCATGACCGAGCACGACGCGCCGGGCACAGGCCGGCGGCAGGATCCCCGGGAACTGGTTCGGGTGCGGGGGCTCACCCGGCGCTTCCGCCAGGGCGGCGGGCGCCTGTTCACGCCGAAGCGCTGGACGACGGCGCTCGACGACGCCGACCTCGACGTCCGCGCCGGCTCCGCGGTCGGGATCATCGGCGAGTCCGGCTCGGGCAAGTCCACGCTCGTGCGCCTCATGCTGGGCCTCGACGTGCCGACGGGCGGCACCGTCGAAGTCGCGGGGCGTGCCGTCGACGCGCGCGCCGGCGCGCGATCGCTGCACTGGCTGCGCCGCGAGACCGGGATCGTCTTCCAAGACCCGTACGCCTCGCTCGACCCTCGGATGAGCGTCGGCCGCATCGTCGGGGAGCCGCTGTGGGCGCTCGGGATCGAGGGCGACCGCCGTGCCCGGGTGCACGAGGTGCTGACCGACGTGGGCCTCGAACCGGAGATGGCCGACCGCTACCCGCACGAGTTCTCGGGCGGTCAGCGTCAGCGCGTCGCGCTGGCGCGCGCGATCGTGCACCGGCCCCGGCTGCTCGTCGGCGACGAGCCGCTGTCGGCGCTCGATGTCACCGTCCGCGCGCAGATCCTGGAGCTCATCCGGGAGCTCCGCGCCGCCCAGCAGCTGACCCTCGTCATGGTCTCGCACGACATCGGCGTGGTGCAGAACCTGTGCGACGAGGTCCTCGTGATGAAGGACGGCCGGATCGTGGAGGAGGGCCCGACCGAGAAGGTGCTGCTCGCGCCGCAGGTGGCCTACACGCGGCGCCTGCTCGCCTCGATCCCCGTCATCGACCCGCCCCGGGGCTGACCGGTGTCGGGGGCGCGGCGTAGGGTGACCCGCATGCACGCGATCATCCCGCCCTACCTGCTGGCACGGCTGGCCACCGCCGAGGCCCCGCACCTGGCCGTCGCAGCCGAGGCCGCCCGCGCGACGCTCGCGACGCCCCGCGTCTACCACCCGACGCGCGCGAACCTCGACGTCACGGTCGAGGGCGACGCGCTGGTGTTGGAGGGCTCTCCGGCACCGGATCGCGCGATCTCCGACGCGCAGCACCGTGAGACGCTGCCGGGCGTGCGGGTGCGCGGCGAGGACGACCCGGCATCCGACGACGTGGCGGTCAACCAGGCCTTCGACGGCCTCGGCGACACGTTCGACCTGCTGTGGGACTCCTTCGGCCGCGCCGCCATCGACGGCGCCGGCGGCACGCTGGAGGCGACCGTGCACTACGGCCAGAAGTACGACAACGCGTTCTGGAACGGCGAGCGCATGGTGTTCGGCGACGGCGACGGCGAGGTCTTCACCGGCTTCACCGGCTCGGTGAGCGTCATCGGACACGAGCTCGGGCACGGCGTGATCGAACACGCCGGGGGCCTGGAGTATCAGGGACAGTCCGGCGCCCTGAACGAGTCCGTCGCCGACGTGTTCGGCGCGCTCACGGAGCAGCATCTCGTGCGGCAGAGCGCCGTGGAGGCGTCCTGGCTGATCGGGGCGGGGATCTTCACGGATGCCGTGCAGGGCACGGCTCTGCGGTCGATGAAGGCGCCCGGCACCGCCTACGACGACGACGTGCTCGGCCGCGACCCGCAGCCGGCGCACATGCGCGACTACGTCGAGACGACCGAGGACAACGGCGGCGTGCACATCAACTCCGGCATCCCGAACAAGGCGTTCCACCTCGTCGCGACGGCCCTCGGCGGGTACGCATGGGAGCGCGCCGGCCGCATCTGGTACCTGGCGCTCACCGGCGGACGACTTTCGCGCACCGCCGATTTCGCGGCCTTCGCCGCGGAGACGGTGGCCGTCGCCGCGCGGGAGTACGGTGAGGACTCGGAGGAGGCCGACGCCGTCCGCACCGCGTGGTCCGCGGTCGGGGTCGTGAACGGTGACGAACGATCCTGAACCCGCAGGGGGCGAGCCCGACGCCGTCGTGGCCGTGACCGTCAGTCGGTCCGGCGGCATCGCCGGGATGACGCGGCGCTGGGCGGTGCGGTCCCAGAGCGCCGAGGATGCCGCGCAGTGGCGCGCTCTGGTGGAGGCCTGCCCGTGGGACGAGTGCGACAGCGCGCGGCCGACGGGCGCGGACCGGTTCGCGTGGTCGGTGCGGGCCACGCTGCCGGACGCCTCGCGGCACGCGGACCTCACCGAGGATCAGGCCTCAGGGCCGTGGCGCACGCTCATCGATGCGGTGCGGGAGGCGGCGGCGGGGTGACTCCGCCGCTCACCGACCGGCGCCGAACAGCTTCCGCCGGCGCTTTTTGGGCTGCAGCTGCTTCTGCAGGTAGATCGTGCCGAGCCAGCGGCCGAACTTGAAGCCGACGCGCCCCATCCGCCCCACCTCGACGAAGCCGAGCTTCTCGTGGAGCGCGATCGACGCCTCCGCGCCCTTGTCGCTGATGACGGCGACCATCTGGTGGATGCCCGCCTCCTCGGATGCCGCGATCAGCGCCTCCAGCAGCGCCCGGCCGAGCCCCTTGCCGGTCGCGGCCTGCCCGAGATAGATCGAGTTCTCGACGCTGTACCGGTACGCCGACTTCGACGACATCGGCTGGACGAGCGCGTATCCGAGCACCTGCCCCGACGGGGATTGCGCGACGAGGAACGGCATGCCGAGCTTGTGCAGGTGCGCCGCCTTGTCGCGCCACTGCTTGAGCGACCACTTCTTCTCATCGAAGGTGACGACGGAGTTCGTCACGTAGTGGTTGTAGATCTCGCGGATGTCCGGGATGTCGGCATCCTGCACCGGGCGGATCTCGAACGAGAACGGACGCTCGGTCTCGACGCGGCGCAGATGCGCCGGCAGGCGCCGGCGCGTCTTGTCGTACTCCTCTTCCAGCATGCGCGACAGCCTACGCGGGCAGGCGCCAGTCGACCGGCGCGGCCTGCTGCTGTGCGAGCAGCGCGTTCACGCGCGAGAACGGGCGCGACCCGAGGAACCCGCGGCTCGCCGACAGCGGCGACGGATGCGCCGACTCGACGATCGGGGTGGCGCCCAGCAGGGGCCGCAGGTTCGCGGCATCCCTCCCCCACAGCACCGCCACAAGCGGTGCGTCGCGGGCGACGAGCGTGCGGATGGCGTGCTCGGTGACCTTCTCCCAACCCCACCCGCGGTGGGATGCCGGAGCGCCCGGCGCCACGGTCAGCACACGGTTGAGCAGCATGACGCCCTGATCGCTCCACGCCGACAGGTCGCCGTGCGGCGCCCGCGGGATGCCGAGGTCGGCCTCCAGTTCGGTGTAGATGTTCGACAGGCTCCGCGGCAGCGGGCGCACGTGGGCATCGACGGCGAACGACAGCCCGATCGGATGGCCGGGTGTCGGGTAGGGATCCTGTCCGACGATCAGCACCTTCACCTCGGACAGCGGCCGGGCGAAGGCACGCAGCACCTTGTCGCCCGCGGGGAGGTAGTGCGTTCCGGCGGCGACCTCGGCGCGTAGGCGTTCGCCGAGCGCCGCGATATCGGGCGCGACCGGGGCGAGCGCCTGCGCCCAGCTGGGGTCGACGAGGCCGGCCGCGGCGAGCTCGTCGAGGGTCATCGCCATCAGGCGCTCGCCTCGGCGCCGGCGTCCTCCTCGGCGACCGTACCGGCGGCGGACCACGGGAAGTCGATCCACCGGTCGGTCTCGCGCCACGAGTAGTCGGGCGAGACGACCGAACCCGGCTTGGTGTAGATGCAGACCGAGCGAACGTCGGCCTGCGCGTCCTGCAGCATCCGCACCGCCAGCGCGAGGGTGCGGCCGCTGTCGGCGACGTCGTCCACGAGCAGCACGCGCTTGCCCGGGAGGTAGCCGAGGTCGAGGTCGGGCGGCAACAGCGCCGGGGCGTCGAGCACGGTGCCGATGCCGGTATAGAACTCGACGTTCAGCGCCCCGCAGCTCTTCACGCCCAGCCCGTAGGCGATCGCCCCGGCGGGCAGCAGGCCGCCCCGGGCGATCGCGACGACGACGTCGGGGACGAAGCCGTCGGCGAGGATCGTGCGCGACAGCTCGCGCGTCGCCTCGCCGAATCCGTCCCAGGTCAGCACTTCGCGGTCGCTCGTCACGCCATCAGCCTACGAGCACACGGTGAGCCGGCGCGAACCGCCGCCCGCGGCGTCACGCACGGCCGCGCGGCGCATCACGGCGTGCGCGGCGACCGGCGGGCACGCCCCTAGACTGAGCGCCGTGACATCGAAGTCGGCTCTGGGACCGCTGGCCACCGCGACCGCCTCTGTGCGTTCCTCGACGGTCGGCGTCACCGCCGCGCTCATCGGCTGGTTCGTGCTGGTCGAGCTCGTCAGCGGCATCCTGCAGGGCTACTACGTGCCCCTGTTCAGCGACATCGTGACGACGCTCGGCATCCACGACTCCGACGTCAACTGGTTCGAGGCATCGCAGCTGCTGCTGTCGGCGCTCGTCGTGCCGATCCTCGCGAAGCTCGGCGACATGTACGGGCACAAGAAGATCCTGCTGGTCGCGGCGATCCTCACGGCCGGGGCGACCTGGTGGCTGGCCTTTGCGACATCGTTCTGGTCGTTCCTCATCGCGTGGGCGCTGCAGGGGTTCTACGTCGTCTGGCTGCCGCTGGAGATCGCGCTCATCTTCGAGCGCGGCCGGCGTCAGCAGCGTGGCGTGTCGACCACGCGGCGCGCGGCGGGCCTGCTCGTCGTGGGCCTGCAGGCCGGTGCCATCATCGGCGCGCTGGCCGCCGGGCGCATCTTCGCCGCCACGCAGGACCTCACCACGACCCTCATCGTGCCCGCGGTCGCGGTGACCCTCGTCGCCGTCGTGATCTGGTTCGGCGTTCCCGAGTCGAAGCCGGAGCCGGGCCGCTCCCTCGACCTGTGGGGATTCGTGCTGCTCGCCTGGGGCCTGCTGCTGGTCACCGGCGGTCTCGCCTGGATGCGCATGATCGGCGAGCTGGGCCTCGGCGCGGACGCCTGGACCTGGGTGATCGTGCTGATCGTCCTGGGTCTCGCCATCTTCGCCCTGTTCGTGCGGTACGAGCTGCGCCAGCAGGACCCGGCCATCGACATCCGCGTGCTGCGCCGCCCCGAGATGTGGCCCGTGCAGGTCACGGCGTTCCTGATCGGCATCAGCCTGCTCGGCGCGCAGGGTCCGCTGTCGACGTATGCCGGCACCGACCGCTCGCTCGGGTACGGCCTGGGGCTGGATGCCACGGAGCGCTCCAACATCATCGGTGTGTACCTCGTGTCGCTCATCGTCGGCGCGATCTTGTTCGCGGTGACCTCGCGCCGGGCGAGCCCGCGCATCGTGCTGATCGTCGCGGCGCTGCTCGTCGGCGTCGGCTACACGCTGTTCCTGCCGTTCCACCTCGAGCTGTGGCAGGTGCTGCTGAACCTGTGCATCGCGGGCCTCGGCTGCGGCGCGCTCGTCGGAGCGCTACCGGCCGCGGCCGCCGCGGCCGCGCCGCTCGGGCAGACGGGCGTGGCGTCCGCGCTCACCAACACGACCAAGACGATCGGCGGCACGTTCTCGTCGGCGGTGTTCGGCGTCGTGCTCGCGGCGGGCGTGGGCGCCGTCGCGAGCCAGACCGCGGCATCCCTCGGCGGATACATGACCGTGTGGGCGATCTGCGCGGGCGGCGGGTTCCTCGCCGCCGTCCTGTTGCTGTTCGTCCCGAAGGTCGCGTTCGCCGACGCTCCCCCCGCCTGAGCGCGAGACCCCGCTCACTCGGGCGTCAGCCGCGCGGACGCAGCGGGCCGCGGGCCAGCAGGTGCTGCGCGGACTGCGCGACGGGACGCATCGTCACGAGGTCGAGGTTGACGTGCCCCGGCGCGTTCAGCGCGTAGGCGATGACATCGGCGACGTCGGATGCCGTGAGGGGGTGCTCCACGCCCTCGTACACCCGCTCCGCGCTCGCCCGGTCACCGCCCAGGCGATTGAGCGTGAACTCCTCGGTGTAGACCATGCCCGGGGCGATCTCCGTAACCCGGATGGGTTCGCCGTTCAGCTCGAGCCGCAGCGCATGCACGAGCATCGCCTCGCCCGCCTTCGCGGCGTTGTAGCCCGCCCCGCCGGGGTAGGCCGTCTGCGCGGCCGTCGACGTCACATACAGCGTGTCGGCATGTCCGCCCGGCCCGATCGCGGACCGCAGCAGCGGCAGCAGGGCCGCCGTCACGAGCTGTGCGGACAGCACGTTCGCCTCGAACATCCAGCGCCAGTCGGCGGGGTCGCCGTCCTCGACGCGATCGGTGCCCCGCGCGCCGCCGGCGACGTGCACGAGCGCGTGGACGTCGCCGGTCTGTGCGAGGTGCGCCGCGAGCGCGGCAACGTCGGCCTCGTTCGACAGGTCCGCGGCGAACGAGCGGGAGCCGACCTCGGCGTCCAGCGCCTCGAGCCGCTCCGCCCGGCGCGCGACACCCACGACGTCCCAGCCCGATGCGCGCAGAGCACGCACCGTCGCTTCGCCGATCCCCGAGCTGGCCCCCGTCACCACTGCACGTCTGGTCATGCCTCTACGGTACCCGGACCGGTGTTACGTCACATTTCCCCGTGCTTGTTGACATCGGGGGCGCTCCGTACTGTCGGTGTGGTCGCCGGCATCCGCCCGCCACCACCCGAACCACGCAGGAGCCGAACATGTCCGCACCCGAGAACTGGCGCTTCGAGACCAAGCAGATCCACGCCGGCGCCGCGCCGGACCCGGTCACCAAGGCTCGCGCCACGCCGATCTACCAGACCACCTCCTACGTCTTCGACAACGCCGACCACGCCGCGAACCTGTTCGCGCTGGCGGAGTTCGGCAACATCTACACGCGCATCCAGAACCCGACGCAGGACGTCCTGGAGCAGCGCCTGGCGGCGCTCGAGGGCGGCACGGGCGCGCTCGCGCTCGCCAGCGGCCAGGCCGCCGCGACCTTCGCCGTCCTCAACATCGCGCAGGCCGGCGACCACATCGTCTCGTCGAGCTCGATCTACGGCGGCACGTACAACCTGTTCAAGTACTCGCTCGCCAAGCTCGGCATCGAGGTCACGTTCGTCGAGAACCAGGACGACGCCGAGGAGTGGCGCCGCGCGGTCCGCCCGAACACCAAGCTGCTGTTCGCCGAGACGATCGGCAACCCGAAGATCAACATCCTTGACATCCGCCTCGTCGCCGACGTGGCGCACGAGGCGGGCGTGCCGCTCATCGTCGACAACACGATCGCGACCCCGTACCTCATCCGCCCGTTCGAGCACGGTGCCGACATCGTCGTGCATTCCGTCACGAAGTTCCTCGGCGGCCACGGCACCACGATCGGCGGCGCGATCATCGACGGCGGCTCGTTCGCCTGGTCGCAGAACGTCGAGAAGTTCCCGGGGCTCACCGAGCCCGACGAGTCGTACCACGGCGCGAGCTACACCACGGCCGTCGGCGACGGCCTCGCGTACATCATCAAGGCGCGCGTGCAGCTGCTGCGCGACCTCGGCTCGGCGATCTCGCCGCAGAGCGCGTGGAACCTGCTGCAGGGCGTCGAGACGCTCTCGCTGCGCATCGAGCGTCACGTCCAGAACGCGCAGGAGATCGCGGAGTGGCTCGACAACCACGACGACATCGCGTCGGTGAACTACTCCGGGCTGCCCAGCTCGCCGTGGTACGCCGCCGCCAACCGCTACGCCCCGAAGGGCGTCGGCGCCGTGCTCTCCTTCGAGCTGAAGGGCGGCGTGGAGGCCGGCCGTGAGTTCGTCAACTCGCTGAGCCTGTTCAGCCACCTCGCCAACATCGGCGACGTGCGCTCGCTGGTGATCCACCCGGCATCCACCACCCACTCCCAGCTCACCCCGGAGCAGCAGCTCACCGCCGGTGTCACGCCGGGTCTGGTGCGCCTGTCGGTGGGCCTCGAGAACATCGACGACCTGAAGGCCGACCTGGAGCGGGCGTTCGCCGCCGCGCGCCGGGTCTCGGAGGCCGCCCGCGCCTGAGCCGCGCCGCACGCGCCGTGCCGGCTCCGGTGCCGCGTCGCCCGTGACAGCGCCGCGCCGGTTCCGGTGCCGCGCCGGTTCTGTTCCGAAAGCAGGCTGAATCGCACCTTCTCGGTCCCCCGCGGACCGCGGAGGTCGATTCAGCCTGCTTTTGCGACATCCGGCCGCCGTCACCGGCGCCCGTAACACGACGACGGCATCCGCGCCGACCCGGGAGAATGGACGGATGGACTGGCAGACCTCCGAAGACACGGTGCCCTCCGCGCCGATCACGGAGGCCGACGCGCGCCTGCTGCGCGCGCGTCCGCCGGCGACCGGCGCATGGCGCGACGGCGATCCGGCCGGCGAGCGTCGTTTCGCGGCCTTCGGCGCGTTCGCCACCGAGGGCGGGGAGGAGCTCCCCGGCATCCGTCTCGCCTACGAGACCTGGGGCGAGCTGAACGCCGCCCGCGACAACGCGGTCCTCATCCTGCACGCCCTCACCGGCGACAGCCATGTGCGCGGGCCCGCGGGACCGGGCCACCCGACGGCGGGCTGGTGGGATGACATCGTCGGGCCGGGCGCCCCCGTCGACACCGATCGCTGGTTCGTCGTGGCGCCGAACATGCTGGGCGGATGCCAGGGCTCGACCGGCCCGTCCTCCATCGCGCCGGACGGCTACGAGTGGGCCTCCCGCTTCCCGTACCTCACGATCCGCGACCAGGTCGCCGCGCAGGTGCGCCTGGCCGACGCGCTCGGCGTCGACCGGTGGGCGGCGGTCATCGGCGGCTCGATGGGCGGCATGCACGCCCTGGAGTGGGGCGTCGGGCACCCCGAGCGGGTGGAGCGCCTCGCGGTGCTGTCGGCACCGCCGGTGACGACGGCCGACCAGATCGCCCTCAACGGCGTGCAGCTGGAGGCGATCCAGATCGACCCCCGGTTCGCCGGCGGCGAGTACTACGACGCCCCCGACGGCGAGGGCCCCCACCGGGGGCTGGCGCTGGCCCGGCGGATGGCGCTGCTGAACTACCGCAGCCCCACCGAGCTCAACCAGCGCTTCCAGCGGTCATGGCAGTCCGACAAGAGCCCGCTCGGGCACGGCGGCCGGTTCGCGGTGGAGAGCTACCTCGACTTCCACGGCAACAAGTTCACGCGCCGCTTCGACGCGAACAGCTACATCGCGCTCGTCGACGCCATGGACTCCCACGATGTCGGCCGCGACCGCGGCGGCATCGAGGACGCCCTCGCGCGCGTCACGGCGACGACGCTCGTGCTCGGCATCGACAGCGACCGGCTATTCCCCGTCGACGGCCAGCACCGCATCGCCCGCGGCATCCGCTCGACGATCGACGACGGCGCCGTCGTCCTCTCCAGCGACTTCGGTCACGACGGGTTCCTCATCGAGACTGCCGCCGTCGGCGCGCACCTGCGGCGCCTGCTGCAGGCCTGACCCGCCCGCGCGTCAGGCCGGGACGGCGGCGGGCCGACGTGCCTGCAGCGCGTAGCTGACCAGCGCCAGCGCGAACCCGGCGACGGCGAGGACGAGTCCCACCCAGATCGGCGCGATGAAGCCGAACCCGTGCGCGATGACGAGTCCGCCGAGGAAGGCCCCGAGCGCGTTGCCGATGTTCAGCGCGGAGTGGTTCAGCGCCGCGGCGATGGACTGGTTGTCACCGGCGACGCTCATGAGCCGCGACTGGATCGTCGGCGACAGCGCGGAGGTGATGGCGCCGAGGGCGAAGACGAACACACCGAGGGTGACGATCCAGGCGGCCGTCAGCGCCAGCAGCGCCTGCACGACGATGAACAGCACGAACCCGACGAGCAGCGTGCGCTTCAGGTCGATGTCGGCGAGATGACCGCCGACGAGGTTGCCGATCGTCATCCCGAGCCCCATGAGGACCAGCACGACCGGCACCGCCCACTCCGGAGCTCCGGCCACGTCGGTCACGACGGGCGCGATGTAGCTGTAGGCGGCGAAGAACCCGCCGAAGCCGATCGCGCCGATGCCGATCGCGAACCACACCTGCGGCATGCCGAACGCCCGCAGCTCGGCGCGCAGGGTGCGGTCGGGGTCGCCGGCGTGGGCGGGCACGAACAGCCCGATGAGCACGGTCGCGAGGGCGAAGATGCCGGCCACGATGGCGAACGCGACGCGCCAGCCCAGCTGCTGGCCGAGGAATGTGCCGAGCGGCACGCCCACGACGTTCGCGAGCGTGAGTCCGGTGAGCACGAAGGCCGCGCCCTTCGCCCGCGACCCCGGCCCCAGCACGTCGGCGGCCACGAGAGCGCCGATGCCGAAGTAGGCGCCGTGCGGCAGCCCCGCCAGCAGACGCGAGGCGGCGACCATCTCGAACGTCGGCATGAGGAAGGTCAGCGCGTTGAACAGCGTCAGAGCGGCGGCGAGACCCAGCATGACCCGGTGGCGCGGGTACTTCGCGACGGATGCCGCGATCGTCGGCGCGCCGACGACGACGCCCAGCGCGTAGAGCGAGATGAGCCAGCCTGCCTGGGCGATGGCGGCCTCGGGGTCGGTGGCGGTGAGCGTCGGCAGAAGGTCGGCGGAGATCTGCGGCAGCAGGCCCATGACGACGAACTCGGTCATGCCGATGCCGAACGATCCGATGGCGAGGGAGAGGAGCGTCCACGTCGCCGCGCCCCTCGAGAGCGTCGAGGAGGTCACCGCATCATGCTAGCGGCCCCGCGGAGGCTCAGGCGTCGTGCGGGAGCGACTCGATGGCCCGCTCGAGGCGGTCGATCTTGCCGTCGATCTCACCGGTGTGCCCGGGGCGGATGTCGGCCTTGAGCACGAGCGAGACGCGGGAACCGTACGGCAGGACGGCATCCGTCGCCGCCTTCACGACCGCGAAGACCTCGTCCCACTCCCCCTCGATCTCGGTGAACATCGACGTGGTGCGGTGCGGCAGTCCCGAGGCGCGGACGACGGACACCGCCGCCGCGACGGCGTCGTGGACGGACCCGTCGGCGCGACCGGTCCCGGATGGGGCGACGGAGAAGGCGATGAGCATGGAACTCCTCGATTCGGTGGCGGGCGGTTCTCAGGCGAAGGATGCCGCGCGCAGCGCGGCCGCGTCGCGCACCGGTGACCGGACGATGGCCGCGAGGCGCACCACCATCCAGACCAGCAGCGCGATGAGCGCGAGGTTGCGGACGGTGAGCACCGTTACCGGCACGAGGGCCGGGGTGAGGATGCCGCCGTACAGCAGCGGGTACACCAACTGGGTGAGCAGCGCGGTGCCGAGGGCGACGGTCGCCGGCAGCGCCCACCGGCGCCGGTCGAGCACGAGGCCGACGACGAGCGAGGGCACGAGCCAGCAGAGGTACTGCGGCGAGCCCACCTTGTTGAAGACGATGAATCCCAGGACGAGGGCGAGGGACAGGGGCGGGAACAGGGTGGCGTAGCGGGCGCCGCGCGCGACGGCGATGACGCCGAGCGCGGCGATGCCGGCCATCGCGACGAGCAGCAGCGGGGTCATGAGCGCGATGACCGTGTCGACCTCGGTCCCCGTCACCTGGAAGGTCAGCATGTCGCGGTCGTAGTACACCCAGAACGTGCGCGGGTCGAAGAAGGTGCCCCACAGGTACGGCGTGCTGACCGGGGCCTCCACCTGCAGGCCCCGGCTGGTCTGGTCGCCGATGAACCCGAACGCGTTCGCCGCGCCGCCCGCGAGGACGACGCCGCTGAGCGTGAGCGCGGAGACGATCACGGCGCCGCCGACGAGCGCGCCCCGACGGCGCAGCGCGATGACGGCGGCGGCGAGCAGCGCGGCCGGCCACACCTTCATCCATGTGGCGACCGCCAGCAGGATCGACGCGAGCCAGGGCCGGCCCACGAGCCACAGGCAGCCGAGGACGGCGAGCGCGGTCGTGAAGCCGTCGAGGCGGTAGAGGCCGACCGGCCCGAGCAGCGCGATGAACGACAGCCAGAACCACGCCGCAGTGACCCGGCCGACGGCGTGCGCGCGGCCGACGAGCACGGCGAAGGCGAGGGCGTCGACCGCGGTGACCACGAGTGCCCACGCGAGGTAGTAGCCCGCGAGCGGGGCGAGCCCCTGCGCCGCGATCATCGGCAGCAGGGCGAGCTGCGGGTACACCCAGGGCTCGGTGACCCCGACGATCGCGCTGCCGTCGAGGGCCATCCGCGACCAGGGGTCGTACACGTTGTGCACGTCGCCCATGGGCTGGTTCGGCATGAGGAACCCGAGCCACGCGACGCCCGCGTGGACGACGGCGAACGCGATCCACAGCACCGCGCGCCTCGACATCCCTCCATCCTAGGGACGGCGTCACCGCACCCGGTTCCCGGGGCCGGCGCCGGCTCAGCCTCCCGCGAGCATGCCTCCGACGACGGATGCCGCGGCCTCCGCGACCTCGAGCGCGACGACCGGTCCGCCCCGGTGGGCCTCCGACGCCGCCGCGGCGGCCCGGCCGTGCAGCCACGCCGCCGTCGCGGCGCAGGCCTCCGGCGTCGCCCCCGCGCCGCCGTCGCCACCGCCATCACCGCCGCCATCGCCGTCGCTGCCACTCCGTGCGGCGGTCGCGCCCGCCAGCAGCGCCCCCAGGATGCCGGCGAGCACGTCGCCGGTCCCGGCCGTGGCGAGCCACGGCACGTCCGTCGTGACGGTGCGGATGCCGCCGTCCGGCGCCGCCACGATCGTCGTCGCGCCCTTCAGCAGCACGACGGCACCGGTGGCCGCCGCCGTCTCGGCCGCCGCCGCGACCCGGTCGGGTTGCTCGCCGAGGCCGAGACGCTTCCGCAGCGCCGCGTGCTCCCGGTCGTGCGGAGTGAGCACCCGCGGCGCGCGCACGTCGGCGGCGGCCGCCCCGGCATCCGCGGCGCGATCGGCGCGCGACAGCGCCTCGATGAGGTCCAGGGCGCCGGCGTCGACGACCACGGGGACATCCGCCTGCAGGACGCTGCGGAGCGCGGCCGTCTCGTCGGGGGTGCGGTCCGCGGCATCCGTCCCCGATCCGATTACCCACGCCTGCACGCGACCGTCGGCGGTGACGGTCTCGGGGCGGCGGTGCAGCACGAGCGCGCGGGGGCGGTCCGGTCCGAGGTAGCGGACCATCCCGACACCGGTGCGCCACGCCGCCTCCACGCCGAGGACGGCGGCGCCGGGATAGGCGTCCGATCCCGTCCGCAGCCCCACGACGCCGCGGGAATACTTGTCATCGTGGGCCGTTGGCCTCCTGAGGACCGCCGCCGCGTCGGCCGCGGACCATTCCCGTGACGCGTTCATGCGCGACACTGTACCCGGCCGGTCCCTGCGCCGGCCCGCCCCGTCCCCACTCGGAAGGTCGCCGATGAGCCTGCTGTTCTCCCCCTATGACCTCGCCGGACGCACCGTGCGCAATCGACTGTGGGTCGCGCCGATGTGCCAGTACTCGGCGAGCGAAGGCGTGCCGAACGACTGGCACCACGTGCACCTGGCGCAGTTCGCGTCCGGTGGCGCGGGCGTCGTCATCGCCGAGGCCACCGCGGTCGTGCCCGAGGGGCGCATCTCCCCCGAGGACACCGGACTGTGGAACGACGCGCAGCAGCAGGCGTGGGCGCCGATTGCCGCCGCGATCCGCGCGCGCGACGCGCTGCCGGGCATCCAGCTCGCTCACGCGGGGCGCAAGGCCTCGACCTGGTCGCCGTTCTCCGGGCACCGCGGTTCCGTGCCGACGGATGCCGGGGGCTGGACGACCGTCGCGCCCTCCGCCGTCGCCTTCGAGGGCTTCGCCGAGCCCGTCGCCCTCGACACCGCCGGGATCGACCGGATCGTCGAGGCGTTCGGCGCCGCGGCGGTGCGCGCCGTCGCCGCCGGGTTCGACGTGCTCGAAGTGCACGCCGCGCACGGCTACCTGCTGCACCAGTTCCTCTCCCCGCTGTCGAACCTCCGCGACGACGAGTACGGCGGAAGCCTTCACAACCGCGCCCGGCTGCTGCTGCGCATCGTCGAGACGGTGCGCGCCGCGGCGCCGCAGGCGGCGCTCGTGGTGCGGTTCTCGGCATCCGACTGGGCCGACGGCGGCTGGGACGCCGCGCAGACGGCGACCGTCGCGCAGTGGGCCGCCGAGCGCGGCGCGGTGCTGTTCGACATCTCCAGCGGCGGACTCGTCGCCCACCAGCGCATCACGACGGGCCCGGGCTATCAGGTGCCGCTGGCCGCCGAGGTGCGCAGGTCCAGCGGCCTGCCGGTGAGCGCCGTCGGCGAGATCACGTCGGGCGCCCAGGCCGAGGCGGTGCTGCAGTCGGGCGACGCCGACGTGATCCTCGCCGGGCGGGAGTGGCTGCGCGACCCGCACTTCGCGCTGCGCGCCGCCACCGAGCTCGGCGAGACCGACGCCTCGCTGTGGCCGCCGCAGTACGTCCGCGCCCGGCCCCGCTAGCGCGCGGGCCGCTCAACGGGTGGTTTCTCGCGCGGTGACTCAGTACCCGCGGCGGCGGGTCGCGTCGTGCACCTCTCCGACGAGCTCCTCGATGATGTCCTCGAGGAACAGCACCGCGGTGGTCTCCCCTGCCGCGTTGCGCACCTGCGCGAGGTGCCGGCTCGACCGGCGCATGAGGGCGAGCGCGTCCTCGAGGTCGGTCGTCTCGGCCACCGGCACCATGTGATGGATCCGTTTGGGCTTGATCGGAGCGGCGACGTCGTTCTCGGCATCCGGACCCTCGGCGGCACGCAGCACGTCCTTCAGGTGCACGTAGCCGCGGGGGGCGCCCTCGGCATCCACGATCACGTAGCGCGAGAAGCCGTGCTTGGCGACGGCGCGCTCGATCTCGTCGGGCGTCGTGATCTCCGGCAGGGTGACGAGCTCCGACAGCGGCACGGCGACATCCCGCGCCTTCTTGTCGGTGAACTCCACCGCCGCGGCGACGGCGCCCGACGCGTCGTCGAGCACACCCTCGATGCGGGACTGGTTCACGATGGTCGCGACCTCGTCGAGCGTGAAGGTGGATGCCGCCTCGTCCTTCGGTTCCACGCGGAACAGGCGCACGATGTGGTTCGCGATCCAGTTCAGCGCGACGATGAGCGGGTAGAACAGCTTCGACACCCACACGAGCGGCGTCGCCAGCAGCAGCACCGCACGGTCGGGCAGCGAGAACGCCAGGTTCTTCGGCACCATCTCGCCGAACACGACGTGCAGGTACGAGACCACCAGCAGCGCGATCGCAAACGCGACGCCGCCGATGACGGCCTCGCTCCAGCCGGTGAGGCCCAGCGGCACCTCGAGGAGGTGGTGGATGGCGGGCTCCGAGACGTTCAGGATCAGCAGCGAGCAGATCGTGATGCCGAGCTGGCAGGTGGCCAGCATGAGCGTCGCGTGCTCCATCGCGTACAGCGCGGTCTTCGCCGCGCGCGACCCCTTCTCGGCGAGCGGTTCGATCTGTGAGCGACGGGCCGAGATGACCGCGAACTCGGATGCCACGAAGAATCCGTTGAACGCGAGCAGCACGACCAGCCATGCCAGGCCTGCCCAGTCGCTCATCGCCGCTCACCTCCCTCGATCTCGGCCCCTTCCGGCAGCGGACGCGGGGTGAACTTCACGCGGTCGACGCGGCGACCGTCCATGCGCTGCACCTCGAGGGTGCCGTCCTCGAGTTCGATGCTGTCGCCGACGGTGGGGATCCGCTCGAGCGTCGACATCACGAACCCGCCGACGGTGTCGTAGACCTCACCTTCGGGCACGCGGATGCCTGTGCGGTCGAGCACCTCGTCGGGGCGCAGCTCACCGGGGAAGATGACGGCATCCGCGACGCGGACGACACCCGCGCGGCTCCGGTCGTGCTCATCGAGCACCTCACCGACGATCTCCTCGACGAGGTCCTCGAGCGTCACGACGCCGGCCGTCCCGCCGTACTCGTCGACGACGATCGCCATCTGGTAGCCGCGGGCGCGCAACTCCGCCATGACGGCATCCAGGTGCACCGCCTCGGGAACGCGCAGCGGCTCCTCGGCGATGGCGGCGGCGGGCACTTCGGCGCGGCGGTCGCGGGGAACACTGACGGCCTGCTTGAGGTGCACGATGCCCGTGATGTCGTCCATCGATTCGGCGTACACGGGGAACCTGCTGTGGCCGGTGCGGCGCGCGAGCTGGATGACATCCTCGACGCTGTCACTGGCGGCGACCGCGTGGATCGACGGGCGCGGGGTCATGACATCCGCCGTCGTCAGCCGCGCGAAGGTCAGGGTGCGGTTCAGCAGTGACGCGGTGTCCTGCTCGAGCACACCCGCGCTCGCGGAGCGCCGCACGAGACTCGACAGCTCGTCGGCCGTTCGAGCGCCCGACAGCTCCTCCTTGGGTTCGATCCCCATGCTGCGCAGGATGGCGTTCGCACTGCCGTTGAGCACCGCGACGACGGGGCGGAACACGGTCGTGAAGCCGACTTGGAACGGCATGACCAACTTGGCCGTCTGCCGCGGGATGGCCAGGGCGAAGTTCTTCGGCACGAGCTCGCCGAGGATCATCGAGAAGATCGTGGCGATCGCGATGGCGACGACCGTGGAGATCGTGCGGGCCACGGCATCCGGCACTCCTGCTGCGGTGAACAGCGGGCTCAGCAGGTTCGTGAGGGCGGGCTCCATCGTGTAGCCGGTGAGCAGCGTCGTCAGCGTGATGCCCAGCTGCGCGCTGGAGAGATGGGTCGACGTCATCTTCAGCGCGTCGATCGTCAGTGACAGCCGCGACTCGCCGGCGGCCCGGCGGGCTTCGAGGTCGGCGCGGTCGAGGTTCACGAGCGCGAACTCGCTCGCGACGAACAGGCCGGTCCCGATCGTGAGCAGCAGCCCCACGCCCAACATGACGTAATCCATCACGCATCACCCCCGCTCACGCGGAAGGAGGGTCGGTGGGGCGAACGTCTGCAACTGGGAGGGTCGTCCATTGTGCCGACGATTCTACGGCACGCTGCGGGTCACCAGCTGACGGGGAGCGCCTTGCCCTCTTCGTAGCCGGCGGCGGACTGCAGCCCGACGGTCGCGCGCTCGTGGAACTCCGGCACCGAGGATGCCCCGGCGTAGGTGAACGACGACCGCACACCCGAGGTGATCATGTCGACGAGATCCTCGACCGACGGGCGCAGCGGGTCGAGGTAGATCTTCGACGACGAGATGCCCTCGGCGAACAGCTCCTTGCGTGCCCGCTCGTACGGGTCCAGGCGTCCGAACCGACCGTGGACCGCCTTCGTCGAGGCCATCCCCCACGACTCCTTGTAGACGCGCCCCGCCTCGTCGACCTGCAACTGGCCGGGGGCCTCGATCGTCCCGGCGAACCACGAGCCGATCATGACGGATGCCGCGCCCGCCGCCAGGGCCAGGGCGACGTCACGCGGATAGCGCACACCGCCGTCGGCCCACACGTGCGCGCCGAGCTCCGCCGCGGCCTGCGCGGTCTCCAGCACGGCGGAGAACTGCGGTCGTCCGACGGCGGTCATCATGCGCGTCGTGCACATCGCTCCCGGACCCACGCCGACCTTCAGGATCGACGCTCCCGCGGCGACGAGGTCGCGCGCGCCCTCCGCGGTCACGATGTTCCCGGCGACGAGCGGGATGCCGAGACCCAGACCCGCGACGGTGTGCAGCGCCCGCAGCATCCCCTCCTGGTGCCCGTGCGCGGTGTCGACGACGAGAACGTCCACGCCCGCGGCGGCGAGCGCCTTCGCCTTCGCGGCGACGTCGCCGTTGATGCCGACCGCGGCGGCCACGATGAGCCGTCCGTCCGGGTCCACCGCCGGCCGGTACAGGGTGGAGCGCAGCGCCGTGCGCTGCGAGAGGGTCCCGACGAGGTACCCGTGGTGCAGCACGCACACGGTCTCGGCCTCCGCCGCGACGAGCAGATCGAACGCGTGGCGCGCGTCGGTCACGTCGTCCGCATCGATCGACGCGGTGCGGCCGCGCGCGAGGTCGCCGAGCCGCGCATCCGGCAGCGCGGTGCCGAGCCTGCTCGCCGGGACGACGCCGAGGATGTCGTCGACGTGGATGCGGTCGGCGATCGCCGCCACGACGACGATGCCGTGGCCCTCGGTCGCCGGCAGCAACGCCGCCGCCTCGGCGACGGTCGCGTCGGCGGTGAGCACCTGCGGGGTGTCCCACGGCACCGGCTGCTCCTTGACCCACCGGATGGCGGCGTCGATGTCCTGCAGCGGCATGTCCTGCGGCAGCACGCCCAGCCCGCCCCGGCGCGCGAGCGCGGCTGCCAGGCGCGGTCCGGTGACGGAGTTCATGTTGGAGGCGACGAGGGGGATGGTCGCCGACGTGCCGTCCTGCGGCGAGAGGTCCACATCCAGGCGACTCGTGATCCCCGACCGCCGCGGCACGAGGAACACGTCGGAATAGGTGAGGTCGACGGTGGGCTGGGCGCCGGAGAACTGCATGTACCCACGGTACCGACCGAAAACCTGGGATACCCTTGATGGATGTGTGCGTGAGGGCTCCTGGATGCCCCGTACGGACTGAACTTCATCGATGAAAGCAGGCGCAACCGTGTCCAGTCAGGTGACCGGCGTGGGTACTTCGAGCGACGGCGAATTCGGGGCCAACGAGTGGCTCGTCGCCGAGATGTACGACCAGTTCGCGAAGGATCGCAACTCGGTCGACCAGGCCTGGTGGCCGGTGCTGGAGGCGTACGAGAAGACGCAGCGGGATGCCGGCACGGCCCCCGCTCCGGCCGGTCAACCGCAGGCCCCGTCCGCGGCGCAGCCCGCGGCATCCGCCCCCGCCTCCCCGGCCCCGGCGTCCTCCACCCCGGCCTCGGAGGCGCGCCCGCTCACCGCTCCCATCCCCGTCGTCGGCGGCCCGCAGCCGGTCGCCCGCACCACGGCGCGCCCGGCCGCCCCGCAGCCGGTCCCGGCGCAGGCCCCGGAGGACGAGCCCGCCCAGACCGCCGCCCGCGAGGACGTCGTCACGCCGCTGCGCGGCATGACGAAGACCCTCGCGGCGAACATGGACGAGTCCCTCACGGTCCCCACCGCCACGAGTGTGCGCACCGTTCCGGCGAAGCTCATGATCGACAACCGGATCGTGATCAACAACCACATGTCCCGCACGCGGGGCGGCAAGGTCAGCTTCACGCACCTCATCGGATGGGCGCTCATCCAGGCGCTGAAGGTCTTCCCCAGCCAGAACGTCTCCTACGCCGAGATCGACGGCAAGCCCTCGGTGGTCGCACCCGCGCACATCAACCTCGGCATCGCGATCGACCTCCCGAAGCCCGACGGCACGCGCGCCCTCATGGTCCCGAGCATCAAGCAGGCCGAGTCGCTGACGTTCAGCGAGTACCTCTCCGCCTATGAGGACCTCGTCAAGCGCGCGCGGGGCAACAAGCTCACTGCGACCGACTTCCAGGGCACGACGATCTCGCTGACCAACCCCGGCGGCATCGGCACGGTCCACTCCGTGCCGCGCCTCATGAAGGGTCAGGGCTGCATCGTCGGCGCCGGCGCCCTCGAGTACCCCGCCGAATTCCAGGGCTCGAGCGAGAAGACGCTCGTCGAGCTCGCCATCGGCAAGACCATCACCCTGACGAGCACCTACGACCACCGCGTCATCCAGGGCGCCGGTTCGGGTGAGTTCCTCAAGATCGTGCACGAGCTCCTCATCGGCCAGCGTGGCTTCTACGAGGAGATCTTCGCCGCGCTGCGCATCCCGTACGCGCCGATCCACTGGTCCAGCGACATCAACGTCGACCTCGCCGAGCGCGTCGACAAGCAGTCCCGTGTCGTCGAGCTCATCAACTCCTACCGCGTGCGCGGCCACCTCATGGCCGACACCGACCCCCTGGAGTACGTGCAGCGCACGCACCCCGACCTCGAGATCGAGAACCACGGGCTGACGTTCTGGGACCTCGACCGCGAGTTCGTCACCGGCGGATTCGGCGGCAGGCGCACGATGAAGCTGCGCGACATCCTCGGTGTGCTCCGCGACTCGTACTGCCGCACGATCGGTGTCGAGTACATGCACATCCAGGACCCGACCCAGCGCAAGTGGTTCCAGGACAACGTCGAGGTCAAGTACCAGAAGCCGAGCCACGACGAGCAGCTGCGCATCCTCGACAAGCTCAACCAGGCCGAGGCGTTCGAGACCTTCCTGCAGACCAAGTACGTCGGCCAGAAGCGCTTCAGCCTCGAGGGCGGCGAGTCGCTCATTCCGCTGCTGGACCAGATCCTGCAGGGAGCGGCCGGCGCGGGCCTGGACGGCGCCGCGATCGGCATGGCCCACCGCGGCCGCCTGAACGTGCTGACCAACATCGCCGGCAAGACCTACAGCCAGATCTTCCGCGAGTTCGAGGGGTCCGTCGCGATCGGGTCGAAGTCGGGCTCCGGCGACGTCAAGTACCACCTCGGCACCGAGGGCACGTTCGTGTCGGATGCCGGGGAGGAGCTGCCCGTGTACCTGGCGGCCAACCCGTCGCACCTGGAGACGGTCGACGGCGTGCTGGAGGGCATCGTCCGCGCCAAGCAGGACCGGATGCCGATCGGCACGTACTCCTGGCTGCCGATCCTCGTCCACGGCGATGCGGCGTTCGCCGGTCAGGGCGTCGTGGTGGAGACCCTGCAGATGTCGCAGCTGCGCGGATACCGCACCGGCGGCACCGTGCACGTCGTCGTCAACAACCAGGTCGGCTTCACGACCCTGCCGCAGGACGGCCGGACCTCGGTGTACGCCACCGATGTCGCCAAGACCATCCAGGCCCCCATCTTCCACGTCAACGGCGATGACCCCGAGGCCGTCGTCCGCGTCGCGGAGCTGGCCGTCGCCTACCGCCAGCAGTTCCAGCGCGACGTCGTCATCGACCTCGTCTGCTACCGCCGCCGCGGTCACAACGAGGGCGACGACCCGTCGATGACGCAGCCGCTCATGACGAACCTCATCGAGGCCAAGCGCTCGGTCCGGCGCCTGTACACGGAGTCGCTCGTCGGCCGCGGTGACATCACCGAGGAGGAGTACGACAAGGCGAAGGCCGACTTCCAGAACCGTCTGGAGATCGCGTTCGCCGAGACGCACGCCGCCGAGACCGGAGCCACGGGCATCGTCTCCTCCGCCAGCGGCGAGATCGACCAGGCCGTGGGCGAGCCGGAGACGACCGGTGTCGCGGTGGAGGTCGTCCACCAGATCGGCGATGCGTTCGTCAACAAGCCCGACGGCTTCACGGTGCACTCCAAGCTCCAGCAGCTGCTGGAGAAGCGCCTCGACATGAGCCGCAACGGCCAGATTGACTGGGGCTTCGGCGAGCTGCTCGCGTTCGGCTCCGTGCTCATGGAGGGCACCAACGTGCGCCTCGCCGGGCAGGACGCCCGCCGCGGCACGTTCGTGCAGCGGCACGCGGTGCTCCACGACCGTCAGAACGGCCAGGAGTGGCTGCCGCTGGCGAACCTGTCGCAGAACCAGGGCCGCTTCTACGTCTACGACTCGCTGCTGAGCGAGTACGCGGCGATGGCGTTCGAGTACGGCTACTCCGTCGAGCGCCCCGACACCCTCACCCTCTGGGAGGCCCAGTTCGGCGACTTCGCCAACGGCGCCCAGTCGGTCATCGACGAATATATCTCGGCCGCCGATCAGAAGTGGGGTCAGCAGTCGAGCGTCGTGCTGCTGCTGCCGCACGGCTACGAGGGCCAGGGTCCCGACCACTCCTCGGGCCGCATCGAGCGCTACCTGCAGATGTGCGCGCAGGACAACATGATCGTCGCGCGGCCGTCGACCCCGGCATCCTATTTCCACCTGCTGCGCCGTCAGGCCTACGCCCGCCCGCGCCGCCCGCTGATCGTCTTCACACCGAAGGCGATGCTGCGCCTGCGCGGCGCGACGAGTCCCGTCGAAGCGTTCACGACGGGCCGGTTCGAGCCGGTGCTGGACGATGACCGCAGCATCGACAAGAGCGCCGTGACCCGCGTGCTGCTGCACGCCGGCAAGATCCACTGGGACCTCAAGGCCGAGCTGGACAAGAAGCCGAACCCGCAGATCGCGCTCGTGCGCCTGGAGCAGCTGTACCCGGCGCCGATCGACGAGCTGAACGCGGTGATCGACAGCTACCCGAACGCGGAGCTGGTGTGGGTGCAGGACGAGCCCGAGAACCAGGGCGCCTGGCCATTCATCGCGCTCGAGGTCGTCAAGCACCTCCACGGCCGGACCATCCGCCGCGTCTCGCGTGCGGCGGCCGCGTCGACCGCGACCGGGTCGCCGAAGGTGCACGCCCGCGAGCAGGCCGAGATCATCGAGAAGGCGCTCACCCTCTGAGGCACTGACGAGAAGGGGCCGGATGCCGCGGCATCCGGCTTCTTCTCGTCAGGACGCCGCCGGGAGCGTCACGCGCACCCGCGTGCCCTCGCCTTCGCGGGAGGTGACGGTCACCTCGCCGCCGTGCCGGTCGACGATGGTGCGCACCAGCGCGAGGCCGAGCCCGCTGCCGGCGCGGTCGCGCGCGTTGCTGCCGCGAGCCAGCTCGTCGAAGACGGCGTCGACCTCGTCCGCGGGGATGCCGCGCCCGGTGTCGGCGACGTCGAGCACGACGGTGCCCCGCTGCTCGTCGCCGCGGAGTTCGACGACGTCGCCGGCATCGGAGTATTTCGCGGCGTTCGCGACGACGTTGAACAGCGCGACGAAGAGGAGGTCGGGGTCGCCGAGGAGGTCCGGCAGCGGCCACGGCGCCGTCGGCAGCGTCACCGTCACGTCGCGGCCGTGCGCGTCGCGGACGGCGTCGACGACGTCGGCGACGAGATCGGCGACGACGACGCGGGACTGCTCCAGGTCGGCCGTCTGCAGTTCGGAGAGCTTGCGGAGATCGGCGACCAGGCGCGACAGGCGGGCGGTCTGCGCGTCGATCGTCCCCAGCTGCGGCGTCGTTTCCGCACTGGCGGCGACCGCCGCCCGGATCGCGGTGATCGGGTTCTTCAGCTCGTGGTCCAGGCGCGCCAGGAACCGGCGGTGGTTGGCGGCGGCGGCGTCCCGCGCGGCGATCTGTGTGCGGGCGACGAGGGCGCGGCGGCGGCGGCGGGCGATCACGATGAGCGCGGCAGCGGCGGCGAAGACCGCCGCCAGGAGCGCGGCCACCAGCGGCACCGCGGCCGACACGACGATGGTGCGGCCGTCGCCGACGGCGACACCGACGGCGGCCGCCACCGCCAGCCCGACGGCCGGTACCCCCAGGACGAGAGATGCCGAGGGCAGGCGCTTCGGTGTCATGCGCGCGCGACCTCCGCGCTGAACCGGTAGCCCACGCCGGGGACGGTCTCGAGGTAGCGCGGGTCGGCGGCGTCGTCGCCGAGCGCGGCCCGCAGCTCCGCGACGCGATGATCGACGGCGCGCGTGTGGGTCGCGAAGTCGAAACCCCACAGGGCCGACAGCAGGCGCTCCCGCGCGTGCACCTCCCCGGGGCGGGCCATGAGGTACTCCAGCAGCTGGAACGCCTTCGGCGTCAGCGCGAGCTCCCGGCCGTCGCGCCACACCCGGCGCGACGGCCGGTCCAGGCGCAACCCGTCGGCGACCAGCGTCTGCGAGGTCACGAGCGGCGCGGCGCCCGCTGCGGCCCGGCGCAGCACGGCGCGCGCACGAGCGACGAGCTCCTGCGGGTCGAAGGGCTTGTTGAGGTAGTCGTCGGCGCCCTCCTCGAGCGCGGCGCTGCGCTCGCCCGACTCCCCCACCCGCGTCAACAGGATCGTCGGGGTGGTGACACCGGCGGCGCGCAGTCGGCGCACCAGCTCCCGTCCGTCCAGCACGGGCATGACGACGTCGCTGACGAGGATGTCGGGGTGCCACTCGGCGACGAGGTCCCACGCCCGCTGTCCGTCGCCGGCGACCCGGACGTCGAATCCGCTCCGGGCGAGGAAGGGCGCGAGGCTCTCGGTGATGGAGCTCTCGTCGTCGACGAGCAGCAGGCGCGGCGGGCCGGAGGTCATGACGGGATCGTACCGACCGTCACGAGATCGGTGTCGTCGCGTTGAGGGTGCCGGCGTCGTGAACCTCGGGGGTGCCCTGCTCCCACCCGACGAGGTTGGCGTCGGCATCCGCGTCGATCGCGATCTCGCGGGCCGACGCGACGATGACGATGCTGCCGTCGCCGGTGATCTTCACCTCGTCGACGGCGGGCAGCAGCACCGTCGCGCCGTGGGCTGCGATCGTCACCTCGCGGCAGTCGCCGGTGATCTCGACGACGAGCGCGTCGGCGTTGTTGTCGACGGTGTACTCGCCGTCGATGCAGACGACGTGCTGCGTGACGGCGTCGGTCCAAGAGGAACGCTGCAGCCGGGCCATGCGCTCGTCGTCGACGGTTCCGGTCGGGTTCGCTGCCGCGGGCGTGGCGGCGGTGGACGCGGCGGAGTCCGGCGTCGACCCGGTCGACGTCGACGACGGAGCGCTGGCCGTGCCGGAGGCGGCGGGCTGATCGGCCACGGCGACCGTGCAGCCGACCAGTCCGACGCCCGCGAGGGCGAGGACGAGCGGAAGGGCGAGGAAGCGACGGGGTGAGGAGTTCATGGCTCCCACGTTACGAAACGGATGTCGCCGCCGCGTCGCAGCCGTGTCTCGATCCTGCGACACGACGCTACTGTGTGTGAAGTTCAGCGATGAGTGGCGGCGTGATGCCATCGTTCGATGGCGGCATCAGGTGCCTATGACGAGGGTGCTGGCGGCTGCTTCTGTGTGCTGGTGGTGCGGTTCTGTGCGAGTGTCGCGGCCGCACCGATGCCGATGATGGTGACGATAATCGCTGCCGTGGTGAACGCGGTGGTCATTGCGTCGGTGAAGGCGGGGCGGACGATGCCAAGCAGCGTCTCGGCGAGGTCCGCAGGGAGCTGCTGGGCGGTGGCGACGGCAGCTCCGAGCGTTTCGGTGACGGCGTCACCGATCTGGGGCGGCGTTGTGTCGGGCAATCCGGCTCTGACCTCGGTGCGGTAGAGGCTAGTGCCGAGGGCGCCGAGGATGGCGGTGCCGAGCGCGCCGCCAAGTTCGTAGGCGGTCTCGCTGATGCCCGCGGCGGCTCCGGCTCTCTCGGGTGGGGCGGTGCCGACGATGACGTCGTTGGAGACGGTGTCAGCGATCCCGATCCCGGCCCCGATGAGCGCACCGCCTGTGAATGCGACCCAGGCGGTGCCGTCGAGGTCGAGGGCGCTGAGCGTGAGGTACCCGCCCGCGGCGACGATCAGCCCGCCGCCGATCAGCCAGCCGGGGCGCACGACGCGGGCGATCGTGGCGGCGAGGAGAGAGCCGACGATCGCTCCGACGGCGACGGGCAGCGTCCAGAGTCCGGCCAGGAGCGGCGAGTGGCCCAGGATGAGCTGGAGGTACTGGGGCAGGAAGTACAGCAGGGCGGTCAGCGCGAAGACTCCGGCCATGTTGGCGATGACGGCGACGCTGAATGGCAAGGATCGGAACAGTGCCACGTCGATCAATGGGTCAGTCAGGCGGCGTTGCCGCAGCGTGAAGACGACGCCGAGCGCGAGTCCTGTTGTCAGCCACAGGATCGCTGGGAGATCCCAGCCGTACTCGGCGGCGTGTTTGAGCCCGTATACACCGGGGAGCATCGCTGCCATCAGCAGCCCGGCGGAGAGTAGGTCGAAGCGGCCCGGTGCGGGGTTGCGGAACTCGGGGATGAGTAGCGGGGCGGCGATGAGTAGGGCGAGCATCACCGGCACGTTGATGAGGAACACCGATCCCCACCAGAAGTTCTCCAGCAACAGGCCGCCGACCACCGGGCCCAGGCCGGCGCCGCCGGCGAATGCGGCCACCCAGACCGAGACGGCGCGGCGGCGCTGGGCGGGGTCGGTGAAGATGTTGCGGATCAGCGCGAGCGTGGAGGGCATGAGCGTAGCCCCGCCAATCCCGAGCAGCGCGCGGGCGGCAATCAGCACCTCCGCCGACCACGCGAACGCGGCCAGCACCGAGGCGAGCCCGAATGCGACTGCCCCGATCAGCAGGAGTCGGCGTCGGCCGATCCGGTCGCCGATGTTGCCCATGAGCACCAGCAGTGCGGCGAGGAAGAACCCGTAGATGTCCACGATCCACAGCAGCTGCGTGCCGGTCGGGGCGAGGTCTTCGCTCAGCTCGGGGATCGCGATCGCCAGCACGGTCAGGTCGATGCTCATCAGCAGCACCGGCACCGTCAAGGCAGCCAGTGCCGCCCACTCACGAGCACCAGCACGGGGAGCAGCAGCAGTGGTCATTCGAGTCTCCTCACGTCGGCGGCGATGCCCTCCAATCTAATTTGGCCCTCTGGCCAAGTCAAGCGCCCAAGGCATTCGGCCAATACCCGGTATGATGAGGTCATGGCTACCGACGATGAGGCAGGAACGGCACGTTTACACCTGAGTGCGGACGAGCGGCGGCGGTTGCTGACCGAGGCGGCGTTGCAGGTGATGAAGCGCGAGGGGGTGAAGGCGGCGACGACGCGGGCGATCTGCGCAGAGGCGGGGATGCCCCACGGGGCGTTCCACTACTGCTTCCGCTCCAAGCAAGAGCTCTACACAGCGCTGTTCTCGACCGACATCAACGTCGATCTGGATCAAGCATGGGCGACGATCGATAACGCCAGCAGCATCCACGACAGCATCTACGCGCTGATGATCGCCTACTGGCGCACGGTCGAGCACGACCCGCAGGCGCAGATCGTACTGACGGAGCTGACCACCCTGGCCTTGCGCGACCCTGCACTGCAGGAGCTTCCTGCCTGGGAGCAGAGCGCCTACCGTGACCGCCTCATCGCCCACCTCCGGCGCTTCGCCTCGCACGCCGACGTCGACTACGCGATCCCGGTCGAGAGACTCGCCGAGATGATCCTCGCCGCACTCTCCGGGCTGACGACGTCCTGGCTCTCAACCCGAGACGACGACGCCGCACAAGACGCGATCCGCGAGTTCGCCAACATCTTCTCCACCTACACGGCTCGGCGCGCTGAGCAATGACGGAGTAACCAACCAGCAGGACATGAGCCGCAGAAACAAGCCCATCCAGGCGCGACTACTGACACAGTCCCGCGGGGTACTCGCCTACTACTGAAGGTCAAGCCCTGCAGGAACCGGAGGACGGGTTGGCTCGAGAGGGGGGACATCGAACGAGCGCGGACACAAGGACCGCAGCTGCCCAGATTCGCGATCCGCGATCATGAGCAGGCCCCCTGCCGACGCGGCCGTCTGGCAATGAGCAACGCCTTACTGCGTAGACCGAAGGGCGGTGCCGATTCTTGTCGTGAACTCGACGAGCCGGTTGGCTTCGCCTGCGCAAGCAGCTGCTCGGCGATCTGTTGTTCATCGATGATCTCTCCCGTCACAGGATCGATCATCTCGATGGTCTGGCTCATAGCCCTTCCTTTCGGTCAGGCCAGTCCCAGACCCACCGTTTCGCTGACAGTCCCCGTTAGTCGGACAGTCCCGTGCAGGATCTCGGCGGTGTAGCGGCGGATGTAGTCGGCGCCGAGTTCGCGACGGTTGCGCTTGCCGACGCCTTCGCGGTGGTCCTCGGCGTACTGCAGATGACGCAGCTCGGTGGTGGGGGCGAGTTCGCGGTGGTGGGCGTAGCCGATCCCGGCCTCGGCGAGGGCGCCCTGGAGCCGCAGCGAGTTCGCCCAGGCGTAGTCGGGGCCGCGGACACCGCGGCGTTGGCGCACGTCTGCCACCAATCGAACGTCAGCGGCGTGGAGCCGGCTCAGGAAGGTCCAGGTCGAATCCGTACACCCCGATGGTGCACCAGCGCCGGGGCTGGGTTGTGGTCGCGAACACGGCCGGTCAGGCGACCGCGGTCGCTTCGAGTTCGACGAGTTGGCCGGGGATGGCGAGCCGGGAGACTTCCAGCATGGTGGTGGCGGGTGCCGCTTGGGTTTCGGCCAGCCTGCCGGCGAGCACGCCGTAATGCGGGAGCAAGGCCTCGATGTCGGTGGTGTACACGTTCAGACGCACCACGTCGGCCAACGTCATGCCCGCCTGGCGCAGCACGCTCTCCAGGTTGTCCACGGCGGTCTCGAGTTGAAGAGACATGTCACCCTGATGCAGCGGCTCACCGTCGGGACTCATCGCGGTCTGTCCGGAGCAGTACAGGGTGCGGGCTTGGCCCTGGATGAGTTCAGCCTGGTTGAATCCCAGCGCCAGTGACCAGCTGGACGGGTTGATCGGGGTGCGTTCCATGACGGTTCTCCTTGACTGTGGCCACGCCTACTCGCGGCCCTCACGATGAGCCTGCAACCGATTCATGACACCTGTTGTCACATATAGGTCTAGATTCAGGCTTATGCGTGCCGATCGGTTGGTGTCGTTGATGCTGTTGCTGCGTCAACGCGGCCGTCTGTCGGCCACGAAGCTGGCCGCCGAACTGGAGGTGTCGCCGCGGACCGTGCTGCGTGACATCGAAGCCCTCTCCGCCGCCGGCGTGCCGGTGTACGCCGAACGCGGCCGCTACGGCGGGTTCGCGTTGCTGCCCGGCTTCCGCGCCGAGCTGGGCGGGCTGAACTCCGACGAGGCGCTCGCCTTGCTGAGCGCCGGCTCGGGGGGAGCTGGTCAGGTGTTCGGACTGGGCTCGGCCATGGCTTCGGCGGTCCGCAAGATCGTCGACGCCCTGCCCGACAACCACCGCGACAGCGCCGGCGCCGCCGCCCAACGCATCCTGATCGACCCCGAGACCGACCTGCTCTCGCGCAGGCTGGCCGTGGAAAAGGTGCCCGCCCCAGTGATGGATGCGGTCCGACGCGCCGTGCTAACCGGACAACGGCTGCGGCTGCACTACCAGTCCGGCGACGGAACCCGGAGCTGGCAGGTCAGCGACCCGATCGGGCTGGTCACCGTCCGCGAGAAAGGCTACCTACTCGCCACCACCAACGGCGCCGACCGCACCTACCGGCTCGCCCGCATCCTGGCCGTAGACGTGCTGGCCGAACCCGCGCAACGCCCCGACAACGTCAACCTCGAACGGCTGTGGCGGGAACGCAGCACCCAGTTCCGCACCAGCGGCGACCAAATCGGCGTCCGACTACGAATGAACCCGGCCCGCTGGGACGACCTGATCGCCACCGCACTCGCCATCACCGCCGACGAACCCGAACCCGCCGGCTGGCTCCGGATCGAGGCGGCATTCCAGGACTTCCGGCACGCACTGTGGGCCCTGTGGCAACTCGGCACCGACGCCGAAGCCCTCAGCCCCACCCAGCTACGCACCGCCCTGCACGACCGCGCCCAGACAATCGCCGACCGCTACGCCTGACCCGCGGAAGCGGCCAGCACCCAGCCCTCCGATTCCCAGCAGCCCCATCCACCGCAGCCGGATCGGTTCTCGGGCGCGGCTTCCGGGGTCGGTCAGGAGTTCCGCTGCTCGTAGTCGCGGATCTTGGTCTCGATCAGGCGGAGGGAGGCTTGCCAGGCGAGGAGGTGCTCGGTCACGACACGGTGGTGTTCGCGCAGTAGGGCGAGGCGTTCGGGTACCCCGGCGGGGTCGGCGGCCACCAGGCGGGTGAACTGCGCGATCCGGTCCAGCGGCATCCCGGTGCGCTTAAGGTTGAGCAGCACGTCGAGCAGGTGCAGGTCCGCCTCGGTGTAGGCCCGCCGTCCGCCGCCGGTGCGGGCCGGGGTGGGCACCACCCCGCGCCGCTCGTAGTAGCGCAGCGTGTCCGGATCAAGGCCGACCCGGGCGCAGACCTGCCCGATGCTCAGGTGTTCAGCCACGACGGGCCAGCTCCAGGGCGGTCAGCTCGTCCTGGCTCAGCATGGTGTGTACTGCGGCCCACGCGCTGGTGACGTGCTGAGGTCGGGACACCCCAACCACGGGCAGTACCGGTCGGTTCCGGTGGGCCATCCACGCCAGGACCGCCTGCCCGGCGTCCAGCCCGTGCCGGTCGGCGATCTCGTGCAGCGTCGCGAGCGCGGCCGCGGTGGCGGGGGTGTCGTACCCGGCGGGCAGGGGCCGGTCGGCGCGGGTGTAGGCGCCCGACAGCAGTGGCAGGTAGCCCAGCAGGGTCAGGTCGTGCGCGGCGCCCACCTCCTCGATCGCCTCGTCGAGCAGGATGTGCGGGCCCAGGTCCGCGCCCGCAGCGGGAATGAGGTAGGTGCACCGCTGCTGCAGCGCGACGTAGCGGTGCGGGGAGTCGACGGTCATCACCTGCCCAACCCGGTCGGGGGTCAGGTTGCTGGCCGCGATCTCACGGACCAGGCCCTCCTCGACCAGGTCGCTCAACGCGCCGAGCGTCTCGGCCGGGTCGACCGCCGGATCGTCGACATGGGCATACAGAACGTCGACGCGGTCGGTTCGCAACCGGCGCAGCGAGTCCAACAGCTGCGGGCGGATCGCCGCCCGCGACAACCCGAGCATGGACTCCAAGCCTGCTCCCGCATGGGCCGGGCGGGCGCCGATCTTGGTGGCCAGCACCACCTGGTCGCGGGCCGCCGCGCCGCGCGCGGTGAACCAGTCCCCTAGGACGGTCTCGGACTCATCGCCAACCCCGCCCGCCCAGAACGCGTAGTTGTTCGCGGTGTCGAAGAACCGGGCCCCCGCCTCGAACGCTGCGTCCAGGCACGCCCAGCCCGCCGCCGCCTCGACGGTGGTGCCGAAGTACATGGTGCCCACCGACATCGGCGGCACCACGAGAGATCCAATCCTGACGGTCATCGTGTTCGTGGTCATGACCCCACCCTGCAACCTGAACCTCGGTCTATGTCAACCACAGTCACGCGAACAGGCCTCGACGCTGGGCGGAGGCGATCGCGCGACCGCTCCCGCCCCTGCCCGCCCGGCACGCAACCGGCCATCACGGAGCCGCGGCCGGGCACTGTCCCGCTTCGCGATCGGCTTACGGAACGTCAGGTGGCTGAGCCCAGTGCCTGCTTCGGCGCGAGCGGAAGCCGTCACGGAGCGTGGGCAGAACCCCGCCGGGTAACAGTGACAGTCACAGCTACTGTGGGCGAGGCCGCCCAGGGCGAGTCCGCCCACCCGACCGGAAGGACGACATGGACGTCGTGCTCCTCACGAACCCCGCCGCGCGCTCGGGCGCCCACACCGGCGCCGCGATGCGCGCCGCCGCGCGCCTGCGCGAGGCCGGCATGCGCGTCGCGGTGATCTCCGGCGGCAGCGCCGCGGAATCCTCGGCGCTGCTGCGCACCGCGCTGGAGGTCGGCGCCGACGCCGTGGTCGTCGCCGGCGGCGACGGCACCGTGGCGCTCGCGGTGCAGCAGCTCGCCGGGACCGACGTGCCGCTCGGGATCGTCCCGACCGGCACCGGCAACGACCTCGCCACCTCGCTCGGCCTGCGGGACCTCGACGCCCACGGCGCCGCCGCCGCGATCGTGCGGGGCGCGACGCGGGTCATCGACCTCGCCCGCATCACCCGCGCCGACGGGACGACGACGCTGTACGGCACCGTGCTCGCCAGCGGCTTCGACTCTCGCGTCAACGACCGCGCGAACCGCATGCGTTGGCCGCACGGCCGCCTGCGGTACACCATCGCGCTCCTGGCCGAGTTCCTGACGCTGCGGGGCATGCCGTTCCAGGTGGACCTCGTCTCCGCCGACGGCACGACCGAGCGCATCGACGGCGATCTCGTCATGGCGACGGTCGGCAACGGCCGGACGTACGGCGGCGGCATCCCGATCTGCCCGGACGCCGACCTCGCCGACGGCCTGCTCGACCTCACCCTCGTCAGACCCGCCGGCCGGCTGCGGCTGCTGCGCCTGCTGCCGCGCGTGTACCGCGGGACGCACACCGCGATCGCCGAGGTCGAGACGCGGCGCGTGCGCGCCGTGGAGCTGTCCTCCCCCGGGGTCACGGCGTACGCCGACCGCGACCCGGTCGGGGCGCTGCCGCTGCGGGTCGAGGTGGTGCCGGCGGCCCTCCGCGTGTTCGGCGCGCGACCGGGCCGGAGCCCGTCAGTGGTGGGTGGCCTGCTCGGCGCGGAGGCGTGAGAGCACCTGGTCGCGCAGCTCCTCGGGAGCCGTCTCCTTGCACGCACGCGCGACGACGGCGGTGAGGGTCGTCGCGACGAGGGCCTCATCCCGGCAGGCCGGGCAGTTCTCCAGGTGCTCCCGGATGTCAGAGTGCTCCATCTTGCAGACTTCGTTGCGGAGGTACTCCTCCAGATCCTTGCGCGCTTTGTCGCAGCCGCAGTCGCTCATTTCCTGCTCCTCGATGAAGATGCGGGGGCGGGCACCTCGATGCCGCGCTCTCGTGCGTAATCGGCCAGCAGGTCACGCAGCATCCGTCTGCCACGGTGCAGACGGCTCATGACCGTGCCGATGGGGGTTTTCATGATGTCCGCGATCTCCTGATACGCGAAGCCTTCGACGTCGGCGAGGTACACCGCGAGCCGGAAGTCCTCCGGGATCGACTGCAGCGCATCCTTGACGACGGATGCCGGCATGTGGTCGATCGCCTCGGCTTCGGCCGACCGGCGGCTCGTGGCCGTGGTCGACTCGGCACCGCCGAGCTGCCAGTCCTCGAGCTCATCGATCGTGCCCTGATAGGGCTCGCGCTGCTTCTTGCGGTACGTGTTGATGTACGTGTTGGTGAGGATGCGGTACAGCCACGCCTTGAGGTTGGTGCCCTGGGTGAACGACGCCCACGAGGCGAACGCCTTCACGAACGTCTCCTGCACGAGGTCGGCGGCGTCGGCCGGATTGCGGGTCATCCGCATGGCCGCGGCGTACAGCGGGTCCATGAAAGGCAGCGCCTGCTGTTCGAACTGCGTGCGCGGATCCTCGGTGGTCTGCGGTTCTGTGGCCGCCTGCTCTTCCATCAGGGCCCAGTCTACGTCGGCGGCATCCGCTCTAACCGGCGCGAGAGTCGCTGTCAACTGGGGCACCTTCTTTCTGCGGCGTCGGACGGGTTCGTTAGGGTAGAACCCGATGACTGCGACCGGGTATTCCCTCCCCCATCCGGCCTCGGATTCCGGATGGCCGGCACGGCCCGCCACCGGACCCGTCCAGGCCACCGTCAGCGTGCCGGGTTCGAAGTCACTGACGAACCGCAAGCTCGTCCTGGCGGCCCTCGCCGACGGCCCGAGCGTGCTGTCCTCGCCGCTGCACTCGGACGACTCGGCGCGCATGATCGGGGCGCTGCGCGCTCTCGGCGTCGAGATCGAGGAGGTCGCCGGCACCGGCCGATTCGGCCCCGACCTGCACGTCGTCCCGCCGACGAGCTTCCGCGGCGACACCGTCGTGGACTGCGGCCAGGCCGGCACCGTCATGCGCTTCATCGCACCCCTGGCCGGCCTCGCGGACGGCGATGTCACGATCACCGCGCACGACAGCGCCCTGCACCGCCCGATGGGCGAGATGATCAAGGCGCTGCGCGAGATCGGCGTCGACATCGACGACGGAGGCACGTGGTCGCTGCCGTTCACCGTGCGCGGCCGCGGTCACATCCGCGGCGGCGAGGTGACGATCGACGCGAGCGGATCGAGCCAGTTCGTCTCCGGGCTGCTGCTGGCCGCTCCCCGGTTCGACGTGGGCCTGCACCTCATCCACTCCGGTGAGCGCCTGCCGTCGCTGCCGCACATCGACATGACGATCGAGACGCTCGGTCGCCGCGGCATCCAGGTCGAGCGCCCCGCCCCGAACGAGTGGCTCGTGCCCGCCGGCATTCCGCGGGGGCGGGATGCCGCGATCGAGCCCGACCTGTCCAACGCGGCGCCGTTCCTGGCGGCAGCCCTGCTGACGCAGGGGTCGGTGACGATACCGGCGTGGCCGGCCAGCTCGACGCAGCCCGGCGCGCTGCTGCCGGAGATCCTGTCCCTCCTGGGTGCGAAGGTCTCCCGCCGCGGCGG
The DNA here is from genome assembly GCF_049707015.1 of Microbacterium sp. CH-015. NCBI lineage: Bacteria > Bacillati > Actinomycetota > Actinomycetes > Micrococcales > Microbacteriaceae > Microbacterium > Microbacterium sp. CH-015. The sequence continues at coordinate 353,310 of NZ_JBNAFJ010000001.1, read as the reverse complement.
GGCGCTGACGGTCGTCGGCGGTCCCCGTATCGCGGGCGTCGACCTCGACCTCACCGCCGCGAGCGAACTCACCCCCACGCTGTTCGCCCTCGCGGCGTTCGCGGACGCTCCGACCACGCTGCACGGCATCGGCCACATCCGCGGTCACGAGACGAACCGCATCGACGCCCTCGTGACGAACCTCCGGGCGCTCGGCGGCGACGCCGAGGAGCTGCCCGACGGCATCCGGATCAACCCCCGTCCGCTGCGCGGCGGAGTGTGGCGCGCCTTCCACGACCACCGCATCGCCACTGCGGGAGCCCTCGTCGGGCTGCGGGTGCCGGGCGTGGAGGTCGACGACATCGGCACGACCGCCAAGACCATGCCGGAGTTCCCCGCGCTGTGGCACGACATGCTCGACGCCACCCCCGCGGAGTGAGCGGGTGAGATGAGCTGGCTGGACGACGTCGACGACGACGAGCCGGAGTTCGACGAGGCCGACGTGCGGGTGCGCCCGAATCCGAAGGCCAACCGCCCGCGCACGAAGCGCCGTCCCGCGCACGCCGACGCCCGCATCGCGCGCGTGCTCGGCGTCGACCGCGGACGCTACACGGTGCTCGTGGACGAAGACGGCCCCGACGAGCACACCGTCCTCGCCTCACGGGCCCGTGAACTGCGGAAGCAGCCGATCGTCACGGGCGATCACGCCCGCATCGTCGGCGACACGAGCGGGGAGACCGGCACCCTCGCGCGCATCGTGGGAATCGAAAAGCGCACGTCGCTGCTGCGGCGCAGCGCCGACGACACGGATCAGGTGGAGCGCGTCGTCGTCGCCAATGCCGACCAGATGCTCATCGTCGTCGCCGCCGCCGACCCGGAGCCGCGGCCCCGGCTGGTCGACCGGTACCTCATCGCGGCGCTGGACGCCGGCATCCATCCCCTCCTTGTCGTCACGAAGACCGACCTCGCCGACCCGAGCGGCTTCCTCGCCCATTTCGAGGGTCTCGACGATCTGGAGGTGTTCACGAGCGGTCGCGGTCAGATGCCGGTCGCGGAGATCGGCGAGCGGCTGATCGGCCACGCCACGGTGTTCGTCGGCCATTCCGGCGTCGGCAAGTCCACGCTCGTGAACGCTCTCGTTCCGAGCGCCGACCGGGCGACCGGCCACGTCAACGAGGTGACCGGCCGCGGCCGCCACACGTCGAGTTCGACGGTGTCGCTGCGCTACGTCGACCCCGCCGACCCGGCCGCCCGCGGCTGGGTCATCGACACCCCGGGCGTGCGCTCGTTCGGGCTGGGGCACGTCGACCCCGCCAACATCCTCAAGGCCTTCAGCGACCTGGCCGCGGTGGCCGAGGACTGCCCCCGCGGCTGCACGCACCTGCCCGACGCCCCCGACTGCGCGATCGTCGAGGCCGTCGCGGAGGGGCGCCTCGGCGACCGCGGCGCGGCGCGTCTGGATTCCTTGCAGCGTCTGCTCGCCACCTTCGCCTGACCGGGCGCGCCCGCATCCGCGGGGAGCAGGATGCCACGCGAGCCGTACGCTGGAAGCATGCCCCGCCTCGAACCCGGACAGCCCGCGCCCGATTTCACCCTCGTGGACCAGGACGACCGCACGGTCTCGCTGCACGACCTCCGCGGCGCACCCGCCATCCTCTTCTTCTACCCCGCGGCGATGACGCCGGGATGTACGACAGAGGCCTGCGACTTCCGCGACAGCCTCGCCCCGCTGCAGGCCGCCGGATACGCCGTCGTCGGCATCTCCCGTGACGATCCCGCGAAACTCCGCGCGTTCCGCGAGCGCGACGGCTTGACCTATCCGCTGCTCAGCGACCCCGACCACGCCGTCCACGAGGCGTACGGGGCGTGGGGCGAGAAGATGAACTACGGCAAGCTCGTCGAGGGCGTCATCCGCTCCACCGTGATCATCGACGCGGACGGCGTCGTCACCCACGCGCTGTACAACGTCAAGGCGACCGGGCACGTCGCCCGCATCCGCACGCTCCTCGGCGTCGGCTGACCGGCCCCCGGTCCGCGCCGGTTCGGCCGCTACTCGGCGCGGCGGGCGGCCGCGCGGGCGGCGCCGATGAGCAGCCCCAGCCCCACGAGCGCGGGAACCGCGAGCGCGATGCCGACGGCGGGTGCCGCCGTCGGGCCGGTGAACGCGCCGAACGCCACGGCCAGCAGCAGCAGCTGGGCGACGATGCCCCCCGATCGTCCCCACGACCCGCCGCGGGCGACGGCGACGGCGAAGGCCGCGAGCGCGGCTGCCCCGATCGCCGTCAGCACGAGCAGGGCGATGGAGCTGCCGACGTCGTCGGTGTCGCCGGAGACGAGCGCGGTGAGCTCCCACCCCGCCAGCACGAGCAGGGCGATGGCCTGCAGGCCGAGGATGCCGGCGGCCTGACGCTCGGCGACGGTCGTCCTCACGGCGCTCCCCCTCGTCTCACGCGTCCGGCACGGGTGAAGCCGGCGTCGTGGAGGCGATCCACAGCAATTCCCAGAGGAAATGCCATGTTCACCCTTGATTCATCTGAATAGCCATGGGACCATGGATCTATTCGTGTGCTCCCACAGCGAAGTGGGGCGAGCAGAGCTCGCACACCCACCAGGGTAACGGACGCCCGGCGTCCGACCCGAACCCGAAACTTCTCATCCCGCATCAAGGAGCACCCCTATGGATTGGCGCGACAAAGCCGCCTGCCTCACTGTCGACCCCGAGCTGTTCTTCCCCGTCGGGAACACCGGGCCGGCGGTCGACCAGATCGAGAAGGCGAAGGCCGTCTGCGCCCGCTGCACGGTCACCGAGATCTGCCTGCAGTACGCCCTCGAGACCGGTCAGGACTCGGGCGTGTGGGGCGGTCTCTCCGAAGACGAGCGCCGCGCCCTCAAGCGCCGCGCCGCCCGCGCCCGCCGCGCGAGCTGACCCGCGCCGACCTCAGGCCCGCGCCCGATCGAGGTACCGCATCGGGATCTCGATCGTCACCTCGGTACCCGACCCGACCAGCGTGTGCCAGTCGATCGTGCCGCTGAGCTCGCCCTGGATGAGCGTGCGCACGATCTGAGTGCCGAGCCCCCGCCCGACCTGCCCTTCCGGCAGGCCGACGCCGGTGTCGCGCACCTTGACCCCCAGGCGCTCCTCGGTGCGCTCGGCGATGATCTCGACCTCCCCCTCCTGATCGGCGAGGCCGTGCTCGACGGCGTTGGTGACGAGCTCGGTCAGCGCGAGGGCGAGAGGGGTGGCGTACTCGCTCGGCAGCGTGCCGAACGTGCCGGTCTTCGAGGTGCGTGCGCGGGTGTTCGGCGACGCGGCGACCTCGGCGACGAGCTTGAGCACCCGGTTGAACACGTCGTCGAAGTCGACGTTCTGCGCCAGGCCCTCCGACAGGGTGTCGTGCACGACGGCGATCGCCGAGACGCGGCGCATCGCGTGAGTGAGGGCGTCGCGCGCTTCGTCGGAGTGGGTGCGCCGTGACTGGATGCGCAGCAGCGACGCGACCGTCTGCAGGTTGTTCTTCACGCGGTGGTGGATCTCGCGGATCGTCGCGTCCTTGGTGATGAGCTCCTGCTCCTGATGGCGGATCTCGGTGACGTCACGGCACAGCACGATCGCACCGATCCGGTGGCCGCGGTCCTTCAGCGGGATGGTCCGCAGCGACACCGTGACGCCCCGGGCCTCGATGTCCGCACGCCACGGCGCGCGACCGGCCATGACGATGGGCAGCGATTCGTCGAAGTCACGTCCCTTCGGCAGGATGCCGGTGGCGACCTCGAGCAGCGATTCGCCTTCGAGCTCGTCGTCGAACCCGAGTCGGTTGAACGCGGAGAGCGCGTTGGGGCTCGCGAAGGTCGTGATCCCGTCGACGTCCATCCGGATCAGGCCGTCCGACGCGCGGGGCGCGCCGCGGCGCGGCGAGGTCGGGGCGGCGAGGTCGGGGAAGTCGGCCGAGGCGACCATGCCGAACAGGTCGTCGGCGCAGTCGTTGAAGGTGATCTGCTGGCGCGAGGGCGTCCGCGCCTCGCCGAGGTTGGTGTGCCGGGTGAGTACGCCCACGACACGGGGCGGATGCTCGGCCGACCCCCGCTCCCGGACGATCGGCACGGCACGCACGCGCGTCGGGGTCTCCTCGAACCAGTCCGGCGAGGCGGAGTCGACGATCTCGGCGCGTGTGAACGCGTCGCGCACCTGCGTGCGCCACTGCGGGCGCACGAGGTCGCCGACGATGTCGCGGTAGAACAGGGTCGCCGCACCCGAGGGTCGCGTGTGGGCGACAGCGATGAACGAGTCGTCGGCCGTGGGCACCCAGATGACGATGTCGGCGAACGCGAGGTCAGCCAGCAGCTGCCCGTCGCCGGCGAGGCGGTGCAGCCACTCGACGTCGGCGTCGGTGGAACGGCCCTGGGCATAGACGAGGTCGCTGAGCGTGGACACGTCTTCCAGACTAGGCGAGCGGGCCTCAGGCCGTGCGCGCGGCACGACGGCCGCGGATGCCGCGCCGCGTCGGCTCCTGCCCCACCCGCGCCGACCGCGACATCCGCACCGGCACCGGTGGGTCCACGGCCTCGCCGACGAAGCGGCGCACCGCGCCCGACAGCGCGGAGCGGCCCGCGACGCGGGCGACCGGCTCGGCGGCGAGGATGGCGGCATCCGTCGCCTTCGGGTCCCACGGGGCGAACCAGATCTCGTCGAGCCCGATGTAGCGCTCGAGCGTGCGACGCAGCTGCCCGCGCGCATCGAGGCCCAGTGCGGCGGCGCGGGTCTTGTTGACGAGCACGCGCACCGGGGTCGCGCCGACGGCGGCGCGCAGATCGGCGTGGGCGCGCACGAACCGGGAGACCCCGACCGGGTCACCGCTGACGACGGCCACGACGAGATCGGCGGCGGCCAGCGCCGCGTGCGTCGCGGCGTTGCGACGCGGGCCGTCGAGGTCGCTGACGATCTCCTCGTCGCGTTCGAGCGACGCGGCGACGTCCACGACGATGTCGTCCACCCAGGCGCGGCAGTGGTCGAGCGCGGCACCCACCCGCGCGGCGGAGAGCTCGGGCCAGCGGCCGGGACGGTTCAGTCCCGTCAGCACCTCGATCTCGCCGAGCGGCACCGCGATGCGCGACAGCTCCGCCACGGTCAGCGTGCCCCGCTCGGCGCCGCGGCACGCCGCGGCGAACCCGGGTCCCTCGTCGGCGAGCCCGGTCAGCATCGCGATCGACGGGGCGTGCGCGTCCGCGTCGACGAGCGCGACGCGGCGTCCGTCGCGCGCCAGCTCGCACGCCAGCTCGATCGCGATCGTCGTGCGCCCGGGGGCTCCGGCCGGCCCCCACACCGTGAGGACGCGGCCCCGGGCGGGCGACGCCTCGGGCGCCGGTGCGGGTCGGACGACGGCCGCCGCCGCCTCGTCGGGATCCGCCGCCACGACGCCGAACATCTCCGCCAGACGGCGCTCTGCCGCATCCGCGCAGACGGCGACGATCCGCACGCCGAAGCGATCGCAGGCCGTCACGAGCTGCGCGGTGAGGGCCTCCCGGGTCGCGGCGACGGCGAGCGCGTCGGAGCCGGCCAGCTCCCCGAGCAGCTCGGCGGCGGCACGGCCCGTCATCGCGTCGGCGGCGGCCGCAGCGGGGGCCGATGCCGCGACCACGAGCCGCACATCGACGTCCTCACGCCGCAACCGCTCCGCCAGCCGGTCGCCGACCGAACCGTCGCACGCGACGATCACTCTCACGGCGTCGTCCCCGACGACGGCACGACCGAAAGGCTGGAGCCGTCGGCGACCGCCGCGAGCGCGGCGGCGACGTCGGCGCGGGAGATCACGAGCTCGACGGCCGTGCCCGCCGAGCCCATCATGCTCTCGTCGCGGTCGACCGACACGACGGTCGCCGATGCGACGAGGATGCGCGGAGTGTCGTAGACGCCGCGCTCGAGCTGCGGCGCCGCCCACACCTCGACCGTCGCGCCCGCAGCGACGGCGGCCGGCACGGCGGTGGCGCTGCGGATCACGATCGTCGTCGTGCGCGCCTGCGCCGCGTCGCCGACGGCGTCGCGCGGCACCAGTTCGCCGGCGGCGACGGTGCGGGTCGCGACGGCGCCGGGGGTCAGGGTCGCCGGCGACGCGTACGCGTCTTCGAGCGGACCGAGCGCGACTTCGACGACACGCAGGTCATCGGCATCCACCGCCTGCCCCGGCACGATGGTCCGCGCCGCGGCGAACACCGGCGCGGTCTGGCGTGCGGCCGCGACCACGAACCAGACGCCCGCGATGGAGACGATCACCAGGGCGATGCCCAGGAGGAATCTCACGTCCGCCCAGAAGGCGCGCGGCCGCGGCCGCGCCGTGACGGGAAGCTCGCTCATGTCCTCATCGTCACCGATCGCGCGATCTCGCGCCGAGGTTATCCACAGCCCCGGCGTGGGCCGGACTGCCGTGATCGGGACGCACGCATAATGTCCTCATGCCCGAACCCACCGACTCCGGTGTGCGCCTGCTGGCCCCGTCGCAGGTCGCGGAGATGCTGCAGCTCCCCGTCGACGAGGTGATCGCGCTGGTGCTCGACGGGCGCCTGCGCGGCGCCAGGATCGGCACGCCCGCCCGGTGGCGCATCGAAGCCGACAGCGTGGCCGGGTATCTCGACGATCAGGCGGAGGAGGCGCGGCGGATCGCGCTGTGGCGCGAGTCCAACGCGGCGAGCTTCCCCGAGCTGTGGGGGCGGGGCGCGGTCCGCAACCCGGACTGAGGTCTGCTCCGCGGCGGCAGTCAGGGCAGCTCGAGCGGCGCGTCGAGGGCGACGGCGGCGATCGCCTCGAACGGCACGACGCGGAACCCGGTGACGGCGCCGGATCGGCGCGGCTGCCCGGCGTCGTGCAGGGCGAGATCGAGGTGGTCGGCACCGGCCCGGTCGATCGTGCCGTGGAGCACCCTGCCCGTGGTCAGCCGCACCGTCACCCCGACGCGGCGGCGCACGACGTCGCGGAGCACGAATCCGAGCCCCATGCGCTGACCGAGCGCGTCGCCGGCGGCGGCGTCACGGACGCTCCCCAGCATGTCCTCGACGGGCAGGGCGAGCGCCTGAACCGCCGCGAGCGGGACGATCCACAGCGGCCGCACGGCGAGGCGCCGCTCCCCGTCGCCGTGCGCGGCGCCGGTGAGCCCGAACCAGTCCGCCCCGACCCGCGAGACACGGCCGTCGAGCACCGATCCGTCCGCGAGTTCGCATGACACCGGCCGCGCCGACCCTGCCGCGGCGATCGCGACGAGCCGCTCGCGCAGCCGCACCCGAGACAGCCGCAGCCGCTCGGACTCGGTGTCCAGCGCGGCGCGCTCGGCCTCCCATTCGGAGTCGAGCTGGTCTTCCAGGTCTTCGAAGAATCGATCCCAGCGCACGAGGGGAGCGTACGCGGATGCCGACGGAGCCGCCCGTTCTGTCCACAGGCGCTCTGTCCACAGGTTGGAGGATTCTCATCCCACGGCCTCGGCCGCTGTGCTGTACTCATGCCACCGTCACCCATCCCGCTCCCCATCCGGTACAACGACAGGAGGTTCGGCTCATGGCCCCTCCCCCCGGCGGTGCCCCCGGCGCCGCATCCCGCTACGGTTCGGCGCTGGACGTCGCCGAGTACTTCGCCCCGCAGCGCACCTCGACCGATGCGCTGCCCGCCCCCGAGCCGCTGCTGAAGAACCTCACGATCGGCGTCCTCGAGGTGCTCGCCGGCGTCCGCGAGGTCGACCAGCTGGCGCGCTGGCTCGGCGAGGACGCCTTCCGTGCGCTGGTGACCCGCGCCAACCTCTCCGCACGCGCCCGCAACGCGCGGGGGGTCACCCCGGCACGCCCGGCGTACCGCATCCTGTCCACCCACACCACCTCCCCCGCCGATGGCGTCGTGGAGGGCGTCGTCATCACGGCGGGCCCTGTGCGCACCCGCGCGGTGGCGGTGCGGCTGGAGGGCTGGGACGGCCGCTGGCGGGCGACCTCGCTGGGCCTTCTGTGACCCCCGCCCGCTACTGGCGGTAGGTGGCGAGGAAGTTCCCGAGGCGTTCCACGGCTTCGGTCAGCACCCGGGCCTCGGGCAGCGTGACGATGCGGAAGTGGTCGGGTGTCGGCCAGTTGAACCCGGTGCCCTGCACGAGCAGGACGTGCTCGGCGACCAGGAAGTCGTAGACGAACTTCGCGTCGTCGCGGATGTCGTGGACCTCCGGGTCCAGACGCGGGAACGCGTAGAGGGCGCCGCGTGGCTTGTGGCACGTGACGCCGGGGATCGAGGTGAGGGCGTTCCACGCGGCATCCCGCTGCTCGTGGAGCCTGCCGGTCGGGGCGATGAGCGCGTCGATGGACTGCACCCCCGACAGCGCTGCCTGCACGGCGTGCTGGGCGGGGACGTTGGGGCACAGCCGCGTCGAGGCCAGCAGCTGGATGCCCTCGAGGAACCCGGCGGCATGCTTCTTGGGTCCCGTGATCACGAGCCATCCCGACCGGTACCCGGCCACACGGTACGTCTTCGACAGCCCGTTGAAGGTGAGGCACAGCAGGTCGGGCGCGAGCGTCGCAAGCGGGATGTGCACGGCGTCGTCGAACAGGATGCGGTCGTAGATCTCGTCGGACAGCAGCAGCAGCGAATGCTCGCGCGCGATCTGCACGATCCCCTCCAGCACCTCGCGGGAGTACACCGCGCCGGTGGGGTTGTTGGGGTTGATGACCACGATCGCCTTCGTCGAGGGGGTGATCTTCGACCGGATGTCCTCGAGGTCGGGCTGCCAGTCGTTGTCGTTGTCACAGCGGTAGTGCACCGGCGTGCCGCCGGCGAGGCTCGTCATGGCGGTCCACAGCGGGTAGTCCGGCGACGGGATCAGCACTTCGTCGCCGGTGTCCAGCAGCGCCTGCATCGTCATGGTGATGAGCTCGGAGACGCCGTTGCCGAGGTACACGTCGTCGGGGTCGAACTTCGGGAAGCCGGTGATCTCCTCGTAGCGCGACACGACGGCGCGGCGCGCGGACATGATGCCGCGGCTGTCGCTGTAGCCGTGCGCGTGGGGGATCGCCTCGATCATGTCGCGGACGATCTGGTACGGGGCTTCGAACCCGAAGATCGCCGGGTTTCCCGTGTTGAGCTTGAGGATGCGGTGCCCGTCGGCCTCGAGCCGGTCAGCCTCCACCAGGGCGGCTCCACGGATCTCGTAGAGGACGTCCTTGAGCTTGGATGACTGGTCGAGGATGCGGGGACTCATCGCATCAGGATATGCCCGTCGCATTGCCGCCCCGTTCTGAGGCCGCATGCCAATCGCCCCGTCGTGGCCCGCGACCCACAGCGCGACGGACGCAGGCGCCTCTTCGCTGCTACGTAGACAATTGTCTACAGACCGACATAGACTCGCCGTATGTCCACCAGAGCGTCCACCATCTCCGTCGGCGAACTGCGCCAGAATCCCACGGCGGTGCTCAACGACGTGGAAGATGGGGCGACCGTGGTCGTGCTGCGCCACAATCGCCCGATCGCCGATCTGGTTCCGCATCGACCCGCTTACGGAGTGAGCGGCGCCGAGGTCATGGCGCGGCTGAGACAGCTCGATCTCGATCCGCACCTGATGGCCGACCTGGCCGCTGCGCGCGACGAGCCCGAGCGTGATCTGTGGGGATGACCGAGCGCGCACTGCTCGATACGTCGACGGTCATCGCGCTGTTCCAGGAGGAGCGCGCGTTCAACGTCTCCTCGTTCGACCGGGTCGCCGTGAGCAGTCTGACCTATGCCGAGCTGCGCCTCGGGATCTCGATGGCGCGGTCCGCCGACGTCGCGCGCGCGCGGATGGCCGCGCTCGAAGAGCTCCAGCGGGTGTTCGGCGTCGGCATCCCCTTCGACGACCGCGCTGCCGAGTGGTACGGCAGAATCACAAGTCGCGTCGAATCGACCGGAGGCGACCCGCGGGCCCACCGCACGGACCGCATGATCGCCGCGATCGCCGCCGCACATGACCATGTGCTGGTGACGCTGAACGCCGCCGACCTGCGCGGTCTCGACGGCATCGTGCAGGTACGAGAACCCGCCAGCGAGTAGAACTCCGCGTCGACTACTTCTTGCGGTCGGCGGCGCGGCGCTGGGCGCGGTTCTGCGGGGCGGCGGCGGGGGCGGATGCCGCGGCATCCGTCTTCTGTCCGAACGCGCCGCGGGGCGCCTCGGCCGCGGGCTGCTGCTGCGGGGCGACGGCCGCGGCCGCCTGCTGGCGCACCTTGGAAGTCGCGGCCTGCTGCACCTGACCGCGGTCGTTGCGCACCTCGACCTGCCCGTCGGCACCGGCGGCGGTGTACTGCAGCTTCTGCGCCTCCACGGGAGGCGCCTGCAGTCCCTTGGCCTCGACCTGGCCGTCGCCGGTGGCGCGCACCTCGACGTCGAGGTTGTAGAGGAAGCCGACCGACTCCTCCTTGATCTGGCCCATCATCGCCTGGAACATCTGGTAGCCCTCGCGCTGATACTCGATCAGCGGGTCGCGCTGCGCCATTGCGCGGAGGCCAATGCCGTCCTTCAGGTAGTCCATCTCGTAGAGGTGGTCGCGCCAGCGGCGGTCGAGCACCTGCAGCACGACGCGGCGCTCCAGTTCACGCATCGCCGGCGAACCGAGCTTCTCCTCACGCGCGGCGTAGGCGATCTTGGCGTCGGAGAGGATCTCGCGCTTGAGGACCTCGGCCGTCACCCGTCCCTTGCTGCCGCTCTCGGCGACGACCTCGTCGATCGTGACCGACACGGGGTAGAGGGTCTTCAACTCGGTCCACAGCGCGTCGAAGTCCCAGCTCTCGGTGTGACCGCTCGAGGTGTGGTCGTCGATGATCGCGCCGATCGCGTCCTCGATGAAGTGGTGCACGCGCTCGGACAGGTCGTCGCCTTCGAGCATGTGGCGACGGTCGGCGTAGATCGCCTCGCGCTGCCGGTTCAGGACGTCGTCGTACTTCAGGACGTTCTTGCGGATCTCGGCGTTGCGCGCCTCGACCTGGCTCTGCGCGCTCTTGATGGCGCGGGAGACCATCGTGGACTCGATCGCGACGTCGTCCGGGAAGTTCGTGCGCGCGAGGATCGCCTCGGCCGCGCCGGACTGGAACAGGCGCATGAGATCGTCGGTCAGCGACAGGTAGAAGCGGCTCTCACCGGGGTCGCCCTGTCGTCCCGAGCGGCCGCGCAGCTGGTTGTCGATGCGGCGGGACTCGTGGCGTTCGGTGCCGAGCACGTACAGACCGCCGGCCTCGACGACCTTCGTGGCCTCTTCGGCGACCGTGTCGCGCATGGCCGTGTACACGGCATCCCACTCCGACTCGTACTCCTCCGGCGTCTCGACCGGGTCGAGGCCCTTCGCCTTGAGCTCCTGCACGGCGAGGAACTCGGCGTTGCCGCCGAGCATGATGTCGGTACCGCGGCCGGCCATGTTCGTGGCGACCGTGACGGCCCCGAGGCGTCCGGCGCGGGCGACGATCTCCGCCTCGCGGGCGTGGTTCTTGGCGTTGAGGACCTCGTGCTTGATGCCCTTCTTCGCCAGCAGCCGCGACAGGTATTCGCTCTTCTCGACGCTGACGGTGCCGACGAGCACGGGCTGGCCGGTCTCGTGGCGGCGCGCGATGTCCTCGACGACTTGCGCGAACTTGGCCTGCTCGTTCTTGTAGACGAGGTCGGGCTGGTCCTTGCGGATCATCGGCTTGTTCGTGGGGATGGGCACGACGCCCAGCTTGTACGTCGACATGAACTCCGCCGCCTCGGTCTCGGCGGTACCGGTCATGCCGGCGAGCTTGTCGTACAGGCGGAAGTAGTTCTGCAGCGTGACGGTGGCGAGCGTCTGGTTCTCGGCCTTGACCGGCACGCCCTCCTTCGCCTCGATCGCCTGGTGGATGCCCTCGTTGTAACGGCGCCCCACGAGGATGCGCCCGGTGTGCTCGTCGACGATCATGACCTCGTCATTCATCACGACGTAGTCGGTGTCGCGCTTGAAGAGGGCGAGGGCCTTGATCGAATTGTTGAGGAAGGAGATGAGCGGGGTGTTGGCCGACTCGTACAGGTTGTCGATGCCGAGGTAGTCCTCGACCTTCTCGATGCCGGGCTCCAGCACGCCGATCGTGCGCTTCTTCTCGTCGACTTCGTAGTCCACGCCCGCCTCGAGGGTCTTCGCGATCTTCGCGAACTCCACGAACCAGCGGTTGGCCTCGCCCGAGGACGGTCCCGAGATGATGAGCGGCGTGCGGGCCTCGTCGATGAGGATCGAGTCGACCTCGTCGACGATGGCGAAGAAGTGGCCGCGCTGGACGAGGTCCTGCTGCTGCCACGCCATGTTGTCGCGCAGGTAGTCGAAGCCGAACTCGTTGTTCGTGCCGTAGGTGATGTCGGCGTTGTACTGCTCGCGGCGCACCTCGGGGGTCTGACCCGCGATGATGGTGCCGGTCGTCATGCCGAGCGCGCGGTACACGCGGCCCATGAGCTCGGACTGGTAGCTCGCGAGGAAGTCGTTGACGGTGATCACGTGCACGCCCTTGCCGGCGATCGCGTTGAGGTAGACCGCGAACGTCGCCGTCAGGGTCTTGCCCTCACCGGTCTTCATCTCCGCGATGTTGCCGAGGTGCAGGGCCGCGCCGCCCATGATCTGCACGTCGTAGGGGCGCTGGCCGAGCGTGCGCTTGGCGGCCTCGCGCACGGCGGCGAACGCCTCGGGCATGAGCTTGTCGAGCGACTCCCCCGCCTCGTGGCGGGCACGCAGCTCGGCGGTCTCGCCGCGCAGTTCCTCGTCGGTGAGCTGCGCGTAGTCCTCTTCGAGGGCGTTCACGGCCTTCACGACCTGCTGGAGGCGCCGGAGGATGCGTCCTTCGCCGGCGCGGAGCAGTTTCTCGAGGGGGTTGGCCACGGAGGATCTCCATCTGTCGGATGCGGGCGACGTCGGGTGCCGCCCGGTACCGGGCGCGACGGCGCACGGCATACCTCGTCATGGTACCCGGCTGTGACTTTCCTTGGCTGACCCGCACCTGGACGCGGGTCGCGCCGGCCCTGCCGCCCAGTGCGGCGGTCGCGGTGAATCGGCTGTGCACCCGGCATCCGTACCGCAGCGGCCGTCGCTGCCGCGCATAGGATCGGGATATGGCTGGATTCTGGGGTGCCCGCAAGCAGGAACGCGCACAGCGCGAGGCGGCGGATGCCGAGCTCGGCCGTCGTGCCGATGCCGCCCTCGTCGCGGCCGACGAGCGGCTGCGCACGACCGCCGACGAGCTGCTGTTCGCCGAGCTGGAACTCGGCAGGGACGCCACCCGCGACCTGCGCGACGCGCTCGATGCCGTGCGCACCCACCTCGGCGAGGCGTTCACGCTGAACCAGCTCAACCACGACCACATCCCCGACACCCCGGAAGAGCTGCGCACCCGCAACGCGCGGATCATCCAGCTGTGCGACTGGGCCGAGGATCTCCTCGACGATCGGCTGCAGGCCCTCGCCGAGCCGGTCGCCCGCGCGCGGCGGGCGCCGGAGATCATCGAGGGGATCCGCGCCGAGGTCGCCCGCGGCACCGATCGCGTGCCCCGCGCCGAGGCGACGCTGCAGCGACTGCAGGCGCGCTACTCCCCCGAGGCCCTGCACAAGATCGCCGGCAACCCGGGTGAGGCCGCGCAGCTGCTGGAGTTCGCCGCACACGGCGCGGACGTCTCCACCGCCCGGCGCGAGTCGGGGCAGCGCGAGCAGGCGAACCTGGCGTTGGAGACCGCGATCGAGGCGGTGCGTCGCGCGACGACCCTGCTCGACGCCGTCGACGCGTTCGAGGTGGAGGCGCTGCGCGCCGAGTCCACGCTCGACGCGATCGTGGAGGACTCCCGCGGCGACCTGGTCGCGGCGAAGGATCTGCTGCACGTGCCGGCCGTGACCGCGGCGATGGCGACCCTCGACCGCGAGCTGTCGCAGCTGACGCCGGCCGGCAAGAAGCCCGACCCGTTCACCGAGCTGACCCGCCTGCGCGAGGCGAACGCGGCGCTGGACGCCGCCGTCGCGAAGGCCCGGGCACGCGCGGCCAACCCGCCGCCGCCCGAGGCGCACGTGCGTCACGCGATCGACGACGCCGACCGACAGCTGGGTGTCGCCCGCAGCGTGATCTCCGGCCACCGCGGCTGGATCGGCGCCGACGCCCGCACCCGGCTCGCCGAGGCCGAGCGCATCCGTCTCGAGCTGTCGACGCTGACCGGTCAGCCCATCGCCGAGGACGATCGGGAACAGGCGCTGGCCGATGCCCGCCGCTGCGGGCAGCTGGCGGCCGAGGCGCTGCAGCTCGCGCAGCGCGACATCGACTCCTCGCGCCCCAACGACGACAACTGGGGCGGCCCCAGTCAGGGCGGCTGGGGCGGCGGACGCCGCGGCGGGGGCGGCGACGTCGTCGGCGGCATCCTCGGCGGCCTCGTCATCGGCTCGATCCTCGACGGCATCTTCGACTGAGCATTCGCCCGCGGCGGCCGTGGGCGCGCATCGCGGTCCGTCGGATTCCGAGGAGATGTCGGCAACAGCGGGGCGGATGCCGGGATTCGGTCCTCGGAATCCGCCCTTCTCCTCGTTAACCGTCGCGATCGTGGGGCGCAGCGGATCGGGCACGTCGACACTGCTGAACATCCTCGGGATGCTGGACCTGCCGTCGTCGGGCGAGGTGGACTTCCGCGGCAATCCGGTGTTCCGTGACCACGGCAAGCGGATGCGCCGCGGCGCCCTCGACCGCTTGCGCGGGCGCGAGGTCGGATTCGTGTTCCAGTTCTGACCCGGGCGCTGCGGTTCTGACCCGGGCGCGCGAAGGCCCCGTATCCGACGAGGCGGATGCGGGGCCTTCGCGCGGGGTCAGGAGGCGAGCTCCTGAGCCGGCGGGGCGCTCGCGGTCAGCGAGATGACGCCGTAGTCCCAGCCCTTGCGGCGGTAGACCACACTGGGGTGGTCGGTGCGGGCGTCGATGAACAGGAAGAAGTCGTGGCCGACGAGCTCCATGCGGTCGACGGCCTCCTCGACGGTCATCCACTCCGCGTCGAAGACCTTCGTGCGGATGACGACGGGCGTGTAGTCCTCGTCCGCCTCGTCACCGGCGATGACCGGCACGGCGCCGGTCGCAACAGCGCGCAGCACATCCGCGGATGCCGGCTGCACATCGATCCCGGCGAGCGAGCCGCTGCCCTTGTCGAGCTTCGCTCCGCGGGGGTGGTTGCGGGAGTCGACGCGCTTCTCCTTCGCGCGCCGCAGCTGTTCGGCGAGCTTGTCCACGGCGAGGTCGAGCGCGGTGAACTTGTCGCCGTCGGTGGCCTCGGCCCGCACCAGCGGGCCCTTCCCCGTGACGGTGAGCTCGACGGTCTCCTCTTCGCGGCTGCCGTTGTGATAGGCGCGATGCGTGACCTTGACGTCGAGGCGCTGCGCCCGCGGCGCGAGCGTCCCGATCCGGACGGACTTCTCCTCGGTGACGGTGCGGAACCGATCGGAGATGCTCACTCCGACGCCGACGATGCTGGTTTCCATCCTTGACCTCCTTGTTCCGGTCCGCCCGGTCAAGGGCGGACCCTGAGTTCGCCTTGGTCTGTCCCACGCTATCCGGGCGCACGGCCGGTGTCACGTAGGAATCGCTGGGAGTAATCCGGTGCGGGTGGTCGATGCCACCGTCACCGCCCCGAGCACCCGTGCCCCGCCCGCCCGCAGAGAGCGGGCCGCCTCGACGAGGGTCGCCCCCGTCGTGACGACGTCGTCGACGACGATGACCGCCGCACCGGCGGCGCCGCGGGCGCGCATGCTTCCGGAGACGTTCGCGGCGCGTTCGGTGCGGCCGAGCAGCCGCTGATCGGCGGTGGGCGCGTGCACTCGCAGCATCCGCGCCACCGGCAGCCCCGCCCGCCGCGCGAGGAGCTCGGCGATGTGGTGTCCGCGGCGCCGGTACGCCGCGCGCGAGGGCGGCACGGGCACGAAGACGACGTCGTCGGATGCCGCCGTCAGCGCCGCCGCCGCGGAGACCGCGAGCGCGGCGCCCAGGGGCCCGGCGAGGGCGGTCCGCCCCTCCTCCTTGAAGGCGCGGATCGTGCGGGCCGCCACACCCGAGAACTCGACGGCGGCGTGCACCCGCAGCCCGCCGTGGAGCGTGCGCGGCGGGCCGGGCGCCGCCGCCTCGGCCGCCAGCGTCCGCCGGCACTCGCCGCACAGCACGACGTCCGGCGCGTCGCAGCCGGCGCACCAGACGGGCAGCAGCAGCGACAGCGCGCCGCTGAGCGCATCGCGCACGGATTCGGGGAGGGCCGGCATCCCTCCACTCTGGCCCGGCGACGGCGGCCGTGACGGGGCGCACGGCCGATCTGTGGACACCGCGCGAACCGAGGCGCCTGGGGAGAGGGCGGCGAGCCGCGCGCGCGGGTCAGCCGCCCGTGCGGGTCACCGCGGAGAGCCCTGCTGCACGGCGAGCACCTCGATGCCGGACGCGAGGTGCTGCCAGTTCGCGCCGCGCTGTGCGTACAGCTCGCCGTCGGCCGCCCGCACCCGCACGCCGGACGGCAGTCCGCCGGCCACGGTGGTCGCGCCCTCCGGCCCGCGCAGCGCGTCGCCGAACGCGCCGATCTCGTGCGTGTACAGCACGGTCTCGGTGTCGTCGGACTCGAGGACCGCGAGCGTCCCGGCATCCAGCCAGGCCAGCGCGGTCGGCGCACCGGCGAGCGTCGCCAGCACCTTGGGGGCGCCGAGGGCGGTCGGAGCGTGGTCGCGATCGCGCAGGATGCCGGCGACCCACAGCGCGTACCGGCTGCCGTCGCGGACGACGGCGGCGATGCGCGTGCCGTCGCGCGACACCCGCTGCGCGACGATCTGCACCGCCCCCGGCCAGGCGCCGGCGATCGCCGACTGCGCCCCGGTCTCGGAGTACGCGAAGACGGCGGTGGGGCTCGCGGCGGGCACGCTCCATACGAAGCCGAACGGGTCGATCGAGGGCGCCACGAGTCCCGTGCGCCGGTCCAGCGTCGCGATCGCGTCATCGGCGCCCACCATGAGCACGGCGCCGGCGGCGTCGCGGACGGCGGCGGTCGTGCGGTCGGCGTTCACCTCGATGTCGGTGGCGTCGACCGTGAGCATCGCCTCCGACAGCCCCGCGATCGGCTCGATCGACGTGCCCGATCCGGCGGAGCTGCCGCTGGCGAAACCGAAGGCGTCCGCGGTGCGCACGAGCGGCCGGGAGTCGACGGTGGTGGGGCGCCACGGCACCGTCTCCGCCGGCAGCGGCTGGGCGGCGACGACCATGTCGACTCCTTGGATGCCGGCGGTCGCGAGGCTCCTCGTCAATTGCGTCTGCATGCGGTTCAGCACCGTCTGGTCGAGTCCCCGGGCGCCCTCCTCCAGGCTCACCCTCGCGACGTTGTCGGCATCGACCGGCACCGCGGCCAGCGCCAGGCGCGCGTCGTCGGTGAAGGCGGTCGACACGGCGCCTTCGAGCCACGGGCTCGGCGACCCGTTCACGAGCGCCTGGGTGATGCTGGTCGCCGCGTTCACGCGGGGGAACCACCGATCGTCGGGGACGAGGTAGGTCCAGGTGGAGTCGAAGTACATCAGCGAGTACGTGTTGAACACGGTCTTGAACCGGGTCTCGTCCAGGACGATGCCGTTCGGCGCCTGCGTGATCCGCCACTGGCCGTCGTCCTGCTGGGCGAGCGTGAAATCGAGCGGGATCTCGCCGCTGTCCGCGGTGAGCAGCTCGCCGGCGGCATCCACCGTGGCGACCGGCGTCACGGTGAGCTGGAACTGGGTCTCGGAGATCTCCTCGATCCGCCGCTGCCCGGGGCTGTAGACGGTGACGCCGGACGGCTTCCACTGGTCGCGGAACTCGGGCGCCAGGAACTCCCGCGCCGTCGCCCAGTTCGCGCCGGGACCGGGGCCGGAGCCGGCGGCGATGAAGCCCTCCACGATCTGCTGCGGCGTGGCGTCGTCGACCGGTCCCTTCGGGATGAAGACGACATCGCCCGACGCGCCGTCGTCGCTGATGACGACGCCGGCATTGACGGGCCCGGAGGTCGGAAGGCCGGCACACGCCGTCAGGACGGCGGCGGCGAGCGCCGTCGCGGCGGCGGCGGCCAGGGCGCGCAGGCGCATCATCGGCGGTCCCCCTTCTCGAAGACGGCGATGGGCTGGGTGAGACCGAGGTCGTCGAGCGACAAGCCGTCGTCGCCCGGGTCCACCGGGATCGGCGACGACCCGCCCAGCTGCTGCCCGTGCCGCGGCAGGGTCAGCACGAAGTGGGTGCCGCGACCGAGCTCGCTCCACACCGCCAGAGTTCCGCCGTGCAGGTGCGCGTCGCCGAGGGCGATCGACAGGCCGAGGCCCGTGCCGCCGATCGTGCGCTTGCGGGCGGGGTCGGCCCGCCAGAACCGGTCGAAGACGCGCTCGGAGTCGGCCGCGCTCATGCCGAGCCCGTAGTCGCGCACGCCGATCGCGACGGCGTGCTGATCGCTGTCGACCGTGACGACGATGGGACGCCCCTCGCCGTGCTCGATCGCGTTGCCGAGGAGGTTGCGGACCACCCGCCGCACGCGACGAGGGTCCATCTCCACCGGCGAATAGCCGCCGGGGGCGACAAGGCGCACGTCCGTGCCGTGCTGCTCGGCGAGCTGCTGCATGGAGGCGATGACATCCTCGGCGAGGTGCGCCAGACTGGTCGGCTCGTACTCCAGCTGCACCGAGCCGGCGTCGTAACGGCTGATCTCGAGGAGGTCGGTCAGCAGGGTCTCGAACCGCTGCACCTGCGCGTGCAGCAGCTCCGCGGCGCGCGCCGTGGTGGGGTCGAAGCTCTCGCGCTGGTCGTTGAGCATGTCGCTGGCCAGGCGGATCGTCGTGAGCGGGGTCCGGAGTTCATGGGAGACATCGGAGACGAACCGCTGCTGCACGAGCGAGAGCTCCGCCAGTTCCTTGATCTGCGACTCGATGCTGTCGGCCATCGCGTTGAAGGAGCGCCCCAGCGTCGCGAACTCGTCCTCGCCGCGGACGGGAAGGCGCACACCGAGGTCGCCCGCTGCGAGGGTCGCACTGGTCTGCGCCGCCTCGGCGATCGGCACCGTGACCGAGCGCAGCACGACCCACGAGATCGCGGCGATCAGCAAGACGAGGCCCGCACCGACGAGCCACAGGGTCACCTGCACGAACTGCAGGGTCTGCTGCTCCGCGGCGAGGTCGTAGGCGAAGTAGAACTCGTACGCGCCGACCTCGGGGAACTCCACCTGCTGGCCGATGACGACACCCGGGACCGCACCGCCGCCGGGGCCCGGCAGGGCGATCGACTGCCACCACCGCTGCTCGCCATCGCGCTGCACCGCCGCGCGCAGCCCGGGGGTGATCAGGCCCGCGATCTCACCGCGCTGCACGTCCTGCGGGGCGATCGCCGAGGGCGCGCCCGAGACGCGGAACCCGGCGATGAGGTCGGTGCCCGCCTGCCGCGACATCGCGTCGACGGCGTTGTCGTACAGCGTCTGCAGCGCCACCGCGTCACCTTCGACCTGCGCGGCGTTCAGCGTGCGCTGCGTCGCCTCCGTCGCCCGCTGCACCGAACCCTGCACCTGCTGCACACGCGACTCGAACAGGTCGTTCTGGATCGCGAGGGCCATCGCGACGAACGCGACGAGGATCGCCAGCGCCGTCGCACCGAGCGTGATGGCGAGGGTGCGGAACCGCAGCGACCGGCGCCAGGCGTAGCGCACGCGCTGCGGCCACGCACGCCAGTCGCGCCATCCGGTCAGGGTCGGCACGCTCGCCGTCGTCGGCGTCATGACGCCCCGATCACACCACCGCGCCGGCGCGGTAGCCGACGCCGCGCACCGTCATGACGATCTTCGGGTTGTCGGGGTCGATCTCGACCTTCGCGCGCAGGCGCTGCACGTGCACGTTCACCAGGCGCGTGTCGGCCTTGTAGTGGTAGCCCCAGACCTGCTCCAGCAGCATCTCGCGGGAGAACACCTGCTGGGGTTTGCTCGCCAGCGCGACGAGCAGCTCGAACTCCAGCGGAGTCAGCGCGATGACCTCGCTGCCGCGACGCACCTCGTGGGCGGCGACGTCCACGACGACGTCGCCGATGCGCAGGTTGCCGCTCTCCGGCTCGGCGCTCGGGCGCAGCCGCGTGCGGATGCGCGCGACGAGCTCCTTGGGGTTGAAGGGCTTGACGATGTAGTCGTCGGCGCCCGACTCCAGGCCTCGGACGACATCGGCGGTGTCGGTGCGAGCCGTCAGCATGATGATCGGCACGCCCGACTCGGCGCGGATGCGGGTGCAGATCTCGATGCCGTCGACCCCCGGCAGCATGAGGTCCAGCAGCACCAGGTCGGGGCGCTGGGTGCGCCAGACGTCGACGGCCGCGGCGCCGTCGGCGCAGAACACGGGTTCGAAGCCCTCGGTGCGCAGCACGATGCCGATCATCTCGGCGAGCGCGGTGTCGTCGTCGACAACGAGGATGCGGGAAGTCATGTGGCCTGATTCGTCCTTCGGGTCGGCCGGATGCCGTCGTCACGGCAGGGCGCAGGAACACAGTATCGGACCCGTCTGGGACCGGGCCGCACGTCGCGGCGCCCTCGCCACGACCGTCATCGTGCTGGTCGGGCTCTTCGGCCCCGACGGGTGGCTCGCGACCGCGCAGAACGGCGGCTTCGCCAGCAACGGGTTCGGCGAGCACTCCCCCGGCGGGTTCGGTCTCGGCTCGGCCATCACGGTTGAGATCGTGCTGACGGCCGTCTTCGTGCTCGTCATCCTGGGGGTCACGCACGCGACCCGCGGCAACGCCACGATCGCGGGCCTCGTCATCGGTCTGACGCTGACGCTCATCCACCTCATCTCGATCCCGGTCGACAACACGTCGGTGAACCCGGCCCGCTCGCTCGCGGCCGCGATCTACGGCGGCCCCGACGCCCTCGCGCAGCTGTGGGTGTTCCTCGTGTTCCCGATCGTCGGCGGCCTGCTCGCGGGCTTGGCGCACCGCGCCCTGTTCGACGCCAAGCCGGCGCGCTGACCGGCGCGCCCGCACGACAGCGGCCCCGCCTCGGATGAGGCGGGGCCGTTGTGGTGAGGATGCCGGGGCGCGCGCCCCGGCATCCGTCTCACGCGTGCAGATCGAACCGGTCGAGCTCCGTGACCCGACCCCACGCGGCGGCGAAGTCGCGGACGAACTTCTCGTTCGCGTCGTCGGACGCGTACACCTCGGCGAGCGCCCGCAGCTCGGAGTTCGAGCCGAACAGCAGGTCGACGCGGGTGCCGACGCCGACCTTCTCACCGGTGGCGTCCTTCGTGCCGAGGAACGCGTGCGACCCGGGGTCGAGCGGCTTCCACGTCGTGCCGAGGTCGAGCAGGTTCACGAAGAAGTCGTTCGTGAGCACGCCGACGCGGTCGGTGAAGACGCCGTGGTCCGAGCCGTCCCAGTTCGCGCCGAGCACGCGCAGGCCGCCGACGAGCACCGTCATCTCGGGGGCGCTGAGCGTCAGCAGGTTCGCCTTGTCGACGAGCAGGTGCTCCGCGGGAAGGCCCGCCGCCGTCGCCGCCGGCCCCTGGTAGTTGCGGAAGCCGTCGGCCGCCGGCTCCAGGTGCCCGAACGAGCGCACGTCGGTCTGCTCCTGGCTGGCGTCGGTGCGGCCGGGGTGGAACGGCACGTCGACCGAGACACCGGCATCCGCCGCCGCCTTCTCGACGGCCGCGTTGCCCGCGAGCACGATGAGGTCGGCGAGGGACACCTTGGTGCCGCCGGCGGCCTGCGCGTCGAAGTCGGCCTTGATGCCGCCGAGCACGCCGAGCACCTTGTGCAGCTGGGCGGGGTTGTTGACCTCCCAGTCCTTCTGCGGCTCGAGGCGGATGCGGGCGCCGTTGACGCCGCCGCGCTTGTCGCTGCCGCGGAAGGTGGATGCCGCGGCCCACGTCGTCGACACGAGCTCGGGCACTGTGAGGCCGGAGTCGAGGACGCGCTTCTTCAGCTCGGCGGCGTCGTCGGCGTCGATCAGCGGGTGGTCGACGGCCGGTACGCGGTCCTGCCAGATGAGCTCCTCCTCGGGCACCTCGGGTCCGAGGTAGCGCTCGATGGGACCCATGTCGCGGTGGGTGAGCTTGAACCAGGCGCGGGCGAACGCGTCACGGAAGGCCTCGGGGTCTTCCTTGAAGCGGCGCGAGACCGCGTCGTAGTCGGGGTCCATGCGCAGCGCCAGGTCGCTCGTGAGCATGCGGGGCTCGCGGCGTCCGTTGGAGTGCGCGAGCGGCACCATGTCGGCGCCCCCGCCGTTGACGGGGCGCCACTGGTGGCCGCCGCCGGGGCTGCGCATGAGCTCCCACTCGTAGGCGTAGAGGATGTGGAAGAACTCGTTGTCCCAGCGGGTCGGGTGGTAGGTCCAGGTGACCTCGAGTCCCGAGGTGATGGTGTCGTCGCCCTTGCCGGTGCCGAAGTTGTTCTTCCAGCCGAGGCCCTGCATCTCCAGCCCCGCAGCCTCGGGGTTGTCCTCGATGTTGGTGTCAGGGGCGGCGCCGTGGGTCTTGCCGAACGTGTGGCCGCCGGCGATGAGGGCGACGGTCTCCTCGTCGTCCATCCCCATGCGGCCGAACGTCTCGCGGATGTCGCGCGCCGACGCGATCGGGTCGGGGTTGCCGTTCGGGCCCTCGGGGTTGACGTAGATGAGGCCCATCTGGACGGCAGCGAGGGGCTTCTCGAGGTCACGGTCGCCCGTGTAGCGCTCGTCGCCGAGCCACGTCGTCTCGGGGCCCCAGTACACGTCGTCGTCCGGCTCCCACACGTCGGGGCGGCCGCCGGCGAAGCCGAACGTCTCGAAGCCCATGTTCTCCAGGGCCACGTTGCCGGCGAGGATCATGAGGTCGCCCCACGAGATCGCCTGGCCGTACTTCTTCTTCACGGGCCAGAGCAGGCGGCGGGCCTTGTCGAGGCTCACGTTGTCGGGCCAGGAGTTCAGCGGCGCGAAACGCTGCTGGCCGGTGCCACCGCCGCCGCGGCCGTCGGTCACGCGGTAGGTGCCGGCGCTGTGCCACGCCATGCGGATCATGAGCGGCCCGTAGTTGCCGAAGTCCGCCGGCCACCAGTCCTGGCTCGTCGTGAGGAGCTCGTCGATGTCCTTCTTGACGGCGTCGAGGTCGAGGGCGTTGAAGGCGGCGCGGTAGTCGAAGCCCTCGCCCAGCGGGTTTCCGACGGCGGGGTTCTTCTTGAGGATGCGGAGGTTCAGTTGGTTCGGCCACCATCGGTTGTTGGCCGAACCCGTCGTCGGGTGCGGCTGGCGGTCGCCGTGGATGACGGGGCAGGTGCCGGCCTCGTCGGGGTTGGGGCGGGGGCGCGTCTCGCCGTCCTCGCGGTCGTCGACGGGGGTGTCGATGTCGGTGACGGCCTGATCGGTGTCGGTCGGGTTCTCGCCGATCGGCTGGACCGTCTCGTCGGGGGTGCTCATGGTGTTCCTTCCGTGGGGTCGGGTGGGCAGCGGTTCAGGTTCAGGCGGCGCGCTCGGCGGCACAGTCGGGGCACAGGCCCCAGAAGGTGACTTCGGCGGCGTGCACGGCGAAGCCGTGGTCGTGCGACGGCGTGAGGCAGGGCGCTTCGCCGACGACGCAGTCGACGTCGCGGACCGCGCCGCAGCGGGTACAGACGAGGTGGTGGTGGTTGTCGCTGACGCGCAGCTCGAACAGCATCGATCGCCCGGCCGGCTCGATGCGGCGCACGATCCCGGCATCCGCGAAGTCGTTCAGCGCGTTGTAGACCGACTGCCGACTCGCGCGCGGAAGCCGCGGCAGCACGTGCCCGAACACGTCGTCGGCGCTGGCATGCGGGCGCTCCCGGAGCGCGTCGTACACCGCGGTGCGTGACTCCGTGACGCGGAGCCCCGCGGCGCGGAGCGCGTCGGCGGCGTCGGCGAGAGTCATGCCCCCAGCCTAGCGTTGTTTTGAACTAGACAAAAGTAGAACGGTGGGTGAACGACCCGGCATCCGCCCGTTCAGTAACGATAGTGATCGAGCTTGTACGGTCCCTCGACGGGCACGCCGATGTACGCCGCCTGCTCGGCGGTGAGCTCCGTGAGCTCCACGCCGAGGGCCGCGAGGTGGAGGCGCGCCACCTTCTCGTCGAGGATCTTCGGCAGCACGTACACGCCCACGGGGTACTCCTCGGGCTTCGTCCACAGCTCGATCTGGGCGAGCACCTGGTTGGTGAAGGAGGCGCTCATGACGAAGGAGGGGTGACCCGTGGCATTGCCGAGGTTCATGAGGCGTCCCTCGCTCATGACGAGGATGCTGGTGCCGCCGGGCAGGCGGTACTCGTGCACCTGCGGCTTGATCTCCACCTTCTCCACGCCCGGGATCGCCTCGAGGCCCGCCATATCGATCTCGTCGTCGAAGTGGCCGACGTTGCCGACGATCGCGAGGTGCTTGAGCCCCTGCAGGTGCTCGGTCGTCACGACGCGGGTGTTGCCGGTGCCGGTGATGAGGATGTCGACCTGGTCGATGACCGACTCGAGCTTGGCGACCTGGAAGCCGTCCATCGCCGCCTGCAGCGCGCAGATCGGGTCGACCTCGCCGATGATGACGCGGGCGCCTTGGCCGCGCAGGGCCTCGGCGGCGCCCTTGCCGACGTCGCCGTAGCCGACGACGAAGGCGACCTTGCCGCCGATGAGGACGTCGGTGCCGCGGTTCAGGCCGTCGGGCAGCGAGTGGCGGATGCCGTACTTGTTGTCGAACTTGCTCTTGGTGACGGAGTCGTTGACGTTGATACCCGGGAACAGCAGCTTTCCGGCCGCGGCAAGCTCGTACAGGCGGTGCACGCCGGTCGTCGTCTCCTCGGTGACGCCCACGATCTGCTCCGCCATGCGGGTGAAGCGCTGCGGGTCGCGCGCGAGGCTCGCCCGCAGGGTGTCGAGCACGATGCGGTACTCGAGGGAGTCGGTGTCGGATGCCGCGGGCACGGCGCCGGCCTTCTCGAACTCGACGCCCTTGTGCACGAGCAGGGTGGCGTCGCCGCCGTCGTCGAGGATGAGGTTCGGGCCGTCGAAGCCCTCCGCCGACCAGTCGAAGATGCGGTCGGCGAGCTGCCAGTACTCCTCGAGGGTCTCGCCCTTGAAGGCGAACACGGGGATGCCGGCGGGCTCGTCCACCGTCCCCGTGGGACCGACGGCGACGGCGGCGGCGGCCTCGTCCTGCGTGGAGAAGATGTTGCAGCTGGCCCAGCGCACCTGCGCGCCGAGCGCGACGAGCGTCTCGATGAGGACCGCGGTCTGGACCGTCATGTGCAGCGAACCGGCGATGCGGGCACCGGCGAGGGGCTGGCTGGAGCCGTACTCCTCGCGCAGCGCCATGAGGCCCGGCATCTCGTTCTCGGCCAGGCGCAGCTGGTGGCGGCCCGCGTCGGCGAGGCTCAGGTCGGCGACGACGAAGTCGTGCGTGGAGGCGGTGGCAGTCGGCATCCGCCCATTCTCCCACCCCCGCCGAGGTCGCCGGTTCCACGCCGAGGTCGCCGGTTCGTCGCCGAGGTCGCCTCTTCCACGCCGGGGTCGCCAGGGGTTCCTCGCCGAGGTCGCTGGTTCCACGCCGAGGTCGCCGGTTCGTCGCCGAGGTCGCCGGTTCCACGCCGAGGTCGCCGGTCTCACGCCGAGGTCGCCGGTCCGTCGCCGAGGTTGCCGGCAAGCTCGCGCGCGGGGCGGCGATCTCGCCGGAAGGGCGGGAGAGGGACTAGACGCGCAGGGTCTCGTGGCGGACGACGACCCAGCCCTTGGGCACCGAGAGCCGGTCGGTGTGGATCGCGCACAGGTCGTGCGCGTGCGGATCGGTCGCGCCGCCGAGCGGGCCGAGCGCGGCCATCTGGTCGCCGTAGTCGTAGGTCAGGGTCGTCACGGCCTCGCGGGCGCAGCCCACCTTCGAGCACAGTCGAGTACGCATCGCCTTCACGGTAGCCGCCGACCCCGTCCGCGGCCGGGTGCCGCGCCGCCACCGTCTCAAAAGCAGGCTCGATCGGCCGAAGGGGCGCCCCGGCGGCGCGAAAGTGCCGTTTCAGCCTGCTTTCGCGACCGGCAGACCCGACCGGCAGCCCGCCCGAACCCCACGGGTCGAGCCATGGTCCGTCCGCCCCGGCCGCGGCCGGGTGCCGCGCCGCCGCCGACTCAAAAGCAGGCTCGATCGGCCGAAGGGGCACCCCGGCGGAGCGAAAGTGCCGTTTCAGCCTGCTTTCGCGACCGGCAGACCCGGCGCGACCGCCCCAGCCGCCCCGACCGCCCCAGCCGGCGCGACCGCCCCGCCCGCCCCGACCGCCACGACCGCCACAGCCGACCCGACGGCCCGACCCGACACCCGCCGGCCCGGACGGCCCCGCCTAGACTGATCGCATGGTGAGGAAGCGCGTCACGGCTCCCCCGCGGCGCGCGTCCCGCCACGGCCGGCACGGCCGCGAGGACCGCAGCCCCGTCGTCCGGCCGCCCCTGCTGCCGCTGGAGACCCGCGAGGAGCGGTTCGACTTCGCCGTCGGGACGGCGGCCGAGTTTCTGCGCAGCGCCTGGCCGGAACTGCGCGAGGTGCGCTTCGAGGTGGCGGCGATGCCACCGGCATCCGATGACGACGGGATCCCCCGCTGGAGCGCACTGCCCACGGAGCAGCGCATCGTGCTGTACCGGCTGCCGATCGAGCGGCTCGGGCAGCTGCACCGCGAGGACGACCTGCATCGGCGCATGGCGATCGAGGCATGCGTCTTCCGCGCCGCCGCGGAGTACCTCGACCGCGACCCGTGGGACCTCGGCCCCGACCGCTTCCACTACTGACGCGGCGCCCAGCGGGAGACGGCTCAGCGGGGGTAGACGGTGATGGCGGATGCCGCGGCATCCCCCGCGGGCACGGGATAGCCCGCCACGGCGCCGCCGGTGGCGTAGGTGACGGCCGCCCGGATGCCGTCGTCGCCGGGCTCGATGCGGTACACCGCACCGGCGGTCACCGGGACGGTGACACTCCCTCCGGCGGGCACGGTCACGTCGGTCCGCTCACCGTCGATGCCCGTGAGCCCCACGGTCTGCGCCGTGTCGGAGGTGGACGCGAGCGTCAACTGCGGGGCGGGGCCGTCGGCGACGGCGACCAGCGCCGGCGCCGTCACTTCGTCCGCCGCCGCGAACCAGCCGAAGTCGCTGCCGGCCCCGAATCCGGATGCCGCGCGCACCGCGCCGGTGACGGGCGCGCTCGCCGTCACGACCACCGTGTAGGTGCCGACCTCGAGCCCCGACAGGTCGAGCTGCAGCGGAATCCCGGCGGTGAGGGCGACGTCCTGCGGCTGTGAGGTAGCGCCGCCGGCCCCGCCGTTCCGCAGGATCACGACCGACGCGTTGGCGTCGGCGGCCGGGGCGAGCAGGCGCAGCGATGTCACGACGTCGCTCTCGCCGGCGGTGCCGGGAGCGGTGACGACGGGCACGCCGGGAATGACGATCTGCTCCGTCGGCACGGCGCTGGCGCCGACCTGGTCGAGCCCGCCCGGCACGAGGATACGGGTGAGGCTCGCCTGCAGCGACGCGCGCACCGGAGCCTCCGCGGCGGTGATCTGCAGAATGGGGTTCTCCTCGCCGAGGGCGAGGGCCGCCAGCGGGACGACGCGCTGGGTGCTGGCCGCGACGACGATCCCGGCGCCGGCGGCGGGAACCGCGGGGCCGGTCGCACCGTAGACCGTGATCGTCACCCGCGCCGCGACGTCGCCGGGATTCGCCAGCACGACGAGGTCGGCGGCGCCGGTCGTGGCCGATCCCGCGACGATCCACGACTCCATCGCGGCGCGCGTGCAGGCCGAGGCGGCGAAGCCGCTGAGGTCGGATGCCGCGACCGTCGCCGAGCCTGCAGCAGCCAGATCCGTCACGGCCCCATCGGTCGGAGGCACGGTGAGGACGGCGGGGCCGGCGCCGTCGGCGATGTCGGGTGCCTGGAGCGTGGTGGACTCGGGAGCGACCCCGCCGGCAGCGCCGTCGGTGAGGGACTGGGGTGCGGCGTCGGCGAGCACCGACGCGTTCGCGCTGTCGCGCCCGGCCGCGAGCACCGGTCCGGCGCAGGTTGCGATCGAGGGTCCCGCCGGCGGCAGCGCGGCCAGCTCGACCGCGGCACGGTCGCCGGCCGCGGCGGGCAGGAGGCCCGACACCGGCAGCACCGCGACGCTCACCCCGAGCGAGGCGGCCACGACGGCGACCACCAGGCCGATGCCGAGCCGCACCGGCCCGAATCTGCCGGACGGATGCCGGGGGGCGGCCGCCGGGTGCACCGGCGCCTCGGCGGACGCGGCGGGAGCCGTTCCAGCCTGCGCGGCCGCGGCGTCGTCGGCCGAGACGCTGCCCGCCACAGCCGGCGCCCCGTCAGCCGAGGCACCGGCGGCCGCCACGGCGGCGTCGGGCGAGACGCCCGCCACGGCGTCCCCGGGCACGGCGTCCCCGCCGGGCTCCCCCACCTCGCGGCGGGCGTCGGAGCGTGGATCGGTCATGCCGCGTCTCCCTTCCGGGCGCCGACGATGCGGGAGCGGCGGCGGCTGTCGGCGAGCGAGCGCCGGGTGGGGATCGCCAGCAGCAGCGCGATCGCGACGGCACCGAGCTGCAGAAGCGCGATCGGCGAGGTCGCGGGCGTCGCGGCATCCGCCCGGTCGGTGATCGGCGCCGTGATGCGCCACAGCTTGCCCTTGCCGGTGTCGCCCACGATCTCGAGGTCGTCGCGCTGGTTGAGCGCGGTCTCCGCCTGGATGCGGACGGCGCGGGCGGCGTCGCTGTCGCCGGCCGGCTCGGTCCCGAGCAACACGAACGCGACGCCGTGGTCGGCGAGATCGGTCACGGCGCTGCCCGAGGGGTCGGCGATGAGCGCCGCGGCGAGGCTCGCGGCATCCTCATCTCCCGCGTTCGCCGCGAGCCGTGCCGAGCGCAGTGTCGACTGCCCGCCGAGCGCGGAGGTCTCCCCCCACACGACGTCGACGATGACGGCGCCGTCGGATGCCGGGGTCATGACGAACGTCGCGTTGCGCAGCCCCGCGCGTCCCTCGGCCTCGACGTAGGCCGGCAGCGTGCTCGTCGCCCCCTCGGTGAGGGCGGACGTGCCGCGCGGCAGGGCGGTCAGCGCGGGGACGGCGCTCACGACGAGCGTCGCCATGACGAGGGCCGCGAGGGGAGCGCGCACCCGCGCGGCGTCGGGGATCGCGTCGAGCGTGAGCGCGGCGGCGGCGAGGGCTCCGAGCCAGAAAAGGCTGAGCGCGGGGGCCGGCGACAGGACGATCGACGCGGCGGCATCCGTCGTCACCGTGATGCCGATGGCGATGGACGCGGTGCCGAGTCCGAGGAGCGCGGCGAACAGGGTGACCGCGGCGGGGACGATGCGCGCGACGACGGGTGCCGCGACTGCGAGGACCAGGACCGGGACGACGAGGAGCGGCATCCAGGCGGCGACGGGGCCGATCAGCTCACCCCAGCGGCTCGCGTCGCCGGAGGGGAAGCCGAGGCCGAGCAGCAGCCGGCGCACGAGGTCCGTGGAGCCGTCGCCCGCGAGCGGCACGCCGGGGTCGGCGAGCAGCGCCCACGGGTCGCCGGTGCTGAGTCGGTGCCAGATCATCGGGGCGAAGACGACCGCCGCCGGGACGATGAGCCAGATCACGCGCGCGAGTCCGCGGCCGTGGCCGAGGCCCGCGGTGAGGACGATCGCGATGATCCACAGCACGATGAGCGCCGGCGCCAGCGAGGGGGCCGCGGCGACGACGCCGACGGCGGCGACGGATCCCACCGCGGCCGAGCTCCAGGAGCGGTGCGCGACGGCGGCGGTCCACAGCAGCCACGGCAGCAGCAGGTGCGCGATGACGACCGTGGGGCGCCCCGTGACGAGCGCGTCCAGCAGGCTCGGCGCGAGCGCCCACCCGATCGCGACGGCGGCGCGGACGACGCCGCGGCCGGTGAAGCGCGTCGCGGCGAACCAGCCGCCGAGGGCCGACAGCGGCAGGGCGAGCACCCACAGCGCGACGGTGACCCGCGAAGGCGCCGCCGGCCACAGCGAGCCGAGCACGGCGACGACGGCGCTGAAGGGATCGGCGGGGCCGATGGTCGCCCAGCCGAGCGGGCGGGCGCCGTAGGCGGCATCGGCCCACAACTGCGCGAGGGTCGCCCGCAGCGGCGCGAGCGCACCGCCGGCGAGGACCGGCCAGGCCAGCAGCGACAGGAACGCCACGACCGACACCAGCAGGGCGCCGAGCACGATCCAAGCTCCGCCGCCGGAGAAGAAACGCAGCTCACCGCGACCGGGACCCTCGACCACATCGTCGTCGAGGCGCTGTCGCAACTGCGCGGAGGTCACCCGCAGCGGGGCGAGCTGCGCCCACGACACGGCGCGTCCGGTGCGGATGCCGCGACGCGCGCGGGCGACGGCGGCCGGGCGCGCCATGACGGTGAGGGTGGCGCCCCACTCGGGCAGGATGTCGCCGGGCTGCTTGGCCAGCAGCATCCCGATCGTACGGACGAGGGCGAGCGGCAGGTACGACAGCCAGTGCAGCACGACCGCCCACGCCGGCGCGTACACGAGGCGGCGGTGCAGTTGCGCAGTGCGCTGGGCGTACGTCTCGCGCATGCCGGGGTGGGCGGGGTCGGATGCCGAGGCGTGCGCGCCGGCGATCGCGACGAGCGCCTGCGGCGCGAGCACGACACGGCCGCCGCGCAGCCGCGCGCGGATGCCGAGGTCGAGCCCTTCGTCGGCGCCGGCGAGGGCGGTGTCGAGACCGTGCAGCGCCGTCCACGCGTCGGCGCGGATCAGGATGCCGCGGACATCGACGCCGAGGACGTCATCGCCCGCGTCGTGCTGGCCCTGGTCGTGCTCGCCGTCGGCGAGACCGACGGTGCGGCCGCCGCGCGACAGGGACACACCGAGCGAGACGATGCGGTCGTTGTCGTCGGCGCGGACGAGCTTGGGGGCGGCCAGGGCGACCGACGGGGAGGTCTCCAGCGCGCCGACCAGGCGAAGCAGGGCATCGGGAGCGGGGGTCGTCTCCTGCGAGAGCAACCACACCGCGTCGCCGTCGATGCGGCGACTGGCGAGACTCAGCGCCTCGGCGAAGGAGGTGCCGCGGTCGGCGGTGATGACCCCCTCGGCGCCCGACTCCCCCGCGATCTGGGCGAGGGTGCGGTCGGTCGCGTGCACGCCGCACAGCACGATCGTGAGCACATCGGCCGGGCGGGTCTGCGCGGCGAGCGCGTTGAGCGTGCGTCGGAGGTGGATATCTGCGGCCACGCGCCCCTCGGGGCGCACGACCAGCAGCGCGTGTACTCGGGCGGGCATGACGTCGTCAGCCTAGGCGGGGCCTCGCCGGCACGGCGCAGATCGGCCGCGAGTCTTCAGATCGAGCCCACTCGGCGGGGCTGGGGAACCCCGTTTCGTCTCGCTCGTTCCTCGCTCGCTCAACGACCGGGACGTGCGGAACGCGCCGAACCCCAACGATCGTTGAGCGAGGGAGCTCCAGCGACCGAGACGAAACGCCCCCACGCCCCGCGGGGTCAGGCGCGGCGCTTGAGCTTGCGGCGCTCGCGCTCGCTGAGGCCACCCCAGATGCCGAAGCGCTCGTCGTTCTGCAGGGCGTACTCCAGGCATTCGCCACGGACGTCGCACGATGTGCAGATGCGCTTCGCGTCGCGGGTCGATCCGCCCTTCTCGGGGAAGAACGCCTCGGGGTCGGTCTGTGCGCACAGCGCATCGGCCTGCCACGCCAGGGCGCTGTCCTCATCGACAGCGGAGGGGCGACGGACTCCCGGGACGCCGAGATTGACCGGGTCGACGAACCAGTTGTCGGGGACGCCGGAGCGGTAACCCGTCATATCGTTCTCCCCACGTTTTCGGCTGGCGCTGGTGCGCGTGTTGGGATAATTACACCCTTGTCATTCGCCGCGGTCAAGTCGCAGATCGTAAACCCTCAAGGCCGGATTGAACCTTCACCCGCGTCCCGTCCGGCGTGTCGCCCGCGCGGACCCGGCGTGAGACGCGCGCACGAGACGCGCGCGCCGCGCCTCACTCGCGGCCGGGCTGCGCGACGAACACCGCGCCGGCGCCGGAGATGTCCACGCGCTCTTCGCGTCCGACGTACACGGCTGCGCCGGGAACGAGCGACGCCGTGGCATCCGCGGTGCGCACCTCAACGTCGCCCGCCGTCGCCAAGACGATCGCGGGGCCCCGCAGCGCCACCGTGACCGGCTGGTCGGCGGTGACGGTGACGGCCGTGAGCGCGAAATCGCTGACCGGCGGGGCGTACTCGCGGACGCCCGGCGCGATCTCCTGCGGCACGACAAGCGGGGTGGGCCCGGTTGCGACGTCGACCACGCGCATGAGCTCAGGCACGTCGACGTGCTTGGGGGTCAGTCCGCCGCGGAGGACGTTGTCGCTGGCCGCCATGAGCTCGACGCCGAGGCCGGACTGGTAGGCGTGCAGCACGCCGGCGGGGGCGAACAGCGCCTGACCGGGCCGGAGGATCACGAGGTTCATCAGCAGCGCGACGATGAGGCCCGGGTCGCCGGGGAAGTCGGCGGCCGCGGCGCGCAGCGTCGCGATCTCCTCGGCGAACTCATCGCTGTCGGCGCGCTCGAGCGCCCGGACGAGGTCGGCGACGAGGTCGGCATCGGCGTCGGTGAGCGCCCACGCCAGCAGATCGCGGACGACGGATGCCGGGGCCGCGGCATCCGTCCCCGTGGCCGCACCGGCGGCGCCCTCCGCACCGACAGGCGCCCCGAGCCGTTGCGTCAGCGCGGCGCTGGCGGGCCCCTCCCCCAGCGCCGCCACGAGGCGCCGGGTGTCCTCGAGGGGGCGCAGCCCGACGAGCGCGCGGAACTCGTCGCTGAGCGCGACGATGATCTCCGGCTTGTGGTTGGCGTCGCGGTAGAGGCGATCCGCGGCGTCGCGGGGCACCCCGGCATCCTCTTCGCGCGTGAAGCCCTCGCGGGCCTGCGCGATCGTCGGGTGCGCCTGGATCGACAGCGAGGATGCCGCCGCCAGCACCTTCAGCAGGAACGGCAGCGGCGGCTCGCCCGCGGCGGCGAGGGCCGCATCGAGGGTCTGTCCTGACCCGTCGGCGACGACGGACGGGCAGCCGGGATGGTCGCCGTACCAGACCTCGGCCTCGGGGCGCCCGGTGGGCTCGCGCCCCTCCAGCGCGGGGATGAGATCGACCGATCCCCAGGAGTAGTCGCGCGGGGTGTTGGAGATCGGGATCAGCATGCGCCCAGCCTAGAACCGCTCCGAGAACGGTCCCGGCGGCGCCCGGTCGGGCACGGGTGCGCGCGATACCCTGATCACACCATGGCCGTCCACACGAAGCATCCCGTCGCGGCGCCGCCGACCGCGCCGATCCGGGAGAAGACGGGCCACATCCTGCTCCGCGGCTGGTGCATCTTCGTCATCGCCGCAGCGATCGCGGGCACCTCCTGGTTGATGGCGTTCGGCACCGTCGGCGCGGGCGTCGTCGCGTTCGGCTCGGGGATCGTCTCGATCGTCCTGTGGCTGGTGCTGCGCCCCGAGGTGCAGTGGCGGCGCCTGCCGTGGTTCGCGGTGCTGTACGTCGTGTGGGCGGTGACGTCGCTCATCTGGACGGCGTATCCGTCGGCGACGACGCTGACGCTGCTGCTGCTTCTCACGACGACCGTGCAGGCGATGTTCGTCGGGTCGGTGCTGACCTGGCGCGAACTCGTGCGGGCGATCGCGTCGGCGCTGAAGTGGATCCTCGCGCTGTCGCTCCTGCTCGAGCTGTGGGTCTCGCTCTTCTGGCACGGCCCGATGCTGCCGGAGTTCGTGCGGCCGGACCCCGGCACGAAGCACGACCCGATCGTGTACTGGGTGCGCGACAACCTGTTCGACGGCGGACGACTGCAGGGCGTGTTCGGCAACGCGAACCCGCTCGCCTACGCCGCGCTGCTGGGGATGGTCGTGTTCGCCATCCGCTTCGCGTCGCGGGCGCCGCGGCGGAGCCTCCTCGTGGCCTGGTTCGCGCTGGCGGCGTTCCTGTTCGTGCGGGCGGGATCGGCGACGGCGTGGCTCGCCGCGGTGGCGGTCGTCGTGGTGCTCACGACGGCGCTGCTCATGCGGACCACGCGCCGCGCCGGCGAGCGCACCCGGTATTACGTGGCATATGCCGTCGTCGGCATCGGCGGGCTCACGGCCCTGTGGCTGCTGCGCGAGCGCATCTTCTCGGCGCTGGGGCGGTCGTCCGACCTCACCGGGCGGGAGGGGATCTGGGAGGTCGTCGCGCAGAAGGCGGCCGAGCGCCCGGTGATCGGCTGGGGCTTCTCCACGCCGTGGGTGCCGAGCGATCCGTTCTTCGACGGCTGGATCACCGACCACGGCGAGACCGTCATGCAGGCGCACAACATGTGGCTGGACGTGTACTTCCAGTTGGGGATCATCGGCCTGGTCCTCGTCGCGCTGACGTTCCTGGCGTACGTCTGGCGGTCGTGGTTCTTCGCCGTGGACCGGCCCCGGTGGGACCTCGTGGCCGACCGGCCGTACTCGGCGGTGACGCTGCTGCCGACGCTCGTCGCGGCGATTCTGCTCGTGCAGGGGCTCGCCGAGTCGGCGCCGCTGCTCGGGTGGGGCTGGTTCTTCGTCATCATGCTGGCGTTCAAGATCAAGCAGGCGCCGCTCCTCGGTCGCGGACCGTCCGAGCAGCGCCTGGTCGGCGAGCAGGGCGAGATCGCACGGATGGCGCGATGACGGCGGATGCCGCCGGCACCGGCCCCCGCGACGCCGATCGCGGCCGCGACGCGAGCGGTGCAGTGCGGCGGCTCTTGGGGTCGGCCGATTTCGCGCGGACGTTCACGCTGACGACGTTCGCGGCGCTCGTGGGGTCGCACCTGATCGAACGGGTGGCGGGGATCGTGACGCTGCGCGCGGTCGTGGCGGGACTGTGCGTGTTCGCCCTCGGCATCCTCTGGGCGCGGCGTGAGGAGATCTCGCTGCTGCGCCTCGTGCCGACGACGCTGCTGCTGCTGGTGGCGTGGGCGTTCGCGAGCGTGTTCTGGAGCTCCGACCCGTTCGCGAGCCTCGGGCGGTGGTCCGCGATGGCGGCGGTGGCGCTGCTGGCGGTGACGATCGGGCATATCCGCGACACGCTGCAGACGGTGCGGGCGCTCGGCGATGTGCTCCGCGCCGCGCTGGGGCTCTCACTCGGGCTCGAGGTGTTCTCCGGCATCCTGCTGGACATGCCGCTGAAGTTCCTCGGGATCCAGGGGAACATCGCGGCGCTCGGCCCCATCCAGGGGATCTTCGGCACCCGCAACATGCTGGGGATCATCACGGTGGTCGCGATGATCACCTTCGCGGTGGAGATGCGCACGCAGTCGGTGCGGCCGGGGACGGCGGCCGCGTCGCTGACGCTGGCGGCCGCGCTCGGTCTGCTGTCGGCGTCGCCGACCGTCCTCGTGCTCGCGGTGGCGGTGGGCACGGCGACGGCGGTGCTCATGCTGGTGCGCGCCGTGCCGGCGGAGCGACGCCGCGCGATGCAGTGGTCGCTCGCGGCGGTGGTGGCCGCGGCATCCGTCGCGGGGTACGTGCAGCGCGCGCGGATCCTCGACGCGCTCGGCGCGACCGACGACCTGTCGATGCGGACGCGACTGTGGTCGCTGGCGGGGTTCTACACGTCGAAGCGGCCGGTGCAGGGCTGGGGCTGGTTCGGGCCGTGGGAGCCGGGCGAGCAGCCGTTCTTCACGATCAATCAGTTGCTGGGTGAGCATCACACGACGGCGCTGAACGCCTACGTCGACGTGCTGCTGCAATTGGGGTGGGCGGGGCTGCTGCTGCTGTGCGCGCTCGGGGGCGTGGCGCTCGTGCGGTCGTGGATCACCGCGAGCCAGCGGCGCTCGATCGTCTATGCGTGGACGCCGCTGATGCTCGTGGCGCTCGCGGTGACGAGCGTGTTCGAGTCGGTCGCGTTGTTCGGGGTGGGGTGGATGCTGCTGTGCCTGTGCGCGGTGCGGGCCGGGCAGTCCCGGTCGTGGCGCGACCGGCTGACCGGCGACGCCCCCACGGGGTCGTTCTCGCTGCCGCGGTAGCCCCTCACGCCACCAGCGACGCGGATGGCGGCGTATGATCTGGTGTATGCGGCGCACGAACATCTACCTGGAGGAGCGCCAGACCCGCGCTCTCGACAGGCTCGCCGACGCAGAGGGGACGTCGAGGGCGGAGATCATCCGTCGGCTCATCGACCGTGCGCTCGACACGGGCGCGGATCGGCGAAACCTTCTCCTCGCGGCCATCGACGCGTCGGCGGGTGCGGCCCCGGAGCTGTCTGCGCCCGCACGCGCAGGGAGCGAGCGCGAGCAGTGGCTCGAGCGACTGCGACAGGACACCGTGTGATCATCGTCGACACCGACGTGCTCATCGCCCATCTCCGAGGCTCCCCAAGCGCTCACACGTGGCTCCGGCGCGTTGCTGCCGATGAGGATCTCGCGATCAGCGTCGTGACCGTCGCGGAGATCATGGGCGGCATGCGCTCGGCTGAGCGCACAGCCGTGCGCGCGCTGCTGTCAGCGCTGCCCGCGATACCGGTGAGCGAGGTCATCGCGGCACGCGCTGGCGATCTGCAGCGGGAGTTCCGACGCAGCCACCAAGGCATCTCCCTGGGCGACTATCTGATCGCAGGGACGGCAGACACGGTCGGAGCGACGGTGGCGACACTGAACACCAGACACTTCCCGATGTTCGAGGGCCTCCAGCCGCCGTTTAGCCCCTGACCGCTCACGCCGCCACCTGGCGGCGGTAGGCGAGAGTGCGCGCGACCAAGCGGTTGCGGTCGGCACGATCGCGCAGATTCAGAATGCTGGAGCCAGCTGCGGCGGGTGTCGGCATCCATTTCTGCGCGTTCGCGCAGATCTTGGACTCAGGCTCTCACAGGGCGCCGGGATAGGATGGTCCGGTCATGACACTCACTTCTTCGCGCCCCGACGCGGCTCAGAACGAGCAGTTTGCGCCGTCGAGCGCGACGATCGCGATCGTCACCTTCAACCGTTCCGGGCTGCTGACGCGCCTGCTGACGAGCATCACCGCGATGGACCCGAAGCCCGGGCACGTGGTGATCATCGACAACGCGTCGACCGACGACACGACCGACGTCGTGGAGTCGTTCCGCGATTCGATCGGCACCGAGATCGTCTACCGGCGTCTCGACACGAACACCGGCGGGTCGGGCGGCTTCAGCGAGGGGATGCGGGTCGCGTACGAGCTGGGCTCGACGTGGATCTGGCTGATGGACGACGACGTCGAGGTGCTGCCCGACGGGCTCGCGAAGATGGGCGCGTGGTCGGGTCGCTTCAAGAGCATCCAGGGCCGCCGCTACGACTACGACGGCAGCGAGTTCTACTGGCAGTACCGCGTCGCCGAGCGCATGGGCATCCCCATCCCCTTCGCCCCGTCCGGCTTCGACTCCTCGGGCTACAAGGAGATGAACTCCGGCTGCTTCGAGGGCATGTTCATCCACCGGGACATCGTCACGCAGATCGGTCTGCCCGACCCGCGCTTCTTCATCTACTGGGACGACCAGACGTACGGCTGGCTCGCGTCACGCGTGACGACCTCGGTCATCGTCGACGAGTTCGTGCTGCGCCGCACCCGCGAGATCAAGCAGTGGGACATGGGCATCCGCCACATGAACGCGTCGAGCGACGCGTACCGGTACTACATCATGCGCAACCGCGCGCACATCCAGCAGTACTACCGGGCTCTCGGGGTCTACAACCCGGTGGCGTTCGGCCTCGGCACGGCGCTCACGTTCGGCAAGGAGATCATCCGGCTGCTGTTCGTCGAGCGGAAGGTCAAGGGGACCTCGCACCTCTTCCGGGGCCTCCGCGACGGGCGCAAGATCTCCCGCGACCGCGACTGGCAGCCGATGCCGGCGCTCGTGGGCACCGAGGGCTGAGGCCCGAGCGGGCGGCGACTCAGCGGTTATAGTCGGCGTTGTAGGCGTCGAGGACGTCGGAGATCGGGGCATCCAGCTTCAGCGCGCCCTTGTCGAGATAGAGGCCTCGCGTGCAGAAGCGGCGCAGGTCCTTCTCGTTGTGGCTGACGAAGAACAGCGTGCGACCTTCGGCGAGGAGTTCGTCGATGCGGAGATAGCACTTCTCGCGGAACGCCTTGTCGCCGACCGCGAGCACCTCGTCGACGAGGAGGATCGGCTCGTCGAGCTGCGAGACGACGGAAAAGGCGAGACGCACCTTCATACCGCTCGAGAGGTGCTTGTAGGGCGTTTCGACGAAATCTTCGAGCTCGGCGAACGCGATGATGTCGTCGAAACGGCGAGCGATCGCCGCCTTCGACATGCCGTGGAGGCCCGCGGTCAGACGCACGTTCTCCCGCACGGTCAGGTCGCCGACGAAGCCGCCGGTGATCTCGATGAGCGGTGCCACTCCTCCGTGCACCGTGACCGAGCCCTCGTCGGGCAGCAGGACGCCCGCGACGAGTTTGAGAAGCGTGGACTTGCCCTGCCCGTTGCGGCCGACGACGCCGATCGCCTCGCCCTGGGCGACGTCGAACGTCACGTGACGGAGGGCCCAGAACTCTCCCGGGCGCATGCGCCGTGCCGACCCTCCGAACAGATCCTTCAGGGTGCGGCGACCACGACGGCCCCGGCGGAAGCGCACGCCGAGGTCGTCGACGCGGATGGCGAGCTGCTCGTCCATCACAGCTCCTTCAGCACCGACGGCTCGAGGCGCCGGAAGACGAGAGCGCCGAGCACGAGGAAGGCCAGCGACATCGCCGCGGCGACGGACACCGCGAGCGGGTTCCATTCCTCGGGGAACATACCGGAGCGGTAGAGCGTGAAGATTCCCGAGAGGGGGTTGAAGAGGGCGATCTCGTGGAAGGGCGAGGGGAGGTCGGAAAGTCCGTAGATGATGGGCGACGCGTAGAAGAGTGCGCGGAGGATGAGCCGGGTCGTCCGCTCCAGGTCGCCCCACAGTGCGCACAGCGGCGCCACCAGCAGGCCGAGTCCGACGAGCAGCACCGCCTGCAGCACGATGCCGAGCGGGAAGAGCAGGATGAGCGGGTTCCACTGCACCCGGGGCTGCGCGAACAGCGCGAAGAGGATGAGGACCGGAATCGAGAAGAGGAACTCGATGCCCTTGCTGAGGACGATGCGTCCCACCCAGATGGAACGCGGGATCGCCGTGGAGCGGACGAGCTTGGCATCCTTCCGGAACGCCTTCGTCATGTCGGTGACCGACGCGTTGAACCAGACCCACGGCAGCAGGCCCGCGATGAGGAAGACGATGTACGGGGCCTCCCCGACGCTGCCGCGCTGGAACACCTGGGTGAAGACGAACCAGTAGATCACGCTCATGACGAGAGGATCGAGGATCGACCACAGATATCCGAGCGCACTCGTCGCGTACCTGATCTTGAGGTCGCGGGCGGACAGCAGCCACAGCGAGTGGAAGTAGCGCCGGGCCGACCCCGGAGCGCCGACGACAGCGGTGGTCACCTGACGAGTCTAGAAGAACGGAGAGCGCGAGCACCGTCGCTAGGCTGGTGGCGTCCCCTCACCGCACATGGAAGTCGGTCAGCATGCGCACCTTCCCCCGCTCACTCGTCCTCGCCATCGCCGCCGTCGTGCTGGGGATGCTCCTGCCGACGGCCGCCCTCGCGGCGTCCGCCGACGTTCGCGGCACGTCCGTCATTGCGCCCGCCGTGGACAACCCCGCGCCGATCTTCACCGATACGAACGGCCACGTCTTCGAGAACGAGATCGCCTGGCTCGCCTCCGCCGGCGTCACGCGCGGCTGGGAGGTCTCGCCCGGGATGTACGAGTTCCGGCCGCAGGCGCAGATCCTCCGCGGGGAGATGGCAGCGTTCCTCTACCGGCTGTCGGGCTCGCCGAACTTCGACGTTCCGACCACCTCGCCGTTCATCGATGTGTCGACGGATTTCGTGTTCTACCGCGAGATTGCCTGGCTCGCGGAGCAGGGCATCTCAGCCGGGTGGTCGACCCCCGCAGGAGCAGAGTTCCGTCCCTTCCTCTCGACGTCGCGCGACGTGATGGCGAGATTCCTGCACCGATTCCAGCTGAGCCCGGCCTTCGACGCCGGAGTGAGCCCGTTCCGTGACGTCACCGGCAGCACGGTGTTCGCGACGGAGATCCTCTGGCTCGCCTCCGAGGGCATCTCGACGGGCTGGAACGTGGGCTACGGCTGCTACGAGTACCGCCCGTATCAGAACGTGACGCGCTCCGAGATGGCTGCGTTCCTCTACCGGATGGAGAACGGCGGCACGACGCCGCTCGTGGGCAACACGTGCGCACCCCCGCCGTCGCCCCTCGTGTCCGACCATGTCACCAGCGGCGCCTTCTGCGGACAGGCGAGGCTCGGATGGTACGGCTATACCGTGACCGGTGTGCTCATGCGGTGCACTCAGCTCCCCGGAGAGACGCAGCCGCGCTGGCGCCAGGCGTGATGCCGAGCCCGCGCTGATAAAATCGATCACTATGCCCAGAGTTCTTGTCGACCTTCTCTCGTACACCGGCACGAAGGGCGGGACAGAGACCTACACTCGCGAGCTCTACCGTCAGATCGGGCAGATGGACTCGCCGTTCGAGTTCGTGGGCTACGCGAGCAAGGAGTTCCTCACCCACGACCACTCGTGGTTCCCCGGCGAGGTGATTCCTTCGGGATACAGCGGCGAGAACCGGTTCTCGTGGGCATACGGAGAGCTGTTCGGCGTCGCCAAGGCGGCGCGGCGGCTGAACGCAGACCTCATCCACTGCCCGGCGATGCTGGGCCCCATGCGCTCGAACGTCCCCGTTGTGATCTCGATGCACGACCTGCTGTACTTCGCGCACCCCGAGTACATGCTGACCGGGCTGTACACCGAGCCGGTCAAGTGGATGGAGAAGCGCGCGGCAGCAAACGCGACGCGCATCCTCACCATCAGCGAGGCGTCCGCCGCCGACATCCGCAAGTACCTCCACTTCCCGCCCGACCGCACGGATCTGGTCCCCCTGGCGGGCACGGTGCAGCCGCGTGAACGCGGACCGGTGCAACGCGATCGCGCGACCTTCCTCGCGGTGGGCAACCGCCGCCCGCACAAGAACTTCGACGGGCTGGTGCGCGCTGTTGCGACGATCGAACCGTCCCGCCGCCCCCGGGTGATCATCACCGGCAGCCACGGGGACGACCCGCTTCTGCCGCTCGTGCGAGAGCTCGGCGTGGAGGACTCCGTCGAACTTCTGTCCTGGGTCAGTGTCGAGGACCTCGACGCCCTCTACTCGCGCGTGACCGCTCTCATCGTGCCGTCGCACTGCGATGGCTTCTCGTTGCCCGCTCTCGAGGCCATGATGATCGACCTGCCCGTGCTGCTGGCCGACATCTCCGTCTACCGAGAGGTCGGCGGCGACGCCGCGATCTACTTCGATTCCTCAGACGATGCCGCGATCGGCCGTGCCATGGTGGAGGCCGTCGACAACCCCGATCGCCTCGCCGAGCTCGCTGTGGCCGGACGCGAGCGTGCAGCGCTGTTCTCGTGGGAGAAGGTCGCGACCGGCACGTTCGAGTCGTTCACCCGCGCCCTGCAGGGCTGACCGGGCCGCTTCACGCTGCCTGCGAGATCGGGGGCTGTCAGCGCAGATCGAGCAGGATGCCGCGGAGCGCGTCGATGTGCTCAGTGCTCGCGTAGTGCCGATTGCCGATGAAGAGGCCGTCGAAGTGAACGGCGTCTGCAGCAGGGAGCGCGTCGGGAACCTCGGCGTTCAAGTATCCCATCACCGGATTGCGGGTGAAGTTGCCGGCGACGATCGGACGAGACTCGATTCCGGCGGCCGACAGTGCCGCACCCAGCTCGCGACGGCGACCCGCATACGCTCCCTCGAGAACCATCGAGAAACCGAACCAGCTGCTCTCACCGACTTCACGCTGAATGCGGATGCCCTCGACCGACCCGATCGCCTCGGTGAAGTAGGCGCCGTTCTTGCGCCGCTCTTCGATGATCATCGGGATCTTCTTCACCTGCTCGATGCCGAGTGCACCGGACATCTCGACCGGGCGGAAGTTGTAGC
This sequence comes from Microbacterium sp. CH-015, assembly GCF_049707015.1. NCBI lineage: Bacteria > Bacillati > Actinomycetota > Actinomycetes > Micrococcales > Microbacteriaceae > Microbacterium > Microbacterium sp. CH-015. Next base: position 311,362 of record NZ_JBNAFJ010000001.1, on the reverse strand, counting down.
CCGGCAGCGCGAAGCAGAACGAGTCCTCGAACGGGTCGCCCGTCTTGTCGTGAATGAAGTTGTGCTCGGGCAGCTCGCGGATCCAACCGTGCGCACGCAGCGACACCAAGGTCTGGTAGAGCCGCTCGTCATCGGTGAGGACCACGCCGCCCTCCATGGTCGCGATGTGGTGCGAGTAGAACGTGCTGAAGGTGCCCATGGCTCCGAACGTTCCCGCGACCTTGCCGCCGAACGTCGCGCCGAGCGACTCGCAGTTGTCCTCGAGCAGGAGCAGCCCGTGGCGGTCGCAGATCTCTTGGAGGCGCGCGAAATCGTTCGGGTTGCCGAGGAGGTTCACCGCGAAGACGGCCTTCGTGCGCGGCGTGATCGCCTGCTCGGCGAGGTCGAGATCCATGTTCAGCGTGTCGATGTCGATGTCGACGAACCGCAACGAGAGCCCGTACTGGTGCAGCGGATAGTAGGTCGTCGCCCACGACACCGCGGGCACGAGGACTTCGTCGCCGGGGTTGAGGTCGATCTCGGGGTCGAGGACGGCGGCGGCGATCGCAACGAGGTTGGCGCTGCTGCCCGAGTTGACCATCACGGCGTGCGCGGAGCCGAACTGCGCAGCGAAGTCACGCTCGAACTGCGCCACCAGAGGACCCATCGTGAATCGTCCGCTCGCGATCACACGCTGCATGGCATCGTGCTCCGCATCGTCCCACGAGCTCGTCGCCAGCGGGAATCCGGATTCTTCTTGGGCGGTCATAGTGCCTTCTCTCGGGGTTCGGTGTACAACGCCTGCATCGCGACATACGCTTCCGCCATCCCATCGCGGATGCTCGTCTGCGGGCGCCAGCCCAGTTCGGTCGCTCGAGTGGAGTCGATGAGTCTCCGGGGAACGCCGGACGGCTTGCTGGTGTCGAATCTCAGATCGCCGTCGTAGCCGACGACCTCACGCGCGACCTCGTAGTACTCGGCGATGCTGTGGTCTTCCCCCGCGCCGACGTTCAGCCACGCTGGCCAGTCTTCGAGGGAGTCCAGCTGAGAAACGAGCCAGTCCGCGAGATCCTCGGAGTACGTGAACTCCCGGCGGGCCGTGCCGTCACCCCAGACCTCGACGCTCGGCGCACCCTCGGCCTTCGCTCGGTGCACTTTTGTGAGCGTCGCCGCGACCAGGTGGGCGTCGGCCGATCCGAAGTGATCGTAGGGGCCGTAGAGGTTCGACGGGAGGACGGCACGATAGACGAGTCCGTGCTGCACCGACGCGTACTGGCAGAGCTTGATCGCGGTCACCTTCGACAGCGCATAGCCCTCATTGGCAGACTCGAGCGGACCGGTCATCAGGTCGCTCTCGACATACGGCCGTGTGTACTCCGCGGGAAAGGCCGCGGCGGTGCCGACGTAGAGGAGGCGCGAGACGCCGCCGCGAATCGATCCCTCGATCACGCTCGAGTCCATGAGGAGGTTGTCGAGAAGGTAGTCGAGAGGCGCCGCCAGCTTGGCGGCGATGCCGGCGACCTTCGCCGCGGCGTGGAGGACGGCGTCCGGCCTCGCGTCCGCGATATACTCCGCAACCGCCTCACGGTTTCGCAGGTCGAGCTGCGAGCGAGGCGGCGCGAGTACCTCCACGTCGTCTCCGGAGCGGCGAAGCCGCGCGAAGAAGCTCGATCCGAGCATCCCCTGAGCGCCGGTCAGGAGAACTCTCATCAGGCTCCCTGCACGGTGTCCACGTATCGGGAGCCCTCGAGCTCGAAAGCCTTCTGATCGGCTTCGACCATGATCTGCGCGAGGCGCGGGGTGAGGACCTTCGGCGTCCATCCCAGCAGATCCTGCGCCTTGCTGAAGTCGCCCACCAGAGCGTCGACCTCGGTCGGACGCAGGTAGCGCTCGTCGAAGCGCACGTAGTCCTCCCAGTCGAGACCCACATGGCGGAACGAGAACTCGAGGAAGTCGCGCACCGTGTAGGCGGTGTTCGTCGCGACCACGAAGTCCTCCGGAGTGTCGTGCTGGAGCATCCCCCACATCGCCTCGACGTACTCGGGCGCATAGCCCCAGTCGCGAACCGCGTCGAGGTTTCCCATGTAGAGATAGTCCTGCTTGCCGGCCGCGATCCTGGCGACGGCCCGCGTGATCTTGCGTGTCACGAAGGTGTCGCCGCGGCGCGGTGACTCGTGATTGAACAGGATGCCGTTCGCCGCGAACAGGCCGTACGCCTCGCGGTAGTTCTTCGTGATCCAGTACGAGTACACCTTCGCGACGCCGTAGGGCGAGCGGGGGTAGAACGGCGTGGTCTCGCTTTGCGGCGGCGGCGTCGCGCCGAACATCTCCGAGCTGCTCGCCTGGTAGAAGCGAGCATCCGAACCGGTCGCACGGATGGCCTCGAGCAGACGGATGGTGCCGAGCCCGGTCGCGTCACCCGTGTACTCGGGCTCGTCGAAACTCACCCGCACGTGCGACTGCGCGGCGAGGTTGTAGACCTCGTGCGGGCGGATCTGGTCGATCAGCGTGACGAGCCTGGATCCGTCCGTCAGATCGGCGTAGTGGAGCTTCAGCCGCGCATTCGGCGTGTGCGGATCCATGTAGATGTGGTCGATGCGGTCGGTGTTGAACGTCGACGACCGACGGATGAGGCCATGAACCTCATACCCCTTGGCGAGCAAGAGCTCTGCGAGGTAGCTGCCGTCCTGGCCGGTGATGCCCGTGACGAGGGCGCGCTTGAGTTCCGCGTTGTTCATGTTGAAGACTCCGACGATTCCGAGGGCACCGCACCGGGCGCCCTGTGTGCTGACGAGCGCCAGCTGAGTTGGGACAAGCCTATCTCATTCACTCGCGAGACCCCGGGGGAACCGTCGCGGCCAGCGCGCGTGCCCGCGCTGTCACTCGCGACGCGGCATATCGCGACGCCCAGCGCACCGGCAGGTCCCAAAGGAAGGAGAAGGGCCGGAGACCCTTCGGAAGGTGAGCGCGTTTCACGGCCTCGGACTCCGCACTCGAAGCCCGCCTGTTCGCCACCGTGAGCGAATCGGGGTGCCATCGGAAGGCGGCGACCGGCTCGCGCGTGGCGAGGAAGCGCCCCCGGCGGCGCAGCGAGAGGAACGCGTCCAGGTCCATCGCGTAGCGCAGGCTCTCGTCGAAGCCGCCGATGGCCTCGAGGTCGTCGAACCTGATCAGCGCCGCGGGATTGGGGATGAGGTCGGGGCCGAAAGGCAGGATGAACGTCGCCAGCCGTCCTGCCGCACTCACCCACGCGATCCCCCCGTGCGGATCGACGTAGTCGCACGCCCCGTAGGCGACGACCGCGCGCGCATCCGACTCCAGCATTCCCTGCAGGCGAGCGAGTCCGCCCGGCCGGAAGAGGTCGTCGTCGCCGATCCAGGCGTAGTAGCGCTCGCTCGTCCGGGCCTTCAACCCGCAGTTGATCGCCGCACTGATCCCGAGTTTGGGATCATCGACGAGCACGGCATCGTAGGACTCCGCGAGCGCACGCGCCTCGGCGGCGGAGGGCGGCGAGACGACGACGAGCGTCAGTGCGACGGTGGACCGCTGCACCGCGACCGACTCCAACGTCTCTCGCAGAAACTCCAGCCGGTCGCCGAGGGTGGGAAGCACGACGAGGATGCCGGGGGCGGTGTCAGTCAAGAGGATGCCTCGCGTGTGATGGGGGGGAAGAGAGCCGGGAGATCAGCCACGCAGCGAGGCGCGGTTGGCGCGGTACCAGTCGATGGTCGACTCGAGCCCCTCCTTCAGGCCGATCGACGCGGTCCAGCCGGCGGCGGTGAGCTTCGAGATGTCGAGGAGCTTCTGCGGGGTGCCATCGGGCTTGGAGGTGTCCCACTCGGTCCGGCCCTCGAACCCGACGGCCTGCGCCACCAGTTCGGCGATCTCGCGCACCGTGCTGTCTTCACCGGTGCCGACGTTGACCTGCTCGGGTCCATCGAAGTGATCGAGCAGATAGAGGCAGGCCGAAGCCATGTCGTCGACGTGGAGGAACTCGCGTCGGGGAGCACCCGTTCCCCAGTTCGTCACTTCGTCTGCGCCCGCGGCGACGGCTTCGTCGTAGCGGCGGATGAGCGCGGGGAGCACGTGCGACCCGGTCGGCGAGAAGTTGTCCCCGGGACCGTAGAGATTCGTCGGCATCGCCGAGATCCACGGAAGGCCGTACTGACGGCGCACGCTCTGCACCTGGAGGATGCCGGCGATCTTGGCGATGGCGTAGGCATCGTTGGTCGGTTCGAGGTGCCCCGTCAGCAAGCTCTCCTCACGGATGGGCTGAGCGGCGTCGCGCGGGTAGATGCAACTCGACCCGAGGAACAGGAGCCGCTCGACATCCTGCTCGAGCGCAGCGTCCATGACGTTCACCTGCACCTGAAGATTGTCGGAGAGAAAGTCGACGGGGTAGGTGCTGTTGGCGAGGATGCCGCCCACCTTGGCTGCCGCGAGCACCACGTGGTCGGGCTTCGTCTCACGAAAGAAGTCGAACACCGCGTCGCGATCGCGCAGATCGAGCTCCTTCGATGTCCGGCCGACGAGGTTCGTGAAGCCCGCGGCCTCCATCGCCCGCCAGATCCCCGACCCGACCAGACCGCGGTGGCCGGCGATGTAGACGATGGAGTCTCGATCGAGTTCTTTCGGCTCGTACGTAGGCTCGTGCGACATTGTGTGAGGTGCTCCCGACTCTTCTTCGTCTCAATGATAGTTGGCGATGCGATGCGGCGGCCGTTCAGCCCACAGGTCCCGGGGGGTTCGCGGCGACGGGATCTCCCGCCCTTCTCAGGAGGGCGCCGGCCTGAAGCAGAAGTCCGATCAGCGGCGCGACCAGGAGCGCCGTCCCGACGCGCAACTCGATGTCGCCCGGAACCGCAAGCGCCAGGATGGTCGCCGCCGCCGCGACGCCCCACCCCACGGCGTTGGCCAGATGCCGTCGTGCGGCGATCAGGGCCGGTCCTGTGACGCACATCGCGGCCACGAGACCGGCGCTGGCGACGATCGTCGCCGCCATCCACCCATCGACGGAGAAGCGGCCGCCGGAGACCCAGGTGATCAGCGGCGGCGCGATGAGCCACCCGAGCGCTGCGAGCGCGGCGACGGCGACCAGCGCGAGACCGAGGATGCGCATCAGACGGCCGGGGAGAACGCGCCCGCCGCGGAACACCGCGGAGATGAGGAAGCTCTGGAGGGCGATCACCGGGATGACGATGGGGGCGCGGGTGAGCGTGATGGCGAGGATCAGTGCGCCGGTGACGGCAGCGGGCTCGTCGGCCGCGATGACACCGATGAGCATCGGGAGGCCCGTGATCATGACTCCGGACGCTGCCGCGGCGCCGACCGTGCCCACGACGTGCGCGGAGAGCCGGGACAGGGACACGTCCAGCCGGAACGCGCCGATCACGCGTCGCCGAACCCAGAGCCACACGATGCCGAACGAGGCGCCGAAGGGGATCGCCACGAACAGTGCGAGCACGGCGGTCGGCAACTGGGCGGCGAAACCGGTGATTGTCAGCGCGGCGCGGATCACGACGTCGATGACGATGAGCGCGGCGACCGGCGTCCAGAGCCGCAGCCCGTAGAGCACACCCGACAGCACCGCGTTGGCCAGATAGCCGACGAGCCCCACGGAGAAGATCGCCGCCACGCTCGGCACACCCGCTTGCAGGAGCGCTCCGCCGAACCACACGGCGACGATCACCGACACGCACACGACGACGAGTCCCGCCCACAACGTGAACGTGCGCAGGACGGCGGTCGGAGGCTCGCCGGAGGCGGGATGCGCAGCGCGTGCGACCTCCTGCTGCACCCCCGACATCGCCGATACCCCGAGGTACAGCGCCGACCAGAACACCGAGAACGCCACATACGACGATCCGTCCTGCAGCATCCGGGGCGCGAGAAGCTGAATCGCGTAGCCGAACACACCCGCTATCGCGGTCGCGACGAGGATGCTGCGCAGTCCGCTCGCGGCGGACTCAGCCTTCATCGCGGGTCTCGGGCTCGCCCCCGGGGCGACCGAGGTCGGTGCGCAGCTCTTCGACCTCGGCGCGGAGGATCGCGACATCCTCTGCGACGCGGCGCACCTCGTCCTCCGCCTGCGACAGTTCCCACGACAGGTGGAGCGCGACGCCGACCAGGAGCACGATGGCGAGGGCGAAGATCAGGTTCGACGGCACCTCGACACCGAGCAGATGAGTGAGGCCCACCAGCAGGCCGGGGAAGATCGCGAGGACCAGGATGGCGAGCCCGATGATGATCCACAGCGTCGCGTACTTCTCGCGCAGCTGTCGACGAAGCAGCATGGACACGATGATCACGAGGACGATCAGTGCAAAGCAGATGCCGGCGACAACGATCATGCGCTGGCCTCCGCGGGGCGACGACGCCCGCGCATGAGTGCAAGACTCAGTGCAAAGACGGAACGCAGCAGGTAGATCGCAGAGCCGATGAAGTTCTGGCTCGGGCTGCCGTGCATCCGGGCCCGCATCGCAACCGGGACCTGCGTGACTGTGAGGCCCGAGTGGATCGCGCTCACGAGAGAGTCGACCGTGTCGCCGAGATACTCCGCCGGGTAGTAGCGGACGTACTGATCGATCGCCTTGCGGTTCGCCGCACGAAACCCACTCGTGACGTCCGTCAGCTTGGTCTTCGCCACGGCGGAGATGACCGACGCGAGGAAGACCATCGCCCAGCGGCGGGGTCCCCGCACCTCATATTCGCCTTTGTCGGCGAACCGAGCACCGATCGAGATGTCGGCCTTCTGAAGGCCCGCGAGGACCTCCGGAATGTCGGCCGGGTTGTGCTGGCCGTCGGCATCCACCTGGATCGCTCGGTCGTAGCCGTGGCGCTGGGCGTAGGTGAACCCGGTGCGCATCGCCCCCCCGACGCCCATGTTGAACGGGAGGATGAGTACGCGGGCTCCCGCCTCCCGGGCGACTGCCGCGGTGTCGTCGGTCGAGCCGTCATCGACCACGACGACGTCGTATTGGTCGAAGTGACCGCGGATCTCTCGCACCGTTTTGCCGACGTTCCGAGACTCATTCCAGGCGGGCACGATGATGAGCGTGCGCTCGGCGGGGGCCTCCATGACGTTCGATCCTACCGTGGGCGTTTGCGACGAGAACGCGAAGCGCGCCGCGTCTATGCCACGATTGGGCTGTGAAAGGCATAATCCTCGCCGGAGGCTCCGGCACGCGGTTGCACCCGATCACGCTGGGGGTCTCCAAGCAGCTCATCCCGGTCTACGACAAGCCGATGGTCTACTACCCGTTGTCGACGCTAATGCTCGCCGGCATCGACGACATCCTGATCATCACGACCGCGCACGACGCGCCGTTCTTCGAGCGTCTGCTCGGCGACGGGTCACGATTCGGCATCCGCCTGACCTTCGCGCAGCAGCCGTCGCCCGACGGACTCGCGCAGGCGTTCACGATCGGCGCCGACTTCATCGGCGACGACAAGGTCGCCCTCGTACTCGGTGACAACCTGCTGTACGGCCCGGGCCTCGGCACGCAGCTCAAGCGCTATGCCGACGTCGATGGCGGCGCCGTGTTCGCCTACTGGGTCGCCGAGCCCTCGGCGTACGGCGTCGTCGAGTTCGACGAGGCCGGCCGAGCCGTCTCGCTCGAGGAGAAGCCCGCGACTCCGAAGAGCAACTTCGCGGTTCCGGGGCTCTACTTCTACGACAACGACGTCGTCGAGATCGCCCGTGCCCTTCGCCCGAGCCCGCGCGGCGAGTACGAGATCACCGACGTGAACCGGGCCTACCTCGAGCGTGGAAAGCTCAAGGTAGAGGTGCTGCCCCGCGGCACGGCGTGGCTCGACACCGGCACGTTCGACCAGATGACGGATGCCGCGGAGTACGTCCGCACGATCCAACGTCGTACCGGGCTGTCGATCGGGGTGCCCGAAGAGGTCGCGTGGCGACAGGGATTCCTGAGCGACGACGAGCTGCGCGTGCGCGCTGAGAAGCTCGTCAAGTCGGGGTACGGCACCTACCTGCTCGAGTCTCTGGAGAGAGGGCGCTGATGCGCAGACTGCTCGTCACCGGCGGAGCCGGCTTCATCGGCTCGAACTTCGTCCACCATGTCATAGAGCACACGGACGACCACGTCACGGTGCTCGACAAGCTCACCTACGCGGGCAACCGGGCATCCCTCGACGGCCTTCCCGAGGACAGGCTCGCCTTCGTGCAGGGCGACATCGCCGATGCGGCGCTCGTCGACGGGCTCTTCGCGGATGCCGACGCCGTCGTGCACTACGCCGCCGAGTCGCACAACGACAACTCGCTCAACGACCCGCGCCCGTTCCTCGACACCAACATCATCGGCACCTACACGCTGCTCGAGGCCGCACGAAAGCACGGCACCCGCCTGCACCACATCTCGACCGACGAGGTGTACGGCGACCTCGAGATCGACGACCCCGAGCGCTTCACCGAGAGCACCCCCTACAACCCGTCGTCGCCGTACAGCAGCACCAAGGCGGGCTCCGACCTTCTCGTGCGCGCCTGGGTGCGCTCGTTCGGCGTGCGGGCGACGATCTCGAACTGCTCGAACAACTACGGCCCGTACCAGCACGTCGAGAAGTTCATCCCCCGCCAGATCACGAACGTCATCCGCGGCATCCGCCCCAAGCTCTACGGCACGGGCGAGAACGTGCGCGACTGGATCCACGCCGACGACCACTCTTCGGCCGTGCTGACGATTCTCGACAAGGGTGAGATCGGCGAGACCTACCTCATCGGCGCGGACGGCGAGAAGGACAACAAGACCGTCGTCGAGCTGATCCTCGATCTCATGGGCCAGGGTGCCGGGGCATACGATCACGTGACCGACCGCGCGGGGCACGACCTGCGGTACGCGATCGACTCGACGAAGCTGCGCACCGAACTCGGCTGGCAGCCCCAGTACCGCGACTTCGAGGCAGGGCTTGCCGCGACGATCGACTGGTACCGCGCGAACGAGGCCTGGTGGGCGGCCGACAAGGACGGCGTCGAGGCGTTCTACGCCAGCAAGGGGCAGTGACCGCGTGACGGAGTACGGCAAGCCTCTGGGGGCGACCGAGACGACCATTCCCGGGCTCGTGGTCTTCGATCTGCCCGTTCACGGCGATGCGCGCGGGTGGTTCAAGGAGAACTGGCAGCGCGAGAAGATGACGGCGCTCGGCCTTCCAGACTTCGGGCCGGTGCAGAACAACATCTCGTTCAACGACGCCGTCGGGACGACCCGTGGCATCCACGCCGAGCCATGGGACAAGTGGGTCTCCGTCGCCACGGGGCGCATCTTCGGAGCCTGGGTGGACCTGCGCGAAGGGCCGACCTTCGGCGCCGTCTTCACGACGGAGCTCGACCCGTCGAAGGCGATCTTCGTTCCGCGCGGCGTCGGGAACTCGTATCAGACCCTCGAGCCCGACACCGCCTACACGTACCTCGTCAACGACCACTGGTCGCCGGATGCCGCGTACTCGTTCCTCAATCTCGCCGACGAGACGGCCGCGATCGGCTGGCCGATCCCGCTGTCGGACGTCGAGATCTCGGCGAAGGACCTCGCCCACCCACGCATGGCGGACGTCACCCCCATCCCGCCGAAGAAGATCCTCGTCGTCGGCGCGAATGGGCAGCTCGGCCGCGCCCTGCGGGCCGAGTACGGCGATGCGCCGCACGTCGAGTACGCCGACCGGTCGACGTTCGACATCTCCTCCACCGATCTCGCGACCGCGCGCCGCTGGCGCGACTACGGCACGATCATCAACGCCGCCGCTCACACCAGGGTCGACCTCGCCGAGACGCCCGAAGGGCGAAAGGACGCCTGGGCAGCGAACGTCACCGGCGTCGCCACGCTCGCGCGCATCGCCGCAGACAACGGCATCACGCTCGTGCACGTGTCGAGCGACTATGTCTTCGACGGCACGCTCGACCGCCCGTACCGCGAGGACGATCCGGTGTGCCCGCTCGGCGTCTACGGACAGACGAAGGCCGCCGGCGACGCGGTGGTGTCGACCGCGCCGCGTCACTACATCGTGCGCACCAGCTGGGTGATCGGCGACGGCAGCAACTTCGTCCGCACGATGGCGTCGCTCGCCGAGCGCGGCATCGAACCGAGGGTCGTCGACGATCAGATCGGGCGGCTGACGTTCACCGCCGACATCGCCCGTGGCATCCGTCACCTCGTCGAGCACGCCGCGCCGTTCGGCGTCTACAACCTCACGGGCGACGGCGAGCCACATTCGTGGGCTGACATCGCGCGTGCGGTCTTCGCGCTGACGGGCCACGATCCGGAACGGGTGACCGGTGTGTCGACCGAGGAGTACTTCGCGTCGGCGACGGGGCCGATCGCGCCGAGACCACGCAACAGCGTGCTCGACCTCACGAAGGCGACGACCCGGAACGTGCCTCTCGGCCTGGTATCCGGTCGACTCGCCGATTACCTCGCCGGCGCCTGACCGGACCGACCGCTCTTCAGCTCTGGTAGATCCGCTTCGCGACGGCGGCCTTGCGGGCACCGAGGTCCGCGACCCGATCAGAGAACTGGTCATTGACCGTCGCGACGATGTCGGCACCCGGATCGAGACTTGCCAGGTGAGCCCACCCGGTGCCGAGGTCACGGAGCGATCCGTGCTTGACGCCGTAGTATGCAGGGTCCAGCTCGATGACGGCACCACGCGCGCCCGCCGCAGCCGCGAGCAGGTGGAAGTGGAAGCGCGTCGACAGCCAGCTCTGGCCTTCTCGGGCAGGCAGGCCCTCCTGCCACAGTCGGCCGAACGAATAGAAGTCGACATCGATGCCGCGGGCCCGCAGCAGCGGAAGCGCCCACGAGTCATCCGGCGGGATGCCCTCGACAAGGCCGACAGTGGAGTGCTCGCCGTGTGAGTCGACGAATCGCACCGCGGCATCGATCAGCGATTCCCGCACCTCCGGTTCGACGAAGTCGCCCTGCAGCAGGAGCATCACGTCGGGTGTCGCAGCGTCCGCGTACAACGTCCTGCTGTTGGCGACGGCCAGGAAGGCATCGTCGATGCCGCTCACTGCACCGACGGCGTCGGCGCTGGCGGCGTCGCGCGCCTCGAACAACTCGAAGTGACGGACCCACCCGGTCACCAGCTCGCGCGCGTGATCGCTCAGTGGCAGAACGCCCTGGCCGGTGGCATACAGCGGGACGTCGAAGTGCTCCTTGAGGGAGACGAGCGCCGGGAGGATGAACAGATGGTTCTCCCAGACCGAGTTGAGGTATCCCCCTCCCAGCAGGTGGACCGAACGCATTCCACGCAGCTCTTCCAGGCCGAGATCGAACCGCGGTGAGCCGTAGTCGGTGACGAGCCGAGCAGCGCGCGCCGCGCCCTCATCGAGATCCATGCCCTGCGATCCGAATGCGAGGTGCCAGAGCGTGTTCGTCGTTCGCAGCAGCGGGTGCGTGTCGCGGAAGAGGTGATTGGCGCGACCCGGCTCGGGGCAGTCCAGCCACACGGGCGCGTCGGGGCGATGGACCGCGAGCCAGTCGAGCCACACGCGCGTGAGGATCTCGTCTCCGTAGTTGGGAAGACCAGCCGCGGAGACGAGATAGATCGGTCTCCGGTCGCGTCGACGACCGAACATGAACGCACGCCTTCCCGGCTCTGGTCGGGTACAGAGGCCGACACCATTATCGAACAAGTGGGTCGCCCGCCGCGCGATCGACGGGCGCCCGTCCGCGACTGTCAGTTCAGCAGGGCGTTGCTGCGGTACAGGAACGCGGCCATCTGATCGCGAAGCACGGACGAGAAGGGGCGGTACTCCTTCTTGCCACCGCCCACATCCCAGCCGGTGGAGATGCCCGCGGCAGCGAGCCAGGAGATCTCCTTGTAGAACACGTAGTTCTTCGGGATGTCGACGAAGGGCGAGGACGCCGGCGGCTCGAATGCCGGCGAGCCCGCCGAGCGGTAGAGGAACGCAGCCATCACATCGCGGCTCACCGGCTGGAAGGGCCGGTACTCCTTTTTTCCGCCGCCGACATCCCAGCCCGTGGAGATCCTCTCCGACGCGAGCCATGCGATCTGCTTGTAGAAGACGTAGTTCGTCGGAACGTCCACGAACGGTGACGTCGTCGGCGGATCGTAGTCCGGCGAACCGGCGTAGCGGTACAGGAACGCGGCCATCTGGTCACGCGTCACGGTGCCGAACGGTCGATACTCACGACCTGCGAAGACGTCGTAGCCCAGGGAGATGCCCTGATCGGCCATCCAGGCGATCTGGTCATGGAAGACATAGTTCGCGGGCACGTCACGGAATGTGAGCGTCTCGAGCGGGGCGCTGAGCATCACGTAGCCGCCGGTCTTCTCTCCCGCCCACAGTCGCGCGTCGAGCGGAATGCTCTCGGGCAGTGGGAGCGTGACGGAGGCCGTCCCATCGCCGCCGACGGTGACCGTGCCGAGCTCCACCGGTGCGCCCGACGAGTGCAGGTACACCTTCACAGTCGCCCCGGGGTCGTAGCCGTAGAGGCCGACGAGGGCAGCGCGTCCCGAGGGAGAATCACTGCTCGGAGCGATGTAGGCGTGGAACGCGCCGTCAGTGGGGTCGACGGTGTCAGGTGTCTCGTAGTTCCAGTAGACATATCGGCTCGTCGCGCCCGCGGCAACGAAGTCGATCATCTCGATGCTCCCGCCCCACGCCGCGGGGACGTCAAGGCGCGCGGCCACGCCGCCTGCCCCGTCGGCGGTAACGATCGCCTGAGTGAGCAGGGCCTGTCCCCCGCCCGTCGTGTTGATGAGCGAGACCGTCACCTCCTCGCCGGGCGCGAAGCCCATCAGGTCGAGCGAGGCCACGTTCCCCGCCCGGAAGCCGTTCAGGGTGAACTGCGTCGTCGACGCGTAGAGGGGGTGCGGATCAGGCGCGATCCGCACCGGAATCGACGCCAGTTCAGTGGGAGCCGTGCCGTCCGTGTGAAGGCACGTCGCCCTGACCGCGCCACCGATGTTGGATGAGAACTCGACGTCCGGCGTAATGATGATCCGGTATGCGGGGGCGACGGGTGTCTCCCCGAATCCTGCGACCTGCGCATCGGCGAGAACATTGCCGAGCGTGTCCGTGAACGCCCACACGCGCGACGCCTGATCGGCGTCGGATGCTGCTGTACACGCCGGAAGACTACCGGCGGGCCACATCGTCCACAGCGGGTAGCCGATGAGTCCCCCCGGCGCAACCACACGGCCATTGCCGAGATCGATGGCCTGGCCGGTCTCGTTGTACCAGACCGAATCGGGCCCGAGCTCAGGCAGCAACGCGTAACCCCCGGGAACGGGCCACGCATCCTCCGGACCGGCGGGGGCGGCGCTGGCCGAGAGCGCAGCGGCGGGCAGGAGCGTACCGACACAGAGTCCGAGAACCGCGAAGATTCCCAGGCGAGAGAACCGTCGACTCCGATTGCCCATCCGCTTGCCCTCCGTCGTACAGCGTGAATGTGGGCTCAGCCTACACTGGGAGTTCTCCCAGCAAATACTGTGAAACAGCGGAATGCTTCGGCGACTTCTTTCAGCGGTCCGCGCCGGAGAGCGTGTTGTTCCACATCGAGAGTGCGGACCCGATGGCCATGTGCATGTCGAGGTACTGGTAGGTGCCGAGGCGCCCGCCGAAGTGGACGTCCGCCTCGCCCTTCGCGAGTTCGCGGTAGGCGAGCAGGCCCGCACGGTCGTCTGGGGTGTTGACCGGGTAGTAGGGCTCGTCGGCGCGGGTCGCGAAGCGCGAGAACTCGCGCATGATGACCGTGCGGTCGGTCGGGTAGCGGTCGGCGCGCTCAGGATGGAAGTGCTTGAACTCGTGGATGCGGGTGTAGGGCACCTCGGCATCCGCGTAGTTCATGACGCTCGTGCCCTGGAAGTCGTCGACCTCGAGCACTTCCTCCTCGAAGTCGAGGGTGCGCCAGCTGAGCTCGCCCTCGACGTAGTCGAAGTAGCGGTCGACGGGCCCCGTGTAGACGATCGGGAGCTGCCCGACGGTCGCGGCCTTGTGGAGCGGCTGGGACGGGTCGAAGAAGTCGGTGTCGAGCCGGATCTCGATGTTGGGGTGGTCGGCCATGCGCTCGAGCCAGGCCGTGTAGCCGTCGGTGGGCAGACCCTCCCACGTGTCGTTGAAGTACCGGTTGTCGTACGTGTACCGCACCGGCAGGCGACTGATGATCTCAGCGGGGAGGTCTTTCGGGTCGGTCTGCCACTGCTTCGCGGTGTAGTCGCGGATGAACGCCTCATACAGCGGACGCCCGATGAGGCCGATCCCCCGCTCCTCGAGGTTCTGCGCCGACTTCGGGTCGAACTCGCCCGCGAGCTCCTGCACGAACGCCCGCGCCTGATCCGGCGAGTACGCCGCCTGGAAGAACTGGTTGATCGTGCCGAGGTTGATCGGCAGCGGATACACGACGCCCCGGTGGTTCGTGTACACGCGGTGGACGTAGTCGGTGAACGTCGTGAACCGGTTCACGTACTCCCACACCGCCGGGTTCGACGTGTGGAACAGGTGCGCACCGTACCGGTGCACCTCGATACCGGTCGTCGCCTCGTTCTCGCTGTAGGCGTTGCCGCCGAGGTGGTGGCGGCGGTCGATGACCGTGACCTTGCGGCCGGACGCAGCGGCCCGCTCGGCGATCGTGAGACCGAAAAAGCCCGAGCCGACGATGAGGAGATCCATGGGTGTCGAGTCTATCCGGGCGAAGTCGTCGGCATCTGGTCGAGGGTCGTCCCGAGGCGCGGTGCGAGCAGGCGCACGTACTCGAGATTCAGGTGATCGGCGTCGTAATACACGGGGATGCCGCCCACCACGGCGTAGCAGAGCGAGTCGTCGCAGAACGCGTCGGTGAAGTCGATGACCTGCACGCGGGGATCCTGGACGCGCTCGGCGGCGAGGACGATCGGGTCCGGCGGCTGCGCCTGAGCGAGGGGGCGCGCGCAGGTGAGTGGATCGGAGGCATTGAGCGTGACGCAGTCGGCACCCCGGACTTCGCCGTTGAGCGGCGGGTCGCCGATCGCGACCACGCGCGAGCCGGCATCCGCCCACCTCGTCCAGTCGCGGACGAGTCCGTCGGCGAACTGCTCGGTGGCGGGCCGCCCCGACCCGTCGTCGACGAGCTGCAGCCGCGCGGCCATCGATGTGAAGACGACATCCGGACGCTCGGCGACGATCGCGTCGGAGACCTCATCCCCCCAGCGCATGCAGGCGTCGGCATCCGCGGGCCCCCACGGTGTGCGGAATCCCACGAAGCTCACGTCGGCGACGGGGCAGCCGCCGAGGTAGCTCGTCGTCACCTCCCATCCGCGCTCGCGCGCCAGCTCGAACACGGCGCCCTGCCACTGCTGCGCGTGAGAGTCGCCGACCAGCCACACTCGCTCGGTGGGCGATCCCCCCGAGAAGTCGCAGCGATAGGTCGTGAGCTTGTCTCCCGCCGTGAGGATGTCGAGCATGTCGCCGCATTCGGGAGGCGTGTAGAAGTACTCGTTCCTCGCAGTCATCACCACCGATTCCGCGGGCCCGAAGCGGCCCGGGCAGGCGGAGGGGTTCTCGAGCGCCGCCGGGCCCACGCACGACCCCGTCGGCAGCGGAGCTGTCGGGGAATCCGCCGCTGCGCGCACCGTGTAGACACCGAACAGTGCGGCACAGCCCACGAGGACGACCGTCATGCCGATCGCCATGCCGATCAGCGAGCGCCGGACGGAGCGAGACCACCATGACCACCGCTGAGCCGGGCTCTCGACGAACGACCGCGTCAGGCCGGCGAGGACGACGGCGAGGGCGAGGATCGCGACCTTGACGGGCGTGGTGAGTTCCCGCGCCAGCGCGAACGGCGCGATGACGATGAGCGGCCAGTGCCAGAGGTACAGCGAGTACGAGGCAGCGCCGACCCATTGCACGGGCCGACTTGCGCTCACCGGGGTGTGCCAGAGTCGTTCGTGGCGGGTGCCGGCGACGATGATCGCGGCCGTTCCGATCACCGGCGCGAGCGCCGCAGACCCCGGGAACGGCGTCTCACTGCCGTACAGCAGCGCCGCGGCTGCGATCGCGGCGAGGCCTCCCGCCGCGAGGACGCCCGCCCATGCGCGCGTGAGCGGCAGCCTCGCCGCGAACAGGGCTACTGCGCCCCCGACGGCGAACTCCCACGCGCGGGTGAAGGTGACGAAGTACGCCTGGGCGGGCGAGACGACGGTGAATGCGACGGATGCCACGAACGAGCCGACACCCACCACGCCGAGAGCCAGCGCGACGCGCGCGCGCAGCGAGAGACGACCGCTGCGCACGATCGCCACGGCGGCCAACAGCAGGATCGGCCAGACGAGGTAGAACTGCTCTTCCACCGACAGCGACCAGTAATGCTGGGCGACGGTCGCACTGTCGTTGAGCGCCGAGTAGTTGACCGACATCGCCGCGAGGAACCAGTTCTCGACGTAGCCGGCGCTCGCCGCGATCTCGGCCGCGTTGCGATCCCACCGCGGATACGGCAGGAACACCGCCACCAGTACAACGGAGACCAGAAGCACGAGCAGGGCGGCCGGCAGCAGGCGACGGATGCGTCTCGCGTAGAACGCGCCGAGCCGGATTCGCCCGGCGTCGGCCAACTCACGGAAGAGGTGGCCGGTGATGAGGAACCCCGAGATGACGAAGAAGACATCGACGCCGACATAGCCTCCCGTGAGCGAGTGGGGCCACAGATGGTTGAGCACGACCGCCGTGATCGCGACGGTCCGCAGCGCCTGCACGTCGGTGCGGAAGTGAGCCGGGCGCGCGTCGGCCCGCACCGGGAGAGGACTGTTGTCGACGAGGTTCATGAGGGGCACCGGAGGCTTCGAGCAAGGCGGAAACGGCGATGAACGGACGCCGCGGTCGAAGCGCCGCGACTGCCAGCGATGCCGGACGAGGTGGCAGTCTACTCGCCGTCGGCCGAACACCTCCGGCGCGCCGCCCCCTGGATCGTGTCTGCGCGCCCATCCAGGGGCCTGCCTGCCTGCCCCGCTAGGATCGTCGAACACCCAGCCAGGCAGCAGAGGCAGATGAACAGCGAACTCCCTTCACGCTCGCACCCCATCGCCGACGCGTCTCGGCACTCCTGATGGAACGGTGAACGACTCCACTATGCTCTGGCTTCCCCTGGTCTGGCCGGCGACCGTCGCGGCGCTGATTCTGTTCGTCATCGGTCTTCCGCTGACGCGTCTGCTGGGCCTGCGCGGTTTCGCCTCCGTCGCGGTCGCCCCGGCGTTCGCTCTGGCGGTCGTCGGCGCCGCCTCCGTCGTGCTCCCGTGGTTGCGGGTCCCCTGGTCGGGCTGGGGAGTCCTGGGTGTCGGCATCGTCACGGCGCTGGTGCTGTTCGCACTGCGGCGTGCGACCCGTCGCTTCCGACCGTCCGCGATGCCTCCACGCCGCGCAGACCTGTGGCTGCTGACGGGCTTTGCCGTGGCGGCGCTCCTGATCATCGTCCGCACGCTCGCGGTCATCCAGGCGCCGGACCGGATCTCCCAGACCTTCGACAACGTCTTCCACCTCAACGCCATTCGGTGGATTCTCGACAACGGCTCTGCCTCGGCCCTGCAGATCGGCTACCTGACCAATCCGGCCGGCCCCCCGAGCTTCTATCCGACCGGGTGGCACGCTTTCGCATCACTGGTCGTACAGCTCTCCGGGGCCTCGATTCCCGTCGCCGTCAACGCGGTGGTCCTCATCGTGTCGGCGATCATCTGGCCGCTCGGGATCCTGCTGCTCAGCCGCACGCTGTTCGGCCGCTCGCCCGTCCTGGCGATCACGACCGGGCTGATCGCGTCTTCGGTGCCGGGCTTTCCACTCGCGATGATGGACTTCGGCGTCCTCTACCCGTTCCAGCTGGGACTCGCACTCGTGCCGATCGCGCTCGCCATCACGGCCTGGCTGCTTCGGGTCGCGTCGGTCGGCGATCCGCTCGGCACAGCCTGGTCCTGTGTCGCGCTGGCGGCGACGCTCGCCGCGATCACGATCGTTCACCCGGGCGCACTCGTGGCGTGGCTCGCACTGTCGGGCGCGATCGCCGTCGTGTTCGTCGTGCAGCGGTGGCGAGCGGAGACGGCTCGCGGGGCGCGCATGAGAATCGCCGGCTTCACCCTCCTCTACCTCGTCATCGCAGCCGCGATGGTCTACGTCCTGCGACCTCCGGGCGAGGCGCGAACGTGGGGTCCGGAGATGAGCGTCAATGCGGCACTGGTGAAGCTCATGACTGCGTCACCGTGGTACTCGCACGCGGCACTCGTCGTCGCCATCGGCGTGCTCCTGGGTGTTGCGGCGATCCTTCGCGCGCGCACGCCTGCAGCCGTCGCGATGCTCGGCGTGTACATCGTCGCCGCCATCCTGTTCGTCATCTCGGCATCCGCACCGTTCCCGCTGCGCGACGTGTTCACCGCGCCCTGGTACAACAACATCCCGCGACTCGCGGCGATTCTCAGCGTGACGTTCGTCCCGATCGCGGCGTACGGCTTCGCCAGCGCCGGAGCCGTCTGCGCCGCTGCCGTGCGGTCGAGGGGCTGGTCGCCGGCCGCTCTCCGGCGAGGAGCAGCGGCGCTCGCCGTCATCGGGGTGATCGCCTTGCAGATCGGCCCGCTCTCGGCCATGTCTGAGGCACAGCGCGTGGCATCGTGGTCGTACGCACTCACGGATGACTCACCGCTGCTGAGCACCGACGAGGCCGCGCTGCTCTCGCGGCTGGACCAGCACGTTCCCGAGGATGCCACGATCGCCGGGAGCCCCTGGACGGGGACGTCGGTCGCGTACGCACTCGCCGATCGGCGCGTGCTCATGCCTCACATCCTGATGGTGATCTCGGAGGAGATCGCTGAGATCAACGACGGCCTCGCGGACGCCGCTCCGGGCTCGGCCGTCTGCGCCGCGATGGAGCAGCTCGACGTGCGATTCGTGCTCGATTTCGGTTCCCGCGAGGTGCACGGCGCCGACCACGACTTCCCGGGATTCGACGACCTCCAGGATTCCGGCGCGGTCCGCCTCGTCGACAGCGAGGGCGACGCACGGCTCTATGAGGTCACGGCCTGCGGACGCTGAATCCGCTTCGACGCGCTTCCGCGTTCACCCCGGTGTCTCACAGGTGCCGCGAGGGACGTCGGGTAGACTTTCACCTCGTGCGCGCCGACGGTCGGTGCCGTCATGTCGTCTTGAGGTTTGCCGAGTGTCCGAGAATCGCGAACGAGTAAGCATCGTCATCCGAACGAAGGACCGGCCGCAGCTTCTGAAGCGCGCGCTCGACGACATCCTCGGCCAGACCCTCCGCGCATGGACCGTCATCGTCGTCAACGACGGCGGTGCGAAAGACCTCGTGGATGCCGCCATCGCCGATCGGAAGACGGCGTTCGATGGCCGTCTCGACGTCATCCACGTCGACGGCGGAACGGGCTCGATGGAGGCCGCAGCGAACCTGGGCGCGCAGCGTGCCACCGGGGACTACGTCATCATTCATGACGACGACGACACCTGGGCACCCGACTTCCTGGCCGTCATGGTCGCCGCGCTCGACGCCGACGAGGACGCAGTGGCCGCGGCCGCGCGGACCGAGATCGTCTTCGAGCGGATCGAGGGCGATCGGCAGATCGAGATCGGGCGTGCCCCTTTCGTGCCCCCGGGCGAGCTCGTGACGATGTACGACCTGCTGCAGGCGAACCGGGTGGTCCCGATCGCGCTTCTCGTACGCCGCCGGGTGTACGACGAGATCGGCTGGTACGACCCGGCACTCAAGGCCGTCGGCGACTGGGAGTTCAATCTTCGCCTCGTACGCCACGGGCGGGTGCTCTTCGTCGGCGAGGATCCCCTGGCCTTCTGGCACCAGCGTCCGCATGCGAGCGGTGCCGCGTCGAACAGCGTCTTCGGCGGCGGAGCCGAGCATTTCCAGTTCGACCGCCTGGTGCGCGACAAGGCCATCCACGAGTACATCGAGCGCAACGGCGTCGGCGGGCTCCTCTACTTGTCGAAGTACATCGAAGAGACGGTGCGCTTCTACTCCCTGCAGCAGACCATCCGGCGCGCGCGATCACGACTGCTCGACAAGCTGCGGTTCCGGCGCCGTCGCTGACTCAGCTGCCCGTCCCCGGGGCATCCCCCCATCATCACTTTGAGAGAGGTCCACGTGTCTCAGCGCGTCGCGGCGGTCGTCGTCACCTACAACCGGCTCGAGAAGCTGAAGACGGTCCTCGAGAAGCTGCATGCGCAGACGACGCCTCCCGAGTGGATCGTGCTGATCGACAACGCATCCTCGGACGCGACGGAGGAGTACCTCCGCACGCTGGATGACCCGCTGCTCGACGTCACCCGCATGTCGGAGAACACGGGCGGGGCGGGCGGCTTCGCCGCGGGGATGAAGCGTGCCTACGAGCTCGGCGCCGATCTGTTCTGGCTGATGGACGACGACTGCTATCCGGAGCCCGACGCGCTCGAGCACCTCGTATCCGGCCATGCGGCCGCGATGGAGGCCATGCCGGGCGGGGTTCCGTTCGCCTGCTCCCTCGTCTACTTCGGTCACCATGAGCTTGCCGAGATGAACATCGCCGCGCCCGACTGGAAGTGGGCGCGGCTGTGGGTGCAGGGGCAGCGTGCGTTCCTCGTGCAGACCTGCTCGTTCGTGTCCGCCCTGTACACGCGCGAGACGGTCGAGCGGATCGGACTGCCTCTGCAGGAGTACTTCATCTGGTTCGATGACGCCGCCTATGCCCGGATGGCGGGCCAAGGCATCGGACCGGGCGTGTGCATCCTGGACAGCAAAGTGATCCACGACACCCCCGACAACGTCGCAGGCGACTTCACCCAGGTCAGCGACGGCAACATCTGGAAGTTCTCCTACGGCGCGCGCAACGAGGCTTCGTATCATCTCCACCACGAGTCCCTGCTGTCCTATCTGCGCTTCTTTGCCCGTGTCGAGATCCTGATGCACCGGGGACGCGTGCCGTGGCGCCTGCGCCGCCGCATCACCGGTCGCCTTCTCGCCGCCATCACGTTCAACCCCACCGCGGAGCGCGTGGTGCCCGCCGCCATCGGCCGGTAGCGGAGTCGACCGTGCGGAACACGAACGACGATCTCCTGATCGAACCGGGGCGGGGCCGGGGTCTGCGTGATGTGATCGAACGCCGTCACCTTCTCTCGCTGATCATCCGCAAAGAGATCCAGATTCGCTACCGCGGGTCGCTGTTCGGGTGGCTGTGGTCGTACGTGAAGCCGCTCGTCCAGTTCCTGGTCTTCTACATCGCGCTCGGCGTCTTCCTCGCGCTGAACAAGAGCATCGACTTCTACGCGATCTACATCCTCGCCGGCATCACGGTCGTGACGTTCTTCAACGAGGCGTTCTCGAACGGCACCCGCTCGCTCGTCGACAACGCCGCGCTGATCAAGAAAATCTACCTGCCTCGCGAGATGTTCCCGATCTCCAGCGTGCTCGTCGCCCTCGTGAACATCGTGCCGCAGATCATCGTCGTCGTCGCGATCGCGCTCTTCTGGGGATGGGCTCCGTCGTTCGTCCAGATAGCGGGCATCCTTCTCGGGCTCGCCATCGTGGCGATTCTCGCCACGGGGCTCGGTCTGCTCTTCGGCGCGATCAATGTGACCTTCCGCGACGCGCAGAGCTTTGTGGAGATCATCACCATGTGCGCCGTATGGGCCTCGCCCGTGATGTACCGATGGGAGATGGTCGCAGCCAACGCCCCCGACTGGTTCTTCACCCTCTATCGGCTGAATCCGATCACGATGGCGGTCGAACTCTTCCACAACGGGCTGTGGCTGCCGCTGGGCCCCCGGAATTCGCCGCCGATCCCGGGCATGTGGGAGTTCTCGGCGATCGCACTGTGCACGTCCGTCGCCCTCCTGGTCATCGGCCAGGTCGCCTTCCACCGTCTGGAGGGACGCTTTGCCCAGGACCTCTGAACGCGCCCTCCCGCGCATCGTCGTGGACGACGTCCACAAGACGTTCCGCCTCCGGCACACGCACTCGATGAAGGAGACCTTCATCGCCGCCGTTCGACGCAAGCCCCTGACGACGGACTTCCGCGCGGTCGACGGTGTGGACATCGAGATCGGCGAGGGCGAGTCGGTCGCCCTGCTCGGATTCAACGGCTCGGGCAAGTCGACCATGCTGAAGCTGATCTCAGGCGTCCTGACTCCGGACAGCGGCAAGGTGCTGACACGAGGTCGGGTCGCCGGACTCATCGAGGTGGGCGCGGGCTTTCACCCCGACCTGTCGGGGCGCGAGAACGTGTATCTCAACGCCGCGATTCTCGGAATGACACGCGCAGAGACAGAGGCGCGCTTCGATGAGATCGTCGCCTTCAGCGAGATCGAGCAGTTCATCGACACCGAAGTGAAGCACTACTCGTCGGGGATGTTCCTCCGGTTAGCCTTCGCGGTCGCCATCCACACCGAAGTGGATGTCCTTCTGATCGACGAGATCCTCGCCGTCGGCGACGAGCCGTTCCAGCGGAAGTGCCTCGCACGCATCCGTGAGCTCCACGCGCAGGGCAAGACGCTCGTCGTCGTGTCGCACGACCTCGCGATGGTGTCGCGGCTGTGCAGCCGCGGCATCGTCCTTCAAGACGGCAAGGTCGCATACGACGGACCGACCGCCGACGCGGTGCGGACCCTTCGTTCGCTGAGCAGGTCGCCGTTCACCGACATCGAACGCGGACATCCGCACTTCTACGAGATCCTCGAGGCGGTCGAGTCTCACGCAATCGCGTCGTTCTCGGTCGGAGAGGGCGTCAGCGAGTTCCGCCCCGACGACGCGGTGACGCTCGCGGAGCTCGCGGTCGCCCTGCGGACCTGGCTTCCCCGAGCGCGGGGCGAAGCGGCGCCGGCGACCGAAGACGCCGATGCGGCCGACGCCGTCGCCGTGCAGTGGCTCACCGAGCAGCCGAGGGTGAACATCGCTGTCGGCGAGACGCCCCACCGTCCGGTGACACGCGCGGAGTTCGCTCGCATACTGCATGCGCTCGCCGATTCGCCGACGACCGTCGACACGATGCCGTTCTCCGACGTGGACGCATCGTCTCCGAGCGCAGCGGCGATTCGCTGGCTCTTCTACGCCGGCATCGCGCGAGGGTGGGATGACCCGCTCGACGCCCCCACCTTCCGCCCCGACCTCGACCTGACCCGCGAGGCGCTCGTGATCATGCTGTCAAGGTTCAGAGACGGGATGGCCGCGTCGCGGTCGTGAGGGTCACCCGGCCGTCTGACGCTGCAGACGGTTGAAGAACGCTGCCGTCACGTCCCTCGCAACCGGGGCCGCCGGACGGAACTCGCTCTGCGAATCCGAGACGGGCCAGCCCTCGCTGACGCCGATCGACGCCAGCCACGAGATCTCCTTGTAGAAGGATCGAGCGACCGGAACGTCGACGAAGGGCGAAGTCGTCGGCGGCGTGTACGCCGGTGATCCCATCAGCCGGTACAGGAACGCCGCCGCGACGTCCCGGGTGACGGGGGCATCCGGTCGAAACTCTCGTGACGAGGTCGAGGTCGGCCAGCCGTCGCTGATGCCACGCGACGCGAGCCAGGCGATCTCCTTGTAGAACGGACTCGTGACGGTGACGTCGGTGAACGGGGAGACGGACGGCGCCTCATACGTCGGCGCGCCCGCCAGGCGGTAGAGGAAGGCCGCCATCACGTCGCGGGTCACCGTCGCACCGGGACGGTACTCCCGCAGGCCGTTGTGCAGAGTCCAGCCCTGGGTGATCCCTGTCGCGGCGAGCCACGCGACGTCCGGAGCGAAGACGCTGTACGCAGGTGCTGTCTGCATCGATGACACATCGACGAACGGATTGAGGTAGGCCTGGGCACGCTGCAGAAAGGCGGCCATGACGTCGCGCGTCACGGGCGCGTCGGGGCGGAACTCCACCCCGTTGCTCACCGTCCAGCCGCGACTGATCCCGATGGCGGCGAGCCACGCGATCTGCGTGTATGAAGGGTCGCTGACGGCAACGTCTCGGAACGGTGACTGGCTGGGCGCCTGGAAGGCCGGTTCGCCGGCGAACCGGTACAGGAGGTCCGCCATCGCGCTCCGCGTGACAGCTCCGAGCGGATCGTAGGTCGAGGGCCCGGCGGTGCGCTCTTCGGCGCGCCCGCTCGACTCGTCCAGCCACGCGATCTCGCGGTAGAAGGTGTCACTGACCGAGACGTCGCTGAAGGGAGAAGTCGTCGGGGCGGTGTACGCCGGTTTGCCCGCGAGCCGATAGAGGAACGCCGCCATGACGTCTCGCGTCACCGCTGTCGCGGGGCGGAACTCCTGGATGCCGGGGGCGACGGTCCATCCGCTCGTGATGCCCGCCGACGCCAGCCACACGATCTCGGGAGCGAACACACTGTACGCCGGAGACGTCGGCTGTGTGGACACGTCGACGAAGGCGGTGTCGGTCTGCAGGAACTGGGTCGATCCGAACCACGCCGTGTAGTAGTTGTAGAAGTTCCGGTTGCCGTAGCTCGAGCATCCGTCGCCGAGGCCGTAGCCTGCGGCGAGCGCGGCCGCGTTGGGCTGGTAGGGCGTGTAGCTGTAGAGCGCGGCGGTCGCATAGTTGGCGACGTTGAGGTTGGTCCCCCCGCAGGCCGAGTTGGGGCTGAAGCCGATGTAGTTGATGCCGGGCTGCTTCGCGAATCGCGCGGCCTTGTACGTCTTCAGCTGCTGCGTGCCCTTGAGGATCTGCGGACCCACACCTGCGAACGCCGGGTCGCAGGGGGCGGTATCGGGGCAGGACGCACCCATCGCGGCCTTGAGATTCCAGTCGGACGGCTCCTTGCTCGTCGTGAGGCCCTGTTCCTTCTGGAGGGTCACAAGGATGACCTTGGCGGAGATGCCGCACGCCACCTGGACGCGGTAGATGAGCTCGGACACCGGCATCGTGCCGCCCTCGATCGCGGAGCAGATGAGATTGCCCGTCGACTGCGAGTAGACCGCGGCGCGCGAGGAGATGCCGGCGGTCAGCACGTTGAGACACTTGCCGTTGCGGCACGCGCCGATCTTCGCGTTGAGGAACGACTGGATCTCGGCGGCGGTCATGGCGCCGCCGTCGTAGAACAGGGCGTCGGCGATGATGTTCTCGGGGTTGAACCCGACGACGGCCGCCGCCCTCACGATGGCGCTGTCGACAGGCGCCGCGGCGCTCGGCTGCACCGCCGAGACGGGGATGTCGGCGGCGGATGCGGGGGCGGCGGCGAGCAGAGACACGACCAGCGCGAGCGTCGCCGCGGCGACGGTCAGGACAGATCTACGGTCTTGCCGGAGCGCGCGACGGGGGGATCGGCGTCGGGTATGCACGTGACCATTGTGACTGAAGTAGCCTCCCGTTACCACTGCCCACCGATCGAAAGGACGGGGACACGCCGATTTCGGCACACCCACGGGCTCTCACAGGTCGGCATGCAGCTGCCATACCCGCTCGGCCGCACCGAGCCACGAGAAGGCGCGACCTCGATCGCCGGCGAGCACGGCGAAGCGTTCGACGGCGGCCGTGGAGCCGAGAACACGGGCGAGCCCGTCGGAGAGCGCATCGGCGAGAGAATCCTCGTCGCCCACGGCACCCTGCGCCTGCGGATCGTCGACGAGCAGCCCTCCATCGAGCACGATCTCGCGATGCGTCGGCGACGCGACTGCCACGACCGGCACCCCGATCGCGAGGGCCTCCACGACCCGCCACGGGAACGCGGTGCGGGACGACGGGGCCAGAAGCGCGACCGCTCCCCCGAGCACGGCCGCCCGGTCGGCATCCGTCAGCGCACCGCGCACGAGCACACGCCCCTCGCCGAGACCGCCCGCCGCGGCGAGGTCGGCGACAGCGATCTCGTCGCCCTCAGGCACGTCGAGCACGACGACAGGAAGATCCGCGCCCGCGCGGGCAACGGCGGCGAAGACGGCACGCAGCCGGGACGAGGGCCCTGACGACCCGGCGACGACGAGGCAGCCGTCGGGCAGGTCGAGGGCACGACGCCTGCCGATCTCGTCGGTGGGCACGGCGAAACCCGCCGGCGCCGCCCCCGCGACGACCCGCACTCGGTCGCCGAAAGGTCCGAGCTCGCTGAGCCGCTCGGCCGCCGCGTGGGTCGGAACGACGACGGCATCCGCGTGCTTGGCGGCGCGCTTGAGCATCGCCCGGTTCCGGGAGACGACGGTGCGCGGCAGCTCGGAAGGCCGCTCCCAGGCATCCAGATCCCAGAGAGTGACCACGGTCTGGTCGTGCTCGTGCACCCGGTCGTGCTTGACGAGGGGCGCGAGGAGCGTCGGCGAATGGATCATGCCCCCGCCGACGCCGGGTGCGACCCCGAGCTGCCACGCCACCGCCAGCTCGCGGCGCGCGAGCGGCATCCGCGCCAGCGACGCCAGCCCCGGCACCGCGCCCTCCACCGTCCCGGCGACATCCGCGCCCGACGGCACGATCGCCGCGACCTCGCATCCGCTCGGCGTCGACGCCACGAGCGCCCGCGCAAGCTCCCGTGACGCCATCGCCAGGTCGGCATCCGTCGGGGACACCACCTGATCCAGCACGACCCGCAACACCGCCGACACGGCTCAGCCCTCCGGCGTGGGCGTCGGCGACGGCGGATACAGCGCCTGCTGGATGAGCTCCCGCACGTGCGCATACGCCTCCGGCGTCGGCTTGTCGGTGTCGATCCCCGCGCCGTCGAGCGTCAGCTCCAGCGTCTGCACGGGCTGGTCCTTCGCCTTCACGGCCAAGTTCACGAAGAAGCCCAGCAGCGACGACGGAATGTCCGTCTGCACGAGGTCCTCCCCCGCCGCCGCGACCTCCTGGAAGCGCGTCAACACGTTCGCCGGGTTCGCCTGCGCGAGGATCGCCTGCTGAAGTTCGCGCTGCCGCCGCATCCGGTCGGCGTCGCTCGTCGTGTACCGCGACCGTGCGTACCACTGCGCCGTGTCGCCGTCCATGTGCTGCGGCCCGGCCTCGATCCAGCCGATCGCCCAGTCCTCGGCGCTCTGCCCGTCGTACGCCGGTCCCCCACCCTTCGGCAGCCGCTCCTGCACCGTGATGTCCACCCCGCCGAGCGCGTCGACGATGTCCGCGAACCCCTTCATGTCGACGAAGGCATAGTACGGAATCTCGATCCCGAGGATTCCTTCCGCGGCATCCTTCGTCGCCTCGATCGCCGGCGTGGAACTGTTCGCCGCGGCATCCGGATACAGACCCGCGCCACGATCCTCGCGACAGACCTCCACCGCGTTCATCAGCTGATTGATCCCGGGACCCCAGCCACACGTCTGCGAGATGTGCCCCTCGAGCCCGTCGGGATACAGATCCTGCATCGGCCCCGCCGAGAACGGCACGTGCGCGAGATCGCGCGGGATGCCGGTGATGTGCACCGCCCCGGTATCGGCATTCACCGACACCACGGAGATGCTGTCGAACCGCATCGAATCGCGCCCAAGGCCACTGTCGGCCCCCAGCAGCAGGATGTTGTAGTACCCGTTGGACGGCGGCACCGGCGGCGCGTTGTTCGTGAAGATGGATGCCAGGGCCTCCCGCGCGGGCGCGAGAAGCTGCTGCGCGGCGTAGACAGCGCCGCCCGACCCGAGGACGAGCCCCAGGATCGCCGTCACCGCGACGAGCGGACGCGCCCCCGGCCGTGTCTTCACCAGCCGCACGAGCCGCAGCGTGTCGACGGTCAGCACGACCCACAGCACGGCGTACGCCAGCAGCACGAGCTGCACCACGAGCAGGACGAACCCGTTGACGCCCAGGTCGACGATCAGCGTCGGCCACACCAGCGCCGCGACGAGCGTCAGCACGACCAGCACCCACATCACGAGGGTCGCGGCGAGCCCGACCCGGCCGAGCCGCCGGTTGCCGGCCAGCACCTGGGCGGAACCGGGCACGAGGAAGTTCATCGCCACGAGCCACCACGCCCGCCGCGTCATGACCTGCGGCGACCGCGTGTCGGGGCGGCGGATGGGCTGCTCGCCCAGGATCACTCCGGCCGACGTGCCCCGCGGCGGTGCCGGCGGACGAGGCGGAGCCGACACGCTCACAGCGAGTCCTTCAGCCGGCGGTTCTTCTCCTCGACCTGCTCCTCGAGCGCCCGGGCGTACTGCTCGACACGGTCGGCGAGGCGGTCGTCGGCGGCGCCGAGAATGCGCGCCGCCAGCAGTCCCGCGTTCTTCGCGCCGTTGATCGAGACGGTCGCCACCGGGATGCCGGCGGGCATCTGGACGATGCTCAGCAGCGAATCGAGCCCGTCGAGCGTCGCGAGCTGCACCGGAACGCCGATCACTGGCAAGGCCGTCACCGACGCCAGCATGCCCGGCAGATGCGCGGCGCCTCCGGCTCCGGCGATGATGACCTTCAGCCCCCGCTCACGCGCCTCGCGCCCGTAGCGCAGCAGCTTGTCGGGGGTGCGGTGCGCCGAGACGACCTCGACCTCATGCGCGAGCGTGAACTCGCTGAGCACCTGCGACGCGTCACTCATGACGCGCCAGTCGGAATCCGATCCCATGACGACGCCGACGAGGGGGGATGCCGAGGAATGCAGGGGCCGTGTCACCCGACAAGGTTAGGGCGGCAGGCTGGAAGATCGCCGGAGCGGCGCGCGGCGCGGGGCGGGTCACCCCGTTTCGTCTCGGTCGCTGGCGCTCCCTCGCTCAACGGCCGGGAAGGGGTCAGTCGGCGAAGAAGGCGGCGGCGGCGCGGGCCTCGTAGACGACGGCGTCGAGATCGTCGCCGACGGCGTTGACGTGCCCGACCTTGCGGCCCGGCCGCGGCGCCTTGCCGTACGTGTGCACCTTGACCGCCGGATGAGCCTCGAGAACGGCAGGGAACCGGCTCTCGAGCGTGCCGTCCGCAGGACCGCCCAGGATGTTCACCATCACCGACCACGGCTGCCGTGGCGCAGGATCGCCGAGCGGCAGGTCGAGCACGGCGCGCACATGCTGCTCGAACTGTCCCGTCACGGCCCCGTCCTGCCCCCAGTGCCCGCTGTTGTGCGGACGCATCGCCAGCTCGTTCACCAGCAGCCGGTCATCGGTGGTCTGGAACAGCTCCACCGCCAGCATCCCGGTCACGCCCAGTCCTTCCGCGATGGCGGAGCCGATGGATGCCGCCACCTCCGTCAGCCGCGTCGACCCGTGCGGTGCGGGCGCGATGACCTCGGCGCACACCCCATCGCGCTGCACCGTCTCGACGACCGGATAGGCGACGAGCTGACCCGACGGCCGCCGCGCCACCTGCTGCGCGAGCTCGCGCGTGAAATCCACCAGCTCCTCGGCGAGCAGTTCGCCGCCGTCGAACCAGTCGGCGACCTCCTCGGGGTCTGCGACGACGCGCACGCCCTTGCCGTCGTACCCCCCGCGCGGCGTCTTCACGACAGCCCGCCCGCCGTGCTCGTCGAGGAAGGACTGCAGGCCCGCGGCATCCGTCACCCTCGCCCACTCCGGCTGCGGCATGCCGAGCCCGGCCAGCCGCGCCCGCATGAGCAGCTTGTCCTGCGCGAACTGCAGCGCATCCGGACCGGGATGAACCCGGACCCCGTCCGCGACGAGGGCGCGCAGCACCTCCTGCGGCACGTGCTCGTGGTCGAAGGTCAGCACGTCGACGCCCCGCGCGAACGCGCGCACCGTCTCGAGGTCGCGGTAATCGCCGGTCGCGGTCGCCGCCAGCGCCGCGGCCATGCCGGGCTCCTCGGCGAGCACGCGCACATCGACGCCGAGCTCCACCGCCGGAGCGATCATCATGCGGGCCAGCTGCCCGCCCCCGACGATCCCGAGTGTCAGCGCCATCGTGCTCCCTTTCGTCACACCCATCCTCCCAGGTCGACAGGCGGGATACCGCGCCATCCCCCGCGAAAGAACAACTGCGCGCCGAGGGAACGGGTAACACCCGTTCCCTCGGCGGGCAGTTGTTCTTTCGTCGCCTGAGCGTCGCAACCGGCCGTCGCCGGGCCGAGCGAGGCGGATGCCGGTGCCCGCGGCGCGGATCAGGGAAGCGGCGGCGGATCGCCGATGACCGGGATGCTGTGCGAATCGCGGTGGGCGAGGATCTGGCTCACCTCGACCTGGTCGCTGAGCACTTCGTGCACGAGCCGGACGGCCGGGATGTTCGCCATCCGCAGCGGCTCGTCCACACCGTTGGACAGGGTGAGCGTGCCCGCTCCCCACATCCGCTGCAGCGGCCCGCGACGCTCGGAGATCGTGTACCCGCGGGCGTGCAGCAGCTCGCGCCGGTTCCGGCCGAACAGGCCCGCCTGCGCGATCACCCGTCGCGTCGTGACGGTGTAGGTGTGACCGAGCCATCGCAGGTACGGCAGCACCACCAGCAGCAGCACGACGGCACCGGCCACAGCCCACAGCATCCAGTCCTCGAAAGGCTCGGGCAGGTTGTCGGTGAAGTACCCGACCGCCGCGGCGGCGGCTACGAGCACGAGAGCCGACCAGAACAGTCGGCGCGCGTGCGGCCGCACGCGCGCGATGCGCAACTCGGGCGTCGCGGCGCCCGGAGCAGGGGCCGCGGGGCGGCCCGGGTACGCCATCGGCTGGGTCACCCCACCATTGTGGCGGCAGATGGGTCACGACCGCCGGATCCCGCCGGGCGCGGCGTGCCCGCGCCGGCAACGCGCCCGCAGGTCAGCGCACGTGCACCACGTCACCGGCGGACACGACGGCTTCGACCCCGTCGGCCGAGACGACGAGCCGCCCGTCGGCGTCGAGGCGCGCCGCCGTGCCGTGCAACGTCGTGCCGTCCGGCAGCGACACCGTGACCTTTGCGCCGAGCGTCGCGCAGTGCGCGGCCACGTCGTCGGCGACCGCCGCCGAGCCGTCGACGGCCAGGCGCGCGATGCCGTCGCGCAGACCGGTGAGGAAATCGGCGAGCAGCCGGTCTTCGTCCGCGGTCGCCCCGAGCGCGGCGAATGACGTCGCGGTCGGCACCGGGAGATCCACCTTCGCCATGGTCGTATTGACGCCCGCGCCCAACACGACCGTGTGCGGGTCGGTCGGCAGCACCTCGGCGAGGATGCCGCTGATCTTCAGGCCCTGTACGAGCACATCGTTCGGCCACTTGAGCTGCACATCGCGACCCGCCCGCATCGACGGGAGCTGTGCGGCGACGGCATCCGCCATCGCCACTCCCGCGAGGAGCGGGATCCACCCGCGGTCGCTCGTGGCGACGGCGCCCACCCGCAGCAGCACCGAGACGGCGAGCGCCGACCCGGGCGGGGTCGTCCAGGCGCGATCGAGCCGCCCCCGGCCGGCGCGCTGGTCGCGCGTGACCACCACGGACAGGTGCGGGTGCCCGTCGGGGTCGTCCGCGGCATCCCGGAGCAGTTTCGCGTTCGTCGAGTCCACCGTCTCGATCACGTGCACGCGGGGCGAGACGGCGGCGGACAGCGGGAATCCCTCAGACGGAATCGGCATGCCGCCACCCTACGCCGGGCGTGCAGACCGCGCGATCGAGTGGCATACCCCACAGCGGATCGCCGTTCCCGTTGTCGCAGGTCCCCAACCGCTCGCACGGCACGCTCGCTAGGGTGGAATGCGTGCCACAGCAGCCCGACCAGCCCGCGCCGTCCGCCTCGTCCGACCAGCCGGACCTGTCCACGACCGCCGGCAAGATCGCCGACCTCCGCGCGCGCTACCAGGAGGCCGTCGTCGACGCCGAGGTCGTCGCCCGCGAGAAGCAGCACGCCAAGGGCAAGATGACCGCGCGCGAGCGGATCGAACTGCTCGTGGACCCGGGCTCGTTCGTCGAGCTCGACGAGTACGTGCGCCACCGCACGAGCGCCTTCGGCATGGACCGCTCCCGTCCGTACGGCGACTCGGTCGTCACCGGCGTCGGCACGATCCACGGCCGCACCGTCGCCGTCTACGCGCAGGACTTCACGACCTTCGGCGGATCGCTCGGCGAGGTCGCCGGCGACAAGATCATCAAAGTCATGGAGTTCGCCCTGCGCGGCGGCATGCCGATCATCGGCATCCTCGACTCGGGCGGCGCCCGCATTCAGGAGGGCGTCGTGGCCCTCGGCAAGTACGGCGAGATCTTCCGCCTGAACACCGCGGCATCCGGCGTCATCCCCCAGATCTCGATCATCATGGGTCCGGCCGCCGGCGGTGCGGTGTACTCCCCCGCCCTCACCGACTTCGTCGTCATGGTGGACAAGACGAGCCAGATGTTCGTCACCGGCCCCGACGTCATCAAGACCGTCACCGGTGAGGACGTCGGCATGGAGGAGCTCGGCGGCGCCTACACGCACAACACCCGCTCCGGCGTCGCGCACTACCTCGCCGAGGACGAGGACGACGCGATCGACTACGTCCGCACCATGGTCGGGTACCTCCCCGACAACAACATGGCCGAGATCCCGGTCTACGAGAACGGGTTCGAGTGGGAGACGACGGACGCCGATCGCGTGCTCAACTCCGTCATCCCCGACTCTCCGAATCAGCCGTACGACATCCACCAGGTGATCTCGCACATCGTCGACGACGGCGACTTCCTCGAGGTGCAGCCGCTGTTCGCGCCGAACATCGTCATCGGCCTGGGCCGCGTCGAGGGGCGCACCGTCGGCGTCATCGCCAACCAGCCGTCGCAGATGGCCGGCACGCTCAACATCGAGGCGGGCGAGAAGGCGAGCCGGTTCGTGCGGTTCTGCGACGCGTTCTCCATCCCGATCCTCACCCTCGTCGACGTGCCCGGATACCTTCCCGGCACCGATCAGGAGTGGACGGGCGTCATCCGCCGCGGCGCGAAGCTGCTGTACGCGTATGCCGAGGCGACCGTGCCCCTCGTCACCGTGATCCTCCGCAAGGCGTACGGCGGGGCGTACATCGTCATGGGCTCCAAGCAGCTCGGCGCTGACGTCAACCTCGCCTGGCCCACCGCCGAGATCGCGGTCATGGGCGGGCAGGGCGCCGTCAACATCCTCTACCGCGGCGAGATCAAGCGCGCCGAGGAGGCCGGCGAGGACGTCGCGGCCGTCCGCGCGCGTCTCGCGAGCGAGTACACCTACAACGTCGCGTCGCCCTTCCTCGCGGCCGAGCGCGGCGAACTCGACGGCATCATCGAGCCGGCGCAGACGCGCGTCTCGGTGGCCAAGGCCCTGCGCGCACTCCGCGGAAAGCGGGCGAGCCTGCCCGCGAAGAAGCACGGGAACATCCCGCTGTGAGCCCGGCAGAGCAGCGCCCCGCAGGGGCCCCGACGTCGACCCCGGCACCGGATGCCGTGCGTCTCGACGTGCTGCGAGGGGACCCGACTCCCGAGGAGCTCGCCGCCGTCATCGCCGTCGTCACCGAAGCGTACGAACGCGAGGCGTCCGCCGCCGTCGCCGAAGAGGAGGCCCGCCCGTCCGCGTGGCAGGTCTCGGCGCGCGCGCTGCGCGCCCCGCTGCGGCGCGACATCGCCTGGGGCCGTTTCGCCGGCTGAGCCCGTGCCCGGCGCGCGCGCTCGGGGCGCGCGCTGGCCATCGCAAGGCCTGCGCGGGTCGCGACGGGCTTGTCCCCCAAAATACCTACAGACAGCGCGCGCACCAGCCGTCAAACTGGAACCGCTGGAACGCTTCTGCGTTCGGCTGACTGCGCCGATCTCAGCGTGTTCAGCCCTCGCGAGCCGGTTTTCGGGTAACCGCTCGCGCGGCGAGGGGCGGGCGGCTTCGCCGCCCCTCGCCTCCCTCTCCTCCACGCACGACCTCCTCGATGCACGAGCCTCGCCGAGCGCGCACGCACACGCGCGCACGCCTCCGCGGCTCACGCCTGCCGGGCGATCTCGTGCCAGAGGTCGACGCGGTCGTCTCCGTCGTCGGATGCCGACCGCCCGACGACTGTGACCGCGATCTCGTCATGCCGCGACGCCCGCACGTAGAGCCGCTCCGATGCCGCCCCGGTCAGCACCCGCGCGAGCTCCGCCCTGATCCGGGCGCGCTCCTCGATGGACAGACCCTCGAGCCCGCCCTCGTCGAGCACCGACACCACGGCGCCGCGATCGCGCGCCGCCCCCAGCGCGTGCCGCACCGCGTCGTCGAGCAGCGCCGCACCCCGCAGCTCGTCGCGCAGCGCCTCCTCGGCGATCCGCGCCCGCTGCTTGTCCGCGGCATCCAGCCGGCCCTGCTGCTCGATCGTGCGCGTGAGGACGGGCCCGGCCAGCGCCAGCGCCCGCTGCACCTGGGTGCGGCGCTCGCGCCGCGTGCCCTCCTGCGTCGCGAGCCACTCCGACGCCGCCCGCTGCAGCTCGGTGAGCGCGGCGGTGTCCGACGCCGCCCGGTCGACCAGCCACGTCAGCAGCTGCGCGATCGCCACCCACAGCACCGCCCCGACAACGCCCAGCGCCAATGCCGCCGCCGGGCCGATCCAGGCCGTCGCCGCCACCGCGAGGATCACGACCCCCGTCCACGCCACCCAGGGACGGCCCCGCACCATGACGATCGCCATGAGCGCCCCGATCGCCCCGAGGCTCCACGTCGCGAAGTCCAGCGACCGCGCCTCGGGCCCCGCGGCCACCCAGCTCGCGTTGGGGACGAGCACCGCCGTCGCGA
The DNA here is from genome assembly GCF_049707015.1 of Microbacterium sp. CH-015. NCBI lineage: Bacteria > Bacillati > Actinomycetota > Actinomycetes > Micrococcales > Microbacteriaceae > Microbacterium > Microbacterium sp. CH-015. The sequence goes on along the minus strand of NZ_JBNAFJ010000001.1, from coordinate 276,921 downwards.
GCGCCAGCACCGCCGCCCACGCCGGCAGCAGCGCGCCACGGCCGAGCTCCCCGGTGATCGGGTCGGCGCCGGCGGTCCGCTGCGCTTTCCAGAAGATGCACAGCCACGTCGTCACGAGGTAGCACGCCACCGCCACCAGCTGCACCATCGGATTGGCGGGCGGGGTCGTCCACAGCAGCGCCCCGACGGCCAGATAGCCGGTGAAGGCGACGGCGAGCACCGACAGTGCGGCGCGGATGCCGACACTCACGCGCGCCGCTCCCACTCCAGTGTGACGACGGTGCCCGATGCCGTCGTCTGCACCCGCGCCCGTCCGCCGACGGCGGCGGTGCGGGCAACGATCGAGCCGCGGATCCCGAGGCGGTCCTCCGGGATCGCGGCGGGATCGAAACCGCCCCCGGCATCGGCGATGCGCACCCGGATGCCGGCGGCGCGCGCCTGCACCGTGACCTGAAGTCCCGCGGCGCCCGCGTGCTGCACCGCGTTGGCGATCGCCTGGGTCGCCGCGAGCACGAGCGCGCGCGCGACCCGGCCGGGCAGCACCCCGGCATCCGACGCCACCTCGGCACGCACCGTGAGCGCGGCACCGAGCTCCCGCGCCGCCGCCTGGATCCCCGCCGCGACACCGGCGGGCGCGACCGGGTCATCCGGGCCCTCGCCGGAGTCGTGGTCGGCGTTCGCGAGCCGGGTGAGCGCCTCCCGCGCCATCGCGGCGGCGAGGGCCTCCTCACGCGGCGTCTCTGCGCGCTCGGCGGCGATCAGCGCGGCCAGCACGCTGTCGTGCATGAGGGCGGCGACCGCGATGCGCTCGGTCTCGACGGCGTCGGCGGCGGCCGCCGCCGCGTACGAATCGACGGCGTCGCGGCGCGCGCGATCGATGCCGAGCGCGACGGTGCGCAGCATCCATCCCAGCGCGATCACGACGCCGGCGAGGATCATCGCGAACACCGCGTCGAGGATCACGGCGGCCGTCGCGGCGGCGTCGGCGTCCAGCTGCAGGAGGCGCGCGACGGCGTACAGCACCGGCACGAGCACCGCCCACGCGATCTGCAGCGGCATGCGGAACGCTATGACGGCGGCGACCGTCGCGATGTTGAGCAGGTACCAGATCCAGGGCTGCTCGGCCGCGTTCGCCCCGGCATCCGCCCCGCGCCCGGCGGTTGCGATCGGCCACGCGATCAGGGCGAGCGGCAGCACGACCGCGAGCAGCCCCGTGCACACCCGCACGCCGATTCCGGTCGCGCAGGCGAGGATCGCGAGCGCGAGCGGGGGGAACACCCCGATCATGAGCGCGAGGTGCCACGGCGGGCTCTCCTGGGTGGAGCCGAGCGCGTTCAGGAACGCCTGGACACCCAGCACGGCGAAGCCGAGGGCGACGACGACGCCGATGATCCGCTCGACGCGCGCCTGCGTGAAGCGCTCCGCACCGGCGGCGATGTCGCCGAGGGGCCGGCGCACCGCCGGATCGACGGCGATCGGCAGGGGTTCAGCGGTCACCGTCGCCGCCGGCGCCGCCCGTGACGAGTCCGTCTTCCATGGCGCGGTGCAGCAGGTCGATCTTGGTGCGCGCCGGCCGGCCCACGTCGACGTACTTCACCCGCACGCGCGTGATGTTCTCCTTCGCCGTGGAGTACGCGATGCCCAGGCGCTCGGCGACCGCCTTCAGCGGCAGGCCCGCCGCGTACAGGCGCAGCACGTCGCGTTCGCGCTTGGACAGCTGCGCGTCGGCGAACGCGCGGTCACCCTCGACGGCGCTGGCCCACTCGATGTTGTCGAGCGCCTCTCCCGCCGCGATCGTGCGGATCGCCGCGAGCACGTCGTCGATGCGGGACGCCTTGCTGATGACGCCGGCCGCGCCCGCGGCGAGCGCCTCACGGACAGCGGTGGGCCGGTCGGCGACGCTGTGGATCAAGACCGGCGATCCGTCGGCGACGAGCCGCTGCACGTTCTCGGTCACGGTGGTGCCGTCGCCGAGCGTCAGATCGAGCACGATCACGTCGGCCGGCGCGCCGCCGTTCTCGGCGTGCCAGCGGAGGTAGGCGCGGACCGTGCTCCCCGAGAACACGACGCGCGTCGTCCCGGCTCGGGCGCAGGCGGCCTGGAGGCCGAGCCGCACCGACTCGTGGTCGTCGATCAGGGCCACCCGCGTCATGGGGTCAGCCTATCGAGCGCGACCGTCGCGGCTCAGGACGGCGACCGCCTCCAGGTGATGCGAGTGGGGGAACAGGTCGAGCGCGTCGATGCGCTGCGGCTGATATCCGTGGGCGCGGAAGGTCCCGATGTCGCGCGCGAGCGCGACCGGGTCGCAGGCGACGTACACGACGGATGCCGGGGACAGCGCCGCCACCCGCTCGACGACCTCGCGTCCCGCCCCCGCCCGCGGCGGGTCGAGCAGCACGACGCCGTGCGCCAGGCGGGCGCGTTCCGCCGCGCTGGCCTGGGCGAGCAGCCGCGTCAGGTAGCGCTCGGTGCGGTCGGTCTCGGCGCGCGCGCCGACCCACGCCGCGAGATTCTCGCCGGCGTGCTCGGTCGCCCGCGGGTCGGATTCGACGCTGGTCACGCGGGTGGCCGGTCCCCCGGCATCCGCCAGCGCCGCCGCGAACAGGCCGACCCCGCCGTAGAGGTCGAGGTGGTGCGCGTCGGGATCGACGCCGATGCCCGCGAGCGCGTCGGCGACGAGCGCGCTGAGGGAATGCGCGGCGAGCCGGTGCACCTGCCAGAAGCCGCCGGCGTCGACGCGGAAGCTCCGGTCGCCGACCCGCTCGAGCACGACCTCACGGGCCGGGTCGTGCGGTGCTGGGGGGTGGGCTGCTGGGGTGTGGGGTGCTGGGGCGTGGGCTGCGGGGGCGGATGCCGCGGTGCGGCCGCGGGGCCGCTTTCCGCGGCGGGGGCCGGCGGGGCGACGGGCCTCCGCTCCGCGGCGCGCGAGCTCCGGGCGCGGGAGGACACGCACCCGCCCGTCGGCCGGCTGGACCAAGTCGATCCGCCCCGGCGCGTGATCGGCGCCGGACAGGGCGCGCGCGGCATCCTCGATCTCGGCCGTCGCGAGCGGCAGCTCCTCGACGGGGATGACGCGGTGGCTGCGGGCGGCGAACGGACCGACACGCCCGTCGGCGTCGACGTGGAGGCTGACGCGGGTGCGCCAGCGGGTCGCATCGGGGGTCTCCTCGGCGAGGACCGCGCCGTCCGCCGCGCGCACGGGAGTCGCTTCCGCGACGGTGACTGCGGGCGGGGTGAACCCACCGAACCGCTCCAGCGCCTCGAGGAGCACGCGCTGCTTCAGGTCGCGCTGGTGGGGCAGCGCGATGTGCCCGAAGTCCGCGCCGCCGGGACGGTCGTCGGGGTCGACGGCGACATCGGCCGCTGCCCAGACATGCGGGCGGCGATGGGGCGAGGCGTCCAGGACCTCGACGGTCTCCGCCCGCCAGAAGGAGGCCTTCGCGGTGTCGGTGAGGCGGACGCGCACCCGCTCGCCGGGGATCGCGTCGGAGACGAACACCACCCGCCCCTCGTGCCGCGCCACGAACACGCCGCCGTGGGCGACACCGGTCACGTCGAGGTCGAGGAGGTCGCCGGGCTGCATCCCTCAACGCTAGCCGCACTCGCCGACCGCCCGCCCCGGGGCGGCCGGGGCTGCGCGGCGCACCCTGCCGAACCCTTACCCCGGGGACCAGCCCTCGCCCCTGTGCGCGCTGGAGGATGAGGGTTCGGCCCAGAGGCGCGGGTTCGGCACAGAGCGTGGCGGGGGCGCGGGGGCGCGGCGCTGCCCCGGGCGGGCCGGATACCGTGGTCCCATGCGCGTGTGCCTGGCCTCCACCTCACCCGCCCGCCTCATGCTGATGCGGCAGGCGGGCATCGAGCCGCTGCTGCAGGCGCCGGACGTCGACGAGGACGCCGTGATCGCCGCCGCCGAAACCGCCGAGGGCCGCACCCTGCCGCCGGACGAGCATGTGCTGCTGCTCGCGCGTCGCAAGGCGGCGGATGTCGCGGCATCCCTCGACGCTGCCGATCCCGCCTTCGACGGTGTCGTCGTGGGTGGCGACTCCATGTTCGAGATCGACGGCCAGGTGCTCGGCAAACCCCACCGCCCCGACGTCGCGACCGCCCGCTGGGAGCAGATGCGCGGGCGCACCGGCATCCTGCACTCCGGCCACAGCGTCATCCGGGTCGAGCCCGGCCGGGCGCCGCGCGAGGAGTCCGCGGTGGCCGCGGCATCCGTCACGTTCGTCGCCGACATCACGGATGCCGAGATCTCCGCCTACGTCGCCTCCGGCGAGCCGCTGCAGGTCGCCGGTGCATTCACCGTCGACAGCCTCGGCGGCGCGTTCATCGAGCGCGTCGAGGGCGACCCGTCCACGGTCGTCGGGATGTCCCTGTCGACCGTGCGGCACCTGTGCGGAAGGCTCGGTATCCGCTGGACCGACCTGTGGAACCGCCCCCGCGCGTCGTAGCTTTCCGCCCACGATTCCTCGGGGATCTTGTGCGAGTGATCCAAAGCAGGCGGTCCGCTGCTGGGTAGGCTGGCATCCATGCCTTCACTGGACACGGCGCCCGCGCGTCCGCAGATCACCAAAGTGCTCATCGCGAACCGCGGCGAGATCGCCGTCCGCGTGATCCGCGCCGCCCGCGACAGCGGCAGGCTCTCGGTCGCCGTCTACGCCGACCAGGACCGCGACGCGATGCACAGCAAGCTCGCCGACGAGGCGTACGCGCTCGAGGGCGCGACGAGCGCCGAGACGTACCTGTCGATCGAGAAGATCCTGTCGGTGGCTCGCCGCTCCGGCGCCGACGCCGTGCACCCCGGCTACGGCTTCCTCGCCGAGAACGCCGAGTTCGCCCGCGCCGTCCAGGACGCCGGGCTCGTCTGGATCGGTCCCTCTCCCGAGGCGATCGAGGCGCTCGGCGACAAGGTCACCGCCCGTCACGTCGCCGAGAAGGTGGGCGCGCCGCTCGCCCCCGGAACCCCGGGTCCCGTGTCCGGCGCCGACGAGGTCATCGCGTTCGCCGAGGAGCATGGCCTGCCCATCGCGATCAAGGCCGCGTACGGCGGCGGCGGCCGGGGACTGAAGGTCGCCCGCGAGCTCGACGAGGTCGCGGAGCTGTTCGAGTCCGCCACGCGCGAGGCGATCACCGCCTTCGGCCGCGGCGAGTGCTTCGTGGAGAAGTACCTCGACAAGCCGCGTCACGTCGAGACGCAGTGCCTGGCGGATGCCGCGGGCAACGTCGTCGTCGTCTCCACCCGCGACTGCTCGCTGCAGCGCCGTCACCAGAAGCTCGTCGAGGAGGCGCCCGCGCCGTTCCTGACGGACGAGCAGAACCGCATCCTGTACGACGCCTCGAAGGCGATCCTGCGCGAGGTCGGCTACGTCGGCGCGGGCACGTGCGAGTTCCTCATCGGCGCCGACGGCACGATCTCGTTCCTCGAGGTCAACACCCGTCTGCAGGTCGAGCACCCGGTCTCCGAGGAGGTCACCGGCATCGACCTCGTGCGCGAGCAGTTCCGCCTCGCCGAGGGCGGCACGCTGGACTATGACGACCCGACCCCGGTCGGTCACTCGATCGAGTTCCGCATCAACGGGGAGGACCCGGGGCGGAACTTCCTGCCGCAACCCGGCCGGATCCACCAGTTCAAGACGTTCGGCGGTCCCGGCATCCGTCTCGACTCGGGCGTCACCGCCGGCGACAGCGTCTCGGGCGCGTTCGACTCGCTGCTCGGCAAGCTCATCGTCACGGGCCGCAACCGCGCCGAGGCGCTGGAACGCGCACGCCGCGCCCTCGACGAGTTCGAGGTCGCGGGCATGCCGACGGTGCTGCCGTTCCACCGCAAGGTCGTGCGCGACCCCGCCTTCACCGCCGAGGACGGCCGGTTCGGCGTATTCACGCGGTGGATCGAGACCGATTTCGAGAACGACATCCCGCCGTGGGACGGCGAACTCGAGTCGCCCGAGAACGCCGAGCCGCGCCACACCGTCGTCGTCGAGGTGTCGGGCAAGCGGCTCGAGGTGAGCCTGCCCGACCGCATCGCCGTCGCACCCACGAAGATCGGCCGCCCCGCCGCGGTGCCGCCGTCGCGGCGCTCGCACGCGCCGACGGTGTCGGCCGGGGCCTCGGGCGACGCCGTCAAGGCGCCGATGCAGGCGACGATCGTGAAGGTGGCCGTCGCCGACGGGCAGCAGGTCGTCAAGGGCGACCTCGTCGTCGTGCTCGAGGCCATGAAGATGGAGCAGCCGATCCAGGCGCACAAGGACGGCGTCATCGGCGCGATCAACGCCGACCCCGGCACGACCGTGTCGGCCGGGCATCAGCTGCTCACCATCTCCTGAGGCGGGGGCGCGCCCGCCGTCGCGGCGGTGCTCATCCGACGCACAGTGCGCCATCACGCGGCGATAGCCGCGATTTGCGACGGACGAAGGAGTGCCGGGCGCGGGGCTCCCGCGGAACGGCGGCGGATCCCCCCGGCGGCGCCCGGTGCGATCAGCCGAAGAAGTCGTCGTCGCGGTTGACGAGGTGCATCGCGCGCGTGGCATCGGTGATCGAGCCCGTCAGCGACGGAAACACCGCGAACACGCGGGAGACCTGGTCGACCGTGAGGCGGCGCTCGACGGCGATCGCGATGGGGTAGATGAGCTCCGATGCGCGCGGTGCGACGATGACACCGCCGATGACGGTGCCGCTCCCCTCCCGGGCGATGATCTTGACGAAGCCGTCCTTGATGCCCATCATCTTCGCGCGCGCGTTCGCCGCGAGCGGGAGCTTGTGGACGTAGCCGTTGATGGCGCCGGTCTCGAGGTCCTTCTCCTGCCGGCCGACGGTCGCGATCTCGGGCGCGGTGAAGATGTTCGCGGTGATGCGGCGCCGCTCCAGCGGGATCACGGTGTCGCCCAGCGCGTGGAAGATGGCGGTGCGTCCCTGCATCGAGGCGACGGATGCCAGGGGCACGAAGGTCGTGCAGTCTCCCGCCGCATAGATGTTGGGCACCGAGGTGCGGGCGACGCGGTTGACCCGGATGTGCCCCGAGTCGGTGAGCTGCACGCCGGTCTCGGCGAGCCCGATGCTCGCCGTGTTGGGGATGGATCCGACCGCCATGAGGCAATGACTGCCCTCGATGGTGCGTCCGTCCGAGAGGGTCACGACGACGCCGTCGCCCGCCCGCTCGACGCGCTCCGCACGGGAGCGCGACATCACCGTCATCCCGCCGCGCGTGAAGACCTTCTCGAGCACGGCCGCGGCATCCCGGTCCTCGCCGGGGAGCACCTGGTCACGGCTCGAGATCAAGGTGACCTTCGCACCGAGGTTCATGTAGGCGGAGGCGAACTCCGCGCCCGTGACCCCGGATCCCACGACGATGAGGTGCTCGGGCAGCGCCTTCATGTCGTAGAGCTGGGTCCAGGTGAGGATGCGCTCCCCGTCGGGCATGGCGCTCGGCAGCTGGCGGGGCGATGCCCCGACCGCGACGACGAGCGTGTCGGCCTCGACGCGGTCGAAGTCGGTCCCTCCGGGGCCGGTGGCCACGATGATCGAGTGGTGATCGTCGAGGCGGCCGTGCCCCGAGATGATGCGCACGCCGGCATCGACGAGCTGGGCGCGCATGTCGTCGGACTGCTGCCGCGCCAGCGACATCAGCCGCTTGTTGACCGCGGCGAGATTGATCGCGATCTCGGGCTTGAGCGGGCGCCCCGACTCCCCATGCGCGAACAGCTGCACGCCGAGATCCGACGCCTCCGCGATCGCGACGGCGGCATCCGCCGTCGCGATGAGGCTCTTCGAGGGCACGACGTCGGTGATGACCGCCGCGCCGCCCACCCCCGCACGCTCGACGAGAGTCACCTCCGCCCCGAGCTGCGCGGCGGCCAGCGCCGCCTCGTATCCCCCGGGGCCGCCGCCGAGGACGGCGACCGACTGGGTATTCACGAAGCTCGAAGACATTGCTCCATTGTCTCAGCCGGGCCGCTCTGTCCGAACACCGGCCGGGTTTCCTAGAGTGGGAGCCATGTCCGACTCGTACAGCAACCCCCTCGACGACCCCGCGGCCGACCCGTTCGAGATCGCCGCCGCCGCGGCATCCGACATCGCCCGCCTCACCGGAGTCGAGCGCCACGACATCGCCCTCACCCTCGGCAGCGGGTGGGGCAAGGCCGCGGATCTCGTCGGCGAGACCACGACGACGATCCCCGCGACCGAGGTGACCGGGTTCAGCAGGCCCGCACTCGCGGGCCACGTGGGGTCGCTGCGCAGCATCCTGACCCCCTCCGGCAAGCGCGTGCTCGTGATCGGAGCGCGCACCCACTACTACGAGGGCCACGGCGTCCGCCGCGTCGTGCACAGCGTGCGCACCGCCGCGGCGACGGGCGCGAAAACGATGGTGCTCACCAACGGCGCCGGCGGCATCAAGCCGACCTGGAAGGCCGGCACCCCGGTCCTCATCAGCGACCACATCAACCTCACCGGCGACTCGCCGCTCGAAGGCGCCACCTTCATCGACCTCACCGACCTGTACTCCACACGCCTGCGCGACCTCGCGCGCACGATCGACCCCACGCTCGACGAGGGCGTGTACTGCCAGTTCCGCGGGCCGCAGTACGAGACGCCCGCCGAGGTGCGCATGGCGAAGACGATCGGCGGTCACATCGTCGGCATGTCGACGGCGCTCGAGGCGATCGCCGCGCGTCAGGCCGGCATGGAGATCCTCGGGTTCTCGCTCATCACCAACATGGCCGCCGGCATCCAGACCACGCCCCTCAGCCACCGCGAGGTCATCGAGGCCGGACAGGCCGCGGAGCCCGTCATCTCCGCGCTCCTCGCCCGCGTGATCGGCGCGCTGTGAGCGACGTGCGGGCCGCCGCGCGGGCCTGGCTCGCGCAGGACCCCGACCCCGTCACGCAGGCGGAGCTGACCGACCTGATCGCGCGCGACGAGGCGGGCGAGGCGGATGCCGCGGCCGAGCTCGCCGACCGGTTCGGCGCCCGGCTGCAGTTCGGCACGGCGGGGCTGCGCGGCCGGCTCGGCGCCGGCAGCAACCGGATGAACCGGGTGCTGGTGTCGCAGGCCGCCGCAGGCTTCGCCGCCTACCTGCGGGAGAAGGCGGCCCCCGGGACGACGCCCACGGTCGTCATCGGCTACGACGGTCGCCGCAACTCCGACGTATTCGCCCGCGACTCGGCGGAGCTGTTCGCCGGTGCGGGCCTGCGCGCCGTGCTGCTGCCGCGCCTGCTGCCCACCCCGGTGCTCGCGTTCGCCGTCCGGCACCTCGGCGCCGCCGCGGGCGTCATGGTCACCGCGTCGCACAACCCGCCCGACGACAACGGCTACAAGGTGTACCTCGGCGGCGCCGACGAGGGGTCGCAGATCGTCGCGCCCGCCGACGCCGAGATCGCCGCACACATCGACCGGGTGGCCGCGGCATCCGTCGTCGCCGACCTGCCCCGAGGCGCGTACGAGACGGCGGACGAGTCCGTCGTCCAGGCCTACATCGCGGCGACCGCGACGGTCGCCCCGGCCCCCGCGGGCTCGGCGGGGATGACCTGGGTCTACACCGCCATGCACGGCGTCGGCTACGAGACGCTGCGCGCGATCCTGCATCTCGCCGGCTACCCCGAGCCGACCGTCGTCGAAGCCCAGATCGCGCCCGACGGGCGCTTTCCCACCGTCGCGTTCCCCAATCCCGAGGAGCCGGGCGCGATGGACCTCGCCTTCGAGACCGCGCGGCAGGCGGATGCCGAGTTCGTCATCGCCAACGACCCCGACGCCGACCGCCTGGCGGTCGCGATCCCCGACGCCGCCGCCGACGGTGGCTGGCGGCGCCTGACCGGCAACGAGATCGGCCTGCTGCTCGGCTGGCGCGCCGCCGCGCGCGCGGCCGGCGAGGCCCGCCCCGGCGCCTCGCTCGCCTGCTCGCTCGTCTCCTCCCCCGGCCTGCAGACCGTCGCGGAGCACTACGGCCTGGACTTCCACTCGACCCTCACCGGCTTCAAGTGGATCTCCCGCGCCCCCGGGATCGTCTACGGCTTCGAGGAGGCCCTCGGCTACCTCGTCAATCCCGAGACGGTGCGCGACAAGGACGGCATCTCCGCGGCTGTCGCGATCCTCGGCATGATCGCCGAGGCGCGCGAACAGGGCCACACACTCGCCGACCTGCTGACCCAGTTCCAGGAGACCTTCGGGTTCTTCCAGTCCGGGCAGGTGTCGCTGCGGGTGGAGGACGTGTCAGTGATCTCCCGGATCATGGCGGTGCTGCGCGCGGCCCCTCCGGCCGCTCTCGGCACCGTGGCCGTCACGCGCATCGACGACCTGCTGACAGGCGTGGACGGCTTCCCGCCCGGCGACGTGCTGCGGCTGTGGCTGGCCGACGGGTCGCGCGTCATCGTGCGCCCGAGCGGCACCGAGCCGAAGCTCAAGGCGTACCTCGACGTGCGCGGCGAGACCGCGGCCGACGCCGCCGCCCGTCTGGCCGCACTCGATGCCGCCGCGCGGGAACTGATCGCGGCGGCGCAGAGCTGATCGCGGCTGCGCAGGGCTGATCGCCCGGGCCTGAGGGCCCGGCCGGGTGAGGGCCTGGCCGGGTGAGGGCCTGGCCGGGTGAGGGCCTGGCCGGGTGACGGCTGGCCGGGTGACGGCCGGGCGGGTGGCGGGCCGGGCCCGGGCCGTATTCAGTCTCCTCACCGCGGCCCGCGCGCTCGCCCCCGGAATCCCGGGGGCGAGCGCGCGGGCCTGGCACGGGCGGACTGAATTGGGAACACGCGTAGGCTCGACCCCGTGCTGCTGACCGACCCCGTCGTCCTCGAGAACCCGTTCGTCCGGCTGGAACCGCTCAGCCCCGCCCACGCGGACGACCTCACCGACGCCCGCGAGGGGTTGGAGTACGCCTGGTACACGTCGGTCCCGGCATCGGTGCCCGACGAGATCGAGCGCCGTCTCGCCGAGCGGGATGCCGGGAGGATGAACCCCTTCGCCGTCGTCTCAGACGGGCGCGCCGTCGGCATGACGACCTACTGCGGGATCGATCTCGACAGCCCGCGCGTCGAGGTGGGCTACACGTGGCTCTCGCCCCGCGTGCAGCGCACCGCCGTCAACACCGCCGCGAAGCTCCTGATCCTCGGGCACGCGTTCGAGGCGTGCGAGGTCATCGCGGTGCAGCTGACCACCCACTGGCACAACCGTCAGTCGCGCGCGGCGATCGAGCGGCTCGGCGCACGGCAGGACGGCGTGCTGCGCAACCACCGGCGCAGCCCCGACGGGAGCCTGCGCGACTCCGTCGTGTACTCGATCCTCCCCCACGAGTGGCCGGCCGTGCGCAACGGCCTGCAGGCACGCCTCGCCCGCGGCTGACGCGCCGTCGCCCCGCCTCATCGTGCTGGCCGCGCGCTCACTGCAAGGGATCGTCTGCGACACGCCGCTGCGGCCCCGGCATCCGCGGCGTGTCGGCCACGCGACCTTGCAGTTCGCAGGCACGGGCGGGTACGGGCACTCGCGCGCAGGCACCGGCAGGCGCAGCACCCCGCCCCACCCCGCCCCGCCCCACTCCTCAGCCGTCGACGACGGCGACGAGCTCGTCGAGGAACGGGCCGAACGCCGTGCCGCGGCGGACGATCCGCTGCACGCTCTCGCGCTCGCTGAACACTTCGACGAACTGCTCGAAGACCGTCTGGAACGCCTCGCGGTCGCTCTGCGAGAACGCGACCATCGCGATCACCTGCACGCGCCCCTGATCTCCCGCCGGTGACGGCGGGCCCCACGGCATCGAAGGATCGGCGAGCGCCACGGCGATCGCGGTGCGGCTCGCGGTCATGCCGAGCGCGTGCGGGACGGCGAGCGCGTCGGTGAACGCTGTCGAGGACAGCCGCTCGCGTTCGAGCGTGCGCTCCACGTAGTCCTCGTCGATGACGCCCTGCGCGACCAGTCGGGCCCCCAGCATCCGGATGACGCTCTCTTCGTCGGCATCCGGCGGCACCGTCGCGACGAAGGCGTCGGCCGAGAAGTACCGCTCCAACTCCGCCCGCAGCCGCGCCAACCGGCGGGCACGGCGCACGCGGCCGGCGGCGGCCTGCACCCGTTCGACGTCGCCCTCCGTGAGGAACGGCTGGATCCGCACGACGCGGTCGCCCGCGAACGGCGGGTCGATCGTCGTGAGGATGAGGTCGGTGTCGATGGCGTCCCAGTCGGGGTCGGCGCGCGTCTGGACCCCCACGACGTCCACGGCCTGACCGAGCGAACGGTCGACGCTCGAGCGCAGCAGCTCGTGCAGCTCGTAGTACCCGGGGCAGACGATCGTGGCGGTCAGCTGCGTGCCGCCGCGACGGCTGCGCTCCAGCCGTCCACCCACGTGCATGGCGATGTACGCGATCTCGTCGTCGAGGATGGGGATGCCGAGGAGCCCGCGCAGTCCGTCGGCGATGTACACCGCGACCTCGAAGATCATCGGGTACGACGACTTCAGCGACCGCGTCAGCGGATTGCGCGACCATGCCTGCTCCCGCGCGCGCAGACGGAGGTTCTGCACGTGCAGGGCGAGGCGCAGCACGAAGTCCTCGTGCGCGATGTCGACGAGGAACTCTGCGGCCGCGCGCTGCACGACATCGCGGACGGCCTGTTCGACATCGGGCTGCAGGCGGGAGCGGATGACGGATGCCGGCTCCCCCGCTCCCGGCGCGACGACGCGACTGAGCACCAGCGCGGCGAGGTGCCGGCGGTCGCCCGCTCCCAGCTGCACGCCGAGGTACTGGGCGCACAGCCGGTCCAGCAGCTCCCCCACCTGCTCCTGCGCGGGCGGCACGGCGGCGGCGAGCGTCGTCTCCAGTGCGCGGTCGTGCGCCACCCGGTCGGCGGTGATCGCGATGTGCATCATGACGTCGCCGATGCCGAACTCGTTGACGAAGTAGCCGAGGTCGCCGAGGCCCGAGACGAGCTCGGCCTTGAAGGGGCCGAACACCGCTTCGCCGATCGAGCCCTCGCCGAGGCTGCGTCGGAGGGCCTCAAGGTCGAAGGCGCCGTCGTCGGTCTCGTCGTGGGCGAGCCTGCTGAGCAGGCGCCGCTGCGCCATCTCGGTGCCCCGCAGCCGCGCCCGCGCGCCGGTGCGCTCGAGCGTCAGCTCGCTGTCGCCGAGGAGCGCCCGCACCCGGCCGAGGTCGCCCTCGAGGGTCGCGGGGCTGACGTGAAACTGCTCCGCGACCTCGAACACGTCGATGCCGTCGCGACCGTCGAGCAGCGCGCGCACCAGCCGGTGCACGCGCTCGCGGGGGGTGGCCGTGTCGACGGCGGCGCGCAGCGCGGTCATCGCGTCCGGCCCGGCGCGGTAGCCGAGCGGTCCCGACTCGACGACGAGACCGCCGGGCACGCGCGCGTTCAGCGCCGTCACGTAGCTGCGGATGCTGCGAGGCGTGACCCCGACGACGTCGGCGAGCTCGGCGGCGGTGACCCAGTCGCCTTCCCGGGAGAGCAGCGCGATGACCCGGTCCTGGCGCGCTCTGCTCACGTCGTCCAGTCAACCATGCGACCCGCCGGGAGTTTCCGCCCCCGCGGAAAGGAGAGTGGTTGTCCGCTCCCAGCGCTTTCACAAGAATGGCCGTGAAGGAGGCGGATCGATGAGGATCCTCGTGGTGTGCGGCGCGGGAGCGTCGAGCACGTTCGTGGCGCAGCGCATCCGCCATGCCGCGCAGGCGGCCGGGCGCGAGTTCAGCGCCGTCGCCGGAACGGAGCAGTCGCTGCCGATCGACCTGGATGCGGCCGATGTCGTGCTCGTGGGTCCTCACCTGCAGCACGCCCTCGAGCGCATCCGTCGGGAGGCGGAACCCCGCGAGACCCGCGTCGTGCTGCTGCCGCCGGACATCTTCACCGACCTCGACGGCAGCCGCACGCTGGCGCTCGTCGAGGCGGCACTGGCCTCCGGCGCGCCGGACGTCCCGGCGCCGAGCCCCCTGCAGACCGAGAACGCCCCCACGGAGAGGAACCCCGCATGACCGCTGTGACGCGCACGATCCGGATCGGATCGTCCAATGGCCTGCACGCCCGCCCCGCCAAGCTGTTCGCGCAGGCGGTCAAGGACTCCGGCATCCCGGTCACCATCTCCAAGGGCTCGGGGGCGCCGGTCAACGCCGCCAGCATCCTGGGCGTCATCGCCCTCGGCGCCGAGAAGGGCGACTACGTCACCCTCGCGGCCGACGGCGACAACGCCGAGCAGGTGCTCGACACGCTCGCCGAACTGCTGACCACCGATCACGACGAGAACTGAAGCCGAAGGAGACGAAGAGATGGCACAACTGCGTGGAGTCGGGATCGGACTGGGAGTGGCCCAGGGGCCGGTCGCCCGGATGGCGGAGCCGTTGCCGGCGCCGTCGGATGCCGCGAGCACCCTCACTCCGGAGGAAGAGCTCGCCCGGGTGCGCGAGGCGGTCGCCGCCGTCGCCCGCGAGCTCGAGGAGCGCGGCTCCCACGCCGGCGGCATGGCCCGCGAGGTGCTCGAGGCGCAGGCGATGATGGCGGAGGACCCCACCCTCGACACCGAGGTCCAGACCCGGGTGAACGCCGGCAAGACCGGTGAGTTCGCCGTTTACGACGCCTTCGCGAGCTTCCGCGACACCCTCGCGGCGATGGGCGGCTACCTCGGCGAGCGCGCCGCCGACCTCGACGACGTCGCCCAGCGTGTCATCGCGCGGCTGCGCGGCCTGCCCGCGCCGGGCGTCCCCGACCCCGGCCACCCGTTCGTGCTCGTCGCGAAGGACCTCGCCCCCGCCGACACCGCCCTGCTCGACCTCGACAAGGTGCTGGCCCTCGTCACCACCGAGGGCGGTCCCACCTCGCACACCGCGATCCTCGCCCGCGAGAAGTCGATCGTCGCGGTCGTGGGCGTCGCGGGCGCGAAGGACCTCGTCGACGGTGACATCGTCATCGTCGACGCCGCCAAGGGCGTCGTGACGACCGACCCGACCGCCGACGAGCTGGCGCAGGCGCAGCACCGTGCCGACGCGCGGGCGGCCGCGGCATCCGCCCCCGTCACGCCCGGCGCATTGAAGGACGGCACGCCCGTCCCGCTCCTGGCGAACCTCGGCAAGCCCGGCGGCGCCGCCGAGGCGGTCGAACTCGGCGCCGAGGGCGTGGGCCTGTTCCGCACCGAGTTCCTCTTCCTCTCCGCCACGCAGGCACCGACCGTCGAGGAGCAGACGAAGGCCTACACCGAGTTGCTGCAGGCCTTCCCCGGCAAGAAGGTGGTCGTGCGGGCGCTGGATGCCGGGGCCGACAAGCCGCTCTCCTTCCTCAACGACGCGCACGAGGACAACCCGGCGCTGGGCCTGCGGGGCCTCCGGGCCCTCCGCGCGAGCGAGGACATCCTGCGCGAGCAGCTGACGGCGCTCGCCAACGCCGACACGTCGACCGAGGCCGACCTCTGGGTCATGGCGCCGATGGTCTCGACCGTCGAGGAGACGGACTATTTCGTCACCCTCGCGAAGGAGTACGGCATCAAGACCGCCGGCGTCATGGTCGAGGTGCCCTCGGCGGCGCTCATGGCCGACCGTGTGCTGGAGATCGCCGACTTCGCCTCGATCGGCACGAACGACCTCACGCAGTACACCATGGCCGCCGACCGTCTGCTCGGGTCGGTCGCGAGCTTCCAGGACCCCTGGCATCCCGCGGTCCTCCGGCTCATCAAGGCCACCGCCGACGGCGGCAAGGCGCACGGCAAGCCCGTCGGCATCTGCGGCGAGGCCGCGGCCGACCCGCTGCTGGCCGTCGTGCTCGTCGGCATGGGCGCGACCACCCTCTCGATGGCCCCGACCGCCCTCGCGGACGTGCGCGCCTCGCTCCTGCAGTACGACCGTGCCGATGCCGAGCGCATCGCCGCGGCCGCCCTCGCCGCCGATGACGCGGCATCCGCCCGAGCAGCGGCGCAGGCCGCGGCTCAGAACGCCGCGTAGTCGCGGTCCGCACGTGTCGGTCGACAACTTCATGAACTCGCCGAAGTACGACGAGGTCGTGGACATGGTCGTCGACCAGCACAAGAACCGCGGCTGAGTACAGACCGCCGCGGAGCCGGGATGCGCGATGCCCCGGCTCCGCGGCCCTGGCCGTCACGGGCTCGGCGCCTACGATGAGCCCAGATCGATCACGAGAGCACGAACGAGAAGAGGATGACATGTCACGCGAAGTCCTGAACGTCGGTCAGGTGCGGATCCACTCCGGGTCGGTGTCGAAGGAAGATGCGATGCGGGAGGCCGCCGACATCCTGGAGGCCGCCGGTGCGGTCACGAGCGCGTACTTCGACGCCATGCAGCAGCGCGAGGCGACGGTGTCCACGTATATGGGCAACGAGCTGGCGATCCCCCACGGCACCAACGAGACGAAGTCGGCGATCCTCGACTCGGCGCTCTCGTTCGTCCGTTACGACGGCGGCATCGACTGGGACGGCGAGCACGTCACCTTCGTCGTCGGCATCGCCGGCAAGGGCGAAGAGCACCTCGACATCCTGTCGCAGATCGCTCTGATCTTCTCCGAGGAGGACGAAGTCGCCCGCCTGAAGGCGGCACAGACCCCCGAGGAGCTCTACGCCCTGCTCGCCTCGGTGAACGGCTGAGGCGCGCCATGAAGGCCGTCCACTTCGGCGCCGGCAACATCGGACGCGGCTTCGTCGGTCTGCTGCTGCACGACGGGGGCTATGAGCTGGTGTTCTCGGATGTCGCGGCGTCCCTCGTCGACGCCATCAACGCGACGTCCAGCTACACCGTCCACGAGGTCGGCGAGGGCGGGGCGGACCGGGTCGTCACCGGATACCGGGCGATCAACAGCGCCACCGACCCCCAGGACGTGATCGACGAGATCGCCACCGCGGACGTCGTCACGACGGCCGTCGGTCCCACGATCCTGAAGTTCGTCGCGCCGCACATCCTCGCCGGGCTGGCACGCGCGACCCCGCGCTGCCGCCGCTGCAGGTCATGGCATGCGAGAACGCCATCGGAGCGACCGATCTGCTGCGCGAGGAGATCCGCGCGCAGGCGGGCGAGGCGTGGGATGCCGTGGCGAACCGTGCCGTGTTCGCCAACACCGCCGTCGACCGCATCGTCCCGGCGCAGGCGCCCGGCGCCGGCGTCGATGTCACCGTCGAGCCGTTCTTCGAGTGGGCGATCGAGCGCGGGCCGTTCGGCGACAACCCGCCGCACATCCCCGGCGCGCACTTCGTCGACGACCTCGCGCCCTACATCGAGCGGAAGCTGTTCACCGTCAACACCGGCCACGCCACGACGGCGTACTTCGGCGCGCAGGCCGGGCTCGAGAAGATCTCCGACGCGCTCGCCGACCCGGCGATCGCCGCGAAGGTCGCCGCGACACTCGAGGAGACCTCGGCGCTGCTCGAGGCCGTCCACGGGCTGGACGCGGCGGACCTCGCCGCCTACCGCGCCACGATCCTCCGCCGGTTCGCCAACCCTGCCCTGCCGGACACCGTGGGGCGGGTGGGACGGCAGCCGTTGCGGAAGCTGTCGCGCCACGAGCGCTTCGTCGGCCCGGCAGCGGCCGCCGCGGAGCGGGGTCTGGCGACGTCGGCGCTCGTAGCGGCGATGGCCGCGGCCCTCGAGTTCGACGAGCCCGAGGACGAACAGTCCGTCGAGCTGCAGCGCCGCCTCCGCGAGGAGGATGCCGCTACGTTCACGACGGGGGTAACGGGGCTGGAACCCGCGCACCCCCTGTTCGCCGCCGTCGAGGCGGTCGTCCGCGCCCGCCAGGCTGCCCTCGCCGGGTAGCCGGCGCGCCCCGCCCCCGCGTTCACCGGTCGCCCCGAGGAGCGCAACCCCACCGGTCGTTGAGCGAGGGAGCGCCAGCGACCGAGACGAAACGCCCCAAATCCCCCAGAACCCCTCACTCCGTTTCGTCTCACTCGTCGCCGTCGTCCGCCGGTGCGCGATCGCGGCGTCGTTGTCGCGCGCTCCACCCGACGACAGCGTCAAGTCCTCCCGCGGCGAAGGCTTCGCGCTTGGCGTGGCTCCATCCCTGCAGCCGCTTCTCCCAGGCGAAGGCCTCGTCGATCCGCTCGAACTCCCCGGCCCAGAAGAGCTCCACCGGACGCCGCCTCTTCGTGTACGCGGCGCCCTCGCCGGCTTGATGCTGCGCGAGTCGACGGTCGAGGTCGATCGTGCTCCCGACATACAGGGTCCCGTCGGAGCAGCGGAGCATGTAGGTGTACGGCATGAGCCGAGAGTAGGGATGCTGCGTCGACGGCGCGCCGGCTCTCCACAGCCCCGCGGCGGGTCTCCCACCGGTCGGCCCGCTTCGTCTCGCTCGTTCCTCGCTCGCTCAACGACCGGGAAGTGGCACGCCGTTTCGTCTCGCTCGTTCCTCGCTCGCTCAACGACCGGGAAGAGAAGTTCCTCGCTCGCTCAACGACCGCTCGAGCACGCCGACAGCGGCGGACCGCGATGGCGAGCACGAGAGCCAAGCCGAGGAGGACGAACGCCAGGCCGATCCACTGTGCGTCGGAGTATTCACCGAACATGGCTTCAGTGCGGTGCAGCCGCACGCTTCCGGCGGGGATGCCACGAAGGCGGATCCCCGGCGCGTCACCTGCGCGTCCCCCGCGCCCCGTAGACTCTGCCCTCGTGCTCCTCGCCGCCGCATCCGCCGCCTTCGTCGCCGCGGTGATCCAGCGCATCACGGGGCTCGGCTTCGTGCTCGTGCTCATCGGACCGGTCGTCCTGCTCTACGGCGGGCGGGAGGGCGTGCTGCTGGCGCTCGTCGCGTCCCTCGCGGCCGTGCCGCTCGTCTGGCGCGACGTCGACTGGCGGCGCTCGTGGTGGCTCATCTGGCCGGGGCTGGTCGCCGCCCCCGCCGGTGCGTTCGTCGTCCGTGTGCTCCCCGACCCGGCGCTGCTGCTCATGATCGCGGCGCTGGCCTACTTCGCGCTCGTCGCCGGGCACCTCCCCGCCCTGGCCCAGGCGCTCACCGGACGCTCGGGAGCCGTCGCCGCGGGCGCCGCCGCCGGATTCATGCACGTCGCGAGCGGCCTGTCGGGCCCGCCGCTGGCGGCGCACGCCGTCGGCGACCGGTGGCCGCAGCGCTCGTTCGCGGCGAGCGTGCAGGTGATCTTCGTCGCGTTCAGCGCCGTCTCGGTGCTGCTGCGCGGGCTCCCCGCGCTGCCGTCCGTCGACGTGACGATCCTCGTCGCCGCGACGGCGGCCGGCATCGTCGTCGGAAGCCTTCTGGTGAGGTTCGTCCCGGCCCCGATCGCCCGCCGCGCGATGCTCGCGATCGCGTGGGCGGGGGCGACAGTGGTGCTCGTCCGCGGCATCCTGGCACTGTGGTCCTGACACCGATTCCGGATTTCAGTTAGCAGCCGCTAACATCGTGTCGCTGGCGCGCCGCGCGCGCCGGGTACGAAGGAGTATCTGGGGATGCACACACATCGCTGCGCCGTCATCGGCGCGGGACCGTCGGGCCTGTCGGCGGCACGCGCGCTGCAGAAGGCGGGGCTCGAGGTCGTCGGCTTCGAGGCCTCGCGCGGCGTCGGGGGCCTGTGGGACATCGAGAACCCCCGCTCGACGATGTACGAGTCCGCCCACCTCATCTCGTCGCTCACGACGACGCAGTTCGCGGAGTTCCCGATGGCGACGGATGCCGACTATCCCAGCCACCGGGTGCTGATCGAGTACTTCCGGGACTACGCGGACCATTTCGGTCTGACCGAGCTGTTCCGCTTCGACACGAAGGTAAAGGCGGTGACCCCCGCCGAGGGCGGCGGGTGGGAGGTGACCTCGGTCGGCCCTGCGACAGGCTCAGGGGCCGACGGGGAGACGACGGAGCGTTTCGACGCCGTGATCCTCGCCAACGGCACGCTCGCGGAGCCCGCCGTCCCCACCTTCCCGGGGACCTTCACCGGCGAGATCTTCCACACCTCGACGTACAAGAGCGCGCGCCAGCTCGACGGCCGACGGGTGCTCATCGTCGGGGCCGGCAACTCCGGGTGCGACATCGCCGTCGATGCCGTCCACCACGCGGCATCCGTCGACATGAGCGTGCGGCGGGGCTACTACTTCGTCCCGCGGTACCTGTTCGGCCGGCCCTCCGACACCCTCAACCAGGGGCGTCCGCTGCCGGCGCGGATCAAGCAGTTCGTCGACACGCGAGTGCTGCGCGCGTTCACCGGCGACCCGGTGCGCTTCGGCTTCCCGAAGCCCGACTACCGGATCTACGAGTCGCACCCGATCGTCAACACGCTCGTGTTGAACCACCTCGGTCAGGGCGACATCGGCATCCGCGGCGACATCGACCGCTTCGACGGACAGACGGTGCACTTCCGCGACGGGACGAGCGGAGAGTACGACACGGTGCTGCTGGCAACCGGCTACACGCTGGACTATCCGTTCGTCGACCGCGCGGCCCTCAACTGGACCGGCATGGCCCCGAAGCTGTACCTCAACATCTTCCCGCCGTCGTTCAACGGCCTGTACGTGATGGGCATGATCGAGGCGTCCGGCATCGGCTGGCAGGGCCGGTACGAGCAGGCCGAACTCATCGCGACGTACCTGACGGCGGATGCCGCGGCGCAGGCGGCGTTCCGCCGCCGGGTCGCCGACGAGCCCTGGCCCGACCTCACCGGCGGCTACCGCTACCTCGGCCTTGCCCGGATGTCGTACTACGTCAACAAGGACGCGTATCGCGGTGCGGTGCGGAAGGCGCGGACGAGTCTCGGAGCCCAGCGATGAACCCCGACGAGATCGTCCTGAACTTCAACCCCGGCACGCTGGTCATCCTCAACGTCGTGCTCGGGCTCATCATGCTGGGCGTGGCCCTCGACGTCACCGTCGACGACTTCAAGGTCGTCGCGCGCCGGCCCCGCCCGATGATCATCGCCATCGTCGCGCAGCTGCTCGTGCTGCCGGCCGTGACGTTCGGTCTCACCCTGATCCTTCCCGTCACGGCCTCGATGGCGCTCGGCATGATCCTCGTCGGGTGCTGTCCGCCGGGCAACATCTCGCAGGTGCTGACGCATCGCTCCGGCGGCAACGTCGCCCTGTCGGTGTCGATGACGGCGGTCTCGAACCTCATCTACATCTTCGTGCTGCCGCTGTCGGTCGCCTTCTGGGGCTCGCTGCGGGCGGACACGAAGGCGCTGCTGCACGTCGTCTCGCTCAATGGCTGGCAGATGCTGCTGGAGATCCTGCTGGTCATCGGGCTTCCGTTCGTCGTGGGTCTCACGTTCCGGAACCGCCTGCCGCGGCTCGCCGGGCGCGTGCAGCCGTTCGTGAAGTGGTTCTCGCTCATCGCGCTGCTGGCCTTCATCGTCGCGGCCCTCGCCGGCAACTGGCAGTACTTCATCGCCTTCCTCGGGCTCATCGTGCTGGCCGTCACGATCCACGACGCCGTCGCCCTCGCGATCGGCTGGACCACCGCGACCGTCGGCGGTCTCGGCACGCGGGAACGCAAGGCCCTGACGTTCGAAGTCGGCATCCGCAATGCCGGCCTCGGACTCGGGCTGATCTTCACGTTCTTCGGGGGTCTCGGCGGCATGGCGATCGTCGCCGGCTGGTGGGGCGTGTGGGACATCATCGCGGGGCTCGTCGTGGCGGCACTGTGGGCCCGACACACGAAACGCCGCACCGGCTCGGTCAAGGGCGACGCCAGCCGGCGCGGGATGGCCGCGGCGGCCCGGGCGGCGTCGGCAGCGGCGGACAGGGCGAACGGCACGGCGCCGCCGCCGGCATCCGGGACGACGCGGACGGACAGCCCGGCATGACCCGCGTGCTGATCACCGGCGGTGCCGGGTTCCTCGGCGGTCACGTCGTAGCGGCCCTCGCCGCGCGGGGCGACGTCGAGGCCGTCATCGCGGGCGACGTGCGCGCGCCCCGGCATCCGGTCGCCGGCGTCGTCTACGAGGAATGCGACGTCACGCGGGCGGGCACCCTCGAACCGCTGCTGCGCCGGCACGCGATCGACGTCGTCGTGCACCTCGCGGCGATCGTGAACCCGGGCCGCGATCACGACCTGGAGTACCGCGTCGACGTCGACGGGTCGCGGCACGTGCTCGAGGCGTGCGTGGCGGCCGGCGTACGGCGGATCGTCGTGTCGTCCTCCGGGGCGGCGTACGGGTACCACGCCGACAGCCCGGACTGGCTGCGCGAGAGCGACCCCGTCCGCGGCAACGAGGAGTTCGCGTATGCGAGGCACAAGCGGCTCGTGGAGGAGATGCTCGCGGAGTACCACGGCGCGCATCCCGACCTGGAGCAGGTCGTGTTCCGCATCGGGACGATCCTCGGACCCACCGTGCAGAATCAGATCACGGCGCTATGGGACGGTCGTCGCATCCTGGCGGTGCGCGGCGCGGACTCGCCGTTCGTCTTCGTATGGGTGGACGACGTCGCCGCCGCGATGGCGCGCGCGGCGACCGACGGGCCGGCCGGCATTTACAACGTCGCCGGCGACGGACGCATGACGGTCGACGAGATCGCAAACCGCCTGGGTAAACCGGTGGTGCGCGTCCCGGCATCCGCCCTGGGTCTCGCGCTGCGGGTCGGTCGGGCGCTGCGCCTGACGCCGCATGGCCCCGAGCAGGTGCGGTTCCTCCGCTACCGGCCGGTGCTCGACAACACCGCGCTGAAGCGCGACTTCGGCTATACGCCCGCGCTCACCTCCCGCGAAGCCTTCGAGGCCTACCTCGCCGCCCACCCGGGCGTCGCCCGCCGCTGAGCCGCCGCGCCACGGTACCCAACTCCTTCGATCCGGGAGCGGCACGGGAGAATCAGCGTCCTTCGGCGCGGCAGCGACCGAATCGAAGGAGTTAGCTGCATCGCCCTCTCCCCAGACGCCGAATAACCAGGTCTCTCCACCGATGTGACCTTCCGCGCTCCGCGCCGACGGCGAACGGGTTGTACTGGTCGGCATGTCGAACACGAGCCTGCAGGTGCGTGAGAACGCCGCGCTCATCCTTCCGGCCACCTTCCTCAGCACCGACGCGCTTCGCTCGCGCGGCATCACCCAGCGACAGCTCGGTGAACTCACGGGCAGCGGGCGCCTGCTTCGCGTGCGCCGCGGACGCTACGTCGACCCTCGCCTCTCTCCGCTCCTCATCTCGGCTGCCGCTCTCGGCGCGCGCCTCGACTGCATCTCGCTATTGTCGGCGCTCGGCGTCTTCGTCCGGGAGTGCGCCCAGGTCCATGTTCAGTTGGAGATGGGGGCGAGCCGTGTGCCTGCCCGCGGCTCCCACGTCATCGGCCACTGGCGACGCTCGTCACGAGGCGCCTGCGATCTCGCGGCTGACCTCATCGAAGCTCTCGCCCAGGCGTGCCGATGCCAGTCGCCACGCGACGCGATCGCCACGCTGGACAGCGCGTGGCACCACGGATTGATCGACGAGGAAGGGGTTGCTGCGGTGTTCGCGCGGCTGCCCCGTCGATTCCGGCGGCTACGCCCGCTGCTCGACAAGAGCGCCGAGTCGGGCCCCGAGACGCTCGTCCGCCTCATGCTCAGGATGCTCGGATGTCGCGTGGAAACGCAGGTCGAGATCGAGGGGGTCGGGCGCATCGATCTGCTCGTCAACGGGTGGCTGATCGTCGAGTGCGACAGCCGCGCACACCACAGCAGCTGGCAAGAGCGCAAACGCGACATGCGGCGTGATCTCGCCGCCGCGGCGCGTGGCTACACGACGGTACGCCCTCTCGCGGAGGACATCCTGACCATTCCGGAACAGACTCAGGAACTCCTCAAGCGCGCGATCTCGCACGGCCCACGTCGCTAACTCCTTCGATCCGTGACGCGGTCTCGCTCGAGAGGTCTCTTTCGGCGCGGCAGCGACCGAATCGAAGGAGTTCGCCACGGCCAGCCGCCGGCGCCCCAGGGGCCGCCGGGGCCGTGCCGCCGGCGGTCAGGCGCTGAAGCCCTCGCCGATGAGCTCGATGAGCTCCTCGCGCTCCTCCACCGACAGGAACGCGCCCGCGGCGGCGTTCAGCTGGAACGCCTCGAGGTCCTCCAGCCGGTAGTCGAACGTCTCGGCCAGCAGGGCGAGCTCGCGGGTGAGCGAGGTGCGGCTCATCGTGCGGTTGTCGACGTTGACCGTCACGGCGAAGCCGAGCTGGTACAGCAGGTCGAACGGGTGGTCCTCCAGGGTGGTGCCCCACCGCGCGATCGCACCGGTCTGCAGGTTCGACGACGGCGAGAGCTCCAGCGGGATCTCCCGGTCACGCACCCAGCGGGCCAGGTCGCCGAAGGTCACGAGCACCTCGTCGCCCTTCTGGTGCACGACGTCGAGGTCCTCCGCGATGCGCACACCGTGGCCGAGCCGCAGCGCGCGCCCGTCGATGAGCGCGGAACGGATGCTGTCGAGCCCGGCCGCCTCGCCGGCATGCACGGTCACGGGGAAGAAGTGCGTCGCGAGGTAGTCGAACGCTGCGCGGTGGTTCGAGGCGGGGAAGCCGTCCTCGGGCCCCGCGATGTCGAACCCGACGGCGCCGCGACCGCGGTACGCGACGGCGAGCTCGGCGATCTCGAGCGACCGGTCGGTGTGGCGCATCGCCGTGATGAGCTGGCCGACGCGGATGTCGCGCCCGGTGCCGTCGACCGCGTCCTCACCCTCCTCGATGCCCTCCTGCACGGCTTCGACCGCCTCCTCCAGCGACAGTCCGCGGGCGAGGTGCTGCTCGGGCGCCCAGCGCACCTCCCCGTAGATGACGCCGTCGGCGGCGAGGTCTTCGACGAACTCCTTCGCGACGCGGCGCAGCCCGTCAGCGGACTGCATGACCGCGGTGGTGAGATCGAACGTCTTCAGGTACTCCACGAGCGAGCCCGAGTCGCTCTGATCCTCGAACCAGTCCGCGAGGTCATCGGCGGTCTCCGCCGGCACCTCCAGCCCGATTTCGTCGGCGAGCTCGAGGATCGTCTGCGGGCGCAGCGCCCCGTCGAGGTGGTCGTGCAACGACACCTTCGGCAGAGAGCGGATCGAGACGCCGTCGAGCTTCGCGTCGCCGTGCTGATCGATGGCCATGGGGTGCTCCTCGGGTGGATGCAGGTGGATGCGAGGTGGATGCGGGGTGGATGCAGGTCAGGCGGTGATGCGCTCGCGCACCAGGGGGGCGGATGCCGGGGCGTCGGCCCCGATCTCCCACGCACCCTCGAGGGCGTCGAGGGCACGGTCGAAGCGCTTGTCATCATCGGCGAGCAGGGTGAACAGCGGCTGACCGGCGGTGACGGCCGCACCGGGCTTGACGTGCAGGTCGATGCCCGCGGCGTGCACGACCGGGTCCTGCGCACGGGCGCGCCCGGCGCCCAGCCGCCACGCCGCGACGCCGAACGGCAGCGCGTCCATGCGGGTCAGGATGCCGTCGCCGGCGGCCGTGACCGTGTGGGTCTCCCGCGGGGTGGGGAGGGCCGCGTCGGGGTCGCCATCCTGCGCGCGGATCATCTCGCGCCACGCGTCCATCGCACGACCGTCCTGCAGGGCGGCCTCGACGTCGGCATCGGGCTGTCCGGCGAGCGCGAGCATCTCGCGGGCGAGGGCGACGGTCAGCTCGACGACGTCGGCGGGGCCGCCGCCGGCGAGCACCTCGACCGATTCACGCACCTCGTTGGCGTTGCCGATCGCGAGACCCAGCGGGGTGTTCATGTCGGTGAGCAGCGCCGTCGTCGCGACGCCCGAGTCGGTCCCGAGCGCGACCATCGTGCGGGCGAGCTCGCGGGCGCGGTCGATGTCCTGCATGAACGCGCCGGACCCGAACTTCACGTCGAGGACGAGCGCGTCGGTGCCCTCCGCGATCTTCTTCGACATGATGCTCGACGCGATCAGCGGGATCGCCTCGACCGTCCCGGTGACGTCGCGGAGCGCATACAACCGCTTGTCGGCCGGGGCGAGACCCGATCCGGCGGCGCAGATGACCGCGCCGACCCCCTGCAGCTGCGCGAACATCTGCTCGTTCGACAGCGCGGCGCGCCACCCCGGAATGGACTCGAGCTTGTCGAGCGTTCCGCCGGTGTGTCCGAGTCCGCGGCCGGACAGCTGCGGCACGGCGACGCCGAACGAGGCGACGAGCGGGGCGAGCGGCAGGGTGATCTTGTCGCCGACACCCCCGGTGGAGTGCTTGTCGACGGTGCGCTTGCCGAGCGACGAGAAGCTCATCCGCTCGCCGGAGGCGATCATCGCGTCGGTCATGACGCGGATCTCGCCGCGGGTCATGCCGTTGAGCAGCACCGCCATCGCGAAGGCCGCCATCTGCGAGTCGGCGACGTACTCGCGGGTGTAGGCGTCGATCATCCAGCGCAGCGCCTCTTCGGGCACCTCGCCCTTGTCGCGCTTGATGCGGATGACGTCGACCGCGTCGAACGCTTCGACTCGCTGGCGCTCGCTCAGCGCAGGCGCTTCGACGGAAGTCATCGCGCCCCCTCCAGATCGCGCGGCCCGAAGGCATCCGGCAGCACCTCGTCGATCGTGCGGATGCCGGAGACGGTCTCGAGCAGCATCCCCGGCAAGGCGAACTCGTACAGCAGCTGACGGCAGCGCCCGCACGGCATGATCGTCTGGCCGTCGTTGTTGACGCACACGAAGGCGACGAGCTCGCCCCCGCCGGACATGTGCAGGTCGCCGACGAGCGCGCATTCCGCGCACAGGCCGACGCCGTACGAGGCGTTCTCGACGTTGCAGCCCGACACGATCCGGCCGTCGCTCACGAGCGCGGCGGCTCCGACCCGGTAGCGCGAGTACGGCGCGTACGCACGCTGCATGGCGTCGGTGGCGACGGCGCGCAGCTCGTCCCAGTCGATGTCGGTCATCTGGCGTTCACTCCTTGATATACGGCTTGCCGGATGCCGCGGGCCCGCGAATCTGGCCGGCGAAGCCGGCCACGGCGAGGATCGTCACGACGTACGGCAGCATGAGCATGAACTCGCTCGGCACCGGCGTCTTCAGCACCGTCAGCAGGTTCTGCAGGTTGGTGGCGAATCCGAACAGCAGGGCGGCGAGGGTCGCGCGGATCGGGTCCCAGCGACCGAAGATGACGGCGGCGAGGGCGATGAAGCCGAGCCCGGCCGTCATGTCCTTGCCGAACTGCGGCACCGACACGAGCGTGAAGTAGGCGCCGCCGATGCCGGCGATCGCACCGGCGAGCGTGACGTTCCAGAACCGCGACGTGTTGACCTTGATGCCGACGGTGTCGGCGGCCTGCGGGTGCTCGCCGACGGCGCGCAGGCGCAGTCCCCAGCGGGTGCGGTACAGCCCCCAGGCGACGAGCGCGACGGCGATGAACATGAGGTAGACGATGAAGGTCTGGTTGAACAGCACCGGCCCGATGATCGGAATCTCGCTGAGGAGCGGGATCTGGATGCGGCCGAAGCGTTCCGGCTCGTTCAGCTGCTGTTCGTTGGGGACGAGCAGCGCGCCGTAGAGGAAGCCGGTGAGGCCCGTCACGAGGACGTTCAGCACGACACCGACGATGACCTGGTCGACGAGGTACTTGATGGCGAAGGCGGCAAGCACGAAGGCGACGAGCACACCGCCGACCATGGCGCCGATGAGCCCCACGAACGGGTTGCCGGTGATGCTCGACAGCAGCGCCGCCGAGAAAGCGCCGAGCAGCAGCTGGCCCTCGATGGCGACGTTGACGACGCCGACCCGCTCGCCGATGACGCCGCCGAGCGCACCGAAGACGAGCGGCACCGACAGCGACACCGCACCGAACAGCAGGCTCGACACCGGCACGAGTCCGTCGGCGGCGGCCCACACCAGGAACGCGAACACGCCCAGGATGCCGAAGGCGATCGTGAGCCACAGCGGCTGGCGGCGGTACGACCACGCGAGCCAGAACGCCCACACCGTGAGCAGCGCGAGAACCGCCAGCAGCACCCAGCAGGTCACCGCGGTGGGCAGCGCCACGTTGGGCAGCGCGAAGGACTGCGAGGGATCGCCGAGCCGGAAGGTCGACGTGCCGTCGCGCGGGACGAACAGCACGATCGCCCCCAGCAGCACCGTGAGCACGGCCAGGACGATAGGCGCCTTGAAGTGGCGCTCCTCGACGACGGCGAGCTGGATCGTGCCGTCGCTGCGCTCGACCTGCGTCGCGTCGGGGAGCGAGGTGCTCATGCGGTCACCGCCTTCTTCGCCGCCTTGGCGCGCGCCTTGGCGGCCTTCTCGGCGTCGGTCTTGGGGAGGAAGAAGACCGCGCGCAGCAGCGGCGGCGCGGCGATGAACAGCACGATCAGCGACTGCACGACCAGCACGATGTCGACCGGGATCCCCTGCGCCTGCATCGAGAACGAGCCCGCTTTGAGCGCCCCGAACAGGATGCCGGCGGCGAAGGTGCCCCAGGCGCGGCTGCGGCCGAGGAGGGCCACGGTGATCGCGTCGAAGCCGATGCCGGCGTCGATCGTCGCGCCGAAGCCGGTCGTGACGTTGCCCTGGATCTGGTTCATGGCCGCAAGGCCCGCCAGACCCCCCGCGAACAGCATCGCGTAGAGGTAGATGCGCTCGACGCTGATGCCGGCGGCGCGCGCCGCGTGCGGGTTCTCTCCCACGGCCCGCAGGCGCAGACCGAGGCTCGAGCGCTCGATGACCCACCAGACCACGACGGTCGCGACGACGACGACGACGAAGCCCCAGTCCAGCGCTGGGAAGCGCGGGCCGAGGAGGTCGGGGAACTGCGCACTGGCCGGGGTGGGCGCGGTCTGCGGCTGGTTGTTGCCGGGCATCTGCAGCAGGCCGGGCGTCCGCAGCATCCACAGCAGCAGGTAGTACGCGACATAGTTGAGCATGATCGTCAGGATCACCTCGTGCGCGCCGGTCTTGGCCTTCAGCAGCCCCACGAGCCCACCCCACAGCGCGCCACCGGCGATGCCGATCACGAGGGTGAGCGGCAGGTGGATCCACATCGGCAGGTCGAGGTTGAAGGCGAACAGCCCGGCGAACATCGCCGCGATGAGCATCTGTCCGCGGGCGCCGATGTTGAACAGGCCGGTGCGGAAGGCCAGCGCAACGCCGAGTCCGGCGGCGATGAGCGGCGCCGCGAATCCGAGCGCGTTCGTCAGCGGCCGGATCTGGGCGGCGAAGTCGTTGCCCCGCGGGTTGAACACCGCGCCGCGGAACAATGCTTCGTAGCCGCCGATGACCGCGTTCCAGATCGCGACGAGCGTGTCGCCGGGACGCGCGAAGAAGTAGCCGGCCGCGGCCTGCACCTCCTTGTTGGTCGATGCGATCAGCACTCCGCCGACGATCATCGCCAGAACGATGGCGAGCACGGTGGTCATCGCGCTGCCGCGCATCAGCTCGCGCAGGAAGATCCCGGAGCGGGTCGGCGCGGGGTCCTCCCCCGTGAGCGGCCCGCTCGCGCGCGGCAGCTGCTCGTCGTCCGCGGGCGTGTGCGCCGCGTCGGGGGCGCCGGGTGTGATTCCGCTCATGCCGCGGCCTCCGAATCGCTTGCTCCGGCCATCATGAGTCCGAGGACGTCGCGCGCCGTGTCGCCGGGGACGATCCCGACGACGGTGCCGCGGTACATCACCGCGATGCGATCGGCGAGGGCGGTGACCTCGTCGAGCTCGGTGGACACGACGACGATCGGGATGCCGGCATCCCGCGTCTCGATGATGCGCTTGTGGATGAACTCGATCGACCCGACGTCGACGCCGCGCGTCGGCTGGGCCACGACGAGCAGCCGCAGGTCGCGGCTCATCTCGCGGGCGATGACGACCTTCTGCTGGTTGCCGCCGGAGAGCGTCCCCGCGGCCGTCTCGGGCCCCTGGGTGCGGATGTCGTACTCGCGGATGCGGTCGCGCGCGAACGCGTCGAGCGCACCGCGGCGGATGGTCCCCCACTGCGCGAACTCGGGGTCCGACGACCGGTCGAGGATGAGGTTCTCGGCGACCGAGAACCCGCCGACGAGGCCGTCCTCCTTGCGGTCCTCCGGCACGAACCCGACGCCTTCGTCGAGGATGGCGCGGACGCTCTTGCCGACCAGTTCGGTGCCGTCGAGGACGATCGAGCCCTCGACGCGCGGGGCGAGGCCGACGATGGCCTCGACGAGCTCGGTCTGGCCGTTGCCCTGCACGCCGGCCACGGCGAGCACTTCGCCGGGGCGCACCTCGAAGTCGACGCCGTCCACGACGATCGCGCCGGTGGCCGTGAGCACGCGCAGCCCCTGCACGCGCAGACCGCCGTCGCGCACCTGCGGCGGGTCCTTGTGGACGGTGAGCTCGACGGCGCGGCCGACCATGAGCGAGGCCAGCTCGGCGTTCGTCGCGGTGGGCGAAGCCTCGCCGACGACCTTGCCGAGACGGATGACGGTGATGCGGTCGGCGACCTCGCGAACTTCGCGCAGCTTGTGGGTGATGAAGACGATGGAGGTGCCCTCGTCACGCAGCTGGCGCATGATCGCCATGAGCTCGTCGGTCTCCTGCGGGGTGAGCACTGCGGTGGGCTCGTCGAACACGAGCACCTTCGCGTCGCGGGAGAGCGCCTTGATGATCTCGACCCGCTGCTGCACGCCGACAGGGAGGTCCCCGACGACGGCGTCGGGGTCGATCTCGAATCCGAACCGGTCGGCGACGTCGCGCACGTGCTGACGCGCCTTGGCGAGGTCCAGGCGGCCGAAGCCCTTGGTCTCCTCGTGGCCGAGCATGACGTTCTCGGCGACGGTGAACACGGGGATCAGCATGAAGTGCTGGTGCACCATGCCGATGCCGGCGGCCATCGCGTCGCCGGGGCCGCGGAAGTGCTGCGGCGCATCGTCCAGCAGGATCTCGCCCTCGTCGGCGCGATACAGGCCGTACAGCACGTTCATGAGCGTGGATTTGCCCGCGCCGTTCTCCCCGAGAAGAGCGTGGATCTCCCCTGGTTCGACCACGAGATCGATGTGGTCGTTGGCGACGAGGCTGCCGAATCTCTTCGTGATCCCGCGGAGCTCGAGCTTCATATCAGCACCCTATCCGGATGGTTTTCAAGTGGGCGCCCCCGCGCGGCAGAGCCGCACGGGGGTCGGCAGGACGGCACTCGGGGCGAGCAGCGCGCGGCTGCCCGCCCCGAGTGCGGATCGGAGAGGATCAGGACGTGGCCGGCGAGTTCGCCGACTCCACCGTGATCTCGCCCGAGATGATCTGCTCCTGCAGTGCGGCCAGCTCGTCCGTGAGACCCGCCGGCAGCTTCGACTCGAAGTCGTGGAAGCTCGAGAGCTTGACACCCTCGTTCTTCAGCGTGCCCACGTACGGGGTCGGGTCGAACTCGCCCTTGGAGGCGGCCATGGTCGCGTCGTAGACGGCGACGTCGATCGCCTTCATGATCGAGACCAGCGTGATGTCGGTGACCGAGGGGTCGGCGACGGCGAGGTCGCTGTCCACGCCGAGGATCAGCGTGTCCTTGCCACTGTCGGCGATGGCCGCGGCCGCGCTCTTGTAGATCGGGCCGCCGACGGGCAGCAGCACGTCGACACCCTGGTCGAGCACGCCCTGCGCGGTCTGCTTGGCGGTGTCGTTGGCGTCGAAGCCGCCGGTGAACGAGCCCTCCTGCGTCGCGACGTCCCAGCCGAAGACCTGGACGTCGGCGCCCTTGTCCTCGTTGTACTTCTCGACACCGAGCTGGTAGCCGTCCATGAACACGGCGACCGACGGGATCTGCATGCCGCCGAAGGTGCCGACCTTGTTCACGCCCGCCTGGGCCGACCATGCCGCCGCGGCGTAGCCGCCGAGGTACGCGGCTTCGGCGGTGTTGAAGACGAGCGGCTTGATGTTCGGCGCGTCGGTCTTGCCGTCGAAGTCGGTGTCGGCGTAGTCGTCGATGATCGCGAAGTTCAGGTCGGGGTTGGCGTTGGCCGCCTCGACGGTCGCGGCGCTGAGCTTGAAGCCGACCGAGATGATCAGCGAGCAGCCCTCGGCGACGGCCTGCTCCATGTTCGGCGCGTAGTCGTTGTCGTTCGTCGACTCGAACTCGAGCGGGGTGACTCCCAGCTCGCTCGCGGCCTTGTCCATGCCGTTCTTGGCGGACTCGTTGAACGACTTGTCGTTCCAGCCGCCCGCGTCGGAGATCAGGCAGGGCAGGAAGTCGGCAGCGCCGGCGTCACCCGAACCGGTCGGGTTCGCTTCGGGGGCCGAGCCGCAGCCGGCCAGGGCGATGAGGAGCCCGGCCGCGGCAGTGATGCCGGCGAGCTTCTTGGTGGTCGAGATGGTCAATGCAGCCTCCACATTGATAGACCCGCGGATCTCGCGGGCGCACGCATCGAAGTTACCTACTGTGACGCGGGACTTGCACGCGTCTGGCAGGCGTGGGTGCGAATGGTTACAAAGACGCAATGATCCCGATACACCCCCGCCGCGCGGGGACACGCGATCGCCCTACAGCACGTCGCCGCGGCCGGTGAGCTTGAGGGCATCGACGACGCCCTTCACGCGCTGCGCGTTCTCGCTCGTGGTCACTAGGAGGGCGTCGGGGGTGTCGACGACGACGATGTCCTTCACGCCGATGAGGCTGATGACCCGCTTCGTGTGGCTGACGACGATGCCGCTGGCGGCGTCGGAGAGGATGCGGGCGTTCTCGCCGAGGATCGCGAGATCGTTCTTGCGTCCGCCGGAGTTGAGCTTGGCGAGACTCGCGAAATCCCCCACGTCGTCCCAGTCGAAGTGCCCCGGCACGACGGCGAGCCGCCCCTTCTCGGCGGCAGGCTCGGCGACGACGTAGTCGATCGCGATCTTCGGCAGCTTCGGCCACACCCGATCCACGACCGGCCCCCGCCGGTCGCGGTCGTCCCACGCCTCGGCGAGCTCGAGGAGCCCCGCGTGCAGCTCGGGGTTGTTCGCCTCGATCTCGGCCAGCAGCACATCGGCGCGCGAGATGAACATGCCCGCGTTCCACAGGTAGTCGCGGTCGGCGACGTACTGCTTGGCGGTCTCCAGGTCGGGCTTTTCCACGAAGCTGTCCACGAGCGACGCGTCGCGCGCGCCGTCGACGATCAGCTCGCCGCCGCGCTTGATGTAGCCGAAGCCGACCGCGGGCTCGCTCGGCGAGATGCCGACGGTGCAGATGTAGCCCTCACGGGCGACCTCGACGGCATCCCGCACCGCGAACTCGAACACGCGGGTCCCGCGGATCACGTGGTCGGCCGCGAACGACCCGATGATGACGTCGGGCTCTCGCCGCTGCAGGATCGCCGCGGCCAGGCCGATCGCGGCCGCCGAGTCCCGCGGCTCCGATTCGAGGAACACGTTCCGATCCGGGATGCCGGGGAGTTGCTCCTCCACGGCCGCGCGATGGGCCCGGCCGGTCACGACCGCGATCCGGTCCTCGCCCGACAGCGGCGCGAGCCGGTCCCAGGTGTCCCGCAGCAGCGAATGGCCCGACCCCGTCAGGTCGTGCAGGAACTTGGGCGCGTCGGCCCGCGACAGGGGCCACAGGCGGCTCCCGACACCTCCAGCAGGGATCACGGCGTAGAAGTCGTCGATGGGTCGGGCCATGGCTTCGAGGGTATCGCCTGCGCCGACCCCCTCCGAAAGAATGCCTTTTCGTGCGGTTCTCTCGATATCGAGAGAACTTAGGCTCCCCTTCCTCGCCGGGGCGGAAGGGCGCGACTTAGGATAAGACTGCGCCCGTGTGCGACGAGAGGGCTCTGGCCCCGCAGCCGATCAGGCCCCGCCGCAGCGTAGCGTCCGATCACACCAAGGGAGGACGACCGTGTCTGCACCAGCACGCGTCACACCGTCGGTAGCCCAGACCACGTCGAAGACCCCTCGCGGCACCCTGTACCGCGGCAACGAGGGCATGTGGTCGTGGGTGCTGCACCGCATCACCGGCATCGCCATCTTCTTCTTCCTGCTCGTGCACGTGCTCGACACCGCGCTCATCCGCGTCTCCCCCGAGGCGTACGACGCCGTCATCGGCACGTACAAGAATCCGATCATGGGCATCGGCGAGGTCTTCCTCGTCGCGGCCGTCGCCTACCACGC
Source organism: Microbacterium sp. CH-015 (assembly GCF_049707015.1). Lineage (NCBI taxonomy): Bacteria > Bacillati > Actinomycetota > Actinomycetes > Micrococcales > Microbacteriaceae > Microbacterium > Microbacterium sp. CH-015. The sequence continues at coordinate 243,051 of NZ_JBNAFJ010000001.1, read as the reverse complement.
CTACAACGGCCTGCGCATCATCGCGGTCGACCTGTGGCCGTGGGCGACGCGTCACCAGCGCCAGCTGTGGTGGGGCGTCATCGGCATCTGGGCCGTGACCCTCGCCGGGTTCGCGCCGCGCCACCTCATGAACGTCTTCGCCAACGTGGGAGGGGGCCACTGATGTCCGCCACCACGACTCCGGACCTCGCCGCCCCGCGGTCGCCGCAGATCCGCAAGAAGGGCGTCAACTTCGAGAAGGTCGGCTGGGTGTACATGCGCGTCTCGGGCGTGCTGCTCGTCGTGCTGATCTTCGGTCATCTCTTCACCAACCTCATGGTCGGCGACGGCATCCATGCGTTGGACTGGGGCTTCGTCGCCGGCAAGCTCGCGAACCCGTTCTGGCAGTGGTGGGACATCCTCATGCTGTGGCTCGCGCTCATCCACGGCGCCAACGGCATGCGCACGATCGTCAACGACTACGTGACCGGCGAGAAGGTGCGCAAGACCTTGGTGTGGGCCGTGTTCGTCGCGGCGGGCCTGCTCATCGTCCTCGGCACGCTCGTCGTGTTCGCGTTCGATCCGTGCAACGGCGTCACCAGCGACAGCGTGTTCTGGGAAGCGTGCCAGGCGCTCTGAGCGCGGCACCCCCGAGACGACGATACGAAACGAAGAGGCATTCCTGACGTGAGCACCCAGCATCCTGAAGCCGTCCTGCGTGACGGCGTGTACTACCACGAGTTCGACATCGTCATCGTCGGCGCCGGCGGCGCCGGCATGCGCGCCGCGATCGAGGCCGGCCCCGGTGCTCGCACTGCGGTCATCACCAAGCTCTACCCGACGCGCTCGCACACCGGCGCGGCCCAGGGCGGCATGGCGGCGGCGCTCGCGAACGTCGAAGAGGACTCGTGGGAGTGGCACACCTTCGACACCGTCAAGGGCGGCGACTACCTCGTCGACCAGGATGCCGCGGAGATCCTCGCCAAGGAGGCGATCGACGCCGTCATCGACCTCGAGAACATGGGGCTGCCATTCAACCGCACCCCCGAGGGCAAGATCGACCAGCGCCGCTTCGGCGGGCACACCGCCGACCACGGCAAGACCCCGGTGCGCCGCGCCTGCTACGCCGCCGACCGCACCGGACACATGATCCTGCAGACGCTGTTCCAGAACTGCGTCAAGCTCGGCATCAACTTCTTCAACGAGTACTACGCGCTCGACCTCATCACGGTGAAGGATGCCGACGGCAACACCCAGATCGCCGGTGTCGTCGCCTACGAGCTCGCGACGGGCGACCTGCACGTCTTCCACTCCAAGGCCGTCATCTTCGCCACCGGCGGTTTCGGCAAGATCTACAAGACGACCTCCAACGCCCACACCCTCACCGGCGACGGCGTGGGGATCATCTGGCGCAAGGGTCTGCCGCTGGAGGACATCGAGTTCTTCCAGTTCCACCCGACCGGGCTCGCCGGCCTCGGCATCCTTCTCACCGAGGGTGCCCGCGGCGAGGGCGCGATCCTCCGCAACGCCTCCGGCGAACGGTTCATGGAGCGCTACGCCCCCACGATCAAGGACCTCGCGCCGCGCGACATCGTCGCACGCTGCATGGTCAAGGAGGTGCTCGAGGGACGCGGCGCCGGTCCGCACAAGGACTACGTGTACCTCGACTGCACGCACCTGGGCGCGGAGGTGCTGGAGACCAAACTCCCCGACATCACCGAGTTCGCGCGCACCTACCTCGGCGTCGACCCCGTCACCGAGCCGGTGCCGGTCATGCCGACCGCCCACTACGCGATGGGCGGCATCCCGACCAACAACAACGGCGAGGTGCTGCAGGACAACGACACCGTCGTGCCGGGTCTGTACGCCGCCGGCGAGTGCGCGTGCGTGTCGGTGCACGGCGCCAACCGTCTCGGCACCAACTCGCTGCTCGACATCAACGTGTTCGGCAAGCGCAGCGGCCGCAACGCCGTCGAGTACGTCAAGACCGCCGAGTTCGTGCCGCTTCCCGACGACCCCGCGAAGGGGGTCCGCGAGATGATCGAGGGCCTGCGCAACAACCCCGGCTCCGAGCGCATCGCGGTGCTGCGGAAGACCCTGCAGGAGGAGATGGACGCCAACGCCCAGGTCTTCCGCACGGAGGAGACCCTGACCAACGTCATGGGCACGATCCACGACCTGCGCCAGCGCTACAAGAACATCCACGTCGACGACAAGGGCAAGCGCTACAACACCGACCTGCTCGAAGCCGTCGAACTCGGCTTCCTCCTCGATCTCGCCGAGATCGTCGCCTACGCCGCCCGCAACCGCAAGGAGAGCCGCGGCGGCCACATGCGCGAGGACTACCCCGACCGCGACGACGCGCAGTACATGCAGCACACGATGGCCTACCTCACCGGCGACCCGCACTCGCCCGACCCCGAGGACCACATCCGCCTGGACTGGAAGCCGGTCGTCTTCACGAAGAACGAGGCGGGCGAGTTGAACTACCCGCCGATGGAGAGGAAGTACTGATGACCCTCGTCACCGAAGCGCCCACCGTCGCGGAGGACACCGGCATCCAGTCGTACCTCGTCACCTTCATCATCCGTCGCTTCGATCCGGAGACCGACGCCGAGCCGCGCTGGGTCGACTACGACGTCGAGCTGTACCCCACCGACCGGGTGCTCGACGCGCTGCACAAGATCAAGTGGGAGGTCGACGGCTCGCTGAGCTTCCGGCGCTCGTGCGCCCACGGCATCTGCGGCTCCGACGCCATGCGCATCAACGGGCGCAACCGGCTCGCCTGCAAGACCCTCATCAAGGACCTCGACATCTCGAAGCCCATCTACGTGGAGGCCATCAAGGGCCTGCCGCTGGAGAAGGACCTCATCGTCGACATGGAGCCGTTCTTCGCCTCCTACCGCGAGGTGCAGCCGTTCCTCATCGCGAGCTCGAAGCCGGAGCCCGGCAAGGAGCGCATCCAGTCGATCGCCGAGCGCGCGATCTTCGACGACACCACCAAGTGCATCCTCTGCGCCGCATGCACGTCCTCGTGCCCGGTGTTCTGGACCGACGGGCAGTACTTCGGCCCCGCCGCGATCGTCAACGCGCACCGCTTCATCTTCGACTCGCGCGATGACGCCGGTGACGTGCGCCTGGACATCCTCAACGACAAGGAGGGCGTGTGGCGCTGCCGCACGACCTTCAACTGCACCGAGGCGTGCCCGCGCGGCATCGAGGTCACCAAGGCGATCGCCGAGGTCAAGCAGGCGATCCTCCGCGGCGGCGTCTGAGTCACCGGCCCGGCCGGAGCGACGGCGGCACCCCGCTCGATAGGGTGTGAGCCGTGAGCAACGACCGGTGGCGCGACGAACTGCGGGAGCGGTTCGACGAGCCGATCGAGCGCGCCACCGAGATCACCCGGCGCACGCTCGCGTGGTTCCCGATCCGGGTGTGGCGGCACTTCCTGCAGCACAACGGATTCCTGCTGGCAGCGGCCATCAGCTACCAGTCGCTGTTCGCGATCTTCGCCGTGCTGTATACGGCGTTCGCGATCGTCGGCGTGTGGCTGGGCGGCTCGCAGTCGGCGATCGACGCGCTCATCGCGATCGTGAACTCCTACATCCCGGGCATCATCGGTGAGGCGCCGGGTCAGGGGCTGGTCACACGCGCCGATGTCGCGGCGATCGCGCAGCAGTCCGCGAGCGTCCTGGCCATCACCGGTGCCGTGGCGTTCCTCGTCGCGCTGTGGACCGCGATCGGCTTCGTCACCTTCACGCGCCGCGCGGTGCGCGACATCTTCGGCCTGCCGTTCGACTCCCGCAACTACGTGCTGCTGAAGGCGCGCGACTTCGTCGCCGCGGCGATGTTCGGACTGGCCCTGCTGATCGGTGCGGCTCTCGCCGGCGTCACCACGGGGGTGATCGAGGCGGTCTTCGAGTTCTTCGGCTGGAAGAGCTCGTCGGGATGGGTCTGGATCGCCGGACGTCTCGCGTCGGCGCTCGTCGCGTTCGTGATCAACACGGCCGCCCTCGCAGCGCTCATCCGGTTCCTCACCGGCACCTCGCTGCGCTGGCGGCTCATCCTCCCCGGCGCCGCGCTCGGCGGGGGCGCGCTCGTCGTCCTCCAGCTCGGCGCGGGGCTCCTCCTCTACTACTCGCCCTCGAACCCGCTCCTCGCGACCTTCTCGGTGTTCATCGGCTTCCTGCTGTGGTTCCGGCTCGTCGGGATCGTCATCCTCGTCGCGGCATCCTGGGTCGCCCTCGCCGCGCGGGATGCCGACGTTCCGATGGTGCCCGTCACCGAGGAGGAACGCCGGCGCCAGGAGCACGAGGCGCTGCTGATCGCCGCGCGGGTGCGCGTCCGCGATGCGCATGTCGCGCGCGCCGACGCGGCGTGGTGGGGACGCTGGGCCGCGACCCGCGACCTGCGGCGCGCGGAGGACGAACTCGCCCGGCTCGAGGCGGAGACGCCTGCCGGAATCGGCGGTGTCGGCGCCCCTCGTTAGGCTGTGCCAGTGCCCCAGAACCTCCGCCTCGCATCCGTCAACGTCAACGGCATCCGCGCCGCCGTGCGGAAGGGCATGCGGGATTGGCTGGATGCCGCGGATGTCGACGTCCTGACCCTGCAGGAGGTGCGCGCCGAGGCATCCGACCTCGCTGCGGCGCTCCCGGGGTGGCACGTCGTGAACGATGAGGCGCTCGCCAAGGGGCGCGCGGGCGTCGCGATCGCCACCCGGGAGCCGCTCGACGTCTGGCGCATCGAGCTCGGCGACGACACGCTCGACTCGCGCGGGCGCTGGGTCGAGGCCGATATCGACGTCGATGGCGAGCGGGTGACGGTCGTCAGCGCCTACGTGTTCACCGGCGAGGCCGACACCGACAAGCAGGTCGCCAAGTACGCGTTCCTCGACGCGATGGAGGCACGGATGCCGCAGCTCGGCCCGCTCGCCGTGATCACGGGCGACCTCAACGTCGGGCACCGCGAGCTGGACATCCGCAACTGGCGCGGGAACGTGAAGAAGGCCGGGTTCCTCCCCCGCGAGCGCGCCTACTTCGACCGGTTCACCGGGCCGGCGGGCACCGAGGTCACCTGCGTCGACGGCACCCGCGGCACGGGGCTCGGCTGGGTGGATGTCGGGCGGCGCTGGGCCGGCGAGGTCGACGGACCGTACTCGTGGTGGTCCAACCGCGGCAAGGCGTTCGACACCGACACCGGTTGGCGCATCGACTACCACCTCGCGACCCCGTCGATGGCCGAGCGCGTCGTGGACTATCGGGTCGTCCGGGCACCGTCGTGGGACACCCGCTGGAGCGACCACGCGCCCGTGGTCGCCGACTACGCGTTCTGACCCGGCAACCCTTACCGGTCGTTGAGCGAGCGCACACCCGGTCGGTGAGCGAGCGCAGCGAGACGAAACGCCCGGCATCCCCCAGCCGGTCGTTGAGCGAGCGCAGCGAGACGAAACGCCCGGCATCCGATCAATAGACTTGAGGGATGACCAGGCCCCGCCTCTACTCCGGAATGCAGCCCTCCGCCGACTCCCTCCAGATCGGCAACTACATCGGGGCTCTGCTGCAGTGGCGTGACCTGCAGGAGGCGTACGAGGCCTTCTTCTCCGTCGTCGACCTACACGCGCTGACGCAGCCGAACGACCCGGCGGAGCTGCGCGAGAAGACCCGCCGCACCGCGGCGCAGTACATCGCCGCGGGCATCGAGCCGGCGAAGTCCACGCTGTACGTGCAGTCGCACGTGCGCGCGCACGCTGAGCTCGCGTGGGTCCTGTCGACGATCACCGGGTTCGGCGAGGCCGGCCGCATGACCCAGTTCAAGGACAAGTCCGCCCGGTACGGCGCCGACGCGACGAACGTGGGCCTGTTCACCTACCCGGTGCTCATGGCCGCCGACATCCTGCTGTACCAGACCGACATCGTGCCGGTCGGCGACGACCAGAAGCAGCACGTCGAGCTGACCCGCGACCTCGCCGACCGGTTCAACTCGCGCTACGGCACCGCGTTCACCGTGCCGATGCCGGTCATCCAGAAGGAGACTGCGCGGATCTACGACCTGCAGAACCCGACGGCGAAGATGAGCAAGTCCGCCGAGTCGGACGCCGGTGTGCTGTGGTTGCTGGATGACCCTGCCGTCTCGGCGAAGAAGATCATGCGCGCTGTCACCGACAGCGAGGGCGCGGTGCGCTACGACCGCGAGAACAAGCCCGGGGTGTCGAACCTGCTGGTGATCTACGCGGCGCTGACGGGGCGGCAGATCCCGGCCATCGAGGACGAGTACGCCGGACGTGGCTACGGCGACTTCAAGAAGGGGCTCGCCGAGGTCGTGGTGAACGAGTTCGGCCCCGTGCGTCAGCGCGCGCTCGAGCTTCTTTCCGACCCCGCCGAGCTCGACCGGGTGCTGGCCACCAACGCGGACCGCGCCGCGGAGGTCGCCGACGCGACGCTCGCCGATGTCTACGCCAAGGTCGGTCTCCTCCGCCGCGGCTGACCCCGGCGCCTAACTCAGGCAGAACTCCCTCGCGCACCGCGAACCGGCCCAGAAACCGGGGTTCTGCCTGAATTGCGCGCCAACGACCGGACGAGCCCGACGCACACGTCCGCCGGGCCACGGCGCATAACTCAGGCTGAATGGCCGCACAGCGCCCGATCTGCCACGAAGACCGCGACTCTGCCTGAATTGCGCGCCGCGCGCCGCTGACCCGGCCGCCCGCGCGGTCAGCTCAGCGCCGGCGACGGGCGGTGATCAGTCCGCGCACGGCCTCTGAGACGGGTGCCCGGTCGTACAGCAGGTCCTCCGCGAGCGGGCGGAGAGTCGTCAGCCCGAGCCGCGCGGCGGCGAGGTCCCGACGTCTGTCGCGCCGCTGCTTGTCCCAGCCCTCGTGGTGGGCCTTGCTGTCGCATTCGATGATGAGCCAGCCCTCGACGAGGAAGTCGACCCGCCCCACTCCCGGGATCTCGACCTGCGTCTCGTACCGCAGGCCAAGCTGACGAAGAATCAGCCGCATGAACGTCTCGGTCCCCGACTCAGCGCTGGGATCGACGAGCCGCAGGATTGTGGCGTACCGGGGCGGAAGTGCCGCGAAGACGTCGCGCACCTCAATCCACGAAAGTATGCCGAGGTGCAGGACGCTGTCCACGGTCGCCACGGCCGACCGCGCATCCTGACACCGCACGGCTTGGGCCAGTGCATCCGCCACGCCGACGACGCCGAGGCTGTCCGCGTCGTCACACAGCGGCCACCAGTGCAAAACCGTCTCCGACCGGTCCGCGACATCAAGCGCACGTCTGCCGTCGTCGGGAGCACGCAAGCGCGACATCGACCGGTCAAGGTGCACGTGGAGCCTGCGTGAGTCGAAGACGAACACGCCGAGGAGAGCGAGACGCGACACACAAGCGAGGCGCCCACCGACCCGGACCGCCCGATCGATGCCAGCGTGCGGCACGAGCATGTACCGATCGCGACGCAGTCGGAGCAGTCCGCCGCCACGGACAGCCCGGGTGATGTGCTTCGGACGCATCCCCGCCGCGAGCAGATCGGCACGGCTGAGTACCTCGCCGATCGCTCCGGTGCCGATATCCATGCCGTCACCATCCCAGGACGAGTGACGGGATGGATGCCAGATGGGTCGATCTGTGGACACAGGGACGAAATGGTGGGCTGGGGAGGAGAAGTGCGGGCGCGGGCGCAGTCCAGTCGTGGCGCACAACTCAGGCAGAACTATGGCCTCGGGGCCGGTTCGGGCTCCGCACCGGCCTTTTGCCTGAGTTATGCGCCGGGGCGGGGAGGGAGTCGGGGGCGGGTCGGGGCGGCGGGGCGGGGTGGGTAGGGTCGGGGAATGGAGTCGGTGACGCTCAAGACGGTGCGGATGGAGCTGTCGGTGCCGCGGGAGAGCGACATCGACGAGATCTTCGAGGCGTGCCAGGATGCCGCCACCCAGCGGTACACCACGGTGCCCTCGCCCTACACCCGGGTCCACGCGGAGGAGTTCATCCCGCGCGTCGCCGCGCACTGGGCCGAGGGCGTGCACCTCACCTGGGCGATGCGCCAGGGCGACGCCCTCGCCGGCACGATCGGGCTCTATCGCCTCGACGGGTCGGGGTCAGGCGAGCTCGGCTACTGGGTCTCGCCGTGGTCCCGCCGCCGCGGACTCATCGTCGAGGCGGGGAAGGCCGTGATCGACTGGGGCTTCTCGCCGGACGGCGCGGGGCTCGAGCGCATCGAGTGGCGGGCCGTCGTCGGCAACGTCGGCTCGGCACGCGCCGCGCGCGCCCTGGGCTTCCGCTACGAGGGGCTCCTGCGTGCGGGACTCTCCGGCAAGCAGGGCCGCGACGACGCGTGGATCGCCGGGCTCCTCAGCACCGACGACCGCGCCCCGCAACCCTGGCCCGTCCTCACCGACTGATCCCGCACCGCACCACCGCGGCACCAGACCCACCCGGCCGCCCCACCCGGCCCGATTGGCACTCCCCACCATCCACCGTGTAAAACATTTCACATCAAAAGCTTTACGGCTTTCAGGGTGGCCGCTTGACTGCTTGACACACGGCAAGACACAGCGGTCTGCGGCTCCCGAGCCGCCGCCGCCAGACGAGGAGGTCTCATGTCCACAGCACCACGCACGCGGCGATTGCTCGCCCTGGTCACGGCAGCAGCCGTGGCCCTCACCGCTTCGGGTTGCGCAGCATCTGCCAAGCCCGACGCCAGCGCGTCGGGCGCACGCGGCGGCACGCTGCGCATCGCCCTGGCCGCAGCTCCCACGAGCCTCGACCCGGCCAACATGGAGCAGTCCACGAGCCCGTTCGCACAGCCCGCGTACGACGCGCTCATCGGCGTGACCGCCGACGGCACGCTCGTCCCGTCGCTCGCGACCGAGTGGGGATTCACCGACGACGAGAACAAGGTCTTCGAGATCACGGTGCGCGACGACGTGACCTTCTCTGACGGCGAGAAGCTCGACGCGGATGCCCTCATCGCCAACTTCGAGCACCTCGACGACGGCCGCAGCAACGTGGCGACGCTCGTCAACGGCGGCACCTACGAGAAGGTCGACGACGACACGATCCGCATCACGTGGGACACGCCGCACCCGCTCGCCCCGCAGGCTCTCACGCAGCGCTGGGTCGCGGGCATGGTCGTCTCACCCAAGGCCATCGCCGAGGACCCCGAGGGCCTCGCGACCCAGACGGTCGGGGCAGGTCCCTACACGTTGGATGCCGCGCAGACAGTTGCCGGCTCCCGCTATGTCTACGAGGCCCGCGACGACTACTGGAACCCGGACGGGCAGCTCTGGGACGAGGTCGTCATCACCGTGATCGAGAACCCCGAGCAGCGCCTCAACGCGCTGAAGACCGGTGAGATCGACTACGCCGTCGGCGACCTCAGCACGGCCGACTCCGCGGCATCCGCCGATCTTCAGGTGCTCTATGCGCCGACGATCGTGTACGGCCTGAGCCTGCTCGACCGCGACGGCACGCTCGGCTCGCCCCTCGGAGACGTCCGCGTGCGCCAGGCGATCAACTACGCCCTCGACCGCACGAGCATCGCGCAGGCGCTGCTGGGCGACTACGGCTTCGCGACCGAGCAGACGATGGTTCCGAGCGAGCCCGGCTACGTCAAGGCCCTCGAGGACCGCTATCCGTTCGACCAGGACAAGGCCCGCGCGCTGCTCGCCGAGGCTGGCTACCCCGACGGGTTCACCCTCCCGGTGATCGCCAGCACGTCGGCGACAGCCGCGACGCTCGCCCAGGTGTACGTCGAGCAGCTGGCCGCGGTCGGCATCACGGTCGAGCTCGACTCGCGTCCCGGTCCCGACTACTTCGAGGCGATGACGGGCGGCACGTTCCCCGCCGCGGGCATCGGCTACGGCTCGCAGCCGCTGCCGATGGAGTACGACGGCCTGTTCGGTCCGGATGCCATCTTCAACCCGCTCGGGTCGACGAGCCCGACGATCGAGGAGAACATGGCCGCCGCCCTCGTCGCACCCGAGGACGAGGCAGCCACGCTCTACGAGGCGATCACGACGGAACTTGTGGAGGAGGCCTGGTTCGCGCCGGCGGTCTTCGCACCCGTCTTCTACTACGCCGCCGACACGATCGCCCCGACGAGCGCCACCGAGGCGCGCCCGCAGGTGCCGATCGCAGAGCTGGCCCCCGCAGAGTGATCCCGCAGGTGCCGGGGGCGAGAGCCCCCGGCACCTCTCCACGTACGACACAGGAGTGACATGCCCCTCCGGCGCTTCCTCAACTGGCTCATCATGAGCGTCATCCTCTTCTTCGTCATCTCGGCGCTGATCTTCGTCCTCGTCTCGCTCACCCCGGGTGACGCGGCACGGGCGATCGTGGGTCCGACCGCGTCGGCGGAGCGGTACGAGCAGGTGCGGACGGAGCTCGGCCTCGACCTCCCCCTGTGGGCGCAGTACGGGCGCTGGCTCGGGAACCTCTTCCAGGGCGACCTGGGCACCTCGATCGTCAGCGGCGTCCCGGTCGCCCAGGTGCTGGCCGACCGGCTGGAGCCCACGCTGGCGCTCATCATCTGCACGTTCCTGTGCGCGTCGGTGCTCGGCATCGTCCTCGGCGTCATCGGCGCCGCACGCCCCGGCGCGGTCGGCAAGGCCGCCGACGTCGGCAGCGTCATCGGCTCGGCGGTGCCGAGCTTCTGGATCGGCCTCGTGCTCGCGACGGTCTTCGCGGTGCAGCTGCGCTGGCTGCCGACGACCGGCTACTCGCCGCTCGTCGACGGGTTCGGCCCGTGGCTCGCGCACATGATCCTGCCCGTCGCGACGCTCACGATCGGCGGCACGGCGCTCCTCGCGAAGCAGACGCGGGATGCCGTCAGTGAGCAGCTGACGTCACCGCACATCCTCCTGCTGCGCGCCCACGGCGTGAGCGAGCGCCGGATCCTCTGGAAGCACGCGCTGCGCGGCGCGGCTGTCCCGATCGTGACGATCCTCGGCATGAAGATCGTGGGACTCACGAGCGGCACGGTCCTGGTCGAGAGCGTCTTCGTGATCCCCGGCTTCGCGGGCTACTCGGTCAACGCGACGCTCCTGCACGACCTTCCGGTCGTGCAGGCGATCACCCTCATCTTCACGATCGTCATCATCGTGACCAATCTCTTCGTCGAGCTGGCGTACGCCCGCCTCAACGTGAAGGAGTCCGCATGAGCACCCCGTCCGCTCCGGCCGCCGAGGCCGAGACCGCACGCGACGAGCGCACCGTGCGGCCCCTGTGGGTGCTGCTGCTGAGCCGCCCGCAGTTCGTCGTCTGCGCCGTCATCGTCGCCCTCATCGTCATCGCGACGGCGTTCGCACCCGTGATCGCGCCGTTCTCCCCCACCGCCCAGGATCTCGCGAACACGCTCGCCGGGCCGTCCACCGCGCATCCGCTCGGCACCGACGACCTCGGCCGCGACGTGCTGTCGCGACTGCTGTACGGCGGCCAGGTGACGCTCCTGGGCGTCGTCCAGGCGATGGTCGTGTTCCTGCTGCTGGGCACGATGCTGGGACTCATTGCCGGCATGTCGCGCGGCGCCGTCGACACCGTCATCGTGCGCCTCGCCGAGATCCTGCTGAGCGTGCCGTCGTTCATCATCCTGTTGGTGATGCTCTCGATCGTGCCCGGCAACATGACCGTCGCGATGATCGCGCTCGGCATCCTCACGAGTCCCCTGCTCATCCGCGTCGTGCGCGGCACGACGCGGACCGTCCGCAACGAGCTCTTCATCCGCGGTGCGCGCACGATGGGCCTGACGGAGACGCAGATCACCGTGCGCCACGTGCTGCCGCGCCTTGCGGGGCCGATCATCGTGCAGGCCACGATCTTCTGCGGCGTCGTCATCATCGCCGAGACGGGCCTGGGCTACCTCGGTTTCGGCGTGCAGCTGCCCGCACCCAGCTGGGGCAACATGGTGCAGACCGCGAGCGAGAACATCAGCCGGTCGCCGTGGCTGCTGATCCCGACCGGCGGCACGATCATCATCACGATCATGGCGCTCATGCTCCTCGGCGACAGCGTCCGCGACGCTGTCGCCGAGCGGTGGGCCGGTCCCGCTCCGCGGGGGCAGTCCGCGCGGCGGAAGCCGGTGGCGGCGCAGGCCGCCGCCACCGGCGATCCCTCGGCCCTGCTCGAGGTCGACGGCCTGAAGATCGTCGTCGACGGGCCGGAGGGAGAACGCACCCTCGTCGAGAACGTGTCGTTCTCGCTCGCACGCGGTGAGGCCCTGTGCCTCGTCGGCGAGAGCGGCTCGGGCAAGTCGATCACCTCGCTCGCGCTGCTCGGCCTCAGCCGCGGCACGCGCGTCGCTGCGGGCACGCTCCGCATCGACGGCCGCACGATCGACACGGGCGACGCCGACGCCATGCGGCGCCTGCGCGCATCCGAGTTCGGCTACATCACACAGGACCCGCAGCCCTCGCTCGACCCGACGATGCGCATCGGCGACCTGCTCGTGCAGCTCGTCCGCCTGCACCAGAAGGTCGACAAGAAGACGGCGCGCCGGATCACGCTCGAGCTCCTCGACCGCGTGCGCATCCCCGACCCCGCCGCCGTCGCACGCCGCTACCCGCACCAGCTGTCGGGCGGCATGGCGCAGCGCGTCGTGATCGCCGCGGCGCTGAGCGCAAAGCCGAAGATCCTCATCGCCGACGAGCCGACGACCGCGCTGGACGTGACGGTGCAGGCCGAGATCCTCGCGCTGCTGCACGAGCTGTGCGACGACGACGACTCGATGTCGCTGCTGCTGGTCACCCACGACTGGGGCGTCGTCGCCGACATCGCCGACCGCGTCATCGTGATGCGGCACGGGCAGCTCGTCGAGGAGGCGCCGAGCGCGCAGATCTTCCGCGAGCCGCAGCATCCGCACACCCGCGCGATGCTCGCCGCCGACCCCGCGCGGCTCGACGTGCACCCCGTGCGCTCCGCGACCGAGCTGCTGCTCGAGGTGCGCGACCTGACGATCTCGTACACGGGCCGCGGCGCCGACGGCAAGCCGACGCGGACGACCGCCGTGAAGGGCATCGACCTCGACGTGCACCGGGGCCGCACGCTGGGCCTCATCGGCGAGTCCGGTTCGGGCAAGTCGAGCGTCGGCAACGCGATCGTGGGGCTGGCCGCGGCCGAGTCCGGCAGCATCCGCCTCGACGGCGAAGAGCTCGTCGGGGCATCCGCCGCGCGCCGCCGTCAGCTCAGCAGCCGCGTGCAGATCATCTTCCAGGACCCGTACGGATCGCTGAACCCCGTCCGCACGATCGGGTCGACGCTCGCCGAGCCGCTCACCCTCGCGCACGGGGTGGGGCGCCGCGAGGCCGCCCGGCGCGTGCGCGAAGCGCTCGAGCGCGTGGGGTTGCCGGCGGCCGCCGCCGACCGCTACCCGGCGCAGTTCTCCGGCGGTCAGCGCCAGCGCATCGCGATCGCCCGCGCGATCGTGCTGGGCCCCGAGCTGATCGTGTGCGACGAGCCGGTGAGCGCCCTCGACCTCACGATCCAGGAGCAGGTGCTGACCCTGCTGTCCTCCCTGCAGGACGATCTCGGCATCGCCTACCTGTTCATCTCGCACGACCTGTCGGTCGTCCGCAGCTTCTGCGACGACATCGCCGTCATGTACCGCGGCTCGATCGTCGAACGGGGCACCGCGCAGGACGTCATCGGAGACCCCACGCATCCGTACACGAGGTCGCTGCTGGATGCCGCGCCGATCCCCGACCCCGCCGTGCAGCGCCGTCGGTCGCTCCAGGCGGAGAGGTACGTGGCATGAGCCGCGGCATCACGATCCGCGACGTCGCCGACGAGGCATCCGTCTCGATCGCGACGGTGTCCAACGCGATGAACCGGCCCGGGCGGGTGTCGGCGCAGACCCGCACACGGGTTCTGGAAGCCGCCGACAAGCTCGGCTACGTCCCCCAGTCGACCGCCAACTACCGCGCCGCGACGGCACGCAAGCGCCTCGGCGTCATCGCGCCGTTCGCGAGCTACCCGTCGTATGCGGCGCGCCTGAACGGCATCCTCGAGGTGCTCGGCGTCGACCGCACCGAGACGATCGTCTACGACCACCCGTCGGCGAGCAGGTCGCCTTCGCCGCGCCTCGCATCGTTGCCGTTCTCGGGCACGCTCGAGGGGCTCATCATCATGGGCGTGCCCGTCGACACGGGCCTGAGCGACCGCATCCTCGACCGCGATCTGCCGACCGTGCTGATCGACTCGAGCCACCCCCGCTTCACGTCGATCGTGCTCGACGAGGCGCACGGCGCGCGGCTCGCCGCCGAGCACCTGCTGGCCCGCGGGTTCGAGCAGTTCGTCTACGTCACCGAGGGCCAGGTCTCCAACGACTACATCTCGCAGGGCACGCGCCGTCTCTCCGGCTTCGTGCAGGCCCTCGCCGACAACGGCGTGACCGACGACCGGCTGCACCGCATCACGGCACGGTCGGGCGACATCGCCGCCGGGCGCGCCGCCGCAGAGTTCGTGGCATCCGTCGCGCGCAGCGGCCGCGTGGGCGTGCTCGCGGGTCATGACACGCTCGCCGCCGGCGTCGTCGGCGGCCTGCGCGGCCTCGGCGTCGCCGTGCCCGATCGGGTCGGCGTCATGGGGTGGGACGGCGGCGCGATCGTCGAGGCCCTGGGGCTGTCGACCGTCGCGCAGCCGCTCGTCGACTCGGGCCGAATCGGTGCGCAGCGCCTGATGTCGCTCGTGCGCCACGAATCGGTGCCGATCGAGCGGATCATCCTCACTCCGACGCTCGTTCCCGGGATCACGACGTGACGGCGCCCGCCGGCGACCTCGCGACCCTCCTGCGGGCGGTGCACGAGGCGCGGGGCGACGAGGAGGTGCCGCTGCCCTCCCCCGAACCGCACGACGGACAGTCGGTCGCGCAGTGGCGCGCCGAGGTGGCGCGCGTCCGGGCGATGGCGGATGCCGGTGCCCTGCGCCACCGCGCGCTCGTCGACCGTGCGTCGAAAGAGCTGTTCGGCACCACCGTCGCCGAGCTGCTGCCGCCCGTCGGGCCACTCGCCCGGTACACGATCGATGTCCCGGTGCCCGCGGACCCGCAGCCCGGCGGGGATGCGCCGGGCGGCGGCATCCCCGCGGGGCCCGGCGCGCGCGTGCCCGACCCCGCGACGACCGTGCGCGTGAGCGTCACGACCCCGACCGATCCGCAGTCCGTGATCATCCGGCTGCACGGCGGCGCCTTCTGGATGGCCGGCGGCACCGCCGCCGACAGCATCGACGCCCACCTCATCGACCAGCTGGCGCACGTCGCGCGCGCCGTCGTGCTGAACGTCGACTATCGGCTCGCGCCCGAGCATCCCTTCCCCGCCGCGATCGTCGACACGCTGACCGTCCTCGACGCCGTCCGCGACGGCAACCTGGGGCTCGCGACGGAGGCGGCGGCGCCGATCGCGCTCGTCGGTACCTCGTCGGGTGCGAACATCGCGACGGTCGCCGCGATGGCGG
The DNA here is from genome assembly GCF_049707015.1 of Microbacterium sp. CH-015. NCBI lineage: Bacteria > Bacillati > Actinomycetota > Actinomycetes > Micrococcales > Microbacteriaceae > Microbacterium > Microbacterium sp. CH-015. The sequence goes on along the minus strand of NZ_JBNAFJ010000001.1, from coordinate 227,629 downwards.
ATGCCGCGCGCCGCCCCGCATCGCCCCTGCGGGGCCTGGGCCTGCTCGTCCCGTCGGTACTGCTGACTCGGGTACCCGACGGCGAGGCCGCCCTGCGCGTGCGCAGGCAGCAGCTGCGCGGATACCTCGGCGAGCTCGCGCTCGACGACCCATGGGCTTCGCCGGGGGTGCTCCCCCGGATCGCCGGCCTGCCGCCCACTTTCGCCGCGATCGCGTCGGCCGACGAGGTCGCGGCGGGTGGTGAGAGCCTGTGCGCCGCGATCGAAGCCGGCGGCGGCGAAGCGACGGCGCATATATACGAGATGACGCATACGACGGCGACGCCCGCAGTGGAGGCCGCCATGATCGGCGAGCTGGCGGCGGCGATGCGCGACGCGCTGCACCTCTGACGGGATGTCGGGCGTGCGTGGCAGGATGAGCGCATGCCCGAGATGCCGGAGGTGCAGGGGCTCGTCGACTTCCTCGCCGAGCGCGCCACGGGTGTCGCCGTCACGAAGGCAACCGTCGCCAACATCGCGGCCCTGAAGACGTACGATCCGCCGATCGAGGCACTGAAGGGGGCGACGATCACGGGGGCGGCGCGCCACGGCAAGTTCGTCGACCTGTCGACGGATGCCGGTGTACACCTCATCTTCCACCTGGCGAAGGCCGGCTGGCTGCGCTGGTACGAACAACTGCCCGCGACCGTCATCCGGCCGGGGAAGACCCCGATCGCACTGCGCGTCGGCCTGGATGACGGCGCCGGGTTCGATCTCACCGAAGCCGGCACGAAGAAGTCGCTCGCGGTCTACGCCGTGCGCGACCCGCAGGACGTGCCCGGCATCGCACGCCTCGGCCCCGATCCGCTCGGTGACGGCTTCACGCGCGACGCGTTCGCCGGCCTGCTCGCCGGTCGCCGCACGCAGATCAAGGGCGTCCTGCGCGACCAGTCGATCCTCGCCGGCGTCGGCAACGCCTACTCAGACGAGATCCTGCACGCGGCGAAGATGTCGCCCTACGCCCTCGCCGCGAGCCTCGACGGCGACGAGGTCACGCGGCTCTACGTCGCGCTGCGCGAGACCCTGGCGGATGCCGTGGCCGCGGCATCCGGCAAGCCTCCGGCAGACCTCAAGGACGCCAAACGCCGCGGCATGGCGGTGCACGGCCGGCGCGGGCAGGCCTGCCCGGTGTGCGGGGACGAGGTGCGCAGCGTCTTCTTCGCCGACAATTCGCTGGAGTACTGCCCGACCTGTCAGACCGGCGGGAAGCTCCTCGCCGACCGGCGGCTGAGCCGCCTGTTGAAGTAGCTGCGCGCCCGGTTCCCGAGGGCGGGCTGTTCTCGGTACGCCTCCGCTGGCGCTCCGGCTACTCGACCACCGGAGGCGGATCCTCGGTGCCCATGAGGATGCGGGCGTCGTCATCCACCCAGTCGATCGACTTGCCGACCGCCTTCTTCCACTGCCGGTAGCGGCGGGTGCGCTCGTCGGCGCCCATGCGGGGCTCGAAGCGCACATCCTCCTGCCAGTGTCCGCGCAGCTCGTCCAGTCCCGACCACAATCCGACGGCGAGTCCCGCCGCATACGCCGCGCCGAGCGCCGTCGTCTCAACGACCTTCGGCCGGACGACGGGGATCCCCAGGATGTCGGCCTGGAACTGCATCAGCAGCCCGTCGCGGGTCATCCCGCCGTCCACGCGCAGCTCGGTGAGAGGCCGTCCGGCGTCGGCCACGACCGCCTCGATGACGTCGCGCGACTGGAACGCGGTCGCCTCGAGCGCGGCGCGGGCGATGTGCGCCTTCGTCACGTATCGCGTCATGCCGACGAGCGCGCCGCGCGCATCCGGCCGCCAGTACGGCGCGAAAAGCCCGGAGAACGCGGGCACGAAGTAGGCCCCGCCGTTGTCGTCGACGGATGCCGCGAGTTCCTCGACCTCTTCCGAGGAGCCGATGATGCCGAGGTTGTCGCGCAGCCACTGGATGAGCGAGCCGGTGACGGCGATCGAGCCCTCCAGGGCGTACCGGGGCGGTCCGTCGCCGCAGCGATAGGCGACGGTGGTGATGAGCCCGGCGCGCGAGCGCACGATCTCGGTGCCGGTGCCGACCAGCAGGAAGTTGCCGGTGCCGTAGGTGTTCTTCGACTCCCCCGCGTCGAACGCGGTCTGACCGAACGTCGCCGCCTGCTGGTCACCGAGGATCCCCGCGATCGGCACGCCCGCCAGCGCCGCCGGCTCGCGCACCTCGCCGAACACCTCGGAGGAGGAGCGGATCTCCGGCAGCATCGCCCGCGGGATGTTCCACACCTCGAGCAGCTCGTCGGCCCAGTCGAGGGTCCGCAGGTCCATCAGCAGAGTGCGGCTGGCGTTGGTGACGTCGGTGATGTGGATGCCGCCGTCCGCCCCGCCGGTCAGATTCCAGACGACCCAGGTGTCGGGGGTGCCGAACAGCAGCTCGCCCTGTGCGGCCCGCTCGCGGGCACCCTCGACGTTGTCGAGGATCCAGGCGATCTTCGACGCCGAGAAGTAGGTGGCCAGCGGCAGACCGGTCTGTTCGGCGAAGGCATCGACGCCGCGCTGCGCGATGAGACGGTCGATGCGCGGCTGGGTGCGGGTGTCCTGCCAGACCAGGGCGTTGTGCACCGGCTCCCCGGTGCGACGGTCCCAGACGATCACCGTCTCACGCTGGTTGGTGACGCCCACCGCAGCGATGGCCGCGGCATCCTGACCCGACGATTCCAGCGCCGCCTCGAGGACGTGCCGCGTGTTCTGCCAGATCTCGGCGGCGTCGTGCTCGACCCGGCCGGCACGGGGGAAGATCTGCTGGTGCTCCTGCTGGGCGGAGCCGACGCTCGCACCAGTGCGGTCGAACACGATCGCCCGGGTAGACGTGGTCCCTTGATCGAGCGCGATCACATGGTCTGGCACGTCGTCTCCTCCTCGAGCTACCTGCCTCTCACGCTACCGCGCCGGGCTCGTCGCGCCCGCGTCGGCGGGCGCGGTCGCGGGACCGGACGCAGGGTCGGCCGCGTGCACGGCGGCCAGGGCCTGGTCGACCTCGACGGCCTGGGCACCGGCATCCCACCCGAGCACGGGGGCGATCACCTCGGCGACCTCGACGGCCGCCTCGCGGGTCGCCGCCCCGAGGAACGCGATCGCGGTGCGGCGCAGGAGCATATCGGCCAGGTGCACGACGAGCTCGGTGGCGGCGAGGTGGCGCAGCTCGTCACGGCTGTAGCTCGGCACGGTGCGCAGCGACGTGTCGTCGTCGCCGATCGCGGCGACGACCTCGGCGGCTCCCGTGCCGTAGCGGTCGAGCAGCACGCCGGCACGGTCGAACCCGACCCGGTCGGCGTGCGCGGCGACCCACTGCCGTCGCGCTCGCTCGGAGGTCGGGAAGCCCGCACCGCCGCCGATCGGCAGCCCCTTCGTGCTGCGCAGGCGCGGGCGCGCCAGCAGCTCCAGGACGCGGTCGGTGAGGTGCGCCGCCGACGCGCGGAACGTCGTCCACTTGCCCCCGACGAGGCTCAGCACGGTGGGCGCGTCGGCGCCGGGCAGCCGCTCGGCCTCGATGCGATAGTCGCGCGAGACGAATCCGGGAGCGAGGTCGCCGTGGCCCGGCAGCGGGCGCACGCCCGCGAAGCGGTAGACGATCTGCGAACGGTCGACGGCGATGCCCGGGAAGACGTGCGCGATGAGCTCGAAGAAGTAGTTGATCTCGGCCTCGGTGCACACGATGGGCTCGCGCATGTCGTGCTCGAGGTCGGTGGTGCCCACGAGCACGCGGCCCTTCAGCGGATAGATGAGCACGATGCGGCCGTCGGAGTGTTCGAAGAACAGCTCGCGCCCGCCGGTCGCCGCCAGCAGCTCCTCGTGCTCGAGCACGATGTGCGATCCCTTCGTGCCGCCCATGTAGTGGGTCGGATCGCCGAGGGCGAGGTTGGTGAGGTCGGTCCAGGGCCCGGAGGCATTGACGACGACGGATGCCGTGAACGCGAACTCCTCGCCGGTGACGCCGTCGCGCAGCGTCACCTTGCCGCCGTCCGCGCCGACGGCCTCGGTGTAGTTGGCGGCGCGGGCGCGGTCGCCGCCGGCGGCGAGGCCGTCACGGAGGACGTCGAGCGCCAGGCGCTCCGGATCGCGCAGGGAGGCGTCCCAGTAGGTCGCGGTGTATCGCACGCCCGGGTTCAGCTGCGGCAGCTGCTCGAGCGACCTCTTGCGACCGTGGAACGCGTGGCGCGGCACCGTGCCCTTGCCGAGCAGCCCGCCGCCGCGGGAGAAGGAGTCGTAGATCACGAGGCCGATCTTGATGAGCGCGGCGCCGCGCTCGCGGTGCTGTCCCGCACTGTGACGCAGGAAGCGCAACGGCGCCGAGAGCACGCCCGAGAACGTCGAGTAGATCGGGATCGTCGTCTGCAGCGGGCGGACGTAGTGCGGCGCGGTCTTCAGCAGGGCGTTGCGCTCGGTCACCGCTTCGTGCACGAGCCGGAACTCGCCGTTCTCCAGGTAGCGGATGCCGCCGTGGATCATGTGGCTCGACGCCGCCGATGCCCCGCTGACGAAATCGCCCCGCTCGACGAGGGCGACATCGACGCCCTGCAGCGCCAGGTCGCGCAGCGTCGCGAGCCCGTTGATGCCGCCGCCGATGATCAGCACGTCCGCGTACGGGCGCTCCGCGAGGGTCTCGGTCGTTCGGCGTGCGGTGTCGGTCATGATGCTCTCCCGACTCCAGGCTAGGCGCCCGCAGGTTCGCGAAGCGCAAAAGGCTCTCCATCCGCACGATTCGGGATCATTCAGGCGTCTCGTGCGGGCCGGGCGTCACGGAATGAAACCGGACCGGGCGCGTTGAGTAGGATCGTGAGCAGAAACGTGCTCCGGGGTCGGTGAGAATCCGAACCGGCGGTGACAGTCCGCGAGCCTGAGACCTTGGTCGAGGGTTGATCCGGTGGAAATCCGGAACCGACGGTGATGCGACGTTCCTCCCCAGGGAGGCGCGCGCTAGTCCGGATGGGAGGCAGCACCCGACGACGTCCCGCGATGGGCGCCGCCGGTGAATTCTCCCGCGCATCCGCGCCCCCGGAGCCTCGACGGAGGACGACCCGATGGCCGCGACAGATCGCGAAGCGCAGGCGATGCGCCAGGCGCTGCTCCTCGCCCTTCGCGGCCCCCGCGGAGTCAATCCGCAGGTCGGCGCCGTCCTGCTCTCCCCCGAAGGCGAGACCCTCGCCGAGGGCTGGCACCGCGGCGCCGGCACGGCGCACGCCGAGGTCGACGCGCTGACCCGGCTGGCCGAGGAGAAGGGGCCGGATGCCGCGGTCGGCGCGACCGCCGTGGTCACCCTCGAGCCGTGCAACCACACGGGTCGCACCGGGCCGTGCAGCGAAGCGCTCATCGCCGCCGGCGTCGCGCGCGTCGTCTACGCCGTCGCCGATCCCGGCGCTCTGTCGGCGGGAGGCGCGGAACGCCTGCGCAGCGCCGGCGTCGACGTCGTTGGCGGTGTCCTCGCGGCGGAGGGCGAGGAGCTGCTCGACTCGTGGCTCACCGTCCAGCGCCTCGGGCGCCCGCACGTCACCGTCAAGTGGGCGCAGTCACTCGACGGGCGCGCCGCGGCATCCGACGGCACCAGCCAGTGGATCACCGGACCGGACGCACGCGCCGACGTGCACCGCCGTCGCAGCGACGCCGACGCGATCGTCGTGGGCACCGGGACCCTCCTCGCCGACGACCCGGCGCTGACCGCGCGCCGACCGGACGGGACGCTCTACGAGCACCAGCCGCGCCCGGTCGTCATCGGCACGCGGGCGACGCCGCAGGAAGCGCAAGTCCGACGGCATCCGCTGCCGTTCCTGCAGGACGAGGGCGACGACCTGCCCGACCTGCTCGACCGGCTGCGGGAGCTCGGCGCCCACCGCGTGTTCGTCGAAGGAGGACCGACCCTGGCGTCGTCGTTCGTCCGCGCCGGCCTCGCCGACGAACTGCTCGTCTACCTCGCGCCGACCCTGCTCGGCGGCCCCCGCCTGGCGACCGGCGACCTCGGCGTCGCGACGATCGCCGATCAGCGGCGCCTGACCATCACCACGATCGAGCGGCTGGGCGAGGATCTCCTCGTGGTCGCCACCCCGGAAGGGACACCCTGACATGTTCACCGGAATCATCGAAGAACGCGGCACCGTCACCGCCGTCGCGCCCTCGGGCGACGGGGTCCGCCTCACCGTGCAGGGACCGCTCGTCGTCTCCGACGCGCACCAGGGCGACTCGATCGCCGTCAGCGGCGTGTGCCTCACCGTCGTCGACCAGGGCGAGGACTGGTTCACCGCCGACGTCATGCGCCAGTCGCTGGACATGTCGACGCTCGGCGCGCTGACGCCGGGATCCCCGGTCAACCTCGAACGCGCCGTCGCGACGCACACCCGGCTCGGCGGCCACATCGTGCAGGGGCACGTCGACGGCACCGGCGAGGTGCTCGAGGTGCGGCCCGGTGCGCAGTGGCAGGTGATCCGGTTCCGGATGCCGCGTGAGCTTGCTCCCCTCGTCGTGGACAAGGGCTCGATCACGGTCGAGGGCGTCTCTCTCACCGTCAGCGCGGTGTCCGCCGCCGACGAGGCCGACCCGTGGTTCGAGGTGTCGCTCATCCCCGAGACCCTCCAGGTCACGACCCTCGGCGCCCGCACGGTCGGCGACCGCGTGAACCTCGAGACCGACATCCTCGCGCGCCACGTGCAGCGACTGCTCGCCTTCACCGCCCCGCAGACCCCCACCACCGAAGGAGGCTCCCGATGAGCCTTTCCACCATCCCCGATGCCCTCGACGCACTGCGCGCCGGGCGGCCCGTCATCGTCGCGGACGATGAGAACCGCGAGAACGAGGGCGACATCATCCTGTCGGCCGAACTCGCGACGCCCGAGTGGCTCGCGTGGACCATTCGCTGGTCGAGCGGATTCCTCTGCGCACCCATGCCCGCCGAGTGGGCCGACCGGCTCGACCTGCCGCCGATGGTCGCCGTCAACGAGGACTCCCGGGGCACGGCGTACACCGTGAGCGTGGATGCCGCCGACCGCGTCTCCACGGGCATCAGCGCCGCCGACCGGTCACACACCCTCAACGTGCTGGCCGACCCGGCATCCACCCCCTCCTCGGTCATCCGACCGGGACACATCCTGCCGCTCCGCGCCGTCGACGGCGGCGTGCGCGAGCGCGCCGGGCACACCGAGGCGGGCGTCGAGCTCATGAAGCTCGCGGGCCTGCAGCCGGTCGCCGCGATCGGCGAGGTCGTCGCCGAGGACGGCTCGATGATGCGCCTGCCCGGGCTGCTGGAGATGGGCGAGCGGGAGGGCATCCCGGTCATCACGATCGAGCAGCTCATCGCGCACCTGGACGGTCAGGCCCCCGCGGCGGCGACCGCCGAGCACGCACCGCGCCGCCGCGTGAGCCTGCGCGCCGAAGCGCAGGTACCGACCTCGCACGGCACCTTCCGCTTCCTCGCGTACAAAGACCGCATCACCGGCACCGACCACATCGCCGTCGTCTCGGGAGATCTCACCGAGGAGGCGCCGCTCGTGCGGGTGCACTCCGAGTGCCTCACCGGCGAGGCCTTCGGCTCGCTCAAATGCGAGTGCGGCCCGCAGCTCGATGCCGCCCTCGACAGGATCGAGCGGGACGGCGGCGTCGTCGTCTACATGCGCGGCCACGAGGGTCGGGGCATCGGCCTCATCAACAAGCTGCGCGCCTACAGCCTGCAGGAGCGGGGCCTGGACACCGTCGACGCGAACCTGGCCCTCGGGCTCCCGGCGGATGCCCGCGACTACGCGGCGGCGGCCGGCATCCTCGCCGACCTCGGCGTCGACAAGCTGCGCCTGCTCACCAACAACACCGACAAGGTCACCCAGCTGCGATCGCTCGGCCTCGACATCGTCGAGCAGGTGCCGCTCCTGGTCGGCGTCGGCGCCAACAACCACCAGTACCTGGCGACCAAGCGCGACCGCATGGGCCACATCATCGGCGCCGACGAACTCGAGGAAGCCCTCGCCCACAGCACCCACCCGGAGGAGCACGCATGAGCGGCCACGGAGCCCCCCAGACCGAGCCGATCGACGCCGCCGGCCTGCAGGTCGTCGTCGTCGCGGGCTCGTGGCACGACGTGATCACCGAGGGCCTCATCGCCGGCGCGCAGCGCGTGCTCGACGCCTCCGGCGCTTCGTGGCGGCTCGAGCGCGTGCCGGGGTCGTTCGAGCTGCCGGTCGCCGCGAAGGCGGCGCTGGATGCCGGCGCGGACGCCGTCGTGGCCCTCGGGGTCATCATCCGCGGCGGCACGCCGCACTTCGAGTTCGTCTCCTCCGCCGCCACCGACGGCCTCACCCGGGTGGCCCTCGACACCGGCAAGCCGGTCGGTTTCGGCGTGCTGACCCTCGACGACGAACAGCAGGGCCTCGACCGCGCCGGGCTCGCCGGCTCGAAGGAGGACAAGGGCGCCGAGGCCGCCGACGCAGCCCTGCGCACCGCCCTGCTCCTCCGCCGCCTGCGCGCCTGACCCCGTCCGGCGGCCGCCCGCGCGCCCGCCTGCGCGCCTGACCCCGTACGGCGGCCGGCCGGGCCCACAGCGAGACACGGATCGTGCACCGAGACCACGGCGGTGCACCCGTGTCTCGGTGCACAGACCGCGTCTCGGCATCCGCCACCGCCGTCTCGCCGTCTCGGTCACCATCAGGTAGGCTGAAGGCATGGAGATCCTGCGCCACGCCGTCCTGCTCGTCCACCTCGTCGGATTCGCGATCCTGTTCGGGGCGTGGGTCGTCGAAGCCGTCGGCCAGCGGCGCATCACGCGTCTGCAGACGCTGGGCATGGTCATCGCCGCCGTCGCGGGCCTCGCGCTGGCCGCGCCGTGGGGGATCTCGTACGACCTGAACTACACCAAGATCGGTGTGAAGCTCGTCGTGCTGCTCATCATCGGCGCCCTGCTCGGCATCGGCTCGGCACGTCAGCGCAAGAGCGGCACGGTGGCTCCCGCGATCTTCTGGCTCATCGGCATCCTGACCCTGCTGAACGCGGCGCTCGCCGTGCTCTGGCACTGAACCGCGCCACCCCGGCGCCGCTCATCGCCACCCCGACGCCGCCGGCGCCCCCGTCGCGGGCGTAGAGTAGACGGTTGTGCGCCGGGGACACCGCCGGCGCCCCCGGTGCCCCCACAGCCGTGGCGCCCGCCGCACCACCCCTGCTCCGGACGCCCACCACCGGCGCGTCCCACGAGGACCTTCGACACTCATCGACAGGTAACTCTCCCCGCATGGCCTCCTCCCCCGCATCCGCGGCTCCCACCGCCCCCGCCAACCCCCGCTCGCGCGTCATCACCGCGAGCCTCATCGGCACGACGATCGAGTTCTACGACTTCTACGTCTACGCGACCGCCGCTGTCCTCGTCTTCCCCGTCCTGTTCTTCCCGACCGGCAACGACACCACGTCGCTGCTGTCGTCGTTCGCCGTCTTCGGCGCCGCGATGGTCGCCCGCCCGATCGGCGCCGTCATCTTCGGCCACTTCGGTGACCGCTTCGGTCGCAAGGCGACCCTCGTCGGGTCATTGCTCACGATGGGCGTCGCGACCTTCCTCATCGGCTGCCTCCCGACCTTCCACGACATCGGCTGGTGGGCGGCGCTGCTGCTGTTGATCCTGCGCCTGTTCCAGGGCTTCGCCCTCGGCGGGGAGTGGTCGGGCGCGGCGCTCGTGGCCACCGAGAACGCCCCGAAGGGCAAGCGCGCCTGGTACGGCACGTTCCCGCAGCTGGGCGCCCCGATCGGCTTCATCATCGCCAACACGGTGTTCCTCGTGATCTACTTCGCGCTGCCGCACCCGGACGGCGCGGGCCTGCAGTCCGAGGCCTTCCTCGCGTGGGGATGGCGCGTGCCGTTCCTCTTCTCGGCCGTCATGGTCATCGTCGGTCTGTGGGTGCGGCTGAAGCTCGTCGAGTCGGAGACCTTCTCGGCCGCCGAGAAGAAGGGCGCGCTGCGCCGCTTCCCGCTCGGTGAGGTCATCCGCAGCAACTGGAAGAACCTCATCCTCGGCACGTTCATCATGCTGGCGACGTACGTGCTGTTCTACCTCATGACGAGCTTCACCCTCGCGTACGGCACGAAGGCGGCGGATGCCCCCGTGCCCGGCCTCGGGTTCGGCTACACCGACTTCGTCATCATGCAGATCATCGGCGTCGTGTTCTTCGGCATCTTCACGCTGCTCTCGGGCCCCGTCGCCGACTCCGTTGGCCGCCGGAAGCTGCTCATCTGGATCACGGTCGGCATCGGTGTGTTCGGCCTGCTGTTCAACGTGTTCCTGTTGCCGCAGCTCGACCCGAAGTTCACCGGCGCACTGACCCAGGCGTTCCTCGTGTTCGGCTTCACGCTCATGGGTGCGACGTTCGGCCCGATGGGGGCGCTACTGCCGGAGCTCTTCCCGACGAACGTCCGCTACACCGGTTCGGCCGTCTCGTACAACGTGTCGTCGATCCTCGGCGCGGCGCTCGCGCCCATCGTCGCGACGGCGCTGTGGGCTGCCGCCGGCGGATCGCCGTGGCTCGTCGGCGTCTACCTCACCGGCTCGGCGGTCCTCACGCTCATCGCGCTGTGGCTGTCGAAGGAGACGAAGGACGTCGACTACGACACCAACATCGGGCTCGGCGAGACCGCCTCGCTGTAATCACCGAGAACGACGGATGCCGCGGGGCGCTGCTCCGCGGCATCCGTCGTTCTGCGGGGTCAGTCCAGAAACAGCGCCCGCAGCCGCTTGGTCGTGAAGACGAGGCCGACCGCGATCATGACGACGTAGTAGAGGACGTGCCAGAGCATGCCCGCAGAGAGGATGCCGGTCGTCAGCCCGCGGATGAGCTCGACGCCGTGCCACAGCGGGAGCGCCATCACGATCTGCTGCACCCAGCCGGGGTACACCGTGATCGGGTAGAAGGTCGCGGAGAAGAGGAACATCGGGAGCATCACGAAGTTGATCCAGTCCATCTGCTGGAACGTCTTCATGTAGCTCGTGATCGCCATGCCGAGGCTCGCGAACCCGAAGGCGATCAGGACGACCGCGGGAAGGGCCAGCATCGCCGTCCACGACAGGTTGAGCCCGATCAGCTGCATGACGATCATGAAGCCGGTGGCGTAGGCGAGCCCCCGCAGCAGCGCATAGAGGATCTCGCCGAGGGCGACGTCGAGCGGGCCGAGCGAGGTCGACAGCATCCCCTCGTAGAGCTTGCCGTAGTTCAGCTTGAAGAAGACGTTCCACGTCGAGTCGTAGATCGCGCCGTTCATCGCCGAGACCGCCAGCAGCGCCGGCGCGATGAACGCGGCGTAGGGCACCGTCACGCCCTGCGTGACCTGCACGTCGCCGATGAAGGCGCCGAGCCCGATGCCCATCGACAGCAGGAAGAACACCGGCTCGAAGAAGCCCGACAGCACGACCACCCAGCTCGACGAGCGCGCCGCGATGAGGCCGCGCTGCACGACGGCGCCGGGATTGCCCGCCCACAGCGCGCGGACGCCGCCGCGGCGCGCGACCGTCGGCGTCTCGGCCTCCGGTCGCGGTCCCTGAGCCTGTCGAACGGTCATCGCGCGAGCCTCTCGCTGAAGACGCGCCGGCCCCACAGGTAGCCGACGCCGGCGAGCACGACGAGATACGCGAGGTGGACGGCGATCATCGCGGGCGCGATCTGCGCCCCGTAGGTCGCGACCCGTCCGAGTTCGGCGCCGTGCCACAGCGGCGAGATCCAGCCGATCCACTGCAGCCACCACGGCAGGGTGTCCAGCGGATAGAACGTGCCGGAGAAGAGGAACATCGGCATGAAGATGAACCGCTGCACGAGCGCGAACTGCCCCTTGTCGTCCTCGATCGACCCGGCGTAGGCCATCAGCGGGATGCCGAACGCCACGCCCGCGAGCACGCCGGCGAGGATCGCGAGCCACCCGGTCTCGGGATGCGGGACCGCGCCGAACGGCAGCAGCCACACGATGAGGTAGTACGCCGCGGAGGCGAGGAGCATGCGCGCCGTCGCGCCGGCGATGACGCCGTTGGCGATCTGCGGGCTCGACAGCGGCGACGCGTTGAAGCCGTAGAAGTAGCGCCGCCACTTGAAGCCCGCCATGACCGGGTAGGTCATCTCCTCGCTCGCGACCGAGATCGTCGCTGTCGCGAGGAGCGCCGGGGCGACGAACATGAGGTAGCTGACCTCCTGCCCGTGATCGACGATCGGAACCGTGATGAGGGCCGCGAGGCCCACCGCGAGGCCCAGCAGGTAGAGGATCGGCTGCCCGACCGCGCCCACGATGATGGTCCACCCGTAGGCGCGCATCGCCCGCACCATGTGCTCGGTGACGTACCAGCTGCCGCGGCGCCGGGGTCTCCGGCCCCACGCCATCGCCTCGGCGCGCAGGTCGTCGAGCGTCGGGTGGGTCGCGGCATCCGTCTGCGGCGCACTCATTCGATCAGCGACCGTCCGGTCAGGCGCAGGAAGACGTCCTCGAGCGACGAGCGCCGCACGAGCGAGGTGATCGGCTCGAGCCCCGCGGCCGTGATGCGCTCGAGCGCCGACTCGCCGTCGTGCGTGTAGATGAGGATGCGGTCGGGCAGCACCTCGAGGCGATCGCCGATGCCCTGCAGGCGCTCGGCGGCCTGCGCGTTGCGGTCGGAGCCGAAGCGCACCTCGAGCACCTCACGGCTGGAATGCTCGCGGATGAGGGATGCCGGGGTGCCCTCGGCCATGATGCGCCCCTTGTCGACGACGATGAGCCGGTCGCAGAGCTGCTCGGCTTCGTCCATGTAGTGGGTGGTGAGCACGAGCGTCGTGCCGCGCTCTTTGAGCCGGAAGAGGCGATCCCACAGCACGTGCCGCGCCTGCGGGTCGAGGCCCGTCGTCGGCTCGTCCAGCAGCAGGATGCGGGGGTCGTTGATGAGCCCGCGCGCGATCGTGAGGCGCCGCTTCATGCCGCCGGAGAGCTGATCCACCTTGCTCTTGGCCTTGTCCTCGAGCTGCGCGAACGCCAGCAGCTCGTCGGCCTTCCGGTGGCAGACCTTACCCGGCAGGCCGAAGTACCGGCCGTAGATGTAGAGGTTCTCGCGGGCGTTGAGCTCGCCGTCGAGGTTGTCCTGCTGCGGCACGACGCCGAGGCGCGAGCGGATCTCGGGTCCGTACCGGTCGGGGTCGAGGCCGAGGATCTGCAGATCGCCGCCGCTGCGGGTCGAGACGGCGCCGATCATCTTCATGGTCGTGGATTTTCCGGCGCCGTTCGGGCCGAGGAGGCCGAACGACTCGCCCGGCGCGACCTCGAAGCTCAGCCCGTCGACAGCAACGAAGTCGGGCTTGCCCTTGACCTTGTACGTCTTCACGAGGCTCTGGGCGGCGATCACAGGAGCGGGCACCGGTTCACACTAGCGCGGGGCAGGGACATCGGCGCCTCGGCATCCGCGGACCGTCCCCCCACTTCTGCGGAGATCTGCCGTTCTTCGGAGGCCAGGGCCGGAATCGGTCCGCAGAAGTGCAGATCTCCGCAGGAACGCGCGCGGTGTCAACCTTGATTGACAGGATGCCGCGGCGTCAACTACGGTTGACGGCATGAGCGATCAGATCCGCACCGCGATCGCCGCGGCCGACGGCGGCGACCCCCTCCCCGAGCTCCGTCGACTGCGGGCGCTGCACGCCGACCTCGCGCGCGCCGAGGCCGAGCAGGTGCGCCGCGCGCGCGCCCTCGGCTTCTCGTGGGTCGCGATCGCCGACGTCCTGGGCGTCAGCCGTCAGGCTGTGCACAAAAAATACGGACGAAGATAGAAGCGGCATCGTCGCCTCCGAACCCGAATCACGAGGACGCACCACCATGTCCACACCGCGCACCCCTTCGCGCCGCCCCTCCCGCCCCGGCAGGAATCACAAGGACGACGGCCCCCGCGCGAGCCTCCGCCAGCTGCTCCCGTTCGTGTTCGAGCAGAAGGGCGTGCTCCTCGTCGTCGCGATCCTGAGCATCCTCGCCGCGGCGTTCACCCTCGCCCAGCCCCTCGTCGTGGGGCAGCTGATCGAGCGGGTGCAGACGAGCGCTCCCCTCGGCATCCTCATCTGGCTGCTCGTGGGTCTCGTCGTGGTGGGATCGGTGATCAGCGGCATCCAGCACTTCCTGCTGCAGCGCATGGGAACCGCGGTCGTGTATTCGAGCCGCCGCCGGCTGATCGCCCAGCTGCTGCACCTGCCGGTGCGGGAGTACGACGCGCGGCGCACCGGCGACCTCGTGTCGCGGGTCGGCACTGACACGACCCTCCTGTACGCCGTCCTCACGCAGGGGCTCGCCGATTCCCTCGGGAACGCGCTCATCTTCGTCGGCGCCGTCGTCGCGATGCTCCTCATCGACCCCGTCCTGCTGCTGCTGATCCTCGTGGTCGTGGGCGCTTCGGTCGCCGTCGTGGGCGCGCTCAGCGGCCGGATCCGCCGCGCCACCACGCTGCAGCAGGAACGCGTGGGCGAACTGGCCTCCGGTGTCGAGCGCGCCGTCGGGTCGATCCGGACCATCCGCGCCGCGGGCGCCGCCGACCGCGAACGCACCGCGATCGAGGCCACCGCACGCGGCGCCTACGACGCGGGCGTGCAGGTCGCGAAGGCGTCGGCGTTCATCGTGCCGATCGCCGGCATCGCGCTGCAGCTGTCGCTGCTGGTCGTGCTCGGCGTCGGCGGGTTCCGCGTCGCCTCGGGGGCGATCACGATCGCGCAACTCGTGACGTTCGTGATGTTCCTGTTCTTCCTCGTGCAGCCGCTCGGGTCGTTCTTCGGCGCCATCACGTCGGTCAACCAGGCCCTCGGCGCACTCGGCCGCATCCAGGAGGTGCTCGACCTCCGCACCGAGACCGCGTGCGACCCGGAGGTCGCGGCATCCCTCGCCCCGGCGACCTCCCCCATCGCGGTGACGGATGCCGCAGGTCAGGAGGCCGCCGCCATCGAGTTCCGCGACGTGCACTTCGCCTATCCGGATGCCGTCGTGCAGGCGCGGCGCCGCACGGAGACCGAGGCGGCGGCGCTCCTCGCCGAGGCGCACGCCGACACCGTCGCGGTCGCCGACGCGGAGGGGGAGGTGCTGCGCGGGGTGTCGTTCCGGGTTCCGCGCGGGGCGCGGGTCGCGCTGGTCGGCCCGTCGGGTGCCGGAAAGTCCACGACCCTGGCCCTCATCGAGCGGTTCTACGATCCGACGGCCGGGGCCATCCTCCTCGACGGAGTCGATGTCCGCGCGATCGACCGCACACGGCTGCGCGCGCAACTCGGATACGTCGAGCAGGACGCGCCGACCCTCGCGGGCACGATCGCCGACAATCTGCGGCTCGCCTCGCCCACGGCATCCGACGCCGCCTGCGAGCGGGTGCTGCGCGCCGTGAACCTCGGCGACGTGCTCGAGCGGTCACCACTCGGCCTTCAGGCGCCGGTCGGCGAAGCCGGCGTGATGCTGTCGGGCGGCGAACGCCAGCGTCTCGCGATCGCGCGGGCGCTGCTGGCCGCTCCCCCGATCCTGCTGCTGGATGAGTCGACGTCATCGCTCGACGGCCTCAACGAGCAGCGGATGCGGGAGGCGATCGACGCGGTCGCCGCCGGCCGCACCCTCGTCGTGATCGCCCACCGGCTGTCGACCGTCGTCGACAGCGACCTCATCGTCGTCCTCGACCGCGGCGAGGTCGTCGGGCAGGGGACGCACGCCGAGCTCGTCGAGACCGTGCCGCTGTACCGGGATCTCGCGCGGCATCAGCTGCTCGTCTGAGGGGCGCGTCGCTCAGTGGGGGCTCGTCCGGTCGTTTCGGGCGTTTGGTCTCGGTCGCTGGCGCTCCCTCGCGGGGCGACCGGTCATGGGGCGGGGCTCCCCGCTGGTCGTTGAGCGAGCGGAGCGAGACGAAACGCGGCTCAGGCCCGCTGGGCGAGCTTCAGGCGGTAGCGGAGGGCGGCGAGCTCGGCGTAGAGCGCGGCAGGGACCTTGCCGTCGAAGGTGCGGTAGAACTCCTCCGTGAGGTCGGCCTCCTGCAGCCAGAGGTCCGGGTCGACCTCGAAGAGCGCGTCGAGGTCGGATGCCGGGACGTCGATGCCGTCGAGGTTGAGGTCCGACGTCTCGGGCAGCCGACCGATCGCGCTGTCGACGGCCGGAACGGCGCCCTCGATACGGCGGATGATCCAGTCGATCACGCGCGCGTTGTCGCCGAAGCCCGGCCACAGGAACCGGCCGTCCGAGCCCTTTCGGAACCAGTTCACCTGGAAGATGCGCGGCGCGCGGTCGAAGCGCAGCTTCTGCCCGACCTTCAGCCAGTGGCCGAAGTAGTCGGCCATGTTGTACCCGCAGAACGGCAGCATCGCGAACGGGTCGCGGCGCAGCTCGCCGACCGTGCCCTCGGCGGCGGCCGTCCGCTCGGACGAGATGTTCGAGCCGAGGAAGACGCCGTGCGTCCAGTCGGTCGCCTCGACGACGAGCGGGACGTTCGTGGCGCGACGCCCGCCGAAGAGGATGCCGTCCAGCGGCACGCCCTCGGGCTCGTCCCAGTCCGGGGCGATCTGCGGGCACTGCGCGGCGCTCACCGTGAAGCGCGAGTTGGGGTGCGCCGCGGGGCGACCGGAGGCCGGGGTCCACGGCTTGCCCTCCCAGTCGGTGAGCTCGGCGGGGACCTCGTCGGTGAGCCCCTCCCACCAGACGTCGCCGTCGGGGCGCAGCGCCACGTTCGTGAAGATCGTGTTGCCCCACAGCGTCTCCACGGCGGCGACGTTGGTCGACTCGCCGGTGCCGGGGGCGACCCCGAAGAACCCCGCCTCGGGGTTGATCGCCCACAGGCGCCCGTCGTCGCCGGGGCGGAGCCACGCGATGTCGTCACCGAGGGTCTCGACGCGCCAGCCGGGGATCGTGGGGCGCAGCATCGCGAGGTTCGTCTTGCCGCACGCCGACGGGAACGCCGCCGCGAGGTGGAACTTCCGCCCCTCCGGCGAGATGACGCGGATGAGGAGCATGTGCTCGGCGAGCCATCCCTCGTCGCGACCGATGACCGAGGCGATGCGCAGCGCGAAGCACTTCTTCGCGAGGATCGCGTTGCCACCGTAGCCCGAGCCGTACGACCACACCTCCAGCGTCTCGGGGAAGTGGACGATGTACTTCTCGTCGTTGCAGGGCCATGCGACGTCGGCCTGTCCCGGCTCGAGCGGCGCGCCGACCGAGTGCACGGTCTTGACCCACGGCTTGCCGGCGGCGATCTGCTCGAGCACCGAGGCGCCGACGCGGGTCATGATGCCGATCGAGGTGACGGCGTAGGCCGAGTCGGTCACCTGCACGCCGATGTGCGAGAGGGGACCGCCGACGGCACCCATCGAGAACGGCACGACGTACATGGTGCGCCCGCGCATCGACCCTGCGAACAGCGGGGTGATGGTGGCGCGGATCTCGTCGGGCTGTGCCCAGTTGTTGGTGGGGCCGGCATCCGCTTCGCGCTCCGACGCGATGAACGTGCGCGCCTCGGTGCGGGCGACATCGCTCGGGTGCGAGCGGGCGAGGTAGGAGCCCGGCCGCCACTCGGGATTGAGCTTGATGAGCTTGCCCTCGGCGACCTGCTCGCGCAGCAGCGCCTCGTTCTCGGCGGGCGAGCCGTCGACCCAGTGGATCCGGTCGGGCTGCGTCAGCGCGGCGATCTCGTCGACCCACGCGAAGAGCTCCTCGAGGCCGGTGCCGGCGAGGACCGGGCGAGAGCCGAAGGCGCGGGATGCCGGGGCGGAACCGCCCGGGGCGGCGACGGCGGTCGGGCGGGTGAAGAGGTCGGCGATGGCCATGTCAGCTCCTTCAGCGGATGCGGCGTTGTTGTGCTGCTCTTCCACTCTGCGTCGGGAATCGCCGTGCTTTCCACCGTTTCCGGCGTCAAGAAATGAGTTTCTTTCGATATGCTCAAGGAATGGCTTCGTCGCTCGAACTGTCCACCCTGGGCCACCGCATCCGTCATCAACGCGTCTCGCACGGGATGACGCTGGACGAACTGGGCGCGAAGGTCGGCGTCGCCGGCAGCCAGCTGAGCCTGATCGAGAACGGCAAGCGCGAGCCCAAACTGTCGCTGCTGCAGGCGATCGCCGGCGCGACCGGCACCGACGTCACCGACCTCCTCTCCCCCGAGCCGCCCAACCGCCGTGCGGCGCTCGAGCTCGAACTCGAGCGCGCCCAGACTTCGCCCGTCTTCCGACGCCTCGGCATCCCTCCGGTGCGCGTCACGAAGGCGACCACCGACGAGACCATCGAGTCGATCCTGGGCCTGCATCACGAACTGCAGCGCCGCGAGCGCGAAGCCATCGCGACGCCGGAGGAGGCGCGCCGGGCGAACACCGAGCTGCGGCTGCTCATGCGCGAGAAGGACAACTACCTGCCGGACATCGAGAAGCTGGCGGAGAAGCAGCTGAAGGCAGCGGGGCACACCTCCGGCGCCCTCACCCACCGGACCGTGAGCATCATGGCCTCGCAGCTCGGGTTCGAGCTGATCTACGTCGACGATCTGCCGCACTCGGCGCGCTCGGTCACCGATCTGGAGAACGGCCGGATCTATCTCCCCCCGGCATCCATCCCCGGCGGGCACGGACTGCGGTCGATGGCACTGCAGGCCATGGCGCACCGGCTCCTCGGCCACACCCCGCCGACCGACTACGCCGACTTCCTGCAGCAGCGGCTGGAGATCAACTACTACGCGGCGTGCTGCCTCATGCCCGAGACGGCGTCGGTCGCGTTTCTCGCCCAGGCGAAGAAGGACCGGAATCTCGCGGTCGAGGACTTCCGCGACGCGTTCGGTGTGACGCACGAGGCGGCGGGGATGCGGCTGACGAACCTGCTGACGCAGCACATCGGCATCCGCCTGCACTTCCTGCGCGTGGACGGGGCGGGCGCGATCACGCGCGCGTATGAGAACGACGACCTGCCGCTGCCGATGGACGTCACGGGGTCGGTCGAGGGGCAGGTGGTGTGCCGCCGCTTCGCGGCGCGTGCCGCCTTCTCGGAGCAGAACCGCACCGTCGAGCACTACCAGTACACCGACACCCCCGCCGGCACGTTCTGGTGCTCGAGCCAGACCGGACGAACCTCCGACGGCGAGTTCTCCATCACCGTCGGCGTGCCGTTCGACGATGCGCGCTGGTTCCGCGGCCGCGAGACGCAGAAGCGCGCGACCTCGACCTGCCCGGACGAGTCGTGTTGCCGGCGGCCGGATGCCGAGCTGACCGGCCGGTGGGAGGGCAAGGCGTGGCCGAGCGCGCGCGTGCACATGCAGATGTTCTCGCCCCTGCCGCGGGGGGCCTTCCCGGGTGTCGACGACGGCGAGGTGTACGCGTTCCTGGACCGTCACGCCGAGTCGTGACCTGAGGCGGGGCGCGGCGCGGCGGCGGGATCGGCGCCGGGTGCGGGTGATCGGCGCGGGTGATGGGTGCGGTGCGGGTGCAGGTGCGGCCGGTTCGGCGTCGGCGTCGGCGTGGCGGCGGTATGGCCAGTTCGGCGTCGCGAAAGCAGGCTGAACTGACCCCAGCGGGGCCGAACCGCGCTCCGCGGGTCGATTCAGCCTGCTTTCGGAACGCGCGGCGGCGGTGAGTTGCGGCGGCGGAGAGGGCCGGCGGCGGCGGAGAGGCGGCGGGATGGCCGGTTCGGCGTCGCGAAAGCAGGCTGAACTGGCCCCGGCGGGGCCGAATCGCGCTCCGCGGGTCGATTCAGCCTGCTTTTGGAACGCGCGACGGCTCCGGCCGCACCGCCGCCGCGGGCTCAGCCGCGGATGAAGCGCGCGTAGCGGGCGAGGGCGGCGTCGACGGATGCCGGATCGACAGCCGCGTCGAACACCTCGTGCTGCGGGAGGAGGTGGTGTTTGCCGACGGCGACCGAGTGCGACCACACGCCGATGATCTCCCCGCCCGCGACGAGGATCGGCCGCACGATGCCGTTCGCGGTGGGCCCGATCGCCGCGAGGAACTCCGGCGCGCACGGCACGGTGCAGAACTCCTGACCCTGGGTCGCCATCATGTGCGAGGCGGCATCGGCGATGGTCGCCGCGGGCGCGCTCAGACGGTGCGAGCGCAGCCGCTCGGCGCGCAGCCGGAGGATGTCCATGCGGCCATCCTGCCGTGTGCTCTTCGACCGCGGGCGGATGCCGCGGCATCCGCCCGCGGTGCCTGTCACCCGAACGGGTTCGCAGTGAGCGTGTACTTCGTCTGCAGGTACTCGTGGATGCCCTCGGCGCCACCCTCGCGGCCGAGACCGGAGAGCTTCCAGCCGCCGAACGGGGCAGCGGCGTTGGAGACGACGCCGACGTTCAGGCCCATCATGCCCGTCGCCAGCCGCTCGATCATCCGCTGCCCGCGGCTGAGCGATTCGGTGTAGACGTAGGAGACGAGGCCGTACTCGGTGTCGTTGGCGAGGCGGACCGCGTCGTCTTCGTCGTCGAACGGGACGATGGCGAGCACGGGACCGAAGATCTCCTCGCGGAGGATGTCGCTTCCCGCCTGCACGTCGCTGAGCACCGTCGCCTGGTAGAACGATCCCGCGCCCTCGATCGCGGATCCGCCGGTGCGCAGCGTCGCGCCGCGGGTCACCGCGTCTCGCACGAGCTCATCGGCCTTCGCGACCGTCTTGTCGTCGATGAGCGGGCCGATCGTAACGCCCTCCTCGGTGCCGCGCCCGGTGCGGAACGCCTCGACGCGCTCGGTGACACGGCGCGCGAACTCGTCGGCGACGTCGCGGTGCACGATGAACCGGTTGGCCGCGGTGCACGCCTGGCCGATGTTGCGGAACTTCGCAGCGATGGCGCCGTCGACGGCCTTGTCGAGGTCGGCGTCGTCGAACACGACGAAGGGCGCGTTGCCGCCGAGCTCCATCGAGGTGCGGAGCACCCCGGCTGCGGCCTTCTGCAGCAGCTGCTGGCCGACCGGGGTGGACCCGGTGAAGGAGAGCTTCCGCAGCCGCGGGTCGGCGATGATGGCGTCGGAGACCGGCCCCGACGTCGAGGTGGTGATGACGTTGACGACGCCGTCGGGCAGTCCCACGTCCTGCAGCAGCTGGGCGAACGCGAGCGTCGTCAGCGGCGTCAGCGCAGCGGGCTTGACGACGACGGTGCAGCCGGCGGCGAGCGCCGGCGCGATCTTGCGTGTGGCCATCGCGAGCGGGAAGTTCCACGGCGTGATGAGGAAGCACGGCCCGACCGGGTGGTGCGTGACGATCATCCGGCCGGTGCCTTCGGGGTTCGCGCCATAGCGACCCTGCAGGTGGGCGGTCTCCTCACTGAACCAGCGGAGGAACTCGCCGCCGTACGCGACCTCGCCGCGGGCCTCGGCGAGGGGCTTGCCCATCTCGATCGTCATGAGCAGGGCGAAGTCCTCCTTGCGCTCCTGCAGCAGGTCGAACGCGCGGCGCAGCAGCTCGGCGCGGTCGCGGGCGGGCGTCGCCGCCCACGCGTCCTGCGCCGCGACCGCCGCGTCGAGGGCGGCGATGCCGTCGGCGACCGAGGCGCTCGCGATCGTCTTGACGACGTCGCCGGTCGCGGGGTCGGCGACCGTCAGCGTCGCGCCGTTCTCGGCGCCGCGCCAGCTCCCTCCGATGAACAGGCCGTCGGGTACGCGGTTCAGCAGTTCGGTCTCACGCTCAGCGCTCATGGGGACTCCTTCGTCGTCGGATGCGGCATGACATCTCTCCGGCAATCGTATACGATCGCCCGCTGCCGTGGCCCTGATCGGCGGACACCGAGCGCGCGAGAAGCCTGGCGGGACCGCGGGCCGCGGCATCCGGCGCCCGTATAATCGACTCGTCCGGCACGCGATGACGCGAGCCGGTGCTCGAAAAAGGGGCACGCGAGACACATACGGCCTTCCTCCGTCCCGTCTCGAAAGGCATCGTCATGCCCACCGTCTCCGCCCACGTCGCCCAGACCCTCGCCCAGCACATCGACCACGTGTTCGGCGTCATGGGCAACGGCAACGCCTACTTCCTCGATGCGCTGGAGCGCTCGACCGACGTGCACTACACCGCCGTCCGGCACGAGGCCGGCGGCGTCGTCGCCGCCGACGCTTACCACCGGGCGAGCGGCCGGCTCGCCGCCGCGACCGCGACCTACGGCGCCGGCTTCACCAACACGCTCACCGCCCTCGCCGAAGCCGTGCAGGCGCACGTGCCGCTCATCCTCGTCGTCGGCGATGAGCCCACCAGCGGTCCGCGCCCGTGGGACGTCGACCAGATCGCCCTCGCCTCCGCCGTCGGCGCCCGCACGTACACCGTGGGACGGGCGGATGCCGCGGCCACGACCGTCATCGCGATCGAGCACGCGCTGTCGTACCGGGTGCCGACGGTGCTGGCGATCCCGTACGACGTCGCGAAACTCGACGCCGGGCCCGTTCCCGCTGCGCCGCAGCCCGTGCTGCCGGCGCCGCTCGCCCCGTCCTCCCCCTTCGCCCGCGCCGCGATCGCCGATCTCGCCCGCGCCCTCGCCGGAGCCGAGCGGCCGGTGCTGCTGGCCGGCCGCGGCGCCTGGCTCGCCGGGGCCGGCGACGCCCTCGGACGCCTCGCCGACGCGACGGGTGCCGTCACGGCGACCACGGCGCTCGGGCGCGGCATCTTCCCGCGCGGCGAGTTCGACCTCGGGGTCACCGGCGGCTTCGGCGCCGAAGCGGCGATGGAGATCATCGGCACGGCGGACGTCGCGGTCGTCTTCGGCGCGGGACTCAACCAGTTCACGATGCGGTTCGGTCATCTCTTCTCCCCCGGCACGCGCGTCGTGCAGGTCGACATCGCCCCCGCGGCGACCCACCCGCACGTCGGCGGGTTCATCCGCGGCGACGCGCGTCTGGTCGCCGAGGCGCTCCTCGCCGAGCTCGCAGAGACAGCGGATGCCGGGGCGCGCCCGGACGGCTGGCGCGGGACCCTCGATGTCGCCGCCCTGCGCACCAGAGAGCCGGGCGACGCACTCGCCCCCGACGGCCGGCTCGACCCGCGCTCGGTGGCGATCCGCATCGGCGAGCTGCTCGAGAGCAACCCCTCGACGCGCGACCGCGTCGTCGTGACCGACGGCGGCCACTTCCTCGGGTGGGCCAACATGTACTGGCCCGTCGCCTCCCCAGACCGCCTGATGATGGTCGGCACGGCGTACCAGTCGATCGGGCTCGGCTTCCCGTCCGTGCCGGGCGCCGCCCTCGCGAAGCCCGGTGCCACGGTCGTGCTGTCGACCGGCGACGGCGGCGGCCTCATGGCCCTCGCCGACCTCGAGTCGGCCGTCCGGGTCGCGGGCGGCCGCGGCCTCGCGGTGGTCTGGAACGACGCCGCCTACGGCGCCGAGGTGAACCTCTACGGCCTCCAGGGGCTCGCCCGCGAACCGATGCTCATCCCGGAGGTCGACTTCGCGGGACTCGCGACCTCGGTCGGCGCGTCGGGCGTCGTCGTGCGCACGCTGGACGACCTCGAGGCGCTCGCGCGCTGGGCGCGCACCCCGGCATCCGATCGCCCCTTCCTCTTGCTCGACTGCCGCATCTCGGGCGACGTCATCGCGCCGTACCAGCAGGAGATCATCCGCGTGAACTCCTGACGCCGAGTTCGCCGGTTCCGCGCCGAGTTCGCCGGCGAACTCGCGGACGAACCGGCGAACTCGCGGACGAACCGGCGAACTCGCGGCCCCGGGGTCGGCGCGAGACAGGGAATGCCAGGGCCTGGCGCCGCGCTGGAACCTCAGCGCACACTGAGTGCGAGAGCGCGAGGAGGATGCCATGGAAGGTCTCGAAGTCACGGTCCTGCTCGGGCTCGCGATCCTCGCCGGCACGGTGCTCGCGCCGCGGCTGCGGATCGCGACGCCGCTGCTGCTCGTCGTCATCGGGCTGCTGCTGGGGTTCGTGCCGGCGCTGCGCGAGATCCAGCTGCCGCCGGAGACGGTGCTGCTGCTGTTCCTGCCGGTCATGCTGTTCTGGGAGAGCCTGACGACGTCGCTGCGCGCCATCCGCCGGTCACTGCGCTACATCATCCCGATGTCGACGCTGCTGGTCGTCGCGTCGGCCGGCGCCGTCGCCTGGATCGCGACGCTGTTCGGCATGCCGTGGCAGACGGGGCTCCTCCTGGGCGCGGCGGTCGCGCCGCCGGACGCGACGGCGGTCGCCGCCCTCGGGCGCCTGCTGCCGCAGCGCATGTTCATGAAGCTCAAGGCAGAGAGCCTCACCAACGACGGCACGGCGCTCGTCGTGTACGCGATCGCACTGTCCGTCGCCCTCGGCGACGACATCACGCCGTGGTCGATCACGGCGACGGTGCTCGTGTCGTACCTGGGCGGCGCGGCGGCCGGCATCGCCGTCGCGGCGCTCGCGTACCTGGCGCTGCGGCGCGCGCACTCGGCCATCGTCATCAACACGACGCTGCTGCTGGTGCCGTTCACGGCGTTCCTCCTGGCCGAGCTCATCGGGGCGTCGGGCGTGCTGGCGGTCGTCTTCGCGGGGCTCATCGTGGCATGGATGCTGCCGCGCATCACGACGGCCGCGTCCCGCCGCCAGGCGACGGCGGCCTGGCCGTTCGGCGTGTACCTGCTCAACGGGGCGCTGTTCGTGCTCATCGGCCTCGAGGTGCAGTACGTCGTGCACGACATCGCGGCGCGTCAGATCGGCGCGCTCGTGCTCGTGACGATCGCCGCCTGGCTCGCGCTCCTCGTCGTGCGCTACCTGTTCCAGCTGCTGTTCGCGCCGTTCACGCGCCCCGCGCGGGGCGCGCCGCACGGCGGCGGCAACCGGGCGCGGATCGTCAGCACCGTCGCCGGATTCCGCGGAGCGGTCTCGCTCGCGATCGCCCTGTCGGTGCCGACGACCGTCGGCGGCGACGGGCTCGACGGGCGCGACGCCGTCGTGTTCGTGACGGGCGGCGTGATCCTGCTGAGCCTGCTCGTGCAGGGACCGCTGCTCCCCGCGATCGTGCGCTGGGCGCGTCTGCCCGAGGACGCCGCCGCGGACGAAGAGTACGAGCTCGCCCAGCGGGCGATCTCAGGTGCGGCGCTCGCGGCGCTCGACGACATCGCCGCCGAGCACGGCATCAGCGCCGATGTGCGTGACCGCGCTCGGCGCGAGGGCTACGAGATGCTCGAGCTCGCCAACGCACGCGCCTACGCGCGGCAGCGGCAGACCGACGACGCGCAGATCGCCGAGCTCGAGACGATGCTCGATGAACCGGATGCCGCCGACACGGGCCCCGTCCCGGAGATCGGCGAGGTACCGCCGCGCACCACAACGGTCGGGTCCGCGGGCGGCGGCACGGCCGCGGCATCCGCTCTGCAGATGCTCGCGACCAGCGACGGGATCGACCTCACGCAGCGCTCGCCCATCCAGAAGCACGAGGAAGCGACGCGCCTCAAGCTCGCCCTGCTGGATCGCCAGCGCGCCGTCCTGCACCGGATGCGGCGCGAGGGCACGATCGACGACCTCGTCGTGCGCCGCATCGAGGCCCACCTCGACCTCGAAGAGATGCGGCTGAGCGGCATCGAGCAGTTGGACTGACGCGTCAGCGCTGCGGCAGCATCCAGCGCTCAAAGAACGCGGCGAGCGCGTCGGTGGCATCCAACGGCAGGATGTGCGCGACGTACTGGTCGGGGCGCACCACCACGACGACACCACCACGAGACAGACCGCGCACGTCGAAGATGTCGGTCTCGTTCCAGCGCGTGGGCCCCGCGGCGAAGACCTTCTCCCAGTCCATGAGCCCAAGCGGCCCGGTCTCGGGCCGGAAGATCTCGGGCACACTCGTGACGTCGATCTCGTCGTAGCCGCCCTGGACGATCGCCTTCACGTCGAAGACGGCGTCGACGTCGGCATCCGCCGGCGTGTACCGGCGCACCGGCGAGTCCGGCGACGACCAGAGCCACGCCGCGAACCCCGCGAGCGCCGACCCCTCCGCCAGCCCGTCCGCATCGGCGAAGGCGTAGATCCGCCAGCGCCCGTCGGCTTTCGCGTGGTGACCGAGGTGCACGACGTTGCCGTCGGCGGCGAGGGTGACGGGCGCGCTCTTGAACCGCTTGCCGAGCGGGAACCCCGTCGCGAGCTCCTGGTGCGCGCCGCGCGCGACGACGCCCGTGCCGGGCTCGTACTGCGTCATGAACCCCGACGGGAACTCGGCCGTCGCGAGGTAATAGGTCGCGAGGTCGCCCGGGTCGCTGATCTCCTCGGGCTTGCGCGCCATGAGCGAGGACCACTCCTTGTCGAAGTCGATCAGCTGCTGGGCGACGGGGCGCCGCTCGGTGCCATACGTCGACAGGAGGGATGCCGGGCTCAACCCGGACAGCACCGACCCGAGCTTCCAGCCCAGGTTGAAGCCGTCCTGCATCGAGACGTTCATGCCCTGACCGGCCTTGGCGCTGTGCGTGTGGCAGGCGTCGCCGGTGAGGAACACGCGCGGCGCGCGGTCGGTTCCGTGCGCGTCGTCGAAACCATCGGTCACGCGGTGCCCGACCTCGTAGACACTGTGCCAGGCGACCTTCTGCACGTCGAGCGTGTACGGGTGGAGGATCTCGTTCGCGCGACGGATGATCTCCTCGATCGGCGTCTGCCGCACGCGGTGGTCGTCATCGGCGGCGACCGCGCCGAGATCGACGTAGATCCGGCTGAGGTAGCCGCCTTCGCGCGGGATGTGCAGGATGTTCCCCGCCTCCGCGTTGATGGCGCACTTGATGCGCCAGTCGGGGAAGTCGGTCTCCACCAGCACGTCCATGACGCCCCACGCATGCTGCGAGATGTCGCCGACGTGCACGCGTCCGATCTCCGCACGGACGCGACTGCGCGCGCCGTCGCAGCCCACGACGTAGCGGGCGCGGACGGTGCGCTCGGCGCCCGTCGCATCCCTGAGACGCACGTCGACCGGAAGGGTGTCGTCGCCGGGCACGGTGAGCCCGAGGAACTCCACGCCGTAGTCCGGCACGATGCGGCCCGGGCCGTGCGCCGCGGCCTCGGCGAAGTAGTCGAGCACGCGCGCCTGGTTGACGATGAGGTGCGGGAACTCGCTGATGTCGTACGCGTAGTCGGCGGTGCGCGAGCGCCGCAGGATCCGCGTCGGGTCGGCCGGATCGGGCCCCCAGAAGTTCATCCAGCCGATGTTGTACGCCTCGGCGACGATGCGCTCCGCGAACCCGAAGGCTTGGAAGGTCTCGACGCTCCGCGGCTGGATGCCGTCGGCCTGCCCGAGCACGAGCCGCCCCTCGCGCTTCTCGATGAGTCGCGTCGTGACGTCGGGGTACTGCGACAGCTGCGCCGCCAGCAGCATCCCGGCCGGTCCCGACCCGACGATGAGCACGTCGACCTCGTCGGGAACCTCCGTCGGCCGGTCGATCCCGGTGCCGGCGGCGGGCTGGATCCGCGGGTCCGCGGACACGTAGCCGTGGTGGTGGAACTGCATCGTCGTCTCCTCGAGGTGTGCGGGTGGCGGCCCGTGCGGACGCGGCCGGTTAGGCCTTGGCCATGCCCCGGATGGGGCTCACCGACTGCTCGGCCTCGTGGTCGGGGCCGAGGGGGATGCCGCTGCGGTCACGCAGCAGCAGCGTCGCGATGAGGCCGAGCACGGTCATGCCGGCGAGGTACCACGTCACCGACATCGTCGTTCCGGTGGCCTGCACGAGCGCCGTCGCGATGGTGGGGGCGAACGCACCGCCGAGGATCGCCCCGATCGCGTACGAGATGGAGACGCCCGAGAAACGGATGGATGCCGGGAACAGCTCCGCATACAGCGCCGCCTGCGGTCCGTAGGTGAAGCCGAGGCCGATCGTGAGGATCGCGAGTCCCAGGAACAGCAGCCCGATGTCGCCCGTGTTCACGAGCGGGAAGAGGGTGAACACACCGACCAGCTGCAGGATCCACCCGATGATGTAGGTCGTGCGGCGGCCGATGCGGTCGGAGATGAATCCGGCGGCGAGCGTCGACAGCAGCCACGTGACGGCGGAGCCGGTCACGGCCCACAGCACCGGACCGCGCTCGAGGGCGAGCGGCCCTTCGGGGTTGGTCGCATAGCCCTGGATGTAGCCGCCGGTGGTCATGTAGCCGACGGCGTTGTTGCCGGCGAACACGAGCGCGGCGATGATCACGAGCAGCGCGTGGCGACGGAACAGCTGCACGATCGGCATCTTCGTCTCCTCCTTGCGCTCGGCGAGCTCAGCGAACACGGGGCTCTCCTCGACGCGGCGGCGCACGTAGTAGCCGACGAGGATGAGGACGACCGACAGCAGGAACGGGATGCGCCAGCCCCACGTGAGGAACTGGTCACCGGGCGCGAGGAGCGTCATGAGCGCCATGACACCGGAGGCGAGCAGCAGGCCCAGCGGCACGCCGATCTGCGGCGACGCTCCGAAGGCGCCGCGGCGGGGCCGGGGCGCGTGCTCGACGGCCATGAGCACCGCGCCGCCCCATTCGCCGCCGGCGGAGATCCCCTGCACGATGCGCAGCAGCACGAGCAGCACGGGCGCGGCGATGCCGATGGCGCCGTACGTGGGCAGCACACCGATGAGCGCCGTTGCGACACCCATCATGATGAGCGTCCACATCAGCACCGGCTTGCGGCCGTACTTGTCGCCGAGGTGGCCGGCCAGGAACGCGCCGAGCGGGCGGAACAGGAAGCTGATGCCGACGGTCGCGAAAGCGACGAGGGCGCTGTTGGCGCCGAGCGGCGCGAAGAACAGCTCGCCGAAGACCAGGCCGACGGCCGTGGCGTAGATGAAGAAGTCGTACCACTCGACGGTCGTGCCGACGACCGTGGCGAAGACCACGCGGCGACGATCGGTGTGGCTCGCGATCGTGCCGGTCGGGGTGAACCCGCCGGCGGGGACGGAAGGTGTGCTCATGTCATGACTCCAGTGTCAGTTGGCGACGACGGCTTCGTCGGGGTGCGGCTGGACCGGGATCGAAAGATCACTTGCCCGCCTTCCGATGATCATATACGATTTCAGATACGACGCAAGAGCGAGGGAGCTCATGACCACCGACACCACCCAGCCGGCCGAGACGGATGCCCGCTTCGCGGGTCTGCCCACCCGCCCCGGCAAGATCGTCGCCGTGCACCTGAGCTACGACTCGCGCGCCGCACAGCGCGGGCGCCGCCCGGCATCCCCCTCGTACTTCCTCAAGGCATCCAGCTCGGTCGCCGCCTCCGGTGGCACGGTGGAGCGCCCCGCCGGCACCGAGCTGCTGGCCTTCGAAGGCGAGATCGCGCTCGTCATCGGCGCCCCGGCCCGCCGCGTGTCGCTGGAGACCGCGTGGGACCACGTCGCGTGGGTCACCGCCGCCAACGACCTGGGCCTCTACGACCTGCGGGCCAACGACAAGGGCTCGAACGTCCGCTCCAAGAGCGGTGACGGTTTCACGCCCATCGGGCCGCAGCTCATCGACGCGCGGGCGGTCGACCCGGCCGGCCTGCGCGTGCGCACCTGGGTGAACGGCGACCTGCGCCAGGACGACACCACGGCCGGCCTCATCTTCCCCCTCGCCCAGTTCGTCGCCGACCTGTCGCAGCACCTCACTCTCGAAACCGGTGACGTGATCCTCACCGGAACCCCGGCCGGCTCGTCGGTGATCGTCCCCGGCGATGTCGTCGAGGTCGAGGTCGACGCCCCGGCGACGGGCGCCACCTCGGGCCGGCTCGTCACGACCGTCGTCGACGGCCCCGACGTCGCGTACGACGCCGCGGTCGGCTCGCTCCCCGCCGTCGACGACACGCAGCGCGAAGAGGCCTGGGGCTCCCGCGAGGCGGTGGGGCTGCCGGCCATGGTCGCTGAGCCTGTCGAAGCGCCGAGCCTCTCCCCCGAACTCCGCGAGAAGCTCACGCGCGTCCCCGTCGCGGGGCTGTCGCAGCAGCTGCGCAAGCGCGGCCTCAACAACGTCACGATCGACGGCGTGCGCCCGCTGCACCCGGAGCAGAGGCTCGTCGGCACCGCGAAGACGCTGCGCTTCGTGCCGGGCCGCGAAGACCTGTTCGCCAGCCACGGCGGCGGCTACAACGCGCAGAAGCGCGCGTTCGACGCCGTCGGCGACGGCGAGGTCATCGTCATCGAGGCCCGCGGCGAAGCCGGCTCCGGCACGCTCGGCGACATCCTCGCGATCCGCGCGCACGCGCGGGGCGCCGCCGGCGTCGTCACCGACGGCGGGGTCCGCGATCTCGACGCGGTCAGCGCCGTCGGCATCCCGGTGTACACCGTCGGCGCGCACCCCGCGGTGCTCGGCCGCAAGCACGTCCCGTGGGATCACGACATCACGATCGCGTGCGGCGGCACCACGGTGCAGCCGGGGGACGTCATCGTCGGCGACGCCGACGGGGTCATCGTCATCCCGCCAGCCCTCACCGAAGAGGTCGCCGACGCGGCGCTCGCACAGGAGGACGAGGATGCCTGGATCGCCGCCCGTGTCGCCGAGGGTCACCCCATCGACGGCCTCTTCCCGATGAACGCCGCCTGGCGCGCGCAGTACGAGACGGCCCGCTCGATCGGCGCAGGGACCGGTGAGTGAGATGAGCACCGTCGAGACCGGCAGCAAGTCGCAGGACGCCTACGACTGGATCCGCGAGCGGATCACCCGCCACGAGTACGGGCCCGGGTACCGCCTCGTGCTGGCGAGCATCGCCGCCGAGCTCGACATGAGCGTCGTGCCGGTGCGCGAGGCCATCCGCCGGCTCGAGGCCGAGCACCTGGTCACCTTCGAGAAGAACGTCGGCGCGCGCGTCTCGGTCGTCGACGAAGACCAGTACGTCTACACGATGCAGACCCTCAGCCTCGTCGAGGGCTACGCGACGCGCCTGGCCGCGCCGCATCTCACCGACGAGGACCTGGCCGCGGCATCCGAGATCAACGAGCGCATGCACCGCCTGCTCGATCACTTCGACGCGCACGTCTACACGCAGCTGAACCAGCAGTTCCACGCCGTGCTGTTCGCCGCGTGCCCGAACCCGCACGTCCTCGATCTCGTCGACCGCGGCTGGTCACGGCTGGCGGGGCTGCGCGACACGTCGTTCGCGCTGATCCCGTCGCGGCCCCGGCACTCCGTCGAGGAGCACGACCGCATCGTCGAACTCATCCGCACCGGCGCCGACCCCGACGAGCTCGAGCTGTTCACCCGCAACCACCGCCTGCGCACGCTCGACGCGTTCCTGCGGGCGCGCCACGATCACTGACCCCGTCGAAGGAGACACCATGACCGACGCCCCCGCCCTCGACCGGCGCCACGTCCCCGCGGACCTGCCCGATCGCATCCGCCACTACATCGACGGGCAGTTCGTCGACTCGCAGGACGGCGACACCTTCGACGTGCTCGAGCCCGTCTCGAACGAGGTCTACGTGCAGGCTGCCGCCGGCAAGAAGGCCGACATCGACCTCGCCGTCGCCGTCGCCCGTCGCGCGTTCACCGACGGCCCGTGGCCGAAGATGCTGCCCCGCGAGCGCTCACGGGTGCTGCACCGCATCGCCGACATCGTCGAGTCGCGCGACGCGCGCCTGGCAGAGCTCGAGTCGTTCGACTCGGGGCTGCCGATCACGCAGGCGCTCGGGCAGGCCCGCCGCGCGGCGGAGAACTTCCGCTTCTTCGCCGACCTGATCGTCGCGCAGGCCGACGACACCTTCAAGGTGCCGGGTCGCCAGATCAACTACGTCAACCGCAAGCCGATCGGCGTCGCGGGGCTCATCACGCCGTGGAACACCCCGTTCATGCTCGAGTCGTGGAAGCTCGGGCCCGCGCTCGCGACCGGCAACACGGTCGTCCTCAAGCCCGCCGAGTTCACGCCCCTGTCGGCATCGCTGTGGGCCGGCATCTTCGAAGAGGCCGGCCTCCCGCAGGGCGTCTTCAACCTCGTGAACGGCCTCGGCGAGGACGCCGGCGACGCGCTCGTGAAGCACCCCGATGTGCCGCTGATCTCCTTCACCGGCGAGAGCCGCACGGGACAGATCATCTTCGGCAACGCCGCGTCGTACCTCAAGGGCCTGTCGATGGAGCTCGGCGGCAAGAGCCCCGCCGTCGTCTTCGCCGATGCCGACCTGGATGCCGCGATCGACGCGACCATCTTCGGGGTCTTCTCGCTCAACGGCGAGCGCTGCACGGCCGGCAGCCGCATCCTCGTGCAGCGGGACGTGTACGACGAGTTCGTCGAGCGCTACGCCGCCCAGGCGCAGCGTGTGAAGGTCGGCTACCCGCACGACCCCGCGACCGAGGTCGGCGCCCTGGTGCACCCCGAGCACTTCGAGAAGGTCATGAGCTACGTCGAGATCGGCAAGGGCGAGGGCCGGCTCGTCGCTGGCGGCGGCCAGCCGGAGGGCTTCGCGTTCGGCAACTTCGTCGCCCCGACGGTCTTCGCCGACGTCTCCCCCGACGCCCGCATCTTCCAGGAGGAGATCTTCGGGCCGGTCGTCGCGATCACGCCGTTCGACACGGACGAGGAGGCCCTCGCGCTGGCGAACAATACGAAGTACGGCCTCGCCGCGTACGTCTGGACCAACGACCTGAAGCGCGCGCACAACTTCGCGCAGGCTGTGGAGGCCGGCATGGTGTGGCTGAACTCCAACAACGTGCGCGACCTCCGCACCCCGTTCGGCGGCGTCAAGGCCTCCGGACTCGGACACGAGGGCGGCTACCGCTCGATCGACTTCTACACCGACCAGCAGGCCGTGCACATCACGCTCGGCAAGGTCCACAACCCCACCTTCGGCAAGAACTGACCCCTCCCCATGACGGTCGCTGCGCTCCTCGCCCGGCGACCGGTGGTACACGAAAGCAAGGACGCTGACATGACCAACCGTGATGACATGACCCTGACCTCGTCGGGTTACTACGTGAGCGCCGAGGCGCCGATCCACTCCAACAACCCGGTCGCGACACCCGCGGCATCCCCGCCCGACATCCTGCGCTGCGCGTACATGGAGCTCGTGGTGACCGACCTCACGGCCTCCCGCTGGTTCTACGTCGACGTGCTCGGCCTGTACGTCACCGAAGAGGACGACGAGGCGATCTACCTGCGCTCGACGGAGGAGTTCATCCACCACAACCTCGTGCTGCGCAAGGGACCGATCGCGGCCGTCGCGGCGTTCAGCTACCGCGTGCGGTCGGCGGAGGACCTCGACCGCGCGGTCGCGTTCTACACCGAACTCGGATGCCGCGTCGAGCGCCGCCCGGAGGGATTCGTGAAGGGCATCGGCGACTCGGTCCGCGTCGAGGACCCGCTCGGCTTCCCGTACGAGTTCTTCTACGAGACGACGCACGTCGAGCGGCTGAGCTGGCGCTACGACCTGCACACGCCCGGCGAGCTCGTGCGCCTCGACCACTTCAACCAGGTCACCCCCGACGTGCCGCGCGCCGTGCGCCACTACCAGGACCTCGGCTTCCGCGTGACGGAGGACATCCAGGACGAGGCCGGCACCGTGTACGCCGCGTGGATGCGCCGCAAGCCCACCGTGCACGACACCGCCGCGACCGGCGGCGACGGCCCGCGCATGCACCACGTCGCCTTCGCGACCCACGAGAAGCACAACATCCTCGCGATCTGCGACAAGCTCGGGGCGCTCCGCCGCTCGGACGCGATCGAGCGCGGCCCCGGCCGCCACGGTGTCAGCAACGCGTTCTACCTGTACCTGCGCGACCCCGACGGGCACCGCGTCGAGATCTACACGCAGGACTACTACACCGGCGACCCCGACAACCCCGTCGTCACGTGGGACGTGCACGACAACCAGCGCCGCGACTGGTGGGGGAACCCCGTGGTCCCGTCGTGGTACACCGAGGCCTCGCTCGTGCTCGACCTCGACGGCAACCCGCAGCCCGTCGTCGCCCGCACCGACGATTCCGAGATGGCCGTCACGATCGGCGCCGACGGCTTCAGCTACACCCGCCCCGGTGAGGACTCGATGCCCGACTACAAGAAGGGCGAGTACAAGCTGGGGCACCAGCTCTGATGCTGACCCCCGACCAGATCGCGGCGATCGCCGACGAGCTCGCCGAGGCCGACCGCACGCACGGCGTGATCCCGCGGATCACGGCCCGCTACCCGGAGGCGACCGTGGAGGACGCGTACGCGATCCAGGGCGTCTGGCGCGACCGCATGGTCGCGTCGGGTCGGCGTCTCGTCGGGCGCAAGATCGGGCTCACCTCCAAGGCGATGCAGCGGGCGACGGGCATCACCGAGCCCGACTACGGCGTCATGTTCGACGACACCGTGTACCCGTCCGGGTCGGAGATCGAGGCGGCGCGGTTCTCCAACGTGCGCATCGAGGTCGAGCTCGCCTTCGTCCTGAAGACCCCGCTCGCGGGCCCCGATTGCACCCTCGAGGATGCCCTCGCCGCTATCGACTACGCCGTCCCGGCGCTCGAGATCCTGAACTCCCACATCGAGCTGGAGGGGCGCACGATCGTCGACACGATCAGCGACAACGCCGCCTACGGCGCGATGGTCCTCGGCGATGTGCGCAAGCGCCCCGACGAGATCGACCTGCGCTGGGTGCCGGGAGTGCTCAGCCGCAACGGCGAGATCGAGGAGACCGGGGTCGCGGCGGGCGTGCTGGGGCATCCGGCCACCGGCGTCGCGTGGCTCGCGAACAAGTTCGCCCAGCACGGTGCCAGACTCGAGGCGGGCGAGATCATCCTCGCCGGGTCGTTTACGAGGCCGATGTGGGTCTCGCAGGGCGACGAGGTGCACTGCGACTTCGGGCCGATGGGGGTCATCACATGCCGTTTCGTCTGAGTCCGACCTTCCGCGACCGGCTCGGCGCGGCATCCCGCCCCCTCGCCGGCGGCTGGGTGTGCTCGGGGTCGCCCCTCGTCGCGGAGATCATGGCCGGGTCGGGGCTCGACTGGGTGCTGATCGACATGGAGCACGGCCCGAACACGCTCGACACGGTGGTGTCGCAGCTGCAGGCCGTCGCCGGCACGACCGCGACGCCCGTCGTCCGGGTGCCGATCGGCGACGTCGTGACGATCAAGCAGGTGCTCGACCTCGGGGCGCAGAACATCCTCGTGCCGATGGTCGGCTCCGCCGCCGAGGCGCGGGCCGTCGTCGAGGCGGTGCGCTACCCGCCGCGCGGGCGGCGCGGGGTGGGGTCGGCGCTGGCGCGCTCCGCCCGCTGGAACCGCGTCGACGATTACCTGCAGAACGCGGATGCCTACGTGTCGGTGTTCGTGCAGGTGGAGACGATCGAGGGCGTCGACGCGGCCGCCGAGATCGCCGCCGTCGACGGCATCGACGGCGTCTTCGTCGGACCGAGCGACCTCGCGGCATCCCTGGGACTGCTCGGTCAGCAGACGCACCCCGAGGTGACGGATGCCGTGGCCCGCGCCTTCGCCGCCGTCATCGCCGCGGGCAAGCCCGTCGGGGTGAACGCGTTCGATCCCGCCGTCGCGCAGTCCTACCTCGATGCCGGCGCCGCGTTCGTCCTCGTCGGCGCCGACGTGGCCCTGCTCGCCCGCGGCTCGGAGGCCCTCGCCGCCCGGTGGATCCCCACCGCCGACGACACCCTGCGCGCCGGCTACTGAGCCGGCGCCCGATGTCAACCGTCACGACGCTGAAACCTGCGCGTGGGACGCTGGGGGGATGCAGCGCACCGTCACCAGCCATATCGTCCTCGACGTCACGGAGCGGGCCGACCTCGTGTTCGCCATCGCCGTCTCCTCCGCGTACGCCCCGGCATCCGAGACCCTGACCGCGACCCTCGACGGCGCACCCGTCGCGATGCGCGAGCTCGCCGACGCGCACGGCACGCGCCTGCACCGTCTCGACGCGCAACCCGGCCGGCTCACGGTCGACTACGCCGCGACCCTCGACGGACCCGCCGCCGCGCTCGAGACCGACGAGACGGAGCTGCTCGTCTACGGCCGTCCCAGCCGCTACGCCGAGTCCGACGCGCTCGCCCCGACGGCCGCGGCCGAGTTCGCCGGCATCGATGACCCCGTGGCGCTGCTGGCCGCCGTCTCGTCCTGGGTGGGCACACGCCTGGCCTACGTCAGCGGATCGAGCCTTCCCACCGACGGCGCGACCCGGACGCTCCTGAACCGCCGCGGCGTCTGCCGCGACTACAGCCACCTGTGCGTCGCGCTGCTGCGCGCCCGCGGCATCCCGGCGCGCCTCGTCGCCGTCTATGCACCGGGCCTTGACCCGATGGACTTCCACGCGGTCGCCGAGGCGTGGGTCGACGGAGCCTGGCGCGTCGTCGACGCCACGACGCTCGCGCCGAGGCAGAGTCTCGTCCGCATCGCGACGGGGCGGGATGCCGCGGACACCGCGTTCCTCAGCGTCATGAGCGGCCGCGCCGACCTCGCCGAGCTGACCGTCACGGCGACCGTCGACGCGCTCCCGGCCGACGACGTCCGCAACCTCGTCTCGATCGGGTGACGTCAGGGGACGGGCGTGCCATCCTGAACTCATGAAGAGCTGGATCGTGCGCTTTGCGTCGCTGTACGTGTTCAACGTCGTCGTGCTGCTCGTGATCGGGCTGCTCACGCCCGCGCACGTCGGCTGGGCCGTCATCTGGGCGGCGCTGGTGATGGCGCTGGCGGAGCTCGTGGTGCGACCGCTCGTCACGAAGGCGTTCCAGTCCGCAGCGGCGAAATCGGCCGGCGAGCGCACGAAGACCGGCGAGTGGCTGGTGCAGGCGGTGATCGTCCTGCTTGTCGCGGCGATCGTCTGGCTGATCACGGTGCTCCTGTCGGGCGTCGACCTCGGGGGCAGCTGGTTCTGGGCATTCGTGCTGCCGCCGGTGATCATCACGATCGGCTGGTTCGTCTACGCACGCGTCTCGGGGCGCCTGGAGAAGACCGCGGGCGACCTCTACGACCGGGCCGACGCCAGCCTGAGCGCGAGATCCGGCGCGGATGCCGCGGCCACGACCCCCGCTGCCGCCGGCCGTCAGGAGCTGAACGACGGCCTGACGCCGGAGCAGCGCAAGATGCTCGACGACCTCGGCAAGAGCTGAGCGGGCGCGATCGCGCCGGGGTGCACCCGCGTGCGATGCCCGCCCGCGATGCCCGCGCGCGATGCCCGCTGGGATGAAGACCTCGTAACAAAGCGACGCCCGAGGCCCTCGCCACCGGGCGTTCGCGCGAGGATGGGAGAGCCGGCTCGTCCACAGCATCCGACGCGCCGCGTGCACCCACACCCGGAGGTCCTTCCATGACGCGTCCTGCCCTGCGCACCGCCCTCGCCGCCACCGCGGCCGCCCTCGCCCTGCTCGTGACCGGCTGCGCCTCCGGCGGTGCGGCACCCGCGGCATCCGGCAGCGATGCCCCCGCGGTCGCCGACGCCGGCTACGTGACCCCCGGCAAGCTCACGATCGCGACCGGTGAGACGGCGTACGAGCCGTATGTCATCGACGACGACCCCGCCTCCGGCAAGGGGTTCGAGGCGGCCGTCGCCTATGCCGTGGCCGCCGAGCTCGGCTTCGACAAGGCGGATGTCGTGTGGGTGCGCACCTCGTTCGAGTCGGCGATCGCTCCGGGGCCGAAGAACTTCGATTTCAACATCCAGCAGTACACGATCACCGACGACCGCAAGCAGGCCGTCGACTTCTCCTCGCCCTACTACGAGGCGAGCCAGGCCGTCGTCGCCCTCAAGGGCAGCAAGGCCGACGGCGTCACCGACATCGCGGGCCTGAAGCCCCTGCTGCTGGGCGCGATGACCGGGTCGACGAGCGCGACGACGCTCGAGAAGGCCATCGCGCCGACGACCGCGCCGCGGCTGTACGCCTCGAACGAGGACGCGCGCGCGGCGCTGGAGGCCGGCCAGATCGACGCCATGGTGCTCGACACGCCCACCGCCTACGTGGCCGCGAACTTCTACATCGAGAACTCGCTGGTGGTCGGGCAGCTCCCCGCGGCCGGCGTGCCCGACCAGTGGGGCCTGCTGCTCGCGAAGGACTCGCCGCTGACGACCGAGGTGACCGCCGCCGTCGACACGCTCCGCGAGAACGGCACCCTCGAGAAGCTCCAGTCCGAGTGGCTCGGCGTCTTCACGGACGGCATCCCGCAGCTGCAGTGACCGACTCGGGTAGCGTCGTCGGCGTGACCGGCCACACGCCCAGCGCGCTCGAGCTCGATCGCCGCGCGTTCCGGCGCGGTCGAGAGCGCCGCTCGGTGCTGATGGCGGTGGCCT
Source organism: Microbacterium sp. CH-015 (assembly GCF_049707015.1). Taxonomy (NCBI): domain Bacteria; kingdom Bacillati; phylum Actinomycetota; class Actinomycetes; order Micrococcales; family Microbacteriaceae; genus Microbacterium; species Microbacterium sp. CH-015. The sequence goes on along the minus strand of NZ_JBNAFJ010000001.1, from coordinate 189,580 downwards.
CGACGCTCGTGTTCGCCGCGATCGTGTGGGTCACCGTCATCAACACGCCCGGCTGGACGAAGGTGCAGGAGACGTTCTTCGACCCGGCGACGGCGTGGGAGGCGCTGCCGAAGGTGTGGGACGGGTTCCTGCTCAACCTGACGGTGCTCGGGATCTCGGTGTTCACGGTGGCGATCGTCGCCCTGCTCGTCGCGGTGCTGCGGACGCTGCGCGGCCCGGTCTTCTTCCCCGTGCGGGTGCTCGCCGCCGCCTACACCGACCTGTTCCGCGGATTCCCGTTCATCATCGTCCTGTACCTCATCGGCTACGGCGTGCCCACCATCCTGAACCAGCGCGTCGATGTCGTGCTGCTCGGGGTCATCGCGGTGACGCTCACCTACTCGTCGTATGTCGCGGAGGTCATCCGCGCCGGGATCGAGGCCGTGCACCCCTCCCAACGCCTTGCCGCCCGGGCGCTGGGACTCGGCTACGCGCAGACGCTCCGACGCGTCGTGCTGCCGCAGGCCCTCCGCAAGATGACGCCGCCGCTCATGAACGACTTCATCTCGATGCAGAAGGATGTGGGGCTCATCTCGATCCTCGGCGTGTTCGACGCGCTCGCGGCCGCCCGCTCGGCGACCGCCCTGAGCTACAACTTCACGCCGTACGTCGTCGCCGGCATCCTGTTCGTCCTCCTCGCGATCCCGACGATCCGGCTGGCCGACTGGTACACCGCCCGGCTGCGCGAGCGCGAGCAGTCGGGGGCGATCCTGTGAGCGGCGTCGACCGGGGCGCGGCGGTGCTGTCCGCGCCGGTGCTCCGGGCCGAGGGGGTCTGGAAGGCGTTCGGCGACCGCGAGGTGCTGCGCGGCGTGTCCGTCTCGCTCGCGCGCCACCAGGTCGTCGCGCTGATCGGCGCCTCCGGCTCTGGCAAGTCGACGCTGCTGCGCTGTCTCGGACTGCTCGAGCCGATCGACGACGGGCAGATCTTCCTCGGCGACGAGGACATCTCCGACCCGCGCGTAGACGGCAACCGGGTGCGCGCGCGGCTGGGCGCGGTGTTCCAGAGCTACAACCTGTTCCCGCACCTGTCGGTCCTCGACAACGTGACGCTCGCGTCGCGCGTCGTGCACCGGATGCCGCGGAAGGATGCCGAGGCCCGCGCGCTCGACCTGCTCGCGCGCATCGGGCTCGGCGACTACGCGCGCGCACACCCCGATCGGCTGTCCGGCGGCCAGCAGCAGCGCGCGGCGATCGTCCGCGCGATCGCGACCGACCCGGAGGTGCTGCTGCTCGACGAGATCACCTCGGCACTCGACCCGGAGCTCGTCGGCGAGGTGCTGGAACTCGTGCGGCAGCTCGCCGCCGACGGCGCCACGATCCTGATGGCCACGCACGAGATGGCGTTCGCCCGCGACGTCGCCGACCGCGTCGTGTTCCTCGATGCCGGGACGATCGTGGAGGAGGGCGCCCCGGCATCCGTCTTCGGCGCCCCGCAGCATCCCCGCACGCGCGAGTTCCTCGCCCGCGTCACCGCCTGAGCGCGGTCGGTTGCGACGTTTCGTCTCGTCGCTGCGCTCCTCGCTCAACGACCGGCGCCGCACCCGCCGGTCGGCCGCCCACCGGTCGTTGAGCGAGCGAAGCGAGACGAAACGACGCCGTCGGCCACCGGTTCGCCAGCGGCGCCCACCGGTCGTTGAGCGAGCGACGCGAGACGAAACGACGCCGTCAGCCACCGGTTCGCCAGCGGCGCCCACCGGTCGTTGAGCGAGCGAAGCGAGACGAAACGACGCCGTCAGGACAGGGAGCGCTCCGCGGCCTCCACGACGTTGGTCATCAGCAGGGCGACCGTCATCGGGCCGACGCCGCCGGGGTTCGGTGACACGAACCCGGCGACCTCCGCGACATCCGGCGCGACGTCGCCGTATACCTTGCTCTTGCCGGTCTCGGGGTCGGTCTCGCGGGTCACGCCGACGTCGAGCACGGCCGCGCCGGGCTTCACGTCCGCCGCCTGCACGATGTGCTTGACGCCCGCCGCGGCGACGATCACGTCGGCCTGCCGCAGGTGGTGCGCCAGGTCGGTCGTCCCGGTGTGGGTGAGGGTCACCGTCGCGTTGATCTCCCGGCGCGTGAGCAGCAGCCCGATCGAACGGCCGATCGTGACGCCGCGGCCGACGACGACGACATCCTTGCCCTTCAGGTCGTAGTCGTTGCGGAGCAGCAGCTCGATGACACCCCGCGGCGTGCACGGCAGCGGCGTCGTGATCGGCCCGTTCACGTTCAGCACGAGGCGTCCGAGGTTCGTCGGGTGCAGGCCGTCGGCATCCTTCGCCGGGTCGATCCGCTCGAGGATCGCATCGGTGTCCAGGTGGCGCGGCAGCGGCAGCTGCACGATGTAGCCGTGGCAGGCCGGGTCGGCGTTGAGCTCGTCGATCAGCGCCTCGACCTCCGCCTGCGTGGCATCGGCCGGCAGCTCCCGCTGGATCGAGTTCATCCCGATGGCCTCGGACTCGCGGTGCTTCATGCCGACGTACAGCTGGGATGCCGGGTCGGCACCCACCAGCACGGTCGCGATCCCGGGGGTGATGCCCCGCGCCTTCAGCGCCGCGACGCGCTCGCGCAGCTCGTTCTTGATCTCCGCCGCGGCGGCCCTGCCGTCGAGCCTCTGTGCCGTCATGGTTCCTCCCGGAATGGATTGTCGTCGGATCGCCCCGCCGGATCCGCGAGAGAACAACTCGGCGCCCAGAGAACGGGTGTTACCCGTACCCTCGGCGCGCCGTTGTTCTCTCGCGGTCGAGGAGAGGGCAGCGGATGCTGCGGGGCGGGCGCTACTGCTGAAGATTGGGGTAGAGGGGGAAGGCCGCGGTCAGCGCGGCGACGCGGGCGCGCAGCGCCTCGAGGTCGGCACCCGCGGCCCCGCCGTCGTCCACACCCGCCCCGCCGCCCACGAGCGCGAGCGCGATGATGTCGGCGACCTCGGTGAACTCCGCGTCGCCGAAGCCGCGGGTCGCAAGCGCCGGCGTGCCGATGCGCAGGCCCGACGTCACCATCGGCGGGCGCGGGTCGTTCGGGACGGCGTTGCGGTTCACCGTGATGTGGATCTCGTGCAGCAGGTCCTCGGCCTGCTTGCCATCGATCGCCGCGTCACGCAGGTCGACGAGCACGAGGTGCACGTCGGTGCCCCCGGAGCGCACGCTGATTCCGGCATCCTTCACGTCCTGCTGCGACAGCCGGTCGGCGAGGATCGCCGCGCCGCGCACGACGCGCTCCTGGCGCTCGCGGAACTCCGGCGTCGCGGCGAGCTTGAACGCCGTCGCCTTCGCGGCGATCACGTGCATGAGCGGGCCGCCCTGCTGCCCGGGGAAGACGGCGGAGTTGATCTTCTTCGCGATGTCGGCGTCGTTGGTCAAGATGAAGCCCGAACGCGGGCCGCCGATCGTCTTGTGCACGGTCGACGAGACGACATGCGCGTGCGGCACGGGGCTCGGGTGCAGGCCCGCCGCGACGAGACCCGCGAAGTGCGCCATGTCGACCCACAGCAGCGCGCCGACCTTGTCGGCGATCTCGCGGAAGCGCGCGAAGTCGAGCTGACGCGGGTACGCCGACCAGCCCGCGATGATGACCTTGGGGCTGTGCTCGACGGCGAGGCGCTCGACCTCGTCCATGTCGATGATCGAGGTCTCCGGGTCGACGCCGTACGCGACGATGTTGTACAGCCGGCCGGAGAAGTTGATCTTCATGCCGTGCGTGAGGTGCCCGCCCTGGTCGAGCGAGAGGCCCAGGAGCGTGTCGCCGGGGCGCGCGATCGCGTGCAGGACGGCGGCGTTGGCGGATGCCCCGGAGTGCGGCTGCACGTTCGCGAACTCCGCCCCGAACAGCGCCTTCGCCCGCTCGATCGCCAGCTCCTCGGCGACGTCGACCTCTTCGCAGCCGCCGTAGTAGCGGCGACCCGGGTAGCCCTCGGCGTACTTGTTCGTCAGCACCGAGCCCTGCGACTGCAGCACCGAGACAGGCACGAAGTTCTCGGAGGCGATCATCTCGAGGTAGCCGCGCTGCCGCTCGAGCTCACGCTCGAGCACCTGTGCGATCTCGGGGTCGACCTCGGCGAGCGGGGCGTTGAAGTACGGGTCGGTCATGGCGGCTCCTCCGGCTGGTGCAGTGGTTACGGGTTCCCGCGCGCGGCGGTGAAACCACGGCCGACCCAGGCGAACGGTCGATTGCCATGTGGTCGCTCCCCGGTGGTGACCCACCTCAACGCCAGTCGCGACCCTGCGAGCATAGCGGATCGGGCGCTGATAGGCTGGCCGCACCCGGTTTGTTAGGAGTCCTAACTTGAGCGTCCACGCCCTCGTCCCGCTGCCCGCTTCCGTCGTGGTCGCCGATGCCCCCGGACTTCCCCTGACGCCCGCCACCACGGTCTCCGGCCCCGACGCCGACCTGCTTCGAGCCCTGGTCGCCACGCGAACCGGTATCGAACTCCACGGATCTGACGCGAAAGCTGGCGAAAACGGCTCAGAAATCGCTTCCCGTGCTCGGATCGAAGGAGTTAGCCACAGCACCCCCGCCATCACCCTCGCCGTCGTCCCCGGTGGCGCGCCGGAGTCGTACCGCATCGCGGTCGACGGCACGTCGGCCGCCGTCACCGGTGCCGATCCCGCGGGACTGTTCTACGGCGTCCACACCCTCGTGCAGCTGATCCGGCCCGCCGGCGACGGCTGGGAGATCCCCGCCGTCGTCATCGACGACGCCCCCCGCTTCGCCTACCGCGGCGTGATGCTGGACGTCGCCCGCCACTTCCACCCGGTCGCCACCGTCACCGCTTACATCGATCGTGCGTCGAGCCTGAAGTTCAACCATCTGCACCTGCACCTCACCGACGACCAGGGGTGGCGGCTGCAGCTGCGGTCGCGACCGGAGCTCACCGCCCACGCCGCCGCGACGTCCGTCGGCGGCGACCCCGGCGGCTTCTACACACAGGACGACTTCCGCGAGATCGTCGCGTACGCGGCGGCGCACCACATGACCGTCGTGCCCGAGATCGACCTGCCCGGCCACACCCACGCCGTCTCGCTCGCGTATCCGGAGCTGTCCGAACAACCCGTGATCAGCGATCACATCCGCGACACGGTGCGCGACTACGGCGGGGGCATGCCCGAGAACGGCACCGCCTACGACGGCATGGCCGTGGGATTCTCGTCGCTGAAGATCCACGACGAGGCGACCTACGCGTTCCTCGCCGATGTCCTCGGCGAGCTCGCCGAGCTCTCCCCCGGCCCGTACCTGCACATCGGCGGTGACGAGGCGCTGGGGACGGATGCCGCGGATTACGACACCTTCGTCGCCCGGGTCACCGCGATGGTCGCCGACCTCGGCAAGACTCCCGTCGCGTGGCACGAGGCCGGCACCGCGTCGGGGCTCGCGCCCGGCACGATCGGCCAGTACTGGGGCTACGTCGCCCCCACCGACGGCATGGACGAGAAGGCACGCGGCTTCGTCCGCGGCGGCGGCCGGCTGATCATGTCGCCCGCCGACGCGATCTACCTCGACATGAAGTTCGACGCCGACTCCCCGCTGGGGCTCACGTGGGCGCGCGGCGTCACGAGCGCCGAGCGCGCGTACGCGTGGGACCCTGCGGCGGTGATCGAGGGCGTGACGGATGCCGACATCCTCGGCGTCGAGGCGCCGATGTGGACCGAGATGGTGCGCACCCTGGACGACATCGACGCGCTCGCCTTTCCGCGGATCGGTGCTGCGGCGGAGGCCGCCTGGTCGCCGGCCGCCGGCTCCAACAGCGAGCGCACGTGGGAATCGTTCCGCACCCGCGTGGGCGCCCTCGCTCCGCTCTGGGCGCGTTCCGGCATCCGATTCGCCGCCCTGCCGGGGATCGACTGGGCCCGCGAAGACTGACAGGATCCGTGCATGACCACCGTCCTGCATTCGCTGCGTCTCGTCGATGACGGCATCGTCACCGACGACGCCTGGGTCGCGTTCGCCGACGGCGTCGTGCTCGCCCGCGGGACCGGTGCGTCGTGGCGCGAGATGCCGGTGGCCGAGACCGTCGACGGCGGCGGCGCGTACCTGACCCCAGGGTTCGTCGACATCCACGGTCACGGCGGCGGCGGCGCCGCGTTCGACGACGGCGCCGAGGCGATCGCGACGGCCCGCGCCGTCCACCGGGCGCACGGCACGACCCGCGCCGTGCTGTCGCTGGTGACGGCGTCGATCGACGATCTCGCCGCGCGGGTGGGGGTGATCGCCGATCTCGCTGAGCGCGACGCGACGATCCTCGGCTCGCACCTGGAGGGTCCATTCCTCGACGCCGGGCACAAGGGCGCGCACACCGAGGGGCTGCTGCGGGCGCCGGATGCCGAGAGCATCGCGCGCCTGGTCGATGCGGGCCGCGGCACGGTGCGCCAGGTGACCCTCGCCCCCGAGCTGCCGGGCGGCCTTGCGGCCACGGCGCAGTTCGTCGCCGCCGGGGTCGCCGTCGCGGTCGGCCACACCGCCGCGACCGAGGACGAGGCCGCGGCCGCCTTCGATGCGGGCGCGACGCTGCTCACCCACGCGTTCAACGCGATGCCCGGCATCCACCACCGCGCGCCGGGGCCGATCGTCGCGGCGACGCGCGACGATCGGGTCACGCTCGAGGTGATCGCCGACGGGTTCCACGTGCATCCGCATGTGATCGCGTTGGCGTTCGCGCAGGCGCCGGGCCGCATCGCGCTGATCACCGACGCGATGGCCGCCGCCGGTGCCGCCGACGGCCACTACGAGCTCGGCGGCCTCGCCGTGACCGTGATCGACGGCGCCGCGCGCCTCGACGTCGGCGGCGCGATCGCCGGCTCGACCCTCACGCAGGATGCCGCCCTCCGGCTCGTCGTGGCGGGCGGCCTGCCGCTGCCTGCCGCCGTCGCGGCGCTCACGACCGTGCCCGCGCGCGCGATCGGCGTCGAGGGGCGATACGGCTCGCTCCGCCCGGGCGCCGCCGCCGACGCCGTGCTGCTGGATGACGCGCTGACGGTCGCGGGGGTCTGGGTCGACGGCATCCGCGTCTGAGGGGCGATCGCGTCACACGCGCGCCACCGCCGACGCCGTGGACTCTCGCGAGGTGAACGGAGGGCGGCAGCGCCCCCGCGCTGCCGCCCTGCCGGGGCACCGGACATCGATGCGTCGTTGGACGCCGTCGCCACGACCGTCACGGTCACCGGCGAGCCGGGCCGGAGCCTGGTCGTCACTTTCTCCCCGCTCAGTCCGCTCATCGGGACCTCGCGCGACCTCGCCCGCGCGGTCGTCGGCGCGGACGGGACGGTGGCGGTGCAGTTCACGGTGCCCGCGACCGACTACCTCCTGGGGCGCGCGCACGTCGCGTACCTCATCGACGACGCGCCCGCCGGGGACACGACACGGATCTGGTGACGGGCATCGTGTCCAGAGCACGTCGCGCCCAGCCGATGTCCGTGTCGACCTCTACGCTGAGTTCCATGGCGCACGGCTTCCTCACACGGACATCGACGAGACTGCCCGGTCGCGGCAAGGCGCTCGTCAAGGTCTCGATGGTCGACGAGAACGGCTTCTCCTACGAGTACGCCGAGCTCGAGGTCGACATGGCGCTCGCGCGGGAGTCCATCGCACAGTTGCACCTGCACTCCGGCGTCAGTGCGGACGCCCCCGCCGCCTCGGCGATCGCCCCCGCCGAGACGGAGAAGGCATCGCGTCGCCGCCGTCGCGCCTGACTTCTCCCCCGCAGTCCGCCGCTCTCGCCCCGTCGGCACCGAACGGCGCCGCGTAAACTGGGCTCATGTCCGAACTGCCGCACGTCCGACCGACCGCGCCCGAGGCGCCCCGTGCCGCTGACGCGTCCCCGGGATTCCCCGCCGGCACGCGTCCCGCGCTCGACGCCGTCGACGTGCTGGCGTTCCTGTGCGAGCTGTTCGCGTTCGGCACGCTCGCAGTGTGGGGGTTCACGGCGTGGCCGTTCCCCTGGAACATCGCGGTCGGCATCGGCGCCCCGGTGATCGCGATCCTCCTCTGGGCGCTGTTCGTGTCGCCGCGCGCGGTCATCGCGGTGCACCCGTTCGTGCGGGCGCTCGTCGAACTGCTCGTCTACGCCGCCGCGACGATCGTCTGGTGGACGAGCGGCAACGCGTGGATCGGCCTGGCCTACGCCGTCGTCGCCGTCACCGTGGGCCTCGTCGCCGGCCGCCGACGCCTGGCATGACCGACGTCGTCGCCGCGCTCCGCGCTCAGCTCGGAGATCGCGTCGACACCGATCCCGACCTGCTGGAGCGGGCGCGCGCCGACAAGTCCGGGCACGCCGCCGCCGGAACCCCACTGGCCGTCGTGCACGCGGCATCCGTCGACGACGTGCAGGCCACGATGCGCATCGCCACCGCGACCGCGACGCCCGTCGTGGTGCGGGGCGCCGGCACGGGCCTCGCGGGGGCAGCCAACGCCGGCACGGGCGAGATCGTCCTGTCGGTGCGCGCAATGACCCGCATCCTCGAGGTCCGCCCCGACGACCTGCTCGCCGTCGTCGAGCCGGGCATCCTCAACGCGGACCTCAATGCCGCCCTCGCCGCGCACGGCCTGTGGTGGGCGCCCGACCCGGCCAGCCGCGACATCTCCACCGTCGGCGGCAACATCGCCACCGGCGCCGGCGGGCTGCTGTGCGCGAAGTACGGCGTCGTCCGCGACGCGGTGCTCGGCGTCGACCTCGTGCTCGCCGACGGGCGGCTGCTGCACCTCGGGCATCGCAGCGTCAAGGGCGTCACCGGCCTCGACCTCACGTCGCTCGTCATCGGCTCGGAGGGGACGCTCGGCGTCGTCGTCGCGGCCACACTCAAGCTGCGTCGCCTCGTCCCCGGCCACGCGCGCACGCTGACCGCGACCTTCCCCGACGTGCGGGCGGCCGCCGCGGGCGCGGCCGCCGTCACGGCGTCGGGCGTCCAGCCGGCGATCATGGAGCTGATGGATGCCGCGTCGCTCGCGGCTGTCCACGCGCTGCTGGGTCTGGAACAGGCGGCACCGGGGCGCGCGCAGCTGACCGTGCAGACCGACGGCGCCGCGGCGGATGCCGAGGCGGAGGCGATCGCGGCGACGCTCGCCGCCGCCGGCGGAACCGTGCGCCTGGCCGCCGACGACGCGGAGGCGGAACTGCTGTGGCGCATCCGCCGGTCGATGCACCCCGCGATGGAGACCCTCGGGACGACCCTCATCGAGGACGTCTCGGTGCCGCGCAGCGCCCTGCCCGCGATGTTCGACGAGATCGCCCGCGTCGAGCGCGAGCACGGCGTGCGCATCCCCACCGTGTGTCACGCCGGCGACGGCAATCTGCATCCGAACTTCGTGTTCTCCGGCACCGAGGTGCCGCCGGGGATCTGGGCCGCGGCCGATGACCTCTTCCGCGCCGCGCTGCGGCTCGGCGGCACCCTCACCGGCGAGCACGGCGTCGGCGTGCTCAAGCGCCGCTGGCTGCGCGACGAGCTCGGCGACGATCAGTGGGAGCTGCAGCGTCAGATCACGCGCGTGTTCGACCCCGCCGGCATCCTGAACCCGGGCAAGGTCTTCGACCGCTGAACGGCCCCGACGCGACCCGGGCAGGCCGTCCGGCGCGACCCGGGCAGGCCGTCCGGCGCGACCCGGGCAGGACGTCCCGGCGCGACCCCGGCGGAACGGCCCCAGACGCGACCCGGGCAGAACGTCCCGACGTGCCGAAAGCAGGCTGAACCGGCCCCAGCGGCCCCGAACACGGCCGCCCGCGTCGATCCAGCCTGCTTTCGAGACGGGCGGCACCGCCACCGGCGGCGCCGACACCGGCGGCGCCGACACCGCGTCCGGGCGGCGCGCTTACAGGCCCTGCCAGGCGGGTTTGTTCGCGAACGCGTAGCGGTAGTAGTCGGCGTGGGCCAGCTGCGAGGCGGCGGCCTCGTCGACGACGACGGTGGTGTGCGGATGCAGCTGGATCGCCGATCCCGGCAGCGAAGACGTCACGGGACCCTCGACGGCACCCGCGACGGCGGCGGCTTTGCCCTCGCCGAACGCCAGCAGGAACAGGTGCCTCGCCTCGAGGATCGTGCCGAGGCCCTGCGTGATGCAGTGCATCGGCACCTCGTCGACGGAGTCGAAGAAGCGCGCGTTGTCCTGCCGGGTCTGCTCGATGAGCGTCTTCACGCGGGTGCGCGAGGCGAACGACGATCCCGGCTCATTGAAGCCGATGTGGCCGGAGGTGCCGATCCCGAGGATCTGCAGGTCGATGCCCCCGGCATCCGCGATCGCCCGTTCGTAGTCCTCGCCGGCGTGCGAGATCGTCTCGAGCGCGCCGTTGGGGGTGTGGATGCGTTCGGGGTCGAGCCCCAGCGGTTCCACGACCTCCTTCGTGATGACCGACCGGTAGCTCTCCGGGTGGTGCGGGTCGATGCCGACGTACTCGTCGAGTGCGAACCCGCGCACCCGCGACACGTCGACCCCGGCCAGGCGAGGGCGCAGGGCCTCGTACACCGGCAGCGGCGTCGACCCGGTCGCCAGTCCCAGCACGGCATCGGGGCGTGCGGTGATGAGCTTCACGATCTCTTCGGCGACGAGCTCCCCCGCCGCCGCAGCGGACGGGACGATCACGATCTCAGCCATGGACGACAGCCTCCTGCGCGTTCGTGTCGGCGCCGACGATCGCGGCGCCCAGCGCCGCCGCGGGCGATCCCGGCGGCAGCAGATCGACGCGCTCGGGCAGGCGCAGCGAGCGCAGGAACGGCCATGCGGCTGCGCTGGCCTCGAGCTCGGTCACCACGGGGCCCAGCATACGGTCGCCGAGGGCCGCGACGCCTCCCCCCAGCAGGACGGAATCGACGTCGCAGCCGAAGCGCCGAGGAGCGCGAGGGCTCCGAGCTTCTTGTTCATGGTGTCTTCCTTTGTCTCTCTTGGCGATTCCCGGGGCCGGGTGACCCATCCGGGGGATGAGGGGTGTCAGGACACCCCGAGCTGTCCTGACAGGACCATGACGGCCGCGCCGCGGAGGACGATGTCCTCGCCTTGCGTCGTCATTCGCACCTGCACGCCGTCATGGAACTGGGCGAGCGTGCGGGCACGCAGCGTCTCGACGGTCGCCTGAGCGAGGGTCCCGTCGAGAAGATCAGGGATGCCGGAGAGCACGATCTCCGACAGGTCGAGGGCGCCGACGACCGGCGCGAGGGCGATGCCGAGGCGATCGCCGGCATCGCGGAGGATGGCGTCGCGGTCGGCGCCGGACTCGGCCAGGCGCGCCTCGAGGGCGGGCACGGACAGCCACGCCTCCAGGCAGCCGATCTTGCCGCAGACGCAGACCGGTCCCCCGTCGGTGCCGACGGTGACGTGGCCGATCTCCCCGGCCGCGAAGCGGCTGCCGCGCAGGGGCTGACCGCCCGCGAGCAGGCCCGAGCCGACGCCGCGGCCGACGCGCACCACGAGGACGTCGGCGGCGGCGCCGCCGAAGGTGTACTCGGCCAGCACCGCCGCATTGGCGTCGTTGGCGACGAGGACCGGCAGATCCAGCCGGGCGCGCAGCGCCCCCTCGAGGTCGACGTCGGTCCAGCCGAAGTTCGGCGCCGTGAGCACGACGCCGTGATCGTCGACGACACCCGGCGTTCCGACGCCGATGCCGAGGACCGGCGCGTGGGCGTCGGCGACCAGGCGGGATGCCAGTTCCACGACCGCTTCGAGGATGTCGGCGGTGTCGGCGGGCACCGGCGCGTCGTGGCGGGCGACGATCTCGCCGTCGAGGGTGAGCACGGCGCCGAGGAAGCGTTCGGTGCCCGAGAGGTCGAGCCCGACGATGCGGTGGCCTTCCCGGTCGAGATCGACGAGGATGGCGGGCTTGCCGGGTCCCGTCACCTCGCGCAGGCCGCGCTCGGCGACGTAGCCGTCGTCGATGAGCTCTGCGACGAGGTCGGAGATGGTCACGCGCGTCAGGCCGGTCTCGCGCGACAGGTCCGCGCGCGACATGGCACCCTGGTGGAAGAGGGTCTGCAGCACGAGCGATCGGTTGTGCGCCCGCGCGTGCTCGGGCAACACCTTCGCGGCGTGGCGCATCCCGCGTCCGCTGCGCTGCAGATCCGATCTCGACATATTTGTTAGTAGACCTTACGAACAAACGGACTGCAAGCCGTGCAGCGTATTTGGCAGGAGCGTTTACAAAATCGTTACATTCGCGAAATCCGTACGGATGCCGGCCGTCGCGGCCCTGTTCACCGCCACCCTTGCCCTCGGGGCGTGCGCGGGATCGACGCCGGAGCCGTCGCCCTCCCCCACCTCTTCGGACACCCAGACCGTCGCCGAGGCATGCGACACCGTCCGCGCCGGCGTGGATGACGCCGTCACCCAGCTGCGGGCCATCGACCCCGGCGATCCCCAGGCGGCGGTGACGGCGCTGTCGGGCGTCGCCGACCGACTCGGCGCCGCCGCGGGAGCGGTCGGCAACGCGGATGTCGCCGCGCTCCTCCCCGAGCTGCAGCAGGGGTTCGCCGCGGCATCCGAGACCCTCACCGCCATCGCCGGCGGCGACCTCTCACAGCTGCCGAAACTGCAGCAGATCACCACCGACATCCAGGACGGCTTCACCCGCTTCGCCGAGCTCTGTACCACACCGTGACAACGATCGGCGCCGATCCCGTACCATTGAGGGGCGCGGGAGCGCAGAACACGGGGGTGTCGCGGTGACCGATCTCGCCACGAAGAACGAAGCCGACGGTGGGGCGGGGCCCTCGGCGTTCGCCGACACCACCGCAACGACGGCCGCAACGGCCGTGCTCGATCACCCGGACGCACCCGCCGCACCCGGCGCGCTGACGCCGGAGAGCTCCGGCGACGGCGCCGCGCCCGTGCAATGGGCTCCGGCCGAGCCCGCGCCCAAGAAGAAGCGGCTCTGGCTGTGGATCGGCGCACCGGTCGCGCTCGTGGCCGCCGGTGCCGTCGCGGCTTCGCTCGTGCTGATCGCGCCCGGGACGGCCGTCGCCGGCGTGCCTGTGGGCTTCATGACTCCGGGGGCGGCGACCGACGCGATCGATCAGCGCCTGGCATCCACATCCCTCGTCCTCGGCGACGGGGGCCCGACGGTCACCGGCGCCGACCTCGGCGCCACGGTCGACGCGGCCGCGCTGGCATCGGCCGCATTCGACGAGCGGCCGATGTGGAACGTCACGCAGTGGTTCGGCGACGCCGTCGACGCGCCGATCACCCTCGACGCCGACGCCGCCACGGCCGCGCTGCGCGCCGCCGTGCCCGCCGCCTTCACCGATCCGACGCCGGCCGCCGTCTCGTTCGACGGCACCGCGTTCGTCGTGACCCCCGCCGTCGACGGCACGGGCATCGATGTCGACGCCGTCACCGCCGCCCTCCACGACGCCTTCGTCGCGGGCAAGACCTCGGCCACGATCGACCTCACCTCGAGCCCGGTCGCCTCCCCGGCGACGACCGAGAAGGCGCAGGCCGCCGCCGACCAGGCGAACGCGATGCTCGCGAACATCGGCTTCTACGTGGGCGACGAGCGCACCGTTCCGGTCGACGCCGCGACCGCGGCGGGCTGGCTGACGGTGACCTCCGACGCATCCGGAGCCTTCACCGTCACCGCCGACCCGGCGAAGATCCAGCCCTCCATCGATGCCCTCGCCGCCGCGGTGAACCGGCCGCCGGTCAACGGCGGCGTGATCGTGAACTCCGCCGGAAGCGAACTCGGCACCGCTGCCCCCGGTCAGGACGGCCGCACGCTCGGAGACACATCCTCGGTTGCCTCTGATTTCGCCGCCCAGCTCGCCGAAGGCAATAGCGCGTTCGCGCTACCTGTGACGATTACGCCCGCGACGATGGTCAAGCTGGAGCGGCTGCTTGAAGTCAACCTCAGTGAGCAACGGATGTACGTCAAAGAAAACGGCGTCGTTCTCGACTCCTGGTACGTCTCGACTGGCCGCAAGGGCGCCGAAACTGAGACTGGCCACTACAACATCGGTTGGAAGACACCGAGCCAAACCATGACGGGCATCGCGCCCGACTCTGGGAAGCCATACGTGCAGGAAGACGTCCTCTGGGCGATGTACTTCAATGGCGACCAAGCGTTCCACGGCGTCTACTGGCACTCCAACTGGGGCAACCAGATGAGCGCGGGTTGCGTGGGAATGCCCGAGTTCCGCGCTGAGCAGATCTACGAGTGGGCTCCTCAGGGCGTGGACGTTTGGGTGCACTACTGAAACTGCATCCGTTGTGCTCGCCTACCACGCATCTGAGTAGGTAACGACGAAGCGGCGGATGCCGAGGCATCCGCCGCTCGTCATTCTCGCCTCAGAGGGCGTCGATCACCGCGTTGAGCGTCGCCGACGGGCGCATGACGGCCGCGACCTTCGCCTCGTCGGGGTGGTAATACCCGCCGATGTCGACGGGGTGGCCCTGGACGCCGTTGAGCTCCGCGACGATGGTGGCCTCGGCATCCGCCAGCTGCTGCGCGATCGGCGCGAAGGCCGCGGCCAGCTCGGCGTCCGCCGTCTGGCGCGCGAGCTCCTGCGCCCAGTACAGACCGAGGTAGAAGTGGCTGCCCCGGTTGTCGATCGTGCCGAGCGCGCGGCCCGGCGAGCGGTCCTCTTCGAGGAACGTGCCGGTCGCGGCATCCAACGTGTCGGCGAGGATCTTCGCCTTCGCGTTGCCGGTGAACTCCGCGAAGTGCTCGAAGGATGCCGCCAGCGCGAAGAACTCGCCCAGGGAATCCCAGCGGAGGTAGTCCTCCTCGAGCAGCTGCTGCACGTGCTTCGGGGCGGACCCGCCCGCACCGGTCTCGAACAGGCCGCCGCCGGCGAGGAGCGGCACGATGGAGAGCATCTTCGCCGACGTGCCGACCTCGAGGATCGGGAACAAGTCGGTGAGGTAGTCGCGCAGCACGTTTCCGGTGACCGAGATGGTGTCTTCGCCGCGGCGCAGACGCGCGAGCGTGTACGTCGTGGCTTCGGCCGGCGGGAGGATCACGATCGTGATGTCGTGGGTGTCGAGCGTCGCGAGTGCCTGGTGCACCTTGCCGATGAGCTGCGCGTCGTGGGCACGGTTGACGTCGAGCCAGAAGACGGCGGGGACGCCGGTCGCCCGCGCGCGGGTGACCGCGAGGCGCACCCAGTCCATGATCGCGATGTGCTTGGTCTGCGTCGCGCGCCAGATGTCGCCCTGCTCGACACGGTGCTCGATGAGCACCGTGCCGTCGGAGTCGAGCACCTCGACGACGCCGTCGGCGGGGATCTCGAACGTCTTGTCGTGGCTGCCGTACTCCTCGGCGGCCTGCGCCATGAGGCCGACGTTGGGCACGGTGCCGATTGTCGCAGGGTCGAGCGGTCCGTTCGCGATGACGTCGTCGATCACGGCCTGGTAGACGCCGGCGTACGACGAGTCGGGGATGACGGCGATCGTGTCGTCCTCGCCGCCGTCCTTGCCCCACAGCTTGCCGCCGTTGCGGATGAGCGCGGGCATCGAGGCATCCACGATGACGTCGCTCGGCACGTGCAGGTTCGTGATGCCCTTGTCGCTGTTGACGTAACTGAGGCGGGGACCGTTCTCGAGGTCCTGGGCGATCTTCGCCGAGATCGCCTCGCCGTCCGCGAGTTCGCCGAGACCGGCGAGGATCGCGCCGAGGCCGTTGTTGCCGTTCAGTCCCGCCGCGGTCAGCTGCGCGCCGTAGGTGTCGAAGACGTCGGCGAAGAACGCGCGCACGACGTGACCGAAGATGATCGGGTCGGACACCTTCATCATGGTGGCCTTCAGATGCACCGAGTACAGGACGTTCTCGGCCTTGGCCTGGGCGATCGTGTCGGCCAGGAACGCGTCGAGCGCCTTCGCGGAGAGGAACGTCGCGTCGATGACCTCGCGCGGCAGGACCTTGAGGCCCTCCTTGAGCACCGTGACGGTGCCGTCGGTCGCGGTGTGACGGATCGTGAGGACGTCGTCGTGCGCGGCGATCCAGCTCTTCTCGTTGCTCTTGAAGTCGTCATGACCCATCGTCGCGACGCGCGTCTTCGAGCCGGCCGCGAACGCCTTGTTGCGGTGCGGGTGCTTCTTGGCGTAGTTCTTCACCGCGAGCGGCGCGCGGCGGTCGCTGTTACCCTCGCGCAGCACCGGGTTCACCGCCGACCCCTTGATGCGGTCGTAGCGGGCGCGGATGTCCTTCTCCTCGACCGTCGACGCGTCGTCGGGGTAGTCGGGGATGTCGTAGCCCTGCGACTGGAGTTCCGCGATCGCGGCCTTCAGCTGGGGGATGGATGCCGAGATGTTCGGCAGCTTGATGATGTTCGCCTCGGGGAGCGTCGCGAGCCCGCCGAGCTCGGCGAGGGCGTCGCCGACCTGCTGCTCGGGGGTGAGGCGCTGCGGGAACGCCGCGAGGATGCGGCCGGCGAGGGAGATGTCGCGGGTGTCGATCTCGACGCCCGCCTGCCCGGCGAAGGCTTTCACGATCGGCAGGAACGACGCCGTCGCCAGCGCGGGAGCCTCGTCGGTGTGGGTGTAGATGATGGTGGACTCAGGCACGGATGATCTCTCTTTTCGAGCGTCGCGGGGTCTTTTCGAGCGTCGCGGGGTCGAATTCAGCCTACCGCACCACGCGAAAGTATCTCGACGTCAAGATATCTTCGCGCCCGCGCGCCCCGGCATCCCGCGCGCCCCGGCATCCGCGAGACGGAACATTCGTGCCGAGACGGGACGTGGCGCACGCCGTCTCGTCATCGACGTGCCGTCTCGCGCAGCACCCGGGCCGCCCACTCCGCACGACCTATACTGCGCTGAGCAGGAAGGAACCGTCATGACCACCAGGAGCGTGCTCGCCATCGACGCCGGCCAGACCGGCATCAGGGTGCGTCTGGACACCCCGAGTGTCCAGGACGAGCTCGTCTTCCCCGGCATCGAGACACACCGGCCGCTGCTCCCCCAGCTCGCGGACGTCGCCCGCGCCTCGCTCACCCAGACCCGGGCCACGCCCGCGCTGGTCACGGCGGGCGTCTCCGGGCTCACCGCGCGTGACGCCGACGCCGACGCGCTGCTGGCACTCGTCGCGGACACCGGCATCCGCGGCGCGATCCTCGCTCACGACTCCACGACCTCGTTCCTCGGTGCGCTCGGTGACCGGCACGGGGCGGTCGTGGCCGCCGGCACCGGCGTCGTCACTCTCGCCGTCGGCCCCCGGGCGACCGCGCGCGTCGACGGCTGGGGCTACATCATGGGCGATGCGGGTAGCGGGTACTGGATCGGCCGGGAGGCGCTGGACGCGGTGATGCGCGCGTACGACGGCCGCGGTCCGGCGACGGTGCTCACCGACGCCGTGCGCGAGCGCTGGCCCGACCTGTCCCAGGCGTACATGGCACTCCAGGCGGAGGAGGAACGCGTACGCATCGTCGCCTCGTTCGCCACGCCCGTCGCCCGCGCCGCCGACGACGGCGACGCGGTCGCCCTGCGCATCACGCAGGCCGCGGCGACCGAGCTCGCGAGGAGTGTGCGGGCGGCGATCGCCCGAGTACGCGACGACGACGAGCGGTTCGCCGTCTGCGCGCTGGGCGGCGTGTTTCGTTCGCGGTCCCTGCAGACCGCGTTCGAGGACGCCCTCACCGATGGATCAACCGGCGACGACGTCGAGATCGTCCCCGCACGCGGCTTGGGGATCGACGGCGCTGTGGCGCTGGCCGATCTTTCGCCGGCCCACCCCCTGACGGCGGTGGTGCAGCGCGCAGGCTCAGCCTGACCGCGGGGCGCCCGACGCGCTCGACAACGGGCGTGCGCCGCGGTGCGCCTGGCGCCTGGCGCCCACTCAACCGGCGCAAACTGCGGCGAAACCCCCGCGACAGCGCCATCTGCGACGGATGAACCCCGGACGCCGCCGCGCACCCGCTACCGCCCGCACCCCACCGCGCGCACCGAGGCGAATATTCCTGACGAAAGTCGGATGCCGGGGTGCGACGGCTACCGATACCCTGTCGTCATGACCGAACTGCGCCTGGTGGAACTGTCTGCCGCGACCATTGTCGCCGTCAACGCGCTGTCGCTGAAACCAGGGCAGGAGCAGTTCATCGCCCCGACCAGCTACGCCGTCGCCGGGGCCGTCATCAATCCCGCGACCGCCTGGCAGCGGGTCGTGCTCGACGGCGATGAGGTCGTCGGATTCGTCAGCGCGAACTTCGATCCCGAGGCGGAGCAGGAACGGTTCCGCTCGGTGCTGTGGCGGATCAACGTCGACGCCGACGACCAGGGTCGCGGCGTCGGCCGCTTCGCCGTGGAGAAGCTGATCGAAGAGGCTCGCGCCCGCGGCATGGACCGGGTCAACGTGATCTACGAAGCAGGCGAGGGCGGCCCCGAGGCGTTCTTTTCCCGCGTGGGCTTCGAGCCGGTCGACGAGACCGAGTACGGCGAGGTCGTCGCCGAGATCCGCCTGTAGCGATGGGGTGAGCGGATGCCGGGGCGCGCGCCCCGGCATCCGTCATCACACCAGCGACTCCCGCCAGGCGGCGTGGAGCTTGGCGAACTTGCCGGTGCCGGCGATCAGGACATCGGGCGCGTCGTCCTCGATGATCTCACCGTGCTCCATGACGAGCACGCGATCGGCGATCGCGACCGTCGACAGGCGGTGCGCGATGATGATCGCGGTCCGGTCGGCGAGCAGGGTCTGCAGCGCGTTCTGGATCTGCCGCTCGCTGGGGATGTCGAGCGACGCGGTCGCCTCGTCGAGGATCAGCACGGCCGGGTCGGCGAGGAAGGCGCGCGCGAAGGAGATCAGCTGGCGCTGTCCCGCCGACACGCGGCCGCCGCGCTTGTTGACGTCGGTGGCGTACCCGTCGGGCAGGCGCTCGATGAACCCGTCGGCACCGACCGCGCGCGCGGCCGCCTTGATCTCCTCGAGCGTCGCGTCGGGCTTGCCGAGCGCGATGTTGTCGGCAACGGTGCCGCTGAACAGGTACGCCTCCTGCGTGACCATGACGATCGCGCGGCGGAGGTCCTTCGGGTGCAGCGACCGCAGGTCGACCCCGTCGAGCGTCACCGCACCGCGCGACGGGTCGTAGAACCGCGACACGAGCTTGGCGAGCGTCGACTTTCCGGCACCGGTCGTGCCCACGAGGGCGACCGTCTGACCGGCGGGGATATCGAGCGAGAAGTGCGGCAGGATCGTGCGGTCGTCGGAGTACCCGAACACGACGTCGCGGAACTCGACGTGCCCCCGCGCCTCCCACAGGTCCACCGGCTTCGCCGGGTCGGGCACCGTGGGCTCCTCCTCCAGCACGCCCGACACTTTCTCGAGCGCCGCCGTGGCCGACTGGTAGGAGTTCAGGAACATCGCCACCTCCTGCAGCGGCGAGAAGAAGTTCCGCACGTAGAGCACGGCGGCCAGCAGCGTGCCGATCTCGTACACGCCCGCCTCGATGCGCAGGCCGCCCCACAGCAGCACCGCCGCCACGGCGAACGCCGAGACGGCCATCATGCCGGGCTCGAACGTGCCGAACAGGCGCAGCGAGCGCATGTTCACATCGCGGTACTTCCCCGACAGGTCGCCGAACTCCTCGTCGTTGCGCGGCTCCTTGCGGAACGCCTTGACGGCGCGGATGCCGGTCATCGTCTCGACGAACTTCACGATGACCTTCGCCGAGACCACCCGCGACTCCCGGTACGCGCGCTGCGAGTTGCGGTAGAACCACCGCATCAGGAAGTACAGCGGCACGCCCGCAACGGCCAGCACGAGGCCGGAGCGCCAGTCGATCAGCAGCAGTGCGACGAGGGTGAAGGCGCCGTACAGGATGCCGGAGACCAGCTCGTTCAGGCCGCCGTCGAGCAACTCCCGGATGGAATCCAAATCGCTCGTCTGCCGCGAAATGATGCGACCCGACGTGTACGACTCGTGGAACTCGAGGCTGAGCCGCTGCGTATGCAGGAAGATGCGCTTGCGGAGGTCGATCATGACCGCCTGCGTGAGGCGCGCCGCGACGACGGCGTACCAGCCGATGAGCGCGGCGCCGCCGATGCCGGCGACGAGGTAGACCGCGACGATCATGATCGTCGGCATCCAGTTCGCGTCGCTGACCACCTGCGGCAGCGCCGTGTTGATTCCGTACGCGATCAGCGCCGGCCCGGCCACGCGCAGCGCCGTCGAGATCACCAGCACGAGCGCGGCGAGCGCGAGCTGCCAGCGCAGCGGCGCGACGAGCGAGCCGAGCAGGCGCAGCGAACGGCGCCGGATCGACCGCGACTCCTCGCGGGTGTAGTCCGAGCGGTCTTCGCCGGTGGTCCCGGCGACCGTTGCGGTGCTCATAGATTGACCTCCGTGGCCTGCTGGCGGGCCTGTTCGAACTCGAGGCTGGAGATGACGTAGCGGTAGTGCTCGCTGGTGCGCAGCAGCTCGGCGTGGGTGCCCACGGCGGTCACGCGGCCGGCCTCAAGCAGCGCGACGCGGTCGGCGAGCATGACGGTCGAGGGGCGGTGCGCGATCACGAGCGTGGTCGTGTCGGCCATGACCTCCCGCAGCGCGTCCTCGACGAGCGCCTCGGTGTCGACGTCGAGCGCCGACAGCGGGTCGTCGAGCACGAGCACGGCGGGCCGGGCCGCGACGGCGCGCGCCAGCGCGAGACGCTGGCGCTGGCCGCCGGAGAGCGAGAGTCCCTCTTCACCGATGATCGTGTCGACCCCGTCGGGCAGGTCGTCGACGAACCCGGCCTGCGCCACGGCGAGCGCCTCGCGCAGCACCGCCTCGGCCTCGGGGCTGCCGAGCACGAGGTCCTCGCGGCCGAGCAGCACGTTCTCGCGGACGGACTGCGAGAACAGCGTCGAGTCCTCGAAGGCCATGCCGACGTGCGTGCGCAGCTCCCGGAGCGTCAGGTCACGCACGTCGACGCCGTCGATCGTGACCCGCCCGCCGGTGACGTCGTACAGCCGCCCCGGCAGCGTCGTCAGCGTGGTCTTGCCCGACCCGGTCAGTCCCACCAGGGCCATCGTCTCGCCGGGGATGAGGTCGAGGTCGATGCCGTCCAGCAGGTCGCGCTCGCTGTCCGCGGCATCCTGATAACGGAAGTGGACGTTTTCGAAACGCAGCGCACCGCGGGGCGCGGTGATCGTGGCGGGTTCCGCGGGGTCGGTGATGGTGTTCTGCTCGTCGAACACCTCGAAGATGCGGTCGGTGGCCGTCCGCGCGTCGAGGAGGAATGAGAACAGGAAGCCGATCGATTCCATCGGCCAGCGCAGCACCGTCGCCATCGCGAAGAACGCGACGAGCTCGGCCAGCTGCAGCTGCCCCAGCTGCTGCAGCACGATGCCGACGCCCAAGCACAGCGCGAAGGCGATGTCGGGCAGCAGCACGAGCCAGAACCAGATCCAGCCGACCGCGCGCGCCTTGTTCAGCTCGGTCTCGCGCAGCGTCTCGGCCTGCCGGGTGAACTTGTGCAGGGCGTGCGAGCCGCGACCGAAGGCCTTGAGCACGCGGATGCCGTGGACCGACTCCTCCACGCTGGTGGCGAGGTCGCCGGCCTGGTCCTGGCTCTGCCGCGCAAGCGTGCCATACGTCTTCTCGAACCGGTAGCCGGCGTACCACAGCGGCGCGCAGACGATGAGGAACGTCACCCCGAGGGCCCAGTGCCAGCGGAACAGCAGTGCCATGCCGACGAGGATCGTCAGCATGTTCACCACCAGCAGCACGATGCCGAAGGCCATCCACCGCCGCAGCATGCTGATGTCCTGCATCATGCGGCTGAGAAGCTGCCCGGACTGCCAACGGTCGTGGAAGGCGACCGGCAGACGCTGCAGCATCTTGTAGAAGCCGGTGCGCAGGTCGTACTCCACGGCGGTGGACGGCGCGAGCACGAACCAGCGGCGCAGCCACACCATCGCCGCTTCGAGCAGGCCCAGCACGAGAATGGCGCCGGCGCCCCAGACGAGCTGGATCTGGTCGCCGGAGGCGATCGGTCCCTCGACGAGCACCTCGAGCACGAGGGGGATGGACAGCGCGAGCAGGCTCGCGACGAGCGCGCTCGCGGCGCCCATGACGAGACGTGGCAGCACCGGTTTGGCGAACGGGTAGAGCCGGGCCAGCGCCCGGGGGGTGGAGAGTCTCTCGGTGGAAGAGGTCATGATCCTTGCGAAGGGGTGGTGCGGATGCCGGGGTCACAGAGCCGGCGGAGGTGACAGAAGGCGCGCGGAGGCGCCGCAGGACGAAGCTGGCCCTGGCGGGGAGAACGCGACGAGCGGCGGGACGATTCCGCCGAAGGAGGACGCGAGCGCCTGTTATCCGCGCCGGCTCCCGGCGGCGCCGGCGACGGCCGGGGCACGGAAGGAAGCGGGCTTCGTGATGACGATGGCCGTGGACATGGCTTCCTCCAGGAGTCGATGAGCGGGGACCGCCGCGCCGGTGACGACACGACAGCCCTTCAGCCTAGACCTGGGAGATCGCTGGACGCAAGACGAAGATTCAGCCGGTCGGGCGGCCGAGACCTGCGCGCTCGGCGTCGGCCTGCTGCGCGGCGACCGTCGACGTGGTGGCCGGATCGACGAGCGCGAAGGTGTCGACGACGGTATCCGCTTCAGCCTCGGCCTCCGCTTCCGCCTCCAGGCGGTAGGCGGTGAGGCCGCCGCCCTGGTCGCGCACCATGCCGCTCGGCCACACACCGGCTTGCGCACCTGCCACGCCGACGCGATACGAATCGCCTGCGGGCTCGCGATCACGGCGCCGTCACCGCCGTTGCATCGACGGCGGCACTCCACTGCGCGATGCCGGGCAGGAGCATCGGCCCCGGTCCGTTGCGCGCAGCCACGCCGGTCACGTCGCGGTCGGCGAGCGTCACCACCGGGTTCATCGCGAGCGGCCGTGTGACGGCGGCGCGGACGATCGTGGCTTCGATCTGGGCGAGCAGGTCGCGGGAGTCGTACACGTCCACCGTGTGGGCGTACTGCGCGATGAGGGTGTCGCGCTCGGCATCCGCCTGCAATGTGAGCGCCGTGGTGCTCGCGCTCCCCCACTGCTCGGCGATCTGCGCCGGGCTCTGCGGGATCGGAACGCGGGCGAGGGCGGCGACCCAGCCTCCCTGCGCGAGGGCGGCGTCGATGTCGTCGGCGCCGCAGTCGGTCACCGTCCATCCCGCCTCGGCCGCGGCGTCGCGCAGTGCCGCGAACGCCCCGGCGGCGAAGGGGCTCGCCCGGTCGTACAGCACGCACACCGTCGCGCCGGCCGGGACACCGGCGGCCTCGCGGTCCAGCACGGCGTCATCGGCCGGCGTGCCGAGGGCGGCGGCGAACCCGGAGTCTTCCGCGACGACGTCGAACGCGCGGGAGCCCGGCATCGCCAGCATGGAGGTCGTCTTGGCGTATGCCGCCGCCCACGGCCCCGCGCCACGGTCAACCATGTCACCCACCGGCGCGAGGCGGAGGAACGCCGCGCGCGCCGCCGCATCGGTCAGCACGCCCGCGGGGCGCAGCAGCAGGCTCCACACCGTGCCGTCATGCGTCGTCGCCACCGTCCCATCGCGGCGCTCCAGCTGGTGGATCGGTGCGTCGTTGGCGGCCGTGGGCGCCACCTGCACGACGTCAAGACGAGCACCCACCTCGGCCACCGCGTCGGCACCGGCCGGCACCAGATCGACGCGGGCGACCTGCGCCGCCGCACCGCCGCGATAGGCGGCGTTGGGCACGAGCGTCACGCTCTGCCCGGTCGCATCCCGGGTCACGTCGACCACCCGGTACGGGCCGCTGGAGAGCAGCAGGTCGGCGGAGGGATCGTCGTCCTCGCCCCACGCGAAGCCCTCATCCCACGCCTCGCCGATCTTCGCGAGGGCGGTGGCGTCGTCGTCCTCGATCGCCCGGACCACCGCCTGCTTGGCCTCCATCGCGTCGTCGAGTCCGAACGCGAGGCGCCCGACGATGTGCGCCGGAACCTGCGCCGTCACGGCGGTCTGCCACAGCATCGTCGGTGCGGCGAAGCGCACCACGATCGCGCGGCCGAACTCGTCGAGTTCCGGCACGCCGGCCATCTCCGGCTCGAGGCTCGCCTGCGCACCGGCATCCGTCGCTTCGGCCTCCGCACCGGCATCCGCGTCATCGGCCGGCAGGATGCCGGCCGCCCAGGCCCAGCCGAGGAGGAGATCGGCGGCGTCCACCGGGGTGCCATCCGACCAGGACGGCTCGGCGAGGTCGTACCGGACGATGAACGGATCGTCGCCGCTGATCGTCACTGCACCGAAGCTCGGGTCGGGGACGAACTCGCCGTCGACCATCGCGCCGAAGCCGGCACGCGTCGCCGCGGCGAGCTCGAGATTCGCCGGTGTCGGCGAGGCGAGCGGGTTGCTGGAGGTGACCTCGCCCGTGACACCCACGACGGCGTGCGTCCCGGGCACCACCGACTCCGGCAGCGCCGGAGCGCACGCGGCGAGCGTCACGGCGACCAGCGCGACCGCGGTGGCCGCGACGCGGCGACGGAGCCCCATCGTGCCGGTCAGCGGAGGTCGGTGTCGTCGTCGAGTTCAGCGGCCATCTGCCGGTACGGCTCGCTCTCCTCGCTCTCGAGCCAGGCGCGGGCGTACTCGACGAGAACCGCGGGCGACTCCTCGGCTTCCTGCGCGCTGCCGAACGGGCCGAGGCAGTCCTCGGAGGGGCGCACGTCGTCACGCACCACCGATTGGGTGCTGAGGTTGTACCAGTAGCTCTGCGAGGGGGTCATCGGCTGCGCGCTCCGTCCGTCGGAATGATCCTAATCGTCACTTGTGACGACGAAGGGTCGTGGGGCGATCCTGCGATCCCCCCACGACCCTGCGTCGTTGGTGCGGCTCAGCCGCCGGCGAGCTCCGCGTCCGTGTCACGGATGCGGTCCGCCATCCGGTCCAGAGCCTGCGCCATGTCGTTGACAGCCTCCGCAGCGTCATCGAGCGACGTCGTCAGCTCCGAATACGCGGTCGAGAACGCCTCCGACGCGTTCTCCGTCTTGAAACCGTCCTGCACAAGGTCATCGATGATGCCCTGCAGCTCCTTCAGCGTGTCGGTCACCGTCTGGCGACCGTCGCGCAGACGCTGCGCCGCGCTCTCCATCTCGCTGTACGTTGCACCGAAATCGTGTGCCATGAACCCGCCTCCCAGCGTGTCGTCCTACGTCGTCCGGAGTCCGAACGACCCCGCGCGATCGATGCTAGCGAACCGGTCCCGCGCCACCCATGGGGAGAACTACCCATCCGCTGCCGCGCGGCGGGCGCGAAGTCGCGCCATCGCCTCACGAGCCCGCGCCGTCTGCCGCAGCTTCTCGAGTACGTGCTCGAGCGCGTCCGAGCGATTCTCGAACTCACGAACCGTCGAAGAGATGCGACCTCCCCGCTCGTTGGCGAGGAAGACGGTCCACCCGCTTCCCTCGCGCTGCAGCACGACGGCCTCATTGCGCAGGACGCCGTGACCTTCCAGCACCGGCTGGTCAAGGCCCTCCTCGCGCACGATCGTCATCAACGCGTCGGCATCCATCAAAGACCTCCCAGCGGCGCACAGCATCAGCTCACTCGGGCCACATCATCCCCGCGACGCCGGGTCGTTGGTGCGGCTCAGCCGCCGGCGAGCTCCGCGTCCGTGTCACGGATGCGGTCCGCCATCCGATCCAGAGCCTGCGCCATGTCGTTGACAGCCTCCGCGGCGTCATCGAGCGACGTCGTCAGCTCCGAGTACGCGGTCGAGAACGCCTCCGACGCGTTCTCCGTCTTGAAACCGTCCTGCACCAGGTCATCGATGATGCCCTGCAGCTCCTTCAGCGTGTCGGTCACCGTCTGGCGACCGTCGCGCAGACGCTGCGCCGCGCTCTCCATCTCGCTGTACGTTGCACCGAAATCGTGTGCCATGAACCCGCCTCCCAGCGTGTCGTCCTACGTCGTCCGGAGTCCGAACGACCCCGCGCGATCGATGCTAGCGAACCGGTCCCGCGCCACCCATGGGGAGAACTACCCATGCGTCGCGGGGGTGCCGGCCGGCGCCGTGGCGCGCGCCGCCGCGCGCGTCGACGGCGCCTCGGCCTGCACGTCCTGCACGTCGGCGACGAACGGCATCTGCATCGTGACGGCCTTGCCGGCCTGCACGAAGATTCCGCGCCCGACCGGGAAGTCGCTCCGCTTGACCCGTCCGAACGGCGTCTTGAAGATCGCCTCGCCGTCGTACGTGTCGGGCTTGAGCACGATGCCCTGACGGGCCGACTTCCATTCACCGAGCACGCCGATGCTGCCGCTGGCGCGCGTGATCTCCGCCTCGCCGACGAGCAGATGCTCGCTGTCGTTCATCGCCTGCAGCAGCGCGCGCATCGGGCGGTCGGCGACGCCGTCGGCCAGGTGCGGCATGTCCTCGATGACGATCATGATGCGCCCGCCCGGAGACTCGCTGACCACGAGCTCGGCAAGCTCCGTCGCGAGGTCCCGCTCATCCTCGGGCCGGGTCGCGCTGCGCACCCACGGCCGGAAGTCCTTGAGCTCCGACCGACGGCTGCCGAAGTGGTACAGGCGCACGCCCGGATCGAACCGCTCCATCGCGACGACGAGCGCCTTCAGCGCGTTCGTGCGTCCCGACGCCGGCGGACCCGACACGACGAACGATCCGATCGGCTCGAAGCCGCGGGCCGCGAGGGTGTCGTCGGCGACGCCGAACACCGGCATCCCCTCCACGCTCGCCGGCATCTCGTTCGCCGGGACCAGCGTCGGCAGCGCGCCGATCTCGGGCAGGTCGCGCACCCCCTGCTCGCGCAGCCGGGCACCGAGAGCGCCGAGCACCTTCGTCTGCTCGACGGCGTTGGAGGTCCCGCCGAGGACCGCGATCTGCGCCTCGTGACCGTCGATGACCGCCCGGCCGGGCACGGACTGCTCGTCGAGCACGTCGCGCGGCACGCCCAGCAGCATGTACTGCGAAGGGTCGCCCATGCGCAGCACCACCTTGCGCGAAACGTTGGCCGCGACGGCGCTCGGCACCGCGTTTCCGCGGTCGGCCGTGATGACGGTGTGCACGCCGAGCGTGCGCCCCTCCCCGAGGATGCGCATGAAGGTGCGATACGACGGACCGCGACCGGGCGCGACCTCCCAGTCCTTCTTGAAGTCGGGGTAGTTGTCGATCAGCAGCAGGATGCGGGGCAGCGCGGCATCGGCGAGCTCACGGTACTCCTGGATCGAGGCGGCGCTGACCGCGGCGAACGCCGCCGCCCGACGGTCCATCTCACCGTCGAGCGTGCGCAGCAGGCGCTGGATGCGCTCCACATCGCCACCGTCGACGACCGAGCCGACGTGGGGCAGCGCGGCGAGCGCGCCGAGCGCGCCGGTGGCGAAGTCGAGGCAGTACACGTTGACGCGGCCGCGCTCGGGACGCAGGCCTGCGGCGGCGCCGATCGTCTTCAGGAGCGTGGACTTGCCCGAGCCGCTCGTCCCGTAGATGACGAGCGAGCCGTCCCGGTCGGGGACGAACACCGCGGCCTCCTGCTGCTGCTTCTCCGGCACGTCCATGAGCGCGATCGGGATGCGGGTGTCGCCCTCGTTCGGCAGATCCTGTACATCCACGAGGGGCGACAGGTCATCGAGCCAGGGGCGTCGCGGGCGCGGGAGGCCTGCGACCTCGCTCGCGCGCAGGAGCGTCGACACGATGCGCTTCTGATCGGTGGGACCGAGATCTTCGGCGTGCGCGTCCGACTCGGCGGGCCGGTCCGGCTCCCACTCGGGGGCGGCACCGAAACGCAGCTCGGCGACGCGCACCTCCGCGACGGCCGCGTCGTCGCTCGTCGTCCAGCCGCCGGTGTAGGCCGACTGGAAGGGCACGAGGCGCCCCGGACCCGTCTTGGCGATCGCACGCCCGGGGACGCTCGCGGGGAAGGTCGCCGCGATCGGGTCGTCGACGACGTCGCGGGAGTCGGCCTCATCGGCCATGCGCAGCGCGATGCGCAGATTGGTGTTGGCGCGCAGGTTGTCCTTGATGACGCCGGCGGGACGCTGCGTCGCCATGATGAGGTGGATGCCGAGGGAGCGGCCGCGCTGCGCGATGTCGACGACGCCGTCGACGAACTCCGGCATCTCCGACGCAAGGGCGGCGAACTCGTCGATCACGAGCACGAGCGAGGGCGGGCACTCCGGGTCCTGGCGCTTCTCCAGCTCCAGCAGGTCCTTGGCCTTCTTGCGGTTGAGCAGGTGCTCGCGGTGCTGCAGTTCGGCTCGGAGACTCGTCAGGGCTCGGCGCACGAGGTGCGGGTTGAGGTCGGTGACCAGACCCACCGTGTGCGGCAGGTCGACGCAGTCCGCGAACGCAGAACCGCCCTTGTAGTCGACGAACAGGAAGGTGACCCGGTCGGGGCTGTGCGCGGCAGCCATGCCGAGCACCCACGCCTGCAGGAACTCGCTCTTGCCCGAGCCGGTGGTGCCGCCGACGAGCGCGTGGGGCCCTTGCGCGCGCAGGTCGAGCACCATGGCGTCGCTCACGCCCTGACCGGTGATGGCGCGCAGCCCGCCCGCCTTCTTCAGACGCGGGCGCGGTGCGGTGGAGCGGTCGACGATCGTGTTGTTCTGGCGCCACCGTTCGATCACGACGGCGGGGTCCTCCGCGATCGCCGGGTCGATCAGCTGCAGCAGGTTCACCGAGCCCGGGATGTCGGACGCGTCGTGGACGACGGTGCTGGCATCCACGACCGGCGCCAGGCGCCGGGCGAACATCTGCATGTACGCGTGGGAGACGCCCTCGACCTTCACATGATCGTAGGCGGCGCCGCTGCGGACGAGGCCGACGCGTGCATCGTCGAGGTCGGTGGTGAGCTCGATGTAGCTGCGGCACACGGCGGGGAGGGATTCGACGGCGTGGGAGACGAAGACCGCGTGCACACCGTGGTCGGCGCCGCGCTCGAGCACGTCGGTGAGACGCCCCCGGTCGACGGGCGCGTCGCCCGTGATGAACACGACGACCGAGACCGGGGGCGTCCGGCCCCGGTCTTCCGCCGCGCGAGCGACGTCGGTGCCGTACTGAAGCGGGTTCCACTCGTCCTTGAACGGACCGCGCGGCTCGCCGCTGCCGCCGCCCGCGGCACGCTGCACGTAGTCCTCGAGGGAGTTCAGCAGCGCGGCACCGGTGGGCGCCGAGTCGGCCAGCGGCATGGTCTGGAAAGGGCTGCGCTCACTGGTGGTGTGCGGCAGCCACTTGAGCCAGTCCAGTTCACTCGTCCACGTGGAGTCGGCGAAAGCGACAGCGACGACGTCATTGGGGGCATGGAGCCCGAACAGCTGCACCGCGATCCCGCGCATGGCGTCGGACACGAGGGCGCGCGGCCCGGCGATGCCGATCGAGCCGGCGGCGGGCAGCGTCTCGAACACCGGCACGTCGTCGACGAACGCGTAGCGTTCGCGCAGCCGGTCGACGCGGTCGATGAACTCCGGCAGGCCGTCCGGGGCCTCGGCGTCGTCGATCGCGTTACGCGCCGGCAGGCGGCAGGTCCCGAGCCGCAGGCCGAGGAAGTTCCAGTGCTCGGGGCGCCGGGTCCACAGCATGGGGCCGAGGCGCATGGCCTGGTCGAAGACCTCGGCGACGGGTGGTGCCTCCGCGTTGCGCGCGCGTTCCTCCTCGGGCTTGCCGTGGAAGAAGTCCTCCTCGAGCTGCTCGAACTGCCGCTCGAACAGCAGGAACTCGTGGTTCTGGCTCTTCTTGCTCTGCACCGACTGGTTGACGAGGTTGAACAGCGCCATCATCGGCGTCATCACGATGAGCAGCAGCGAGCGCGGGTTGCCGTTCAGCGCGAACAGCGCCGCCCCCATGAGGATCGGGGCGATGAGGATGGGCCAGGGGAAGACCTTGCCGATCTTCTCGGTGGGCAGCCGCGGCGGCTTGAATTTGGTGCCGGGGTAGCGCACCTCCACGCGGGGGCTGCGGTTGAACAGCAGTCCGCCGCCGCGCTCGATGATCGGGTCTTCCTCGCCCGAGCCGTCCCATGCCCGGGTCAGGTAGAGGACGAGCGTGGTTCCGCCGATCACGAACGGCGTGCCGTCCTCGATGCGCACGCGCTGCATCTGCACGCCGTCCACGAGCACGCCGTTGGCGGAGTTGAGGTCGACGACCTCGACGTACGCGCCGACCTCGAGCCGGGCGTGGCGCTTGGAGACCATCGGGTCGGCCAGCACGATGTCGTTGCCCTCGTCGCGCCCGAGCGAGACGTGGCCCGCCGACAGCGGGAACTCCTGCCCGGCGAGCGGCCCCGCCGTCGCGCGCAGCACGCCGACGACCTCGCGTCGGTCGGCGGCGACGTACCCGGCGCCCACCTCGACGATGGATGCCGCGAACCCCGAGCCGATGGGCGCCTCGCCGATCGCGACGTCGGGGTGCAGCGGCACCATGCGCGCGTCGGTCGGCGGCGCGACCGCGAGAGTCAGCGCGCTGCCCTCCGCGAAGGCGAGGGTGCGCGTCGGGTCGGACTCGGCGATGTGGCGCGCCACGTCTCCGGCCGTCGCGGTGGAGTCGGTCGTGACGACGATGTCGACCGGATCGCCCTCACCGCGATGCAGGGTCAGCTTCAGTCTCACGAGACTCCTCCGATGCACTCGTCGGTCATGTCGGCGTCGCTCATGTCTGCCTCGCTCATGTCTGCAGCGGCGCGATCTGCACCACGTCGGCGGTGCGGTCGCCGAGACGGATCGCGTCGCCCTCGGCGACCGTCGCCGATCCGCCGGAGGCGAGCTCGGTCTCGATGCCGCCGCGGATCACCCCGCAGCCGTTGGTGGAGCGGCGATCGATGATCTCCAGACCCCCCGCGACGGGCTGGACGAGCGCGTGCGTCTTCGACAGCGTGCGGGTGGTGTCGGTGAGGGGAACGGCCCGGGCGCCCGGGTGCGCGGCGGCGTCGGGATCGCGGCCGAGCAGGATCGGCGCCGTCACGGGGATCGTCTCCCCGGTATCGAGCCTGAGTGCAAGCCCGCCCATCCGGCCGCGGCGCCGGGGACCGGGGGCCTCGGAGACGGCCACCGCCGGGGCAGACGTCGCCACCGCCGGGGCAGACGTCGCCACCGCCGGGGCAGACGTCGCCACCGCCGGGGCCGGCGTCGCCACGGCCGGAGCGGCGGGCGTCGCCGCGGGCGACGGGGTCGCCGGGTTCACCGGAGCGGATGCCGGTGCCGCGGCCGCCGCGGGCGCCGGCATCGCCGGGGCTTCGGGAGAGCGCGGCACTCCGACGACGCCCGCGCTGATGCGGCTGCCGGGGCGGTATTCCGGCTGCGCAACGGGGTCGCGCGGCGTCGCGAGGGACGGGAGTTCGACGCGCTCGGGGGCCGGCTCCGCCTTGACCGTCTTGCGTGCGACGCGCATGCGCTTCTCGTCATACGGGTTCAGGCCGTGGCGCACGTCGACGAGCCAGACCTTGCCGATACGGTCGTGCCAGCCACGGCCACGCCGCTCGAGGTCGAACGTGGGCGACAGCAGCACGAGCGCGGGGCCGACCGCCGGAAGGATCCCGGATGCCGCCACGATGATGTACCGCAGGAGCACCGCCCAGACGCCGGGGCGCTCCAGGGTCATCACATTGACGCTGCGGATGCCGGTGATCGCCTTGCCGATGGTGATCCCCTTGAGCCCATGCAGCATCCACTGCACGACGACGTAGACGAGGGAGAGCGCAACGGAGACGGCGGCCATGATGACGGCCAGCACGAAATCGGGATGGTTGACGAACCCGTACGGCGAGATGGCTCCTGTCGCGAGCTTGAGCAGCAGGGGGACCGCCCCGAGCCACAGCGGCAGCTGGGGGATCAGCCAGATCGCGATGTCGATCGCGAAGGCGAGCGCGCGCCTGCCGAACGGTGCCGGCACGAGGCCGAGGGCGGCGGCGTACGCGGGGTCGGGCCGGCCCTGCGCGTCCAGACCGTCGACGACCCGCGTCTCATGCTCGATCTCCCAGATCATGCCCCGGTGTCTCGCGGTCGCTCGCCGGGCACGAAGTAGCGGGCCGGCGACAGGCCGGTCCGCACGACCGCATCCCCCGCGGCATCCAGGAACTCGGCCATCGTCGCGACGCTGAGCTGGCCGGACGGGTCGGCGATGATGACGTTGTCCACGACGGGGAGCAGCGTCGCGGTGCCCTTCGGCCAGGCGGCGAAGGTGACGGTGACGCCGTCGTCGAGCACGCGGATCTTCGGGTCGGCGATATGCACGTCGGGGCGCTGCAGCGCGACCGTCTGCGCTTCATACGCGCGAACGCTGAACAGGCGCAGCACGCGCTCGAACCGCGGGCGGAGCGACGGGACGCGCTCGCGCCAGTCGAAGGGCGCCCAGGCATCGTCCTGCAGGACGATCGGGTGGGCGCTGACCAGCGGGCCGCCGGCGTCGTAGAGCTCTTCGGCGAGGTCCAGCGCGCGGCTGAGCGCGGCCTCGTCGTCGGCGCCGACGAGGACGACACGATCCCGCGCGAGGGCGAGGACCACGGGCGCACCGGACAGCTGACGGCCCGTCAGTCGGGCGGGCTCTAGGAGGATCGCCGCGGCATCCGCTTCGTCGGTGATGACGGTCGCGCCTTCGGCGGCGTCGGGCAGTGCCGTGGCGGCTCCCAGCGCGGCGAGCAGCGCCTCGCGGAACGGCTGTGGCCACGCGTCGGTCTGGCCCTCGGTCACAGCTGTGGCTGCACCATCCCGGGGTTCGTCGAGACCGATGAACAGCTCCCCGCCGCCGTACTCGACACGCGGGTGCGCCGGTCCCGGCGCCGTCACCGACAGCACACCCAGCTGGCTCGCGCCATAGATGCGCGGCACCAGCGCCACCCCGATGCCGCCGATCGTGTCGGTCATCCGTTCCGCCCCTCGTCTTGCGTTCGCTTCAGATTATCCGGTCCCGCCGCACCGCCCCCCGGCGACCTCGACGGCGTCGGCCCACGACCAGGCGAGGTCCATCGGGGGGAACCGCTTCGGCGCCCGACGCTCCGATACCCAGCCGATCGGCACGACGTGCAGAGCCATCGCGCGCACCGGCGCCGGGATTGGGTCACCAGAGACGACCAGCACCAGCGCCGCGTCCTTCGATCCCCACCAGTCCGCGCGGCGCGCTCCCGTGCTCACCAGTTCCCGCAGATACGCGCTCCACAGATCCGGGTCCTCGAGGTCAGGAATGATCGGAACGCCGTGCGCGTACTCCGCCCACGCTCGAATGCTCGACCAGAGTTCGCTGCCCCGTCGCGACAGTTCGCCGTCGACGGGCTGGCCTTCGGTGAGCGGATTCCACATCAGCGGGATGATCCACGCATCACCGCGCGCCAGTAACGGCACGCCGTCGAGCAGCCGGCTCCTCGACGGGTCTGCCTGCACGTCCGGATCGACCAGCTGCAGATCAGCCTCTTCGATGATCCTCCCGCCGGATGCGACCAAGGTGTCCCCGCTGAACGACACGACGGCGCCCTCGAGCACCGCATCCGGGGTGAGGGCTGAGTAACGACGTGCGCCGGCGTGATGATTCATCAGCATGGCCGAGCCTCGCGTCGCTTTCTCATCGCCAGTTGTAGGTGAACATCCAGTAGAGGGCTTCGAGCGCTGCCGCCGATAGCTCCGGATGACGCTCTGCCATGACGGCCTGCGCCTCGCGCCCGCCCTCCGAGAGCGACCGCGTCGTCCAGTCCACCGGCACGGCGAGGCACTCAGCAACGAGCGCCTTCACCGTCGCCAACAGGTCAGGACGGCCCACGGCGCCCGCCAGCGTCGCGACGGCATCCTCATCGGTGCGCGGGAAGGAGGACCTGCCCTTGCCCAGATAGGCGATGACCGCCTCGCTCAGTCCTTCATCCACCACAGCGTCTCCCTCGCTCATTCCGGCCAGATCACAGACTCAGCCAGAGTGTCCGGATCCACCCGGATCACCCGGGTGACGTCGTCGTTCGCCTTCAGCCTGTCCAGCTCCGTCCACCAGACGGCATCCGGTCGCAGATTGTCGCCCAATACTGCGCGCACCTCGCCCGAAGCGCCAGCCGCGTAGGCCTCCGACGCACGGGTCCAGGTGTCGACGACAGCCGGGTTGTCGGCATCCCACTCCGGCATCTCGATCCCACGCGAATCGATGAGCATCTCCAGCGTGGTCGCATTGTTGCTGCTAGCGATACGGCCCGCGATCTCCTCGCCATTGCGCGGGTACATGCCAGACCAGTAATAGGCCCCATCGCGCGGGGTACGAAAGTCGGCGGGGTTGATCGTGCCGTCCGCGTGGAATCCAGGACGACCTGACGGTTGCGCGATCTGCGGTGTACGCGTCTCGGCCGCGTCGAGGTCGTTCACCCGCCCCGTCGTCCGGTTCTGGCGCTGCCCGTGCCGACGGAACATGTCTGAGAGCTGGCGGACGTGCACCGGCATGTCGTCCAGCGCGTTCTTGAGCGGTCGGATGACCGCACTGCCGATCCCCACTGTCAGTCACCTCCGATGTTGAGGCTGGCGAGGTCGGACATGAGGCGCTCGGTCAGCGACTCGACGTCGGCGGCGTGCTGCTCCATCTCGCCCTGGGCCTGCTCCAGCGCCTGCAGGTCGGCGTAGAACTCGTCGGGATCCCCCGCGACAGCCTCCACGATCGGCGACTCCAGCGCCGCCATGATGACGCCCGGCAGCTGCTCCGTCAGCGGCTCGATCACCATCGGAAGCACCTGGTTCAGCGCCTGCTCCACCGCGATGTCGACGGCAGCGTTCAGCAGCCGTTTCTTGATGATCAGCATCGGCCCGGCGCCGACCGCGGTCACCGGATTGGTGAGCATCGCGACGAGCGCGATCATGGTGGTCGTCACATCGACGATGACCTTGATCTTCAGCGCGAGCACCGCGCCGGCGGCGACCTCGATCCCCGCCGGCACCGGGCCGAGCAGGTCGAGCAGCTTCTGCAGGTTCTGCGAGCGGTTCGTGTTCCAGGCGCTCACATACGCGGGCCCGGCCTGCCCCTGCAGCGCCGCCGCGAGGTCGCCGTTGACCTTGCGATCCATGGCCTGCAGCTTGCTCTCGAGGTCGTCGCGGAACGTTCCGACCATGTGCCCGCCGCGGCGCAGCTCGTCCTCGTCGATGTCGGGCCACTCGAATCCGAGTTTCTCCATCACCCAGATGAGTTCATTCGGCAGCATCATTCCCACGGTGCCCACCTCCCTGCGAAGACCCTACTCGACCGCGGCGGAGGCCCTCGATGGGGAGAACTCCCCATCGCGCGGTGCCGGCGTCAGCCGGCTGCCGCCTCGCGGGTCAGCAGCGCGCGCTTGACATCGAGCCCCCACGCGAACCCACCGAGCGCCCCACCGGTGCGCAGCACCCGGTGGCACGGCACGAACAGAGCGGGCGCGTTGCGGGCGCAGATGGATGCGGCGGCTCGCACGGCGGCGGGGCTTCCCAGGGCGGCGGCGAACTCCGCATAGGTGAGCGGTGCGCCCGGCGCGATCCTGCGAAGCGCCGCCCACCCGGCGCGCTGCAGCGCCGTGCCGGTCTGCACCACCTCGACATCGTCGATCGCTGCCAGATCGCCGTCGTAGTACGCCCGCGCGGCGGCCGCGGCATCCGCCTGGCCCTCGCGCACCTCCGCGGGCGGTGACGCGAGCCGGGCGAGAATCGCGGCGGGGTCGGCGGTCCACCCGCTCGCCAGCACGCGCTGCCGGTCATCGGCGAGGATCGTGAAGGCGCCGTCGGGCGTGTCGATGGTCTGGATCGTGGCGGTCATGTCGTCTCCCGGCGTTGCGGTTTCAGGGTGGGTGTGCTCGCGCGCCAGAGGTGCGCGGTCAGGTAGCTGCGCCACGGCGCGGTGCGGGCGGCCCACTCGGCGAAGCCGCGCGGGTCGGCGGGGATGCCCGCCGCTGCAGCACCGGCGCGGACGGCGACATCGCCGGGCAGAGTGATGTCGGGGTCGCCGAGCACCCGCATCCGCACGTAATCCGCCGTCCACGGCCCGATGCCGGGCATCGCCAGCAGCGCCGCCCGCTGGGACGGGCCGTCGTCCCCGCTCGTGAGCGTCAGCGTCCCGTCGGCGAGTGCCGCGGCGGCGCCGGTGACGGCGCGGATGCGGGCGGCAGGCCCGCGCAGCACCTCGGCACCGCGCTCCGCGATCGCCGCCATCGTGGGGAACAGCCGGTCGAGCCCGTCGTGGCCCTCGATCCGCTCCCCCAGCGCGTCGGTCAGCGCCGTCAGCGCCGTCGTCGCGGCCGCGACGGTGATCTGCTGGCCGATCATCGCGCGGATGAGCATCTCGTGCGGGTCGGCGGCGCCGGGCACGCGGATGCCGGGCACGCGCGCCACGAGCGGCGCGATCTCGGCGTGGGTCGACAGCGCGGCATCCACCGCGATCGGGTCGGCGTCGAGATCGAACAGGCGGCGGGCGCGGGCGACGAGCACCGGCAGGTCACGCAGGTGCGCCAGGCGGGCGCGCAGCCGGACGCGCCCGGCGGCGTCGACGCGCAGCTCGAACCACGCCGGCCCACCGGGCAGGCGCAGGGTGCGGGCGAAACCGCCGGCCGTGGTCTTCTCCGCGCCCGCGACGGCGCGGGCCGCCATCCAGGCGAAGAGCCCCTGGGCGTCGAGGGGACCGCGGTGCGGCAGCACCAGATCGATCGCGCCGAGCGCGGCCCCATCGGCTCCGGCGCTCGCCGCCGAGGGGCGTCGCGCGCGCAGCGCGAGCGGGGTCATGCCGAACACCTCGCGGATGGTGTCGTTGAACTGGCGGACGCTCGCGAATCCCGCCGAGAAGGCGACGTCGGCGGCCGGCAGATCGGTCGCGACGAGCAGCATCCGCGCGGTGTGAGCGCGCTGGGCACGGGCGAGGGCGAGGGGCCCCGCGCCGAGCTCGGCCGTCAGCAGCCGCGTGAGGTGGCGCGACGAGTAGCCGAGCCGGGTGGCAAGGCCGGGCACGCCCTCGCGTTCGACCACCCCGTCGGCGATGAGCCGCATCGCCCGGCCGGCGACGTCACCGCGGAGGTTCCACTCCGGTGACCCCGGCGCCGCCTCAGGCAGGCAGCGCTTGCACGCGCGGTAACCCGCCTCATGCGCGGCCGCCGAGGTCGGGTAGAACGTGACGTTCGCGGGTTTCGGGGTGCGCGCGGGGCAGCTCGGCCGGCAGTAGATGCCGGTCGAGCGCACCGCCGTGACGAACTGGCCGTCGAACCGCGCGTCGCGCGCGTCGATCGCGCGGTAGCGCTCGTCGAAGGTCATCGCGGCGGTGGACATGCCTCCAGCCTGCCACCCGCCGCGACCTGGCGCTCGCGGTTTTCGGACACGACGGTGACGCGTCCGAGGCGACGCGCGTCAGTGGAAGAAGTGGCGCTCGCCGGTGAAGA
The DNA here is from genome assembly GCF_049707015.1 of Microbacterium sp. CH-015. Taxonomy (NCBI): domain Bacteria; kingdom Bacillati; phylum Actinomycetota; class Actinomycetes; order Micrococcales; family Microbacteriaceae; genus Microbacterium; species Microbacterium sp. CH-015. The sequence continues at coordinate 152,374 of NZ_JBNAFJ010000001.1, read as the reverse complement.
ACATCGTGACGCCCGCCGCACGCGCCGCGTCGATGACCTCCTGGTCGCGCACCGATCCACCGGGCTGCACGATGGTGCGGATGCCGGCGTCGATGAGCACCTGCGGGCCGTCCGCGAACGGGAAGAACGCGTCGGATGCTGCGACGGATCCGGCGGCACGATCCCCCGCCCGCTCGACGGCCAGGCGGCACGAGTCGACGCGGTTGACCTGGCCCATGCCGATGCCGACGGTCGCCGACCCCTGCGCGAGGACGATCGCGTTGCTCTTGACGGCACGGCAGGCCTTCCACGCGAACGCAAGGTTCGACTTCGCGTCGTCGGCGGGCATCTCACCGGCGACGAGCTCCCACCCGTCGACGAGCGACTCGATCTCAGCCGGGAAGCGATCGGCATCCTGCAGCAGCAGCCCGCCCGACAGCAGCCGTACGTCCATGGGCTCCTGGCGCCAGTCGGCGGGCAGGCGCAGCACGCGCAGATTCTTCTTGAGCTTGAAGACCTCGAGCGCCTCGGGCTCGAAGTCGGGGGCGACGATGACCTCGGTGAAGATGTCGCGGAGGTTCTCGGCCATCTTCAGCGTGACGGTGCGGTTGGCGGCGATGACGCCGCCGAACGCCGACACGGGGTCGCACTCGTGCGCACGCAGGTGGGCCGAGGCGATGGGGTCGAGCGCGTTCGGAGCGGCGATCGCGATGCCGCACGGGTTCGCGTGCTTGATGATCGCGACGGCCGGCTTGACCATGTCGAAAGCCGCCCGCAGCGCGGCATCGGCGTCGACGTAGTTGTTGTACGACATCTCCTTGCCCTGCAGCTGCTCGGCCTGCGCGATGCCGTGACCGCCGACGCGGGTGTAGATGGCGGCGCGCTGGTGCGAGTTCTCGCCGTAGCGCAGCGTCGAGAGGCGTTCGGCGCGGATCGTCAGGTGCTGCGGCAGATCCTCGCCCGCGAGCGTCTGCTCGGCGAACCACGTGGCCACGGCGCGGTCGTATTCGGCGGTGTGCGCGAAGGCGCGCGCGGCGAGGTCGCGGCGCTGCGCGAGCGACGTGCCGCCCTGGCCCACGGCCTCGATGATCGCGGGGTACGACGAGGGCGAGACCACGATGGCGACGTTGGCGAAGTTCTTCGCCGATGCCCGGACCATCGCGGGGCCGCCGATGTCGATCTGCTCCACGACGGCGTCGCCGGTCGCGCCCGAGGCGACGGTCTCCACGAACGGGTACAGGTTCACCACGACGAGCTGGAACGGCTCGATGCCGAGGTCGGCCAGCTGGGTCTCGTGGTCCTCCAGTCGAAGGTCCGCGAGCAGCCCCGCGTGCACGCTCGGGTGCAGCGTCTTCACGCGGCCGCCGAGCGATTCGGGGAAGCCGGTGATCTCGGAGACGTCCGAGACGGCGATGCCGGCCTCGCGCAGCAGCGCCGCCGAGCCGCCCGTCGAGACGATCTCCACATCCGCGGCCTGCAGCGCCTGCGCCAGGGGCAGCAGGTCGGTCTTGTCGCTGACCGAGACGAGTGCGCGGCGGACGGGCACGACGTCGCGGGGACGGTAGAGGGTGGGATCGACGGCAGGACCGGCCATGCGGGACTCCAGGTTCGGGTTGGGGCTCAGTGAGGTTCGGGGGCGGGGAGCGCGAGGTCGCCCGCGGCAATGGCGCGGACCACCTCGATGAGCAGGCGCCGCTCGACGGGCTTGATGCGCTCGTGCAGCGTGTGCTCGGTGTCGCCGGGTAGCACCGGCACGCGCTCCTGCGCCAGGATCGGGCCGGAGTCCACACCGTTGTCCACCACGATGACGCTCGCGCCGGTCTCGGCGACGCCGGCGGCGAGGGCGTCGCGGACGCCGTGCGCTCCGGGGAACTCCGGCAGGTACGCGGGGTGGGTGTTGATCAGGTGGGGCGCCCAGGCGTCGACGACGGATGCCGGCAGCAGCCGCATCAGGCCGCTCAGCACGACCAGGTCCGGACTCCACACCTCGAGCTGGGCCTGCAGTTCGCGACCCCACTCCTCGCGGGTCTCGAACTCGCGGAACGGAACGAGGAAGGTGGGGATGCCGAAGGCCTCCGCGTGGGCGAAGCCGTCGGCCTGCCGGTCGGCGCCGACGACGACGACCCGTGCGGGGAATCCGGGGTCGGCGGCGGCCTCGAGAAGGGCCCGGAGATTGGAGCCGGTGCCCGAGATGAGAACGGCGACCCTCAGCACCCGGTCAGTCTACCGGCGGGCGCGGACCGCGCTGCGGCCCGCCGTCGTCGCCCGGCTCGACGGTGTCCGGCTCTCCGGCGTCCGGACGCGCGTCGTCGAGAAAAGCCGGATCCAGGAGGGCGAAAGGCTCGGTCTCCTCATCCGATGCCGACGTTGTCGACGTCGACGCCGGCGCCGATGCCGGGGCCGACGCCACTGCCGGCGCGACCGTGGCATCCGCTCGCGCCGTCGCACCGGCTGTGGCCGTGACGCCCGCGGTGACGAACAGCGCGTCGGCGAATGCCGCGGCATCCGTCACGGTCTCGTCGTCCTCGCGGACTGGGTCTGCGCGCGGACCCCCGCGGAGGCATCGGTGCGGGCCGGACCGAACAGCGCGATCGCGGCACCGACCGCCAGCTCGAGAGCGACGGCGAAGGCGAACGGGCCGGCATCCGGGCCCGTCTCGGTGAGCCGGCCGGGCCCGATCGAACCCGACGCGCACGCCGCGAGCAGCGCCGCGGCTACGCCACCCAGCACCACGAGCGCCGAGAGCGTGGCCAGCCGCGGGGCGGCACCCTCCCCCTGCTCGGCGGCCAGGCGCGCCCGCGCGACGGCGCCCGCGACGAACCCGACCGCGACGATCGCCAGCGCGAGCAGCAGCAGCCAGGACGAGGGCGATTCCGGGATGAGGCCCAGCGCGGGAACGCCGGGGACCAGGCCGAGGCTCGTTCCCGCCGGCGCTACCGTCGTGCCGGTGCCGACCGCGAAGCCCGGCCCTGCGGCGAACGCCGCTCCCCACACGACGAGCGTCGGCAGGTAGGCGAGCTGTCCGAGCGCGATGATCGTGGCACCGGTCGCATCGACGTGCGCGGCTTCGAAGAGGGCCACCACCTCGCCGCCGCGGGTGATCGTCGCGCCGGCGACCAGGAGGGCACCCACGCCGACGAGCCCGGCGACGGCGATGCCGAGCGCGCGGGCGGATGCCGCGGGCACCGCCGTCCACCGCGGGTGCGCGTCCAGCCGGTCGCGCAGAACGTCGATGAGGCCGTCGTCGCCGTGGCGCCACGCGCCGACGAGCGCACCGCTCATCGCCGGCAGGGCGAACACGAGCGTCGGCAGCAGCAGCGACTGCCAGCCGTAGACGGCGGCGACGGGGTTGCCCGCCGTCGCCCACATGCCGGCGGCGAGCGCCGCGAAGGTCACCGTCCCCGCGGCCACGCCGACCAGCCACGCGCCGGCACGGGCCGCGCGCGCGCCCGACCGCGCCGCGAAGACGGCGGTGAACACGGCGAAGGCGAGAGGCGCCAGCGACACGACGAACCGGGCGCCGTCCACCGGGATGCCGGTGGCGATCAGGTAGTCGTCCCCGAGAGTGATGTGCAGCGGGACGAGGTGCCCGAGCTGCCACACACGCACCGCGGCCGGCCACAGCGCAGCCCAGTCGGCGGTGCCGCCGAGGCCGAGCACCCAAAAGAGGGTCAGCGGTGCGAGCGCCGCGGCGACGCCGACGGCCGCCGCGATCACAGCGTCGATGGCGGCCAGGACGGCGACGAGAAGGCGGTTCATGCGGCTTCGACCCTAACCTCCGTCGGTGCCGGTCGTCGGTGGCCCCGCCGACCCAGTACGTTTTTCGCAGGAGGATCAATGTCAACCACTTCCGCGGCCACCCGCCGTCCCGCCGAGCAGGAGCCCACCGGCGCCCTCGACCGCTTCTTCGAGATCACCCGCCGCGGCTCCACCGTCGGCACCGAGATCCGAGGCGGCATCGTCACGTTCGTGACGATGGCCTACATCGTCATCCTGAACCCGGCGATCCTGTCGACGCCGGATGTCGAGGGCCTCACCCTCGAGCCGTCCGCCGTCGCCGCATCCACCGCCCTCACCGCCGGCGTCATGACGATCCTGTTCGGTCTCGTCACGCGGCTCCCGTTCGCCTTCGCCGCCGGCCTCGGCATCAACGCGTTCGTCGCCTTCTCGGTCGTCGGCCAGGTCTCGTGGGGCGAGGCGATGGCGCTCGTCGTCATCAACGGTCTGATCATCGTGCTCCTCGCGGCGACGGGCCTGCGGAAGCTCATCTTCGACGCGGTGCCGGTGCAGCTGAAGCTCGCGATCACGGTCGGCATCGGCCTCTTCATCGCCTTCATCGGCTTCGTCAACGCCGGTTTCGTGAATCCCGCCGAGGGGACGCCGCTCGAGCTCGGCGTCGGTGGCTCGATCACCTCGCCCGCGACCCTGCTGTTCATCGCGACTCTGCTGATCGGCGGCATCCTCATGGCGCTGCGGGTGAAGGGTGCGATCCTCATCGCCCTCGTCGCCGGCACGATCCTCGCCGCGATCGTGAACATCTTCACGCCGGTCGCGGACTTCGGCCTCTCCGGCAGCATCGTCGCCGCGCCGAATCTCAGCCTCGTGGGCGCCATCGACTTCGGCTTCGACTGGGGCCGCGTCGGCTTCGTCGCCCTCATCATGTTCGTGTTCACCCTCGTCTTCACGAACTTCTTCGACGCCATGGGCACGATGACGGGTCTCGCTCGCGAGGCGGGCCTCGCCGACGAGCGCGGCAACTTCCCGCGCATCAAGTCGGCACTGATCGTCGAGGGCGTCGGCGCCGTCGTCGGCGGTGGCACGTCGTCGTCGTCGGCCACCGTCTTCGTGGAGTCCGGCTCGGGCATCGGCGAGGGCGCCCGCACCGGCCTGGCGAACGTCGTCACCGGTGTGCTCTTCCTGCTCGCGATGTTCGTCACCCCCGTGACCGGCCTCGTCCCCGGCTTCGTGGCCGCCGCCGCCCTCGTCCTCGTCGGCGCGCTGATGCTGACGCAGATCAAGAACATCGACCTCTCGGACTTCAACGTCCTGTTGCCGGTGTTCCTCACCGCCACGGTCATGCCGCTGACCTACTCGATCGCCAACGGCATCGGCGCCGGCTTCATCAGCTGGGTCGTGCTGAACACGTTCTCGGGCAAGGCGAAGCAGGTGCACTGGCTGCTCTGGATCGTCGCCGCCGGCTTCGTCCTGTACTTCGCCCGCGGTCCGATCGAGGCGGCCTTCGGGGTCTGATCCGAGCCGGGAACGACGAAGGGGCGGATGCCGCAGCATCCGCCCCTTCGTCGTTCAGATCACAGCGTCTCGATGATCTCGCGCATCAGGGCGGCGGTCTCGGACGGGGTCTTCCCGACCTTGACGCCGGCGGCCTCGAGGGCCTCCTTCTTCGCCTGCGCGGTGCCCGCCGAGCCCGAGACGATCGCGCCGGCGTGGCCCATCGTCTTGCCCTCGGGAGCGGTGAACCCGGCGACGTAGCCGACGACGGGCTTCGTCACGTGCGCCTTGATGTACTCGGCCGCGCGCTCCTCGGCGTCGCCGCCGATCTCGCCGATCATGACGATCGCCTTCGTCTCGGGGTCGGCCTCGAACGCCTCGAGGGCGTCGATGTGGGTCGTCCCGATGATCGGGTCGCCGCCGATGCCGATCGCGGTCGAGAAGCCCAGGTCGCGCAGCTCGAACATCATCTGGTAGGTCAGCGTGCCCGACTTCGAGACGAGGCCGATCGGCCCCTTGCCCGTGATGTTCGCGGGCGTGATGCCGACGAGCGCCTCACCGGGGGTGATGATGCCGGGGCAGTTCGGTCCGATGATGCGGGTCTTGTTGCCCTTGCTCTTCGCGTACGCCCACGCCTCGGCGGTGTCGCCGACGGGCACGCCCTCGGTGATGACGACGAGGAGGGGGATCTCGGTGTCGATGGCCTCGACCATCGCGTCCTTCGTGAACGCCGGCGGCACGAACGCGATCGACACGTCGGCGCCGGTCGCCTCGATGGCCTCGGCGACGGAGCCGAAGACCGGGAGCTCGACCGGGTTGCCCGCGGCATCCGTGTGTGAGACCGTCGTGCCGGCCTTGCGCGCGTTGACGCCGCCGACGACGTTGGTGCCCGCCTTCAGCATGAGCGCGGTGTGCTTGGTGCCCTCGCCGCCGGTGATGCCCTGGACGATGACCTTGGAGTCCTTGTTGAGGTAGATCGACATTTCTGTTCTCAGTCCTTGTGTCTCAGCTGTCTCAGCGCGGTTCAGGCGTTTGCCAGCTCGGCGGCCTTGTCGGCGCCCTCGTCCATGCCCGCGGCGAGGGTGACGAGCGGGTTGTTCGCGGCGGCGAGGATCGCGCGGCCCTCTTCGACCTGGTTGCCGTCGAGGCGGACGACGAGGGGCTTCGTCGCCGTGTCGCCGAGGATCTCGAGCGCCTTGACGATGCCCTCCGCGACCGCGACGCACGACGTGATGCCGCCGAAGACGTTGACGAAGACGCTCTTGACCTGCTCGTCGCCGAGGATGACGTCCAGGCCTGCGGCCATGACCGTCGCGGACGCGCCGCCGCCGATGTCGAGGAAGTTGGCGGGCTTCACGCCGCCGTGGTTCTCACCGGCGTACGCGACGACGTCGAGTGTCGACATGACCAGGCCCGCGCCGTTGCCGATGATGCCCACCTGGCCGTCGAGCTTGACGTAGTTGAGGCCGGATGCCTTGGCCTTCGCCTCGAGCGGGTCAGCGGCATCCTTGTCCTCGAGCTCTTCGTGCTCGGGGTGACGCACCTCGGTCGCGTTGTCATCCAGCGACACCTTGCCGTCGAGGGCGACGATGTTTCCGTCGGCGTCCTGGATGAGCGGGTTCACCTCGACGAGGGTCGCGTCCTCACCGGTGTAGACGTTGTAGAGCTTGACGAAGACGTCGGCGACCTTGGGGGCCAGCTCGTCGTCGAAGCCGCCGGCCTTGGCGATCTCGAGCGCCTTCTCGGCGTCGATGCCGGTCAGCGGGTCGACCTCGACCTTGGCGAGCGCGTCGGGGCGCTCCACCGCGAGCTCCTCGATCTCCATGCCGCCCTCGACGCTCGCGAGCGACAGGTAGGAGCGGTTGGAGCGGTCCAGCAGCACCGAGAAGTAGAACTCCTTCTCGATCTGCGCGCCCGCCGCGACCATGACGCGCTTGACGATGTGGCCCTTGATGTCCAGGCCCAGGATGGCCTTCGCGGCGTCGTAGGCGTCCTCCGGGGTCTTCGCGACCTTGACGCCGCCGGCCTTGCCGCGGCCGCCGGTCTTGACCTGAGCCTTGACGACGACGACACCGCCGAGCTTCTCCGCGGCCGCCTTCGCCTCCTCAGGAGTGTCGGCGATGATGCCGGCGAGCACCGGCACCTCGTACTTTTCGAACAGGTCACGTGCCTGGTACTCGTAAAGATCCACGCGCAATCCTCCGCTGGGCGTCTGTGGGTTTTCGGGGTGTCCCGCTGCCGAAGAAATCTCGATGTCGAGAGATCGACCGATCCCCCAGCCTAATACGTGCGGCTGAGCGCGCTGACCGCCTCCGTGGCATCCTGTGCTGTGACCTGCGCGGGGATCCTCCGCCGTTTTCGGAGGCGGGTGACTAGGCTGGCTCCGTTATGACCGCCGCTCCTGCTTCCGCCCGCAACGCCGTCGTCGCCGCTGCGCTCGATCTGTTCGTCGCGCAGGGCTTCGAAGCGACCTCTGTCGAGCAGATCGCGCAGGCCGCGGGAGTCTCCCGGTCGACGTTCTTCCGCCAATTCGGCGGCAAGGACGACGTCGTCTTCAGCGACCACGAGGTGCTGCTCGCCCAGTTGCGCACGTCGCTGGGCACCCTGCAGGACGACCCGCACGAGAACCCGTGGGCGGCGGCGTGCGCGGCATCCGTCGAGGTGTTCCGTCACTTCGCGGCCGAGCCCGAGCTCGCCCGCCGTCGTTATGCGGTCGTGCGGCAGGTGCCGGCGCTGCGCGAGCGCGAGATCGTGACGGTGTTCCAGTACGAGCGCCTGTTCGACGAGTACCTGCGCTCCGCGCTGCCGGGCCTCGACCCCGTGGACGCGGTCGCGTTCTCGGCGGCGGTCACCGCGGTGCACAACCATGTGCTGCGGCGGCTGCTGCGCGGCACCGAGGACATCCCCGAGTCGGTGCTCACCGACGCCTACGACCGGCTGATGCACCGCTTCGGTGTGCACCCCGGCGGGGACGAGGCGCAGGAGGACGATCTGGTCGTCGCGGTCTTCCCGCGGCGCATGCCCGGCGCCGAGGTCGCCCGCCGGCTGCGCGAGTCCCTATAGCCCGCGCCCTGGTGGTAGCCCGCGCCCTGGTGGTGCCCGCGCGGCGCCGTAGCCCGAACCCTTACCCCTGGGACGAACACTCACCACCGAGCGCGCCCGGGGATGAGGGTTCGGCGGGGAGGTAAGGGTTCGACGAATGCGCGCCGCCCGGCGCTCGCGTGCCCGGGCCGCGGCGGCCGGTCAGGCCGTCTCGCCCGAGGTGACCGTCTCGGCGAGCGCGTGCACCCGCGGCAGGTGGTGGGCGCCGTAGAAGTCCGCGAGGGTGAGCCGGCCGGCATCCTCCGCCGCGGGGGCGTCGTGCGCGGCGACAGCGACGACGGCCAGCCCGTGCATCCACCCGCCGGCGAGCACGCCGAGCAGCATGAGGTACGGCACGCTCACAGCGTGCGCGTCGCGGGGCGACTCGGCGAAGCCGATGAGGTCGGCGGTGGCACGGCGGGCGGATGCCGCGGCGCGCTCGAGCCGGTCCGCGGCACGCCGGGCGACCGCGCCCGTCGCCCCGGCGGTCGTCCCCGCGCCCGTCGACCCCGCGTCCGCCGCGCCGGCGACGGCCCGCAGATCCGCCACCGTCTGCTCCACCTGCGCGAACAGCTCCGCCGCGGTGGCGCCCTGGTTGCGGATCACCTTCCGCCCGATGAGGTCGTTTGACTGGATCGCCGTTGTGCCCTCGTAGATCGGCATGATGCGCGCGTCGCGGTAGTGCTGCGCGACGCCCGTCTCCTCGATGAACCCCATGCCGCCGTGCACCTGGATGGCGTCGCTCGTGAGTGCCACGGCATTCTCGGTCGCCCAGCCCTTGAGGATCGGGACGAAGAACTCCGCCAGCGGCAGCAGCGCGGGGTCGGACTCGGCGCGGTCGAACAGGTCGGCGACGTACACGCCGAGCGCACGCATCGCGAAGACGTCGCTGCGCATCGACAGCAGCAGACGCCGGACGTCGGGGTGCTCGGCGATGGGGGCGACGCCGTCGCGTCCCAGCACGCGACCCTGTATGCGATCGGCGGCATATGCCTGCGCCTGCTGCAGCGCACGGTCGGCGATGCCCGTCGCCTGGAAGCCCATGCCGATACGCGCGGAGTTCATCATGACGAACATGCCCGCCAGTCCCCCGCCGAGCTCGCCGACGAGGTAGCCGGTCGCGTCCTCGTACGACAGCACGCAGGTGGGCGAGCCGTGGATGCCGAGCTTGTGCTCGAGCGCGACCGTCGTCACGGCGTTGCGAGCGCCGAGCGTGCCGTCAGGATTGACGAGCACACGGGGCGCGACGAACAGCGAGAGCCCCTTCGCCCCGTCCGGCGCGCCGGGGGTGCGCGCGAGAACGAGGTGCACGATGTTCTCGGCGACGTCGTGGTCGCCCCAGGTGATGAAGATCTTCTGGCCGCGGATCGCGTACGAGCCGTCCTCGCGGGGTGTCGCCATCGTACGGATCGCGCCCAGGTCGGTCCCGGCATCGGGCTCGGTGAGGTTCATCGTGCCGGTCCACTCCCCCGACACGAGCTTGGTGAGGTAGGTCTCGCGAAGGGCGTCGGATGCCGCGGCATCCAGCGCATGGATCTGCCCAGCCGTCAGCAGCCAGCACAGGGCGAAGGCGGCGTTCGACGCGTTCCAGATCTCCCCGAGGCCCGCGCGCACCGAGCCGGGCAGCCCGTCACCGCCCGCGGAGATGGGCGCCTCGGCGGTGACCCAGCCCGCGTCGACGAACGCGCGATACGCCTCGGCGAAGCCCGTGGGAAGACGCACCTCGCCGTCGACCAGCCGCGCGCCCTCGCGGTCGCCCGCTTCCTGCAGCGGTGCGAGGACGGAGGCCGCGAACTCGCCGGCCCCGGCGATCACGTCCGTCGCGTCGTCGGCGGTGAGCTCGCCCCCGGTGGAGCGGGCGACGATGTCGAGACCGAACGCCTCGCCGTACAGGAAGGCGTAGTCGGCGACGGGGGGCTGGTACTCGGTGGCCATGGGTCCTCCTCGGTGAGACTCCGGCCCATTCTAGCTGAGACTCAGTCCCACGGCGTGCGGCTTCGGGACGCGCAGGCGGCTCGGGAATCTGGCATCCGAGGACCATTTGCGCTCGTCGAACGCCAGACTGGCCCCATGTACGAGATTCCGGCGCCGATGCTCGCGAAGTCCGTCCCGGCCATCCCCGACCCGGCGAAGACGCCCGGCGGCCTGTCGTTCGAGCCGAAGTGGGACGGGTTCCGCGCCCTCATCGCCTGGGACGGCACCGATGTCGAGATCGGCTCGCGCGGCGCCAAGCCGCTGACGCGCTACTTCCCCGAACTCGTCGCCGCGTGCCGCGCGCTGCTGCCAGAGCCCTGCCTGATCGACGGCGAGATCGTCGTGGCGGCCGGCGACCCGGCTCGGCTGCAGTGGGAGCTGCTCTCGCAGCGGATCCACCCGGCCGCTTCGCGGGTGCGGATGCTGAGCGAGACGACACCGTCGATGTTCATCGCCTTCGACCTGCTCGCCCGCGGCGAGCGCGACCTGCAGCCCGAGCCGTTCCGGCTGCGGCGAGCGCAGCTCGAGGATCTGCTCGACGGCGTCCCCGCCCCGATCCACGTCACCCGGACGACCGGCGACCGCGCGCTCGCCGAGCGCTGGCTCGCGCAGTTCGAGGGAGCGGGTCTCGACGGCGTCGTCGCCAAGCCGCTCGATGCCCCGTATGCGCCGGGCAAACGGACGATGTTCAAGATCAAGCACGCCCGCACCGCCGACGTCGTGCTGCTCGGCTACCGGGTGCACAAGAGCGGCAGCGGCGTCGGCTCGCTGCTGCTGGGCCTGTACGACGAGACCGGCGAGCTGCAGAGCGTCGGCGGCGCGTCGGCCTTCAGCGACGCCCGGCGCCTCGAGCTCGTCCACGAGCTGGCACCGCTCGTCGAGACGGATGCCGCGGGTTACGCCGTCACCGGACAGACCGACCGGTCGCGGTTCACGGCGTCGAAGGACACCTCGTTCGTGCGCCTGCGTCCGGAGCGCGTGCTGGAGGTGCGCTACGACCAGCTCGAGGGCCGCCGTTTCCGCCACACCGTCCAGTTCGACCGCTGGCGCCCCGACCGCGATCCCCGCTCGTGCACGTACGACCAGCTCGAGCAGGTCGCCGCGTACGACCTCGCCGACGTGCTGACCTGACGCCGGGCCGGGCCCGGACGCAGCTTCGACCCGCGCAGCACCGCGCGGGCCGAAGCCGGTCTCCCGCAGGCGGGCCCGCACCGGCGCCGGAGTCCGGCGGCCTGCCGCGCGGGCCCGATTCTGCGGAGGTGGCGGTAACCCGCCCTCCTTGACCACGACGATAGCGGGCGCCGCCGGAGGCCCGATCGGCCGGCGACCGTGAATATTCCGCCGCCACCACCGGGCCGTTTTCCCGGCCGCGGCGGGTGCGCCCGGGGGCGTCGCGGTGCGAGGATCGGAGCATGGCCGACGCCCCCGACGCCCCTGACGGGCCGGACCGCGACGGCGATCCGGTGCCCACCCACACGCAGGAGCTGCGCCTGGAGCCCGTGCAGTTCATCGCACGGACCGACGCCGTCACCCGGCTGGGCGCCCTCATGCTGGGCGCCGGCGCGTCGTCTGCGCGCGTGCGCGACAGCATGGAACGCGCCGCCGGCGCGCTCGGCATCGAGCAGCTGCACTGCCGCGTGGGCATGACCGACATCGTCGCGACCGCCGGGCGCGGGCAGATGTTCCGCACCCGCGTGGCGGAGATCCGCCAGCCCGCCGTCGACGCCGATCGGCTGACGGCGCTGAAGCGACTGACGAACGAGCTCGTCGACGGCACGACCCCGGCCCAGCTGCAGGCGCGACTGACCGAGATCGAGCGGATGCCGCGGCGCTCCTCCCCGGCGCTGCGCGTCGTGGCGGCGGCGCTCGCGTGCGCCGCGTTCGCGCTGCTGAACAACGGCGGGTGGCAGGAGTTCGTCGCGGTCGGCATCGCCGCCGGGGCCGGTCAGGCCGTGCGCATGGCCATCCATCACCTCCGCACCAACGAGTTCCTGACCGTGTTCGCCTCGGCCGTCACGGCGCTGCTGGTGTATCTCGCCGTCGCCGCGGTGTTCGCGCTCGTCGGCCTTCCCGGCGCTCAGCACGACGCGGCGCTGACGAGCGCGGTGCTGTACCTGGTGCCCGGCTTCCCGCTGGTCACCGGCGCCCTCGACCTCGCGCGGCTCGACCTGAACGCCGGCATCGCGCGCGTCACCTACGCGGCTCTCATCCTGCTCGCGACCGGGACGGCGGTGTGGGCGGTCGCGACGATCTTCCACACAACGGTCACCCAGACGGCCGCGCCCGAGCTCGGCGAACCGCTCCTCTCCCTCATGCGGCTGATCGCCGGGTTCGTCGGCGTGCTGGGGTTCGCGGCGCTCTTCTCGACCCCGTGGGCGATCGCCGTGACGGCCGCGGCCCTCGGCGCGATCGCCAACGTCGGCCGCCTCGCCCTCGTCGACGCGCAGGTGAACCCGGCCGTCGCCGCCGCAGCGGCGGCGCTGGCGGTCGGCCTCGGCGCGTACCTGTTCGGCGACCGGCTGCGCGCGGCGCGCGTGACGCTGACCGTGCCCGCGGTCCTCATCATGGTGCCCGGCGCCGCCGCCTACCGATCGATCGCCGGCGTCATCGACGGTGACACGCTCGCAGCGATCCAGAACGCGATGACGGCGCTGTTCGTCGTCGTCGCGCTCGCCATCGGCCTCACCGTGGCGCGGGTCTTCACGGAGCGGGAGTGGGGTTCGCGCTGACGACCTGCGGCCGGGAGCCCCGCGCACGGCGGCGCCGGATCACGAGCCAGACGACGACGCCGGCCACGACCGCCATCGGGGTGACCGGCGCCGATGATGACGTCGATGCCGCTGTCGATCATCTCGGTCGCGAGGCCGTGGTAGTCGTTGCGGTTGCCGTTGTGGGCGATGAAACCGGCCGGGGTGGCGTGGTTGAACGTGACGGAGGTCACCAGGCCCACCTTCTTGCCGACCTCGAGCGCCTGCTCGCCGACGGTCAGCAGGCGGCCGGATGCCGGGTCGAAGCCGATCACGCCGTTGTTCGTCTTCACGCCCGTGCCGAGCGCGGTCGCCGCGGCGGCGGAGTCGGTGGCTCCCGAGCCGACCCAGGGACGATCAGGCGCCGTGCGGGCCCGAACGTGCTCGTTGACATGTTTCCTCGTTCCGTGTGTGCGTACGTGACGTGACGCGGTCCCGGATGGCCCGGGCCGCACCTCCACCGTCCCGAGCGCCGGCGGCCTCTCGGAGACATCGGAGGAACCGCCGGTGAACGGATGCCGACGCGGGTCCCGGCCGCCGCGCAGGTTGTCAACCCACGCCGGCGGACGCGCGGCATCGGTTAGCGTCGGAGCATGGGACTGTTCAGCTCAGCGCCGAAGACCGTCCGCGTCGACACCTCCGCCAAGGCCCTGCGGGTCGACGCCGGCGGCGGCAAGCCGTGGAGTCTGTGGTCCGACGGGCTCGGCGTGCTCGCGATCCGGGCGCTGCAGATCATGATCGTCGTGGCGATCGCGGCGGCGATCATCGTCGGCATCCAGCAGGTCACCGTTGTGACGATCCCGCTCGTGCTCGCCCTCATCTTCGCCTCGGCGTTCGCTCCCGTCATGACGTGGCTGCGCCGGCACGGCGTGCCCTCGCTCGTGGCCACGCTGATGGCGCTCCTGGCGATCCTCGTGATCCTCGGCGCGGTGTCGTGGCTGATCGTCTGGGCGGTCCGCGACCAGTGGGACACGCTCTACGCGCAGGCCGAGGCGGGCTTCCAGGACCTTCTCGCGTGGGGCCGGACGCTGCCGTTCGACATCGACCACGACCAGATCGACGAGTGGATCGCGCAGCTGCAGTCCTTCGTGACCAGCGCCCAGTTTGGCTCCGGCGCGATCGCCGGGGTGAGCGCGGTCGCGAACTTCGTCACGGGGCTCGTGCTCATGGTCGTCATGCTCTTCTTCTTCCTGAAGGACGGCCCGCAGATGTGGGCGTTCCTCCTGCGCCCCTTCCGCGGTGAGAACTACGAGCGCGCGGTGCGCATCGGCGACAAGACGGTGCAGACCCTCGGCTCCTACGTCCGCGGCACGGCGACGGTCGCCGCGGTGGATGCCGTCGGCATCCTCATCGGACTGCTCATCCTGCAGGTGCCGCTGGCGATCCCGCTCGCGGTGCTGGTGTTCCTGCTGGCGTTCATCCCCATCGTGGGTGCGACCCTCGCCGGCATCCTCGCGGCCCTCGTCGCGCTCGTCGCCAACGGCTGGGTCGTGGCGCTTCTCGTCGTGGGCGTCGTCGTGCTCGTCAACCAGCTCGAGGGGAACCTCCTGCAGCCGGTGCTCATGGGCCGGTCGATGAAGCTGCACGCGTTCGTCGTGCTCGTCGCCCTGACCATCGGAACGGTGCTGTCGGGCATCATCGGCGCCGTGCTCGCGGTGCCGATCACCGCCGTCGCGTGGGGCATCGTGCAGGTGTGGGACGGGCCTCACACGCCCGCGCGCTGGGCGCGCCCGAAGCATCGCGAGGATGCCGCGGCCACCCGCGCCCGCACCGCCGACGCGCCCGTGGCCTGACTCAGTCGGGCTTGCGCGCGCGGCTCGGCTGCACGCGCGGCGGCTCCCCCGGCATCTTGGGAAACTCGGGCGGGAACGGCAGCTCGCCGAGCCCGTCGTCGAGGTCGCGCTGCCACCACTCCAGCAGCGTGTCGATGCGTCCCGGCTCCGACTGCAGCTCGGCCCATGGGTCGCCGAGCTCGGCGAGGCGCTGCGGCACCGTCCGCACGGTGAAGGATGCCGGGTCCACACCGTCGGCCAACTCGTCCCACGTGATCGGGGTCGCGACGGTCGCCGCCGGCAGCGCCCGCGGGCTGTAGGCGCCCGCCATCGTGCGGTCGCGGTTGGCCTGGTTGAAGTCGACGAAGATGCGCTCGCCGCGCTCCTCCTTCCACCAGTTCATCGTGACCCGGTCGGGCATCCGACGCTCGAGCTCCCGCCCGGCCGCGATCACGGCGTGCCGCACGTCGAGGAACTCGTGGGTGGGTTCGATCGGGCAGAAGACGTGGATGCCGCGGTTTCCGCTCGTCTTCAGCCACGGCTCCAATCCCGCTTCGCGCAGCACCTCGCGCAACGCCGGGGCGACGGCCGCGGCATCCGCGAAATCCGTTCCGGGCTGCGGATCGAGATCGATCCGCAGTTCGACGGGATTGTCGGTGTCACGCGCGAGCGAGGCCCACGGGTGGAAGACGACGGTGTTCATCTGGATCGCCCAGACGATCGCGGCCGCCTCGTCGAGGACGACCTGCGGATGCCGCCGCCCGCTGTTGTACGTGCACATCACCTCGTGCACATAGTCGGGCGCGCCCTTCGGCGGGTTCTTGGAGAAGAAGCTCTCCCCGTCGACCGAGTCGGGGAACCGCTCGAGCGACACCGGCCGGTGCCCGTTCGCCCGCAGGAACGGCTCCGCGACGGCGATGGCGTACTCGGCGAGCTCGCGCTTGGTGATCCCGACCTCCGGCCAGATGACCCGGTTCGGGCTCGACAGCGACACCTCGCGCTCGCCGTCGGGGCCGGGGATCGTGAGGGTGATGCGCTCGGAGGCCATGGCTCGACCCTAGGGCGGCCGCGGCACGCGCAACACCCCGCCCGCGCCGCGGGCGTTGGCGTCGCGGGCGCCAGCCGTCGCGAAAGCAGGCCAGATCGACCTCGACGACCCGCCCGCGGCCCCGGATCGCCGTTTCAGCCTGCTTTCGCGACGCCGTCAACCGGCAAGCGCGAGCACCGGGGCGAGCACGTCGCGGTCGAGCTCGATCCACGGGCCGCCCGGGTCGACGACGATGCCCGTCAGGCCCGGTTCGGAGGCGAGGGCCTTCGCGAGCTGCTCGGGAAGCACCGGCAGCGGCCGGTCGCCGCGCCCCAGCACGATCACCTCGAGCGGATGCGAGAACACCTCGAGGCGCCGCTGTCCATCGGAGGAGCGCGCCTCGGCAAGCCCCATGCGACCCTGGTCGTCGGTCCCGCCGGCGACCCACACCTTCACGCGGGTGAGCGCCTCGGCCACCTGCAGCGCCGTCGCGTCGCCGCGGGCGCCGGCGAGCAGAGCCTTCAGCTCGAACCCGGGCTCGCCCTCGTCGAGCGCCTTCTCGATGAGCGGCTTCGGCAGCACGAGCCGTGCGCCCGGCGTGGCGTGGTCGAGATAGATCCCGTCGTATCCGCCGGTGACGGCGCCGCGCAGCACCGCGATCGCCGGCTGACCGATGACGGATGCCGCGGCAGCCCCCTCGGCCTGCGCGCTCGCCTGCAGGGCCGCGCCGCCACTGAACGCGAGCAGGAACCGCTTGTCCCGGAACGTCGTGATCGCGAGGTTCAACGGCTGGCCCGCCGCCAGCAGCGCCTGCGCATCACCCTGCGCACGCACGAACAGCTGTCCCTGCAGCGCCTGCCGCATGACGTTCATGATGTCGGTGTTCCGCGGCTTCCCCGGCAGACCCGCCAGCGCGGCCTGCACGAGGGTGTTGTCGACGAGCCCGGGCACCGTCGGCTGCGGTGCCGGCGCGGTCGCCGGCGGCCGGCGCACCGGGGCCGCAGGCGCCGCCGACTCCGCAAGCGCGCCCGGCGCTGCCGGAGCCGCCGCGGCCGGCGGGGGCGCCCCGAACGTCGAGACCGAGATGCCGACGTGGGGCACGGGCTCCTCGCCGGCGTGCGCGTCGACGGTCTCCTCGACGGCGTCGGATGCCGCCTCCGGCACCGCCTCGGGAGGGACACCGTCGGCGGGCGTGCGCTTGCCGCGCGAGAAGAAGCCCATGCCTGTCAGCCTAACCGCGGCATCCGGGGCGGCGTCGGTCAGAGCTTCTCGATCGGCGCGATCTTGATGAGGAGCTTCTTCTGTCCGGCCCGGTCGAACCGGACGTGCGCGACGCGCTTCGGACCCTCGCCGGTGATCTGGTCGACGCGACCCTCCCCGAAGTCGTCGTGGCGGATGCGGTCGCCGGGGGCGAGCTCGAGGTCGCCATTGTCGCGCACCTTCGCCGGGATGCGGTTGGCGAACTTCGTGAGGTCCCCCGCGGGGCGCTCGCGGCGCGGCAGCGGCACCAGGTCGTCGCCGTAGCGCGACCCGCCGCCGTGCCCCGGGCCGCCCGGCCGGCGGGCGTTGAGGGCGCGGGACTGCATGCCCCCGCGGGAGTTGACGTCGCCCGGCGACTGCCGCCAGTCGATGAGGTCGTGGGGGATCTCCTGCAGGAACCGGCTCGGCATGGCCACCGAGACCTCGCCGAACTGCGCGCGGGTCATCGCGAGCGACAGGTGCAGGCGCTTGCGCGCGCGCGTCAGCGCGACGTAGAACAGCCGCCGCTCCTCCTGCGGGCCGCCCGGCTCCCCCGCGGAGATCCGATGCGGGATCAGGTCTTCCTCAACGCCCGTCACGAACACGGCGTCGTACTCCAGGCCCTTCGCCGTGTGCATCGTCATCAGCGACACCGAGCCGGACGCGTCGGCGAGGTCGTCGGCATCCGACACCAGGGCGACCTCGGTCAGGAAATCGAGGATGGTGCCCTCGGGGTTGTTGCGGGCGAACTCGCGCGTGACGGCGAGGAGCTCGTCGAGGTTCTCGACGCGCGCCTCGTCCTGCGGGTCCTTCGACATCCGCAGGGCGTCGTAGTAGCCCGACTTGTTCAGCAGCAGATTGAGCCCCTCGGTCACCGCCGTCGGCGGGGCGACCTCACCGGAGCTCGGCAGCATGAGGGCCGTCGCCTCGGCCAGCACCGCGTCGAGCTGCGCGATCGCGGCCTGGATCTTCGGGCCGACGCCGAGCGCCGACGCGTTGGCGAGCGCGTCGCGGAACGTGATGCCCTCCTCCGCGGCGTACCGCGCGATCGAGGTTTCGGTGACGTCGCCGATCCCGCGACGCGGCTTGTTCAGGATGCGGCGGACGCTCAATTCGTCGGCGGGGTTCGCGACGGCGATCAGGTACGCCAGGGCGTCCTTGATCTCCGCACGCTCGTAGAACTTCGTGCCGCCCATGATCTTGTACGGCACGGCGGAGCGGATGAGGATCTCCTCCAGCGCGCGCGACTGCGAATTGGTCCGGTAGAAGACCGCCATGTCGCCGTAGGCGAGCCCGGCACGGTGCAGCGCCTCGACCTCGTCGGCGACGAACTGCGCCTCGTCGTGCTGCGAGTAGCCGGTGAAGCCGACGATCTTCTCGCCGGCGCCGACATCGGTCCACAGCTTCTTGTCCTTGCGGTCGAAGTTGTTGCTGATGACGGCGTTCGCGGCGCTGAGGATGTTCTGCGTCGAGCGGTAGTTCTGCTCGAGCAGCACGACCTTGGCGCCCGGATAGTCGCGCTCGAACTCGGTGATGTTGCGGATGTCCGCCCCGCGGAACGCATAGATCGACTGGTCGGAGTCGCCGACGACCGTGAGCGACGCCCCCTCCGTCTCGTCCAGGAGCGCGCCCACGTCCTCGATGGGCCGGGTGAGCTCGTGGATGAGCGCGTACTGGGCGTGGTTGGTGTCCTGGTACTCGTCGACGAGGATGTGGCGGAACCGCTTGCGGTAGACGTCGGCGACGTGCGGGAAGGCGCGGAACAGGTACACCGTCTGGGCGATGAGGTCGTCGAAGTCGAACGCGTTCGCGCGCTGCAGCGAACGCTGGTAATCCGCGAAGATCTCGGCGAACAGGCGCTCGGCCGGGTCGCTGAGGTTCGCCGTGCGGACGAACGACTCGGCATCCGCCAGCTCGTTCTTGAGCTTCGAGATGCGTCCCTGCACGGATGCCGGGGTCAGCCCGAACGCGTCGGCCTCGTACTGTTTGACGAGCCGCTTGATGAGCGCACGGGAGTCGCCGGAGTCGTAGATCGTGAAGCTCTTCGTGAAGCCGAACTGCTCGGCCTCGCGGCGGAGGATCCGCACGCACGCGGAGTGGAAGGTCGAGATCCACATGCCCTGCGCCGTGTCGCCGATGAGCTGCTGCACGCGCTCGCGCATCTCGCCGGCCGCCTTGTTGGTGAAGGTGATCGCGAGGATCTGGCTCGGCCACGCCTCGCGCGAGCGCAGCAGCGACGCGATACGGCGCGTGAGCACGCTCGTCTTACCCGAGCCGGCGCCCGCGACGATGAGGAGCGCCGGGCCGCGGTAGGTGACGGCCTCGCGCTGTGGCTCGTTGAGGCCCGCGAGCAGGTCATCGTCGGCCCCGGGCGCACCCGTTCCTGCCGCTGGCATGCCGACGATGACGGGCTTGATCGGGTCGCTCATAACCCGTCAAGTCTAGGTCGGCGCCCCGACACGGGCGTCCGCCAGCGCGCGCCGGCGGGAGCGCCCGTCCGGGCGCGGCGCCTGTGCGGGCGCGGAGGTGTGCCGAAGTCCTGCAACG
Organism: Microbacterium sp. CH-015; assembly: GCF_049707015.1. NCBI lineage: Bacteria > Bacillati > Actinomycetota > Actinomycetes > Micrococcales > Microbacteriaceae > Microbacterium > Microbacterium sp. CH-015. Next base: position 132,779 of record NZ_JBNAFJ010000001.1, on the reverse strand, counting down.
TGGGGCCAGAGCGCACTCCTCGGCCGGTTCCACGCCGCTTCTGCCCCATCGAGCTGCGTCAGAGCAGCTGCCGCTCGCTCGCCCACGCGGTCAGCTCGTGTCGCGACGACAGCTGCAGCTTGCGCCTACGCCTGATCTCCCCCGGCCAGCCTCCCGCCCCGGCGCCTGGTCTCGTCCGGCCAGCCTCCCACTCCCGCCTGATCCCGCCGGCACCGGACCCCGGTGCCGCCGCCGGCGCCGGCGGCGCATAACTCAGGCAGAATCCCGGTCTGAGGGGGTTTCAGCCCCGATTCCGGCCTTCCAGCCTGAGTTATGCGCCGCGTCGGGTGACGTCGCGCCGCCACTCGGTCCATAATTCAGTCTTCGCGCCTCGAAACGCCCCGAAAAGCCCCAGAAACGGGCTCCGCACCCTGCGGAGACTGAATTGCGAACACCCACTGCGCGAGACCGGGCGGGAATGGCACCATGCGCACGCTGCTGAACATCATCTGGATCGTCTTCGCCGGGTTCTGGCTGTTCCTCGGCTACGTCCTGGCCGGCGTGCTCCTGTGCATCCCGATCATCACGATCCCGTGGGCGATCGCGTCATTCCGCACGGCGGGCTACGTCATCTGGCCCTTCGGGCGGATGATCGTCCCGAAGCCGACGGCGGGGGTCGCATCGTTCCTCGGCAACGTGATCTGGGTGATCTTCGCGGGCTGGTGGCTCGCGCTCGGCCACCTGGCGAGCGGCATCGCGCTGTGCATCACGATCATCGGCATCCCGATGGCGATCGCGGACTTCAAGATGATCCCGATCTCGCTCATGCCGCTCGGCAAGGACATCGTCTCGACCCGCACCGGCGCCTTCGCCTGAATCCGGGCACCAACGGCCCGCGTCACACGGCGACGCATGCCGAAACCATCGTTCACACCCCAGGCCCGCGTCGGCCGGCCGGGTTAGCGTGGGGTCATCGCGGCGATCCGGGCGGTCCCGGGCTCCGGCTCATAACCGGTTGCGTTGCGGGTTCGACTCCCCTCGTCGCGTCTACGTGCGCCCCGCGGCCGATTCCGAGGAGATGGCGGATTCCGAGGAGATGGCCGATTCCGAGGAGATGGCGGATTCCGAGGAGATGTCCGCGGCATCCGCTCCTCGGAATCCTGCACTCTCCTCGGTATCCTCCGGCCACGGCCCGGCATCCTGCTGGTGTGGCTGGTGCTCCTCGGCGTCGTGACGCTCGCGTACAGCGCGTGGGTGCGGCGACTCCGACGGCCGCGTCGCGGCATCCCCTTGCCTCCGTCTCCGCCCCGTTCCACGATGGAGTGATGGGCGCACCGCGCCCAGAGGGAGACGACGATGGCGACGACTCTGATGGTGGACTACATCATCTCGCTCGACGGCTACGGGGCGGGCGAGGGGTGGCCCGGCTTCTGGGGCCTCGAGGGTCCCGAGTACCTCGCCTGGCTGGGCGAGGACGCACAGGACGGACTCATTCACCTGATGGGGTCCACGACGTATCGGCTCATGGCCGCGTTCGCCGGGCAGTCGCAGGATGCCGGTTCGCAGGCGCTCGACGACGCGCGCAAGATCGTGTTCTCGTCGACGCTCGATGAGCCGCTGTCGTGGCGCAACACCGAGCTCGCCCGCGGCGACGCCGTCACGGTCGTCCGGGAGCTGAAGGACCGCGAGACGCTTCCGCTGCGGACCCTCGGGAGCCTGAGCCTCAGCCGTTCGCTGCTGCGCGCGGGGGTCGTGGATCGGTTCCGCGTCGTGGTGTTCCCCGTCATCACGGGCGTGACCGGCCGGGAGCGGATCTTCGACGACTACCCCGATGTCGCGCTCGAGCTTTGTCCAGAGCCGCACCTTCGACGGGCGCCTGCAGCTGCTGGAGTACATCCCGACGGTGCTCGATGGACCGCCGCGGTGACGGCGGCGGGCTCCCCGGGTGCTCGCAGGTGACGGACGTACCCTCACGACAGCGCCGGATATCGGGAGGCACCCCATGCGCAAGCCCATTCTGTTCGCGGCCACGGCCCTGATCGCGCTGACCCTGTCCGCGTGCGCGGCCGGCCCCGGCGGCACCGGCGGCGGCAGCAGCACCAGCGGCACGACCGGCACCCCGGGCGCGAGCGCCTCGACGCGGCCACCGCTGCAGACCACGACGCCCGGCGCGATCGCGCCGACCGGAACGCCCGTCGAGGTGCCGCCGGACCGCTGGGACGCGATCGTCGCCGACCTCACCGACCGCGGCGTCACCGCGACACCCGAGCTCGTCTCCGCCGAGGCGGTGACGTTCAACGACGGCTCGCTGGGCTGCGCGAGCCCCGGCCAGTCCTACACCCAGGCCCAGGTCGACGGCATGCGTGTCGTCGTGACCTCCGACGGGAAGACGTACGACTACCGCTTCGGAAACGGCCCCACGCCCAAACTCTGCACCCGCTGACGCACGCCGCCCTGACCCCAGACCCCGTCCCGGCGCCGAGACCACGGCATCCGCTCAGCCCGGCGACAATCCCAGCGCGGGGTACATCTTCCCGACGGTGATCTGCAGTCCGCTCGTCAGCGCGTTTCCGGTGTGGCCCGCCCCGGGGATGATGTCGAGGCTGACGCTCATCCCCGCCCGCTGCGCGGCGGCCGACACCGTCTGCGCCGCGGTGACATAGGTCGGGTCATCGCCACCCGCCGTGAACGCCGCCGTCATCCCGTCATAGGCACCGGGGTGCGCGGCGAGGATGTTCACCGGCTTCGACGCCTCGAACGCCTGGGTGCTGCCGCCGTAGACGGTCTTCTCGATGTTGTCGGGCTGCTCCGAGCCGGGGTACGGCTCCCCCGAGATGTCCATGACGTTCTTCCAGAGCTCCGGATGCTCCGCCGCGAACGTGATCGCGCAGCCTCCGCCGTTGGAGTATCCGCCGATGACCCACCAGCGCGGGTCGTCGATGACGTGCAGGTGCGCTTTCACCCACGTGACGACGTCTTTCGTGATGTAGGTCTCGGCGTTCCCGTACGCGGTCGAGTCCGCGCAGGCCGTGTCGACGACGTTCGCGCCGACCTGGTCGGCGACGACGGCGATGGGTGCGAGACCGTCGTGCTGCGCGGCGTAGGCGTCGAGGGTCGCGGCGAGGAACGACGGGTCGGGGTTTCCGGGCTGGCCCATCATGAAGACGATGACCGGGAGGGCGGGAGCATCGGCGACGAGAGCGGCGGGCGGCAGGTAGATCCCCGCCGGGCGGGCGTCGAACCCCGACACCGTCGCCGGGATCTCCGCCGTGCCGACGCGCCCGGTGGCGGGCATGTCGGCGGGCGCGTGCCACGTCTCGTAGAGCGGCTGATCCGGAGGGTCGTCGCCGGCGTCGCTCGGCGGGAGGGCGATCGTATCGGCCGGGACGACACCGAACAGGCTGCCGAGCGTCGGATTGATCCCGAATCCGGCATTGACCGCGACGACGCCGGATGCCGCGAACACCGCCACCGCGATGCCCGCGACCACTTTCCGCCACCATCGGGACCGCCGGAAGCTCGCGAGGGCGAGGCCGATGGCACCGCACGCCGCCATCGCGGACCACAGCACGAACCCCGGCAGCGGGTCGCCGAACGCGCCCGTCGCGTTCACCACGAGGTACACCGCGAGCGCCAGCAGCGCCCCCGCCGCCGCGGCGGCGAACGCCCGCGCCCGCTGGCGCGCCCCGCCGGGCCGCACGGCCAGCACGAGAATCAGGGCCACGGACAGTCCCCCGAGGACCCACGGGACGGGGCCATCGATGATGGGCAGGGCGAGCAGTGTGTGCATGAGGCGCTCTCGGACGGATGGCATGCGCGCGGGCGCACAGCACATCGTAGGCCCGCGATCCTATGGCCGGTCTGCACGCGCGAACCGTACGCTGGCATCGTGACCGACTCTGCGGCCGAGGCCCCCGTCACGGCTCCGCGTCGGCGCGGGGGGCGCCTGCTGGCCGTCCTCCGCCGCATCCCGGCGACGCTGTCGGTGGTCGCGGTGCTGCTGATCGCCGGCATCCTCACCGGCGCCCTCTGGACCCCGCTCGCCGACGGCCCGCTGTGGGACGTCTTCGCGTTCGGCCTGCCGGCCCTTCAGGACGGGCGGTGGTGGACGCCGATCACGGGCTCGCTGCTGGTGAGCCACCCCGCGCTCTACCCCGTGACGATCGCCGGTCTCGCCGGTGTCGCGTTCGTCGAGTTCCGCCGCGGCGGACGCGCGGCCCTCGCCTACCTCGTTGGCGGTCAGCTGTTCGCCGTGCTCGGCGCGTCGCTGCTGCTGTGGCTCGGGTCGCTGGCGCCGGCGTGGGCGTGGGCGGCGGAGCAGTCGGCGCTGCTGGACGTCGCGCCGGAGGGCGGCATCTTCGCCGGCATCGCGGCGGCGGTCGGCCTGTTCGCCGCTCCCTGGCGCTCGCGCGCCTGGCTCGTCCTGCTCGTGTCCGTCACGACGGGAGTGCTGCTGTGGGGCGGCCTGTCGCAGCTCGAACACGCGCTGGGAGTGTTCCTCGTCCTCGCCGTGGACCGGTCGCTGCGGGTGCAGCGCGTCTCGGTCAGCGAGCAGCGGTTCGTGGCGTTCGTGTGGCTCGTCGCCCTCACCGCGATCGATGTGATCACGGAGTTCGTGCCCACCGACGGCCCCTTCGGCCCGTCGGTCCCGGACGGCACGGTGTGGGATGCCGCGGTCAACGTCATCGTCATCGTCGTCATCGCGAACGGTCTGCGGCGAGCGCGACGCTGGGCGTGGGCGGTCGCGATCGTCCTCGCCGCCGCGAACGCGCTGGTGGCGCTGCTCGGGCTGACGCTGCTCATCACCGAGGCGTGGAGCGGTGTGCCGCTGTTCGACACCAGCCCGTCGGGCGACGTCGCCGTGGGGCTCATGTGGGGCCTGCTGCTGATCTATCTGATCCTCGTGCGGCGGGCGTTCCGCTGGCGCCGCCGCGGCCATCTCGGCCCGGTGCCGGCCCCCACGGTCCTCGACGTCGTCGAGACGCTCGAGCGTGACGGCGGCGGCACGCTGTCGTGGATGTCGACGTGGGAGGGGAACCTCTACATGCGCACCACGACCGGCATCGTCGCCTACCAGCGTCGCGCCGGGGCGGCGATCGCCCTGGGCGACCCGCTGGGGCCCGAGGCCGGCCGCGCCGACTCGGCGCGGGAGTTCATCACCGCGGCGGAGCACGCCGGGCTCGTCCCGTGCTTCTTCAGCGCCGGCGACGCGACGCGCGCCGCGGTGCCCGCGCAGTGGCGCAGTCTCGTCGTGGCCGACGACACGATCGTCGATCTGCCGGGCCTCGCCTTCACCGGCAAGCGGTGGTCGGACGTGCGCACGTCCATCAACCGCGCCGGTCGCGAGGAGATGACCTTCCGGCTGACCCGGCTGGCCGATGAGCCGTTCCACATCCGCAGCCAGCTCCACGCGATCTCCGAGATGTGGGTCGGCGACCGCGGGCTCCCCGAGATGCGCTTCACGCTCGGCACTCTGGAGGAGGCGGCCGACCCGCACGTGCCCATCGCCCTGGCGATCTCCGCGCACGGCGACGTCGACGGGTTCCTCTCCTGGCTGCCGATCCACGGCGCCGAGGGCCGGATGCGGGGGTGGACGCTCGATCTCATGCGTCGCCGCGAGGGCGGTTTCGGCCCCGTGATGGAGTACCTCATCGGCATGTCGGCGGCGGCGTTCCGCGACGAGGGCGCCGAGATCATGTCGCTGTCGGGCGCGCCGCTGGCCCACGAGTACCCGCCGGAGGCCGCGACCATCAGCGCGCTGAGCGACTGGCTCTCCGACATCCTCGAGCCCGTCTACGGATTCCAGTCGCTGCACCGCTTCAAGGAGAAGTTCCGGCCGCGCTACGAGACCCTCTCCCTCTTGTTCCGCGATGAGGGCGACCTCGCCCGCATCGGGGCGGGCCTGACCCGCGCGTTCCTCCCCGACGCGTCGCTGCGCCAGTTCGCCGGCGCCGGCCTCGAGCTGCTGCGCGGCGCCGGTCGCGACTGACACGAGAGGGGCGGATGCCGGGGGCGAGCGCCCCCGGCATCCTTGGGGGAGGGCTATTTCAGCTTCACCAGCAGAGCCTCGGCGGCGCCCGCGGGGTTGTCGTAGACGACCACCATCGAGCCGAGGGGCTTCTGCGCCGCGACCTGAGCCGCATCGACGGCGACCTCGACGCTCGCCGATCCGCGCTGCGGCACGTCGACGAACTGGCCGTTGCCGATCGCCGGAGCGTTCGGGTCGTAGGCGGCCCAGCCGTTGACCGCGTCCTCACCGGCGCCCAGTCCGAACGTCTGCACCGTGTAGTCGAACGCGCCCGTGATGCCGAGATCGCTCGCGTACACCGGCAGCAGCAGCGTGCTGCTGTTGGTCGGCGCCTGCGTGAGGAATCCGCTCGCCGACAGCGCGCCCGTCTTGGCGTTGACGATGAACACCTCCGCCAGACCGTCCGTGTCACCCACGCGGACGGTGCCGGAGTCGTACGACAGCACGATCCAGTCGGCCTCGCCGTCGCGGTCCGTGTCGAGGATCACGTCGTACTCGTTGCCGGCGGGATTGGAGAACCGCTGGTGCATGTTCAACGCGAACACGAGCAGCTGATCCTCGCCGCTGCCGAAGGACTGCACACCGGCTGCCCGGATGTCGTAGCCCGTGTCGGCGAACGTCTTCGGCACATCGCGATCGTCGGAGAGCCCCCACGTGTACACGTCGGCACCGGCCGTGGCCTGCGCGCCGAGGATGTTCCACAGCGGGATCTTCTTCGTGGCGTCGGCGACCTGCTGCTTCTTCGTGAACAGCGCGCTCGTCGGCGTCGAGACCGTGCTGGAGGACCGCGGCACGAGCAGGTACGGCACCCGCAGCGTCGAGTCCGGCGCCGTCAGCACGATGTCGCCCGAGATCTCGTAGAACGCGAACGGATCGCCCGCGACGACCGACGTGGGCACGTCCCTCGCGGCGGCGGTGACCGCCAGCACGAGCTTCGCCGTCCCGCCGGGCCGCACCGTGATGCTCTTCGACGACAGCGTCACGGTCGCCTTCTGCGATTGCGCGGACGGGGTCGTGGAGACCGCGTAGGTCACCGGCGTCGGTCCGTCGTTGCGCAGCGTGACGGTCTTGAGCCCGCCGAAGCCGAGCGGCGACTCCTGGAATCCGAAGCTCAGCGCCGACTCGCGCGCCCAGCCACTCTCGGTGCGGAACGCGTCGCCGGTCGCCGTCACCTGCGTCGCGACGGCCTGCGCCGCATCGACCAGGCCCACCCCGCCGAGGGTGAGCCGCTGGCCGGCCACCTTGTCGGGGTCGGCGGTGGAGACGACGGATGCCGCGACCTGCGGCGCGGTCCAGTTCGGGTGCGCCTGCACCGACAGCGCCGCGACGCCCGCGACGTGCGGGGCGGCCATCGACGTGCCGGAGAGGATGGATGCGCCGTTGCCGGAGCCGACGGCGGCCGAGGCGATCGACACGCCGGGGGCGGCGACGTCGGGGCTGATGGCGCTGTCGCCCGAACGGGGACCCGACGAGCTGAACGAGGCGTAGCCGCGGAAGCCGGGATTCGCGATCTGCGCCGGAGCGATGGTCGCGACCTGCCCGGGACCGAACGCGACCCCGTCGGACTGCCGCACGCCGAGGAACGGGATCGTCACCAGGTATGGCTCGCCGGTGTCGGCGTTCGAGGTGATCATGCCCTCGTACGGCGGCAGATCGTCGGTGTGGTTCACCATGAGCACCGCGGCGGCCCCGGCCTGCTGGCCGTAGATCGCCTTCGCGACGCGGGCGCAGTCGCCGCGGTCGACGACGGCGAGCTGGTTGCCTCCCTCGACGACACCGGCGGCGGTGAACGCCTCCGGCGAGCACCCGAGGGCGTTCTCGCCCGTCAGGCGCACCACCTCGAGCTCACCGAGACCGTCGAGGTCCGCGCCGTTGGCGTTGATGGCTTCCACCGTCGCGCCGCCCACGGTCACGGTGGCGCCGGGGAAGCTCTCCGTGCTGTCGACCGCCGACACCGCGATGACGCCGTCGCCGGTGCCCGGCGAGCCGGTGAGATACGGGTTGTGTCCCGCGTTGCCGGCGGAGGCGACGACCACGACGCCGGCGCCGACCGCGTTGGCGGCCGCCACGGCATCCGGGTCATCTCCACGCCCGAAGGAGGATCCGAGCGACAGGTTCACGACATCCATGCCGTTCTCGACCGCCCAGTCCAGGGCGGGCACGACGACGTCGGTCGACCCCTCGCAGCCGAACACGCGCACGGCGTACAGGTCGACCTGGGGCGCGACGCCCGGACCGACGCGGAACGTGTTCGACGGCGTGGACTCGTCGTACGGACCCGGGTAGGTCGTCCCGTCGGCGAGGACGCCGGAACCGCCGGTCGTGCCGGCGACGTGGGAGCCGTGGCCGTTGCAGTCCAGCGGGTTGTCGTCGGGGTGCGGGACGGGCTGATAGTCGTCGCTGGAGGAATCGGCGTTGTAGTCGTCGCCGACGAGGTCGATGCCGCCCTTGACGCGCGGCGCATCCGGGCCGAACCATGCCGGGTCGGCGGGCTGGGCCTCCGCCGCGTGCGCCGCCTCGTAGGCCTCGGTCGTGCCGGGGCCGCCGAAGGTGGCGTGCGTGTAGTCGATGCCCGTGTCGATGATCGCGACCTTGACGTTCTGGCCGGTGTAGCCGGTGTTCTGCCACACCTGGGGCAGCCCCAGGAACGGCACGGAGACGGCGTTGTCGACGGCGTAGGTGCGCACGGGGTGCACCGCGACGACGCCGGGCAGCGACGCGACGGCGTCGACCTGGTCGACGGGCACCGAGGCCTGGAAGCCGTTGTAGGCCGACTGCATCTGGGCCTGGATCTCGCCGCCCTTGCTGGTGATCGTCCCCCGGATGGAGTCCTGCGCCTTCTTGAGCTTGCCCTTGACGTCGCCGCGCTCACCCGGGGTGAGCTCGCGACCCTTCTCTGCCTGGACGACGGCGACGGGGTCGCCGGTCATCTCGATCACGACCGTCACGCGTCCGTCCGCGCCGATCGCCGCGGAGCGGAACGAGGAGTCCACGGCGCCGTGGGAGGCGGACGCCGCGAATCGGGATGCCGGGTCGTCGTCCGGACTGGCCGCGAGTGCGGCGCTGGAGGGCAGGAGCAGCGCGATGGCGCCGACTGCGGCCAGGATGCGTCGTTGCAAAGGAGGAACCGCCTTTCGTGCAGGGGTGCTGCCGCATCGGGGTGTGACACGGCTGTATGGAGGCTATGCAAGCCCTGAACAGCACGGGAAGGACGATGAGAGGATCCTCATCCGCGGGAAGATCCTCGGCTATGCGATGCGGGTACCGGGCGGCAGCTGGCGGGCGGGCGTCCGGGTGCGCGCCCACGCCCACCACAGCAGCACGACGGCCAGGGCCAGCTGCACTCCGAGCCCGACGAACCATCCCGGCACGGTCTGGTCGATGATCTCCTCGGGCGTCGGGTAGTCGCTCTCGCCGAAGTAGTACGTCGGATCGCACTCGTCCCAGCGCGTCTCGAGATCGGGGGTGCGCTGCGCGCTGCGCACGGTGTACTTCAGCGACCCGAACAGGTCGTCCGGGCTGCCGTACTGGTCGAAGCTCGTCGGCACGGCGTCGGCGAGGATGACGAACGGGTTCGCCGACAGCAGCCACCACACCCGGTCGAAGCGAGGGACGGGGTAGGTCGTGCGGGTCCACTCACCGCACACCATCTGCTCCGGGTCGTCCCAGCAATCGTCGGACCCGTCCTTGCACAGCGGGCCGTTGTCGCCGTACTCGGCCGACCGCGACAGGGAGACGCCCTCGCTGGCGGTGGCGGTGCCGATGAGCCCGAAGCCGATCACGGTGCCGACGGCGAGCGCGGCGACGACGAGATAGGTGACGGCGACGGAGAAGAGGGGACGGGCGAGGATGCCGGACAGCGCCACCCCGATCGCGGCGATGACGCCGGTCTCGACGACGAGGACGGCGAGCGAGATCAGGACGGTCCAGGGGTTGACCCCGCCCGCGAGCGTTGCGATCACGAGGAACGGCGCGGCGACGCCGGCGAAGGCGAGACCGGTGATCCACGCCGCAAGGAACTTGCCGAAGAGGATCTCGCCGGTGGTGACGAGCGTCACCTGCACGGGCGCGAGGGTCGCGGCATCCCGGTCGCCGTTGATGCTGTTGCCGCTGAGGGTCGGGGAGACGAGGAGCACCAGGAGCAGGGTGACGTACACCACGATCGAGTACACGCCCGGGCCGGCCATGCCCCAGCCGCCGTAGCCGAGGAACGACAGCGCGGTCACACCCACGAGCAGCAGTGCGAACACGCCGAGCAGCACGTACCACGACACCGTCCGCACGCGCTGGAGCAGCTCGAGCCGCGCGATCGTCCACAGACGCGACAGGTTCACGCGCGGCCCCCTTCGAGGTCGAGGAAGGTGTGTTCGAGCAGGCCCGTGGCGGCGGCGAACTCGGCGACCGGAAGTCCCGCCGACACGAGGGCGGCGAGCGCCGACGCCGCCTCGGCATCGCCCGCGAAGCCGACGAGCAGATCGCGCCGGTCGATGGGGATGAGGGCGGCGTCGAGCCCGAGCGCCTGCGCCACCGGGAGGACGGCCGCGACAGGCTCGCGGTCGGCTAGGCGGATGCGCCACGTGCGTCGCCGCGTCGCGGCGGCGGCGACGCGGTCGCTGCTGACGGTCGCGCCCTCGACGAGGAACACGGCATCGTCGACGACCTCTTCGAGCTCGGACAGGATGTGGCTCGAGATGAGGATCGTGCGCCCCTCGGCGGCGAGCCGCCGCAGCAGGACGCGCAGGTCGATGCGCGCCTGCGGGTCCAGGCCCGACGCGGGCTCGTCCAGCAGCAGCACGCGCGGGTCGTGCACGAGGGCGCGGGCAAGGCCGAGGCGCTGCTTCTGCCCGCGGGACAGCACGCGGGCGGGCGCATCGGCCAGGTGGGTGAGCCCGACCTCGTCGAGCAGGCGGGCCGCGCCGCCCGCGGCCGCTGCCGTGTCGAGCCCGTACAGCCGCGACGTCATCACGAGGGTCTCCCGTGCGGTCAGCGACGGCCACGCGCCGAGCGCGTCCGGCATCCAGCCGAGGATCGCGCGCGCCGCCTCAGGCGCGGCGACGGGGTCGATGCCGCCGATGCGGATCGTCCCCGCGTCGGGCGCGAGCAGCGAGGCCAGCATGAGCAGCAGCGTCGTCTTGCCCGATCCGTTCGGCCCGACGAGGCCCGTGACGGCGCCGGCGCGCGCTTCGAGGTTCACGTCGCGGACGGCCTGCACCGCCCCGAAGGAGCGACGTACACCAGACGCGACGATGCCGAGGGCGGTCATGCCCTCACCCTAGGGGATCGCCGTGCGGCCACGACGGAGCGCACGACGCGCGGGCGTCACCCACCCCGCTCGTCGCGCGAGCGAGCGAGCGAGCACGCCCCTCACCGGAAGAAGGCAACGCCGAGATCGGGATGGTCGACGAAGACGCCATCGACCCCGGCATCCGCGATCATGCGCCACTCCGCGGCGTAGTCGCCGAACTCGGCCTTCGCCCGGCCGCGCCGGAACTGCCCGACCAGAAACGCGTTCTCGGGGCGGCAGGTCCACGTGAAGACGCGCAAGCCGCGGGCGTGCGCGTCGGCGACGACGGATGCCGGGCCGGTCGCCCGGCCGAGCTTGTCGGGAGCGAGGATCATGCGCTTGTCGACGCTGATGCCGTCCACCCGGCCGACGAGGCGGTCAAGCCCCGTCGGCGTCGCCTGCGCGCGATAGGTCGGCGCGGCGCGCCCCTGACGCGCGACGAGGTCGTACGGGCTTCCGCCGGCCTCGAGCAGGTAGATGTAGGTGCCGCGGACGCCCTCGGAGCGGACGGCCTCGAGCACCGTCTGCTCGAACGATTCCAGGTAGAGCGGCAGGCGGCCCGTCGCCCAGCCGGCGTCGCTCAGCTCCGCCGCGATGGCGCCCGCGACGTCGTAGCCGAGCCCGGAGAAGTACGTCGCGTGCTTGATCTCCAGCACGACGCCGATCTCGCGCCCCTGGTCGAGCGAGGCCTGACGGACGAGGTCGAGCACGTCGCGCAGCCGCAACGGCGGCTGCTCGCCGTCGAACGACGCGCTGGCGGCGCGCAGCTGCGGCAGGCGCTCGCGGCAGCGCAGCGTCGCCAGCTCGTCCCAGGTGAAGTCCTCGGTGAACCACCCGGTGTGCTCGGCGCCGTCGATCGTCTTGGTCGTGCGGCGGCTCGCGAACTCCGGATGGTCGGCGACGTCGGTGGTCGTGCCGATCTCGTTCTCGTGCCGCACGACGAGCACGCCGTCGGCGGTGAAGACGACGTCCGGCTCGACGGCGTCGACGCCGAGGGCGAGCGCCAGGTCGTACGACGAGCGCGTGTGCTCCGGGCGGTACCCGGGCGCACCCCGGTGTCCGATGACCAGCGGCCGGCGTCGAGGCATGCCTCCAGGCTATCGACGCCGATGCGGCGCACCGACGCGGATGCCGGGTTCAAAGGGTGCTCACAGGGCCGCACCTGCCGCCGCGAACCGCCGTCGGATACGCTGGAATCCCGCAGTACCCGCTGCGGCCATCCTCGTATTGGAGTGAGACCACAATGGCCTCGAGCAGCAACCCCGCATTCAGCAACCCCGCCTTCCAGGAACAGCGGCCCGGGCTGACCCCGCCGGCTGCCCAGACCCAGTTCGCCGCGACCACCGCGCAGTCCGTCGACGTCGCCGCACAGGCGCAGCTCGAGGGCGCGTTCGCCGCCCCCGCCGCCGGTGCGGTCCAGACCGGTCGCATGACCGTCGAGGACACCGTCGTCAAGACGCTCGCACTCTTCGGCATCCTTCTCGTGACGGCCGTCGTCGGCTGGATCTGGACCATGTCGCCGGTCACCGCCGCGAACCCCGTGCCGACGATGATGCCGTGGATCATCGGCGCGATGGGCGGCTTCGTCCTCGCGATGGTCGTGACGTTCACCTCGCGCAAGAAGGTGCGCCCGGGCCTCATCTTCGGCTACGCCGCGTTCGAGGGTCTCTTCATCGGCGGCATCTCGGCGTTCTTCGAGTTCATCTGGCCCGGCATCGTCATGCAGGCCACCCTCGCGACGCTGTCGGTCGTCGGCGTGACCCTCGCCCTCTTCGCCAGCGGCAAGGTCCGCGCCTCGGCCAAGGCCACGAAGATCTTCATGATCGCGATGGTCGGCTACCTGGTGTTCTCGCTCGTCAACGTCGTCATGATGATGTTCGGCGCGTTCCCGGCCGGCAGCGGCGGCCCCTTCGGCATGCTGTCGAACTACACGATCGCGGGCATCCCGCTGGGTGTCATCATCGGCGTCCTCGTCGTGATCATGGCGGCCTACTCGCTCGTGCTCGACTTCGACTCGGTGCAGCAGGGCGTCCGCAACGGCGCTCCCCGCGAGTTCGGCTGGCTCGGCGCCTTCGGCATCATGGTCACGGTCGTCTGGCTGTACATCGAGATCCTGCGCCTCATCGCGATCCTCCGCGGCAACAACTGACCCGCGGCACTCGCTGACAGGCCCGTCCGGCTTCGCCGGGCGGGCCTTCGTCGTCCGGGCCGCGCGCAATTGACTGTACGGTCGGATCACCATGAGACGCGGTTCCAATCTGCCGGCCGTCGGCACCTACAATCAGACGCTCGTGCTGGACCTCATCCGCCGCGCGCCCGATGGGCTGAGCCGCACGGAGCTCGCCGAACGCACCGGACTGTCCGCGCAGACTCTGAGCAACGTGGCACGACGGCTCGTCGAAGCGGAGATGATCAGCGAGGGCGCCCCGATCATCGCCGGAAAGGGCAAGCCGCGCACTCCACTGCACCTCAACGCGCAGGCGCGGTACGCGGTCGGGGTGCACCTCGACCCGGCCGTCGACACCGTCGTTCTCGTCGATCTCGGCGGACGCATCGTGGCCCACCGAGAGTTCTCGCCGCACATCGACGCCCCGCCCGCCGAGCTCGTCAACGGCCTCGCGCGGCGGGTGAACTCCCTGCTCGACGAGGCGAACGTGCACCGCGATCGCGTGCTCGGGATCGGCATCGCGGTGCCGGGCCCCATCGACAGTCGCGCGGGCGTCGTCCTGCATCCACCTCTGCTTCCCGCCTGGCGCGAGATCCCACTCCGAGACGATCTCGCCGCGGCCACCGGTCTCGCGGTGATCATGGAGAAGGATGTCGTCGCCGCGATGGTCGGCGAGCTGTTCACCGGCAGCGACCGCGAGCTCAGCGAGGCCCTGTACTTCTACTACGGAGCCGGGGTCGGTGCCGGACTCGCCGTCGACGGCACCCCGGTGCACGGGCGCACCGGCAACGCGGGCGACATCGCCCACCTCGTCGTCGAGCCCGACGGGCCACCATGTGAATGCGGGCAGCGTGGATGCCTGGGCGTCGCCGTCGCCCCGGAACGGGTTGTCGCCGACGGCGAGGGCATCGATATCTCCGAAGTGGCGGCTCCCTCCGAGCTCCGCGCACGGATGGCGCGACTGGCACAGCGGGCCGTAGACGGCGACGGGGCCGCAGTCGCCGTCTTCGAACGCACCGCGGCGTCGATCGCTCGGGCGATGGTGTTGATGAACAACCTCCTCGATGCCGACGTCGTCGTGATCGGAGGTCCGATCTGGGCGTCGATCTCCAACGCCGTCAGCGCGCCGCTCGCCCGCGCGCTCGAGCAGCACGCCGCCGTCACGACCACGCTTCCCATCGCGATGTACCAGTCGGCACGAGGCACGGATGTCACCGCCCTCGGCGCGGCGAGCCTCGTCCTCGACAGCGCGTTCACGGCGCGACCCGCCGACCTCATGATCCACGCGGACTGATCGACGCCGGCGCACATCACGGCGACGCCACTCTTGATGTTTTACTCCATTTGCTTTATAAAAAGATCACGTCCCCGCACCCACGGGTGCGCACAGCAAAGGAGCTAGGCATGAAGAGATCACGGGCGACTCTCGCGGTCCTGGGCATCACCACACTGACGATCGCACTGGCCAGCTGCGCCGGTGGCGAAGGCGACGGAGGTGACGCCGACGGGACCATCCGCGTCGCGTATCAGAAGACCTCGGCGTTCACCGCCATGGACGAGCTGATGAAGAAGGCGAAGAAGGAGTACGAGGCAGCCAACGCGGGCACGACGATCGAGCTCGTGCCGATCGAGGCCGAGCAGGATCAGTACTTCACGAAGCTCGCGCTGATGAACGGCTCACCCGACACCGCACCGGACGTGATCTACGAAGACACGTTCCAGATCCGCTCCGACGCCGCAGCGGGTTATCTGCAGCCGATCGACGATTACGTCGCCGACTGGGACGGGTGGAGCCTCTACGACGACGGCGCGAAGCAGGCCGGCCTCGGCGACGACGGCAAGACCTACGGCGTCTCACTCGGCACCGATACGCGCGGCTTGTACTTCAACAAGCAGCTGTTCGCCGCGGCGGGGCTTCCCGACGACTGGGCGCCGAAGAGCTGGGACGACGTCCTCGACGCCGCTCGCGCCGTCAAGAGCAGCAACCCCGATGTCATCCCGTTCAACATCTACGCCTCGAAGGCTCTCGGCGAGGCGACCTCGATGCAGGGGTTCGAGATGCTCCTCTACGGCACCGGCGATGAACTGCTCGACACGTCCAGCAACAAGTGGGTCACGGGATCCGAGGGCTTCCTCGACTCCCTCTCCTTCTACAAGACGGTCGCCGACGAGGGCCTCGGCCCCGACCCCGCCGACGCGCTGGATGCGACATGGGGGGCGAAGGTCGGCAACGAGCTGCTGCCCCAGGGCAAGATCGCCATCGCGCTGGACGGTTCGTGGCTCCCGAGCAACTGGATCGCCGGCGACAACGCCTGGCCCGAGTGGGAAGACTCGATCGGGTTCGCCGCCATGCCCACGCAGGACGGCGGCGGCGACGGGTTCACCTCGATGTCGGGCGGTTGGACCCTCGCCCTCGGTGCGAACGCCGACGATCCCGACACCGCCTTCGACTTCATCACGCAGGCGCTCACCCCTGAGAACGCCCTGATGTACCACCAGAAGGCCGGCCAGATCGCCGTACGCTCCGATGTCGCCGAGAACCAGGAGTACCTGGACTACAACCCATCGTTCGAGTTCTTCTCGTCACTCGTGAAGTACACGCACTTCCGCCCCGCGACGCCGGACTACTCGCAGATCTCGTCGAACATCCCCGTCGCGACCGAGTCGGTGTTCACCGGGCAGGCCGCGCCGAAGGATGCCCAGGCGCAGTACGACCAGGCACTCGTCGGCATCGTCGGCGAGGAGAACACGCAGGCCGGCTGATCCGCAGATGACCGTCGTCGCCACCGGCGACGTCGCGCGCGGCCGGGGGAGTTCCCCCCGGCCGCGGCGCGGCAGTCGCCTCGCCCGCATCCTCCCGCTCCTCCCCGCGATCCTGCTCCTGCTGGCTTTCATGGCCGGACCGATCGCCTACGCGCTCTACGGGTCACTGACCAACAGATCGATGACCGGGCCGCGCGCCGCGAACCCGCAGTTCATCGGACTCGACAACTACGCGGAGCTGTTCACCTCACCCGACTTCTGGATGTCGCTCTGGCTCACCGTCGTCTTCGTACTGGCGTCCGCCGTCATCGGACAGAACGTGCTCGGCATGCTGCTGGCCGTCCTGCTGCGCTCGGCGGTGAAGCCGCTGCGTTCGATCGTCGGGGGCCTCGTCGTGCTCGCCTGGGTGCTGCCGGAGATCGTCGCGGCATTCGCCCTCTACGCCTTCTTCTCGAAGGACGGCACCCTCAACGTGATGCTCGGCTGGGTCGGCCTCGGCGGCACCGCCTGGCTCTACTACTTCCCCATGCTCGCCGTCATCCTCGCCAACATCTGGCGGGGCACGGCGTTCTCGATGATGGTGTACAACGCGGCACTCGCCGAAGTGCCGCCCGAGCTGACCGAGGCGGCAGAGATCGACGGAGCCAACGCCTGGCGGCGCTTCACGCGTGTGACGCTGCCATTCATCCGCCGGTCGATCTCGACGAACCTGCTGCTCACGACGCTGCAAACCCTCGGCGTGTTCACCCTCATCTGGGTGATGACCGGTGGTGGCCCCGGCATCCAGTCCTCCACTCTGCCGGTCCTCGCCTACCAGGAGGCGTTCAAGTTCGCGCAGGTCGGCTATGGCACCGCGATCGCCGTCGTCACCCTCCTCATCGGAGCGGTGTTCTCGATCGCGTACATCAAGATTCTGAAGCCGGAGGTGGACTGAGATGTCTGTCGCTCGCCCGATCAGCGTGGCCGCCCCGCGCCGCCGCACTCAGACGGTGCTCTCCTCCATCATCCTCGCCGCGATCGGGATGATGTTCCTCATCCCGCTCCTGTGGATCGCCTTCGCCTCGTTCAACGCGAACGCGACGACCTCGATGGCGGTCCCCGAGACGTGGACGGTGGACAACTACACGAAGGTGATGACGTCGGAGCTGACATGGCAGCCGCTCCTCAACTCGATCCTCATCTCGCTCGGCACGGCGCTCATCACGGTGATCGTCGGCATCCTCGCCGCGTACCCGCTGTCACGCTACCGCCTCCGGTTCCAGCGATCGTTCATGTACGCGATCCTCTTCGGAACCGGGTTGCCGATCACCGCGATGATGGTGCCGGTCTATACCCTCTTCGTGTCGATGAAGCTCCTCGATTCGGTCTGGGGAGTCATCCTCTTCATGGCGGCGACGTCGCTGCCCATGGCGATCTGGATGCTGAAGAACTTCATGGACTCGGTGCCGATCTCGCTCGAGGAGGCCGCCTGGGTCGACGGAGCGACGTCGATGACGGCGCTCGCCCGCGTCGTGCTGCCGCTGATGCGGCCGGGGATCGGAGTGGTGTTCATCTTCGTCTTCACAACGGCGTGGGGGAACTTCTTCGTGCCCTTCGTGCTGCTGTTCACCGCCTCGAAGTTTCCCGCGGCGGTATCCATCTTCAACTTCTTCGGACAGTACGGATCGATCGCCTACGGGCAGCTCGCCGCCTATTCCGTCCTCTACGCGACCCCGATGATCCTCCTCTACGTCCTCGTCCAGAGGCTTTCCGGCGGTGCGTTCGCGCTCGCCGGCTCGGTCAAAGGCTGACTCCTCGAAAGGCTCCACACCATGCACGACCGTTCTCGACTCGCCGAACTCCGCGTCGATCGCTTTCTGCGAGAGCGCCTCGCGCCCGCGATCTACCGCACCTCCACGCCGCTCGACCTCGCCTTCTGGGATGCACCCGATGAGCCGGTGCCCTTCGGAGAAGCGGCGGCCGCAACCTACACACCGATCGCCGCAGGCGAGCAGTGGGGCAGCCCCTGGGGTACCACGTGGTTCCGTGTGCGGGGAGCCATCCCCGACGAATGGCTCTCAGTCGACGGGCTTCCGGCAGGAACGCGCGCCGAACTGGTGGCCGACCTCGGATTCACTCTCGGGCAGCCTGGCTTCCAGTGCGAGGGGATGGTGTGGACGACGTCGGGGCGCCCCCTGCGCGGGATCGCACCGCTGAACAATGCGGTCATCGAAGCGGTGAGCCCCGCCGGTGACGTGAATGTCTTCATCGAGGCGGCGTCGAACCCCGATGTCGGCAGCCTCTTCGACTTCGCCCCGACCCCGCTCGGCGACAAGGCGACCGCCGGGCCCGGCCCGATCTACCGCCTCCGCCACATCGACCTCCGCCTGCGCGATCTCGAGGTCACGGCGCTCGTCGCCGACACCGTGGCGCTGCGCGGGCTCGCCGACGAGGTCGACCCGCGCTCTCCGCGCCGCGCCGAGATCCTCTTCGGGCTCGAGCGGATGATCGACACCGTCGATCCGGACGACGTCGCCGGGACGGCGACCGCGGGCCGGGCGATTCTCGCGCCGCTGCTGGCACGTCCCGCCGTGGGAAGCGCGCACACGCTGCACGCCGTGGGGCACGCGCACATCGACTCCGCGTGGCTCTGGCCGGTTCGCGAGACGGTGCGAAAGGTCGCCCGCACGTTCTCCAACGTCCTCTCGCTCATGGATGAGGACCCCGACGTCGTGTTCGCGGCATCCTCTGCCCAGCAGTACGCCTGGATCAAGGAGACCTACCCGGATCTCTACGCGCGGATCGCCCAGCGAGTGGCGGAAGGCAGGTTCGTCCCCGTCGGAAGCATGTGGGTCGAGTCCGACACCAACCTCCCCGGCAGCGAGGCGCTGGCGCGGCAGTTCGTCGCCGGGAAGGGATTCTTCCTGCGCGAATTCGGCATCGACACCGAAGAGGTGTGGCTTCCGGACTCGTTCGGCTACTCGGGCGCGCTGCCGCAGATCGCCGCCGCCGCAGGCTCCCGCTGGTTCCTCACACAGAAGACGTCGTGGAACGAGACCAACCGCATGCCGCACCACACCTTCCGATGGGAGGGCATCGACGGCACGCGGCTGTTCACACACTTCCCGCCGGTCGACACCTACAACTCGGTCGTCTCAGCGCGAGAGCTCGCCCATGCCGAGCACAACTTCGCCGACAAGGCACGCGCGAGCGTGTCGCTCCTCCCTTACGGTTACGGCGACGGCGGCGGCGGGCCCACTCGGGAGATGGCACAGGCGATCTCACGGACGGCCTCTCTCGAGGGATCCCCCCGCGTGCGACACAGCTCTCCTCGACTCTTCTTCGAAACCGCCGAGGCCGAGTACCCGCAGCCGGAGGTGTGGTCGGGCGAGCTCTACCTGGAGTTCCACCGCGGGACATACACGAGCCAACTCGCGACGAAGCAGGGCAACCGTCGCAGCGAGCATCTGCTGCGTGAAGCGGAGCTGTGGGCGACGACCGCCGCCGTCCGCGCCGGCGCGGAATACCCGACGGATCGGCTGCGTCGGGCGTGGGAGACGGTGCTGCTGCAGCAGTTCCACGACATCCTTCCGGGCTCGTCGATCGCCTGGGTCTACCACGATGCCGAGCGCAACTACGCCGCGGTTGCCCGGGAGCTCGAAGACATCATCGCGACGAGTCTGCGCGCGCTCGCCGGCGATGGCGCCCTCTCCCTCCGCGCCAACGCCGCACCGCACGCACGAGGGGGGGTGCCGGCGCTCGGGGCGGCCGCCCGCACGACCGGTGCGTCGCACGTCATCCCCGTGCAAGAAGACGACGGATGGGTGCTCGACAATGGCATCCTGCGCGTACGTGTCGACGCGCGCGGTCTGATCACGTCGGCTGTCGACCTCGCCACCGGTCGCGAGGCGATCGCCCCGGGGCAGGCGGCGGGACTGTTGCAGCTGCACCGGGACACTCCCACGCAGTGGGATGCCTGGGACATCGACGTGCACTACCGCGACAGTGTCGTCGATCTCGTCGACGCGGAATCGGTCGACGCGGATGCCGATGGCCTGCGGATCGTCCGCACGTTCGGATCGTCGCGCGTCACCGAGCGCATCGCACTCGAGACCGGGTCGCGCGTCGTCTCCTTCGACATCGACCTCGACTGGCACGAGAGGCAGAAGCTGTTGAAGCTCGCCTTCCCCATCGACGTGCACACCGACTCGGCGACGTCGGAGATCCAGTTCGGTCATATCGAGCGACCCACGCACACCAACACGTCCTGGGATGCGGCGCGGTTCGAGACCGTCGCACACCGGTGGGTGCGGGTGGCCGAGCCGGGGTTCGGCGTCGCTGTGGTGAACGACTCGACGTACGGTCACGACGTCACCCGCGCCGATCGACCCGACGGCCGAGGCACGGTGAGCACCGTGAGGCTGTCGTTGATCCGCTCCGCACTCTTCCCCGATCCGACGCAGGACGAGGGGTCGCACCGTCTGCGCGTGGGACTCGTCGTCGGCGCCGATGTGCCGGCGGCAGTGGCTGAGGGCTATCGGATCAATCTCCCCGAGCGCGTCGTCGACGCGGCCGCCCACGAGGTCTCACCGCTGCTGCTGGTCGACGCCGATGGGATCGTCGTCGAAGCGGTCAAGCTCGCCGAGGATGGGAGCGGAGACGTCGTGGTCCGCCTATACGAAGCACTCGGAGCGCGAACGTCCGGTCGCCTCACGCCGGACTTCGACGCGGTCTCGGTGATCGAGACCGACCTGCTCGAGCGTGCCCGTGAGGCGCGTGCGGTGACCGCCGTGGGGGACGGCGTCGCGCACGTCGACCTCGATCTTCGGCCGTTCGAGATCGTCACGCTGCGCTTCGCGCGCTGACGCGACGAGAGGAGGCCCGTCCGGCTCCGCCGGGCGGGCCTTCGCCGTCCCCGCAGCGTCCCCGGGACGACGGATGCCGGGGCGCGCGCCCCGGCATCCGGTCATCCTCTCGCGGAGGTCACTCCCACTCGATGGTCCCGGGGGGCTTCGACGTCACGTCGAGCACGACCCGGTTGACCTCACGCACCTCGTTGGTGATGCGGTTCGAGATCTTCGAGAGCACGTCGTAGGGCAGGCGCGTCCAGTCGCCCGTCATCGCGTCTTCGCTGGAGACCGGGCGCAGCACGATCGGATGCCCGTACGTGCGGCCGTCGCCCTGGACGCCGACCGAGCGGACATCGGCGAGCAGCACGACGGGGCACTGCCAGATCTCGCCGTCCAGCCCCGCGCGCGTCAGCTCCTCGCGGGCGATGGCGTCGGCGTCACGCAGGATCTCGAGGCGGTCAGCGGTGACCTCACCCACGATCCGGATGCCGAGGCCGGGCCCCGGAAACGGCTGGCGCCCGACGATCTCGGCGGGCAGTCCCAGCTCGCGTCCGATCGCGCGGACCTCGTCCTTGAACAGCGTCCGCAGCGGCTCGACGAGTTCGAACTGCAGGTCCTCCGGCAGGCCGCCCACGTTGTGGTGGCTCTTGATGTTCGCCGTGCCCGCACCGCCGCCGGACTCGACGACGTCGGGGTACAGCGTCCCCTGCACGAGGAACCGGATCGGGTCGCCCTCGGCTTCCGCCTCCGCCAGGAGCTCCTGCTGCACCTTCTCGAACGCGCGGATGAACTCGCGCCCGATGATCTTGCGCTTCTGCTCCGGGTCGCTGACACCGGCGAGCGCGGTCAGGAACGTCTCGCGCGCGTCGACGGTGATGAGGCGCACACCCGTGGAGGCCACGTAATCGTTCTCCACCTGCTCGCGCTCGCCCTTGCGCAGGAGCCCGTGGTCGATGAACACGGCGACGAGCTGGTCGCCGACCGCCTCGTGCACGAGTGCGGTCGAGACGGCGGAGTCGACGCCGCCCGACAGCGCCGACAGCACGCGGCCCGTGCCGACCTGCTCGCGGATGCGCGCGACCTGCTCGGCGATGACGTTGCCGCTGTTCCAGTCCGAGGCGAGCCCCGCGGCCTTGTGCAGGAAGTTCTGCAGGACCTCCTGGCCGTGGTCGGAGTGCTTGACCTCGGGGTGCCACTGCACGCCGTAGAAGCACTTCTCCGCGTTGCCGAAGGCGGCGACGGGGGTGGCGGCCGTGGAGGCGAGCACATCGAACCCTTCGGGGGCGCGGGCGACCTGGTCGCCGTGGCTCATCCAGACGTTCTGCTGCGCGGGCTGGCCGCCGAGAAGGACGCCGCCGTCGTTCGCGATCACGGCATCCGTCGCGCCGTATTCGCGCAGGCCCGTGTTCGCGACCTCGCCGCCGAGCTGCTGGGCCATCACCTGGAAGCCGTAGCAGATGCCGAGCGTGGGGATGCCGAGCTGCAGCACACCGGGGTCGAGTGCGGGCGCACCGGGCTCGTACACCGACGACGGCCCGCCGGAGAGGATGAGCGCGACCGGATTGCGGGCCTCGACCTCGGCGGCCGTCACGGTGTGCGGGACGAGCTCGCTGTACACGCCCGCCTCACGCACGCGCCGCGCGATCAGCTGCGCATACTGCGCGCCGAAGTCGACGACGAGGACGGGACGCTGGGCGGTCTCGGTCTGAGCGGTCACCGGGTGCCTTCCGTGGTGGATGCCGGGGCGGCTCCGTCGACAGACTCGGGAACCGGAGGTGCGGATGCGGCCGCAGCCGCCTCGGAGGCCTCACGCTCGGCGAGGTACGCCTTCACCTCGCGGCCCACGCGCGCCTCCATGAAAAACGACAGCAGCGGCACGATGCCGCCGAGCGCGAGCGTCACGAAGCGGACGAAGCCCCAGCGCATGAGGCTCCACACGCGGAAGCACGCGAAGAGGTACACGACGTAGAACCAGCCGTGCGCGATGAGGATGCCGAGCGACAGGTTCACCCCGTCGCCGGTGGACTCGCCGAAGGCGTCGACCGGCGCGAACCAGAGGAAGCCGCCGGATCCGCCGAGGAACAGCTCGTAGTGGAAGCCGTACTTCACGATCATCTCGGCGCACAGCGACAGCAGCATGACACCGGTGATCACCGACGCGATCTGGTAGAACTTCAGCGCCCCTCGGATCGCCGGAAACGTGGCGAGTTTGGGCTGAGGCATGCCCTCCAGTCTAGTCGCCGGGGGGCCCCGCTCCGGCCGCAGCCTCCTCGAGCGCCTCGACCTCCTTCTCCCACGCGTCGCGGGCCAGGCGGTACCACATGTAGAACGCGAAGCCCGCGAAGATCGCCCACTCCGCCGCGTAGAACACGTTCAGCCAGTTGACGCCGGAGCCCTCCTCGGGCGCGGGCGAATCGATCGCGACGAGCCCGTCGGGCAGGGTCTCCCCCGCGTCGGCGACGAGGTAGGGCCGGTACACGTTCAGCTCGTCGACGTCGTGCCACCAGCCGAGGAGGGCCGCCGGCGACATCCGCGTCATCTCGGTCGCGGGGCCCTCGCGCGGCGGGGCCGCCGGTCCCTCGTCGGCGATGAGCCGGCCGACGAGCGTCACCGCGTCGGCGGGGGCGTCGTTGAGAGCGGATGCCGCGGCATCCGCGCTCTCGCGATCGGCGGCCCAGCCGAGTGCCACCGCGAGCGAGGTGGGCGCGGTCGCGTCCAGCCGCAGCTGACCGGTCACCCAATACCCGGCGACGCCGGCGTTGTAGCGCGACGAGACGACGAGGAAGTCCCCCGGCACGAAGGTGCCGGTCGCCTCGACCCGCTGCCCCACGAGCGGCTCCGGCAGGTAGGCACCGGGCGCCACGACGTCGGCGAGCGGTCGCACCTGCTCGGTCGCGCCGGGAGGCGGGGGATTCGTGTCGATCGCGCGCCCCAGCTGCCACTGCCCGAGCCACGCGAACACCGCCGCGACCAGCAGGGCGAACGCCAGCATCCCGAGCCACCACGGCCGCAGCATGACCTCGCGCAGCGTGGGCGGGAACACCTCGCCGCGCTCGGGCGGGCGCGCCGCCACCGGCTTCTCGCTCAACGACCGGGCATCCACATCAGTTCGCGGAGTACGGCGCGACGACGACCTCGACGCGCTGGAACTCCTTGAGGTCGGAATATCCGGTCGTGGCCATCGACTTGCGGAGTGCGCCGATGAGGTTGGCGGTGCCGTCGGCGACGGGCGCCGGGCCGTACAGGATCTCCTCGAGGGGGGCGACCTGGCCGACCTCGACGCGGCGACCCCGCGGCAGCTTGGGGTGGTGCGCCTCGGGACCCCAGTGGAATCCACGGCCGGGCGCATCGGTCGCGCGCGCGAGCGCGACGCCGAGCATGACGGCATCCGCGCCCATCGCGAGGGCCTTCACGATGTCGCCGGACGTGCCGACGCCCCCGTCGGCGATGACGTGCACGTAGCGGCCGCCCGACTCGTCCAGGTAGTCGCGGCGCGCGCCGGCGACGTCGGCGACCGCCGTCGCCATCGGCGCGTGCACGCCGAGCGTGGCGCGGGTGGTCGAGGCCGCTCCCCCACCGAAGCCGACGAGCACACCCGCCGCGCCCGTGCGCATGAGGTGCAGCGCCGCCGTGTAGGTGGATGCCCCGCCGACGATGACGGGCACGTCGAGGTCGTAGATGAACTTCTTGAGGTTCAGCGGTGCCGCGTCGCTCGAGACGTGCTCGGCCGACACGGTCGTGCCGCGGATGACGAACAGGTCGACGCCGGCCGCGACGACGGTCTCGTACAGCTCCTGCGTCCGCTGCGGGGTGAGCGCGCCCGCGACGGTGACGCCACCCGCGCGGATCTCCGCGAGGCGCCGCGAGACGAGCTCGGGCTTGATGGGCTCGGCGTAGAGCTCCTGCATCCGGCGGGTCGCCTGGTCGGCGGGAAGGCCCGCGATCTCGGCGAGCAGCGGCTCGGGGTCCTCGTAGCGCGTCCACACGCCCTCGAGGTCGAGCACGCCGAGGCCGCCCAGTTGGCCGAGCATGATCGCCGTCGTGGGGCTCATGACGGAGTCCATCGGGGCGCCCAGCACGGGGATCTCGAACCCGAAGGCGTCGATCGACCAGGCCGTGGAGACGTCCTCGGGGTTGCGGGTGCGCCGCGAGGGCACGACCGCGATGTCGTCGAACGCATACGCGCGGCGGGCGCGCTTGGCGCGGCCGAGCTCGATCTCCATGCTCACCCTGCCAGCCTACCCGCCGTCGCCGCGCGCGCCCCGGCATCCCTCCCCTGTCCGACGGGCCGCGCGGGCGGCGCGCACCCGCGGCAGGATGGTGTCATGCGGATCGTGGTCGTCGGCGGTGGGGTGATGGGGCTCGCGACGGCGTGGCAGCTGGCGCGCCGCGGCGAGCAGCCGATCGTCGTGGAGCGCTTCGCGCGCGGCCACCACGAGGGTGCGTCGCACGGCGAGACGCGCAACTTCAACAACGCCTACGCCGAGGAGCACTACCTCGACCTGCTCACACGCGCCCGCGAGGGCTGGGATGCACTGGGCGTCGTCGAGGGCGAGCCGCTGCTGCGACGCCACGGCCTCGTCTCGCACGGCTCCGGCGCCGCCCTCGGCAGCGCCCACGCCGTCGGGCTCGAGGAGATCGCGCGGCGGCTGGACGCCCGGGGCATCCCGGCCGAGGTGATCTCCGGCGCCGACGCCGCCCGTCGATGGCCCGGCATGCGCTTCGAGGACACAGTGCTGCACTCCCCCGACGCCGGCGTGGCGC
Source organism: Microbacterium sp. CH-015 (assembly GCF_049707015.1). Lineage (NCBI taxonomy): Bacteria > Bacillati > Actinomycetota > Actinomycetes > Micrococcales > Microbacteriaceae > Microbacterium > Microbacterium sp. CH-015. The sequence goes on along the minus strand of NZ_JBNAFJ010000001.1, from coordinate 106,965 downwards.
GGGCCGCCGCGGCGCTGCGCGAGCTGGAGCGGCGCGTCGTCGCCGCCGGCGGCGAGGTCCGCTGGCACACGCCGGTCCGCGCCATCGAGCCCGACTCCGACGGGGTGGACGTCGTGACGGATGCCGGGACCCACCGCGTCGACGTCGCCATCGTGACGGTGGGCGCGTGGACCGAGAAGCTGCTCGGCGGCGCGGGCCTCGGCCTGCCGCCCCTGCGCGTCACGGAGGAGACCCCCGCCCACTTCGCCCCGCGGATGCCGGGGCCCTGGCCGTCGTTCAACCACTTCGTCGCGCCGGGGTCGCAGCCGGCGAACGTCTACGGCATGCCGACCCCGGGCGAAGGCGTCAAGGTCGGATTTCACGGCATCGGCGACGAGATCGACCCCGATGCCAGGCCGCACCGGCCGGTGTTCCAGCGCGAGCTGCGGGAGTACGTCCGGCAGTGGTTCCCGGGCCTCGACCCCGACACCGCCGTGCCGATCTCGTGCACCTACACGACGACCCCCGACGAGGCGTTCGTGCTCGACCGAGTGGGCCGGGTGGTCGTCGGCGCGGGATTCTCCGGCCAGGGATTCAAGTTCGCCCCCGGCGTCGGCGCCCGGGCTCAGCGTTTGTAGTTGGGGGCCTCGACGACGATCTGCACGTCGTGCGGGTGGCTCTCCTTGAGGCCCGCCGCGGTGATCCGCACGAACTTGCCACGGGCCTTCAGCTCCTCGATCGTGCGGGCGCCGACGTAGAACATCGACTGCCGGAGCCCTCCGACGAGCTGGTAGGCGACGGCCGAGACCGGGCCGCGGTAGGCGACCTGCCCCTCGATGCCCTCGGGGATGAGCTTGTCGTCCGAGGGGATGTCGGCCTGGAAGTAGCGGTCCTTGGAGTACGACGTCTTCTTGCCGCGGGTCTGCATCGCGCCGAGCGAGCCCATGCCGCGGTAGAGCTTGAACTGCTTGCCGCCCTGGAAGACGATCTCGCCCGGCGACTCGTCGGTGCCGGCGAGGAGCGAGCCGAGCATGACGGTGTCGGCGCCGGCGACGAGCGCCTTGGCGATGTCGCCGGAGTACTGCAGGCCGCCGTCGGCGATGACCGGGATGCCGGCCTCGCGCGCGGCCTGGTAGGCCTCCCAGATCGCCGTCACCTGGGGAACCCCGACGCCCGCGACGATGCGGGTCGTGCAGATCGAGCCCGGTCCGACGCCGACCTTCACGGCATCCACCCCGGCCTCGATGAGCGCCTGCGCGCCTTCCCGGGTCGCGACGTTGCCGCCGATGACGTCGATGTGCGCGAACGACGCGTCGCCCTTGAGCCGGCGCACCATGTCGATGACGCCCTGTGACTGGCCGTTCGCGGTGTCGACGACGATGACGTCGACACCGGCGTCGCGGAGGGCCTCGGCGCGCTCCCACGCGTCGCCGAAGAAGCCGATCGCCGCGCCCACGCGCAGGCGCCCCTGGTCGTCCTTCGTGGCGAGCGGATACTTCTCGCTCTTGTCGAAGTCCTTGATCGTGATGAGGCCGGCGAGCTTGCCGTCGTCGTCGATGAGGGGCAGCTTCTCGACGCGGTGCTGCGCGAACAGCGCGATGACCTCGTTCGCCCCGATGCCGACCCGTCCGGTGACGAGGCCGTCGCTCGTCATGACGTCGCGGACCTTCGTCGTCTGGCGCTCGAAGCCCGAGACGAACCGCATGTCGCGGTTGGTGATGATGCCGACCAGGCGCCCGTCCTCGTCGACGACCGGGAGCCCCGAGATGCGGTACTGCCCGCAGAGGGCGTCGACCTCGTCGATCGTGGCGTCGGGCGTCGTCGTGATGGGGTCGGTGATCATGCCCGACTCGCTGCGCTTGACCTGGTCGACCATGGCGGCCTGCTCGGCGATGGCGAGATTGCGATGCAGGATGCCGAGGCCGCCCTCCCGGGCCATGGCGATCGCCATGCGGGCCTCGCTCACGGTGTCCATCGCGGCCGACAGCAGCGGCGTCGCCACCGTGATGCGGCGCGTGACGCGCGAACTCGTATCGGCTTCGGAGGGGATGACGTCGGTGTGGCCCGGCAGGAGCAGCACGTCGTCATAGGTCAGTCCGACGAAACCGAACGGGTCGTTGTGCTCCACAGGTCCTCCGATGCCTCGCGCGCGCGTGTATCGATTGTAAGTCGCGCGCACGGCGCGGCATTCCCCCGCGGTGCGCGCCTATGCCACGCCACGCCACACCGAACAAGGTCTGTAGGTGAAACAATCCCGACACATTACGCTCGTACCGTCGTTGATCAACGTCGATGCGACCGCATCACCCGAACGATGCGCCCTGACTGGAGGATCCTTTGAGACCCACGAGCGTCACCGCGCGGAATCCACTCAGGTGGTTCGTGCTCTTCCTGGGGGCGCTGCTCGCCGCGGCGGCACTGCTGCTGAGCACCCCCGGCATCGCCTCTGCCTCGTCGAACGACGATCAAGACGACGGCGCCGACCTGCCGTACACGATCGTCGTGAACGTCCGCTCCGGCGGCGAGGCGGTCGAGGGTGCCACCATCACCGTCAGCGGCGGCGGCTTCGAAGGCGAGGGGACGACGGATGCCGCGGGACGCGCGAGCATCGGGGTTCCCGACAAGGAGCCCGTCTGGACGCTCGAGCTCGACAAGGCGAGCCTGCCGAGCGGGGTCGAGGCGCCCGAGGGCTTCGCGTTCACGCAGGAGGCGACTTTCGGCGCCGGCAGCTCGATCACGAAGAACTTCACCCTCGTGGCCGCGGAGCGGCAGACCACGAGCTTCTGGGATCAGTTCCTCTCGCGGGCCGTCAACGGACTCAACTTCGGCCTCATGCTCGCCCTCGCCGCGATCGGCCTGTCGCTCGTGTTCGGCACGACCGGCCTGTCGAACTTCGCGCACGGCGAGATGGTGACGTTCGGCGCGCTGATGGCGCTGCTGTTCTCGACGGGGGTGGGCTGGTCGATCTGGCTCGCGATCCCGCTGGCGGTGATCCTCTCCGCGGGGTTCGGCTACGCGATGGATGCCGGGTTGTGGCGGCCACTGCGCCGCAAGGGCCTGGGCACGGTGCAGCTCATGATCGTCTCGATCGGTCTGTCGCTCGCGCTGCGCTACGTTTACCAGATGTTCGTCGGCGGCGGCACGGAGCAGCTGCCCGGCGCGGTCACGCAGACCATTCCCGGGCTCGGCCCGATCCGCCTGTCAGTGACCGACCTCATCAGCATGGGGATATCGATCGTCGTGATCGGCGCGTTCGCGTGGTGGCTCATGCGCACGCGGATCGGCCGCGCGACCCGCGCCGTCTCGGACAACCCGTCGCTGGCCGCCGCGAGCGGCATCGACGTCGACGGGGTCGTCCGGATCGTGTGGGTGGTGGCAGCGGGCCTGGCGGGTCTGTCCGGTGTGCTGTGGGCCTACTTCCGCCCGGGCATCAAGTGGGACATGGGCACGAGCATCCTGCTGCTGATCTTCGCCGCGGTGACCCTCGGCGGGCTCGGCACGGCGTTCGGCGCCCTGATCGGCTCGATCATCGTGGGACTGCTCGTCGAAGTGTCGACACTGTGGATCCCGTCCGACTTGAAGTACGTCGGCGCGCTCGTCGTGCTGATCGTCATCCTCCTGTTCCGCCCACAGGGAATCCTCGGGCGCCGAGAACGGATCGGTTAGGCACATCATGAACTGGCTGCAGATTCTCAACAACACGTTCGCGCAGATCCTCGCCCCGGCGACCCTCGGGTACGCACTGGCGGCGATCGGCCTGTCGGTGCACTTCGGCTTCGCGGGCCTGCTCAACATGGGCGTCGCGGGCTTCATGGCGATCGGTGCCTACGGTTTCGCGATCTCGATCCTCACCTTCGGCCTGCCCTGGCCGACGGCGGTGCTGATCGGCCTGCTCGGCGCCGTGCTGTTCGCGATCGTCCTGGGCATCCCGACGCTCCGCCTGCGCGGCGACTACCTCGCGATCGTCACGATCGCGGCCGCCGAGGTGCTCCGCCTGCTGTTCCTCACCTCATCGTTCCGCGCGTGGACCGGCTCGGCCGACGGCCTCTCCGGGTTCCAGCGCGACTTCCGGGCATCCAATCCCCTTCCGCCGGGACGCTGGGGCTTCGGGCCGTGGACCTACCAGTCCGACCAGTGGTGGGTGATCATCGTCGGCGTCGTCACGATCGCGATCGCCGTGCTCGTGGTCTGGCTGCTGATGCGTAGCCCGTGGGGCCGCGTCATCCGCGGCATCCGCGAAGACGAGGATGCCGTGCGCTCGCTCGGCAAGAACGTGTTCGCGTTCAAGATGCAGGCTCTCATCGTGGGCGGCGTGATCATCGCGGCCGGTGGCATCATCACCGCGATGGGCACGAACGTGAACCCGAACGTGTACGTCACGTCGCAGACGTTCTTCGTCTGGACGGCGCTGCTGCTGGGCGGCGCGGCGACGATCTTCGGTCCCGTGCTCGGCGCCGTGCTCTTCTGGATGGTGCGTGCGTTCCTGTCGAACCTGCTGCCCGCGCTCGTGCAGATCGGGTGGTTGCCGTTCCTGAGCGCCGAGCAGAGCCAGATGCTCGTGTTCGTGCTAGTCGGCGTCGCGCTGATGCTGCTCGTGATCTTCCGCCCGCAGGGCATCCTCGGAAGCAAGAAGGAGCTGACCTTTGTCCGCTGACGTCGCGCCCCCGACCCCCCGCCCCAAGACCACGGGGCTCCACAAAGGAGAACCGCGCCCCGGTGTCGAGAAGGTCGACCCGATCATCGTCGCCGACGGCGTCACCCGCGTGTTCGGCGGTCTCACCGCCGTCGACGTGGAGCACCTGGAGATTCCGCGCGGCGCGATCACGGCGCTGATCGGCCCGAACGGCGCCGGCAAGACCACGCTGTTCAACCTGCTGACCGGCTTCGACAAGCCCAACACGGGCAGCTGGTCGTTCGACGGCACGAACCTCGCCGGCATCCCCGCGTTCAAGGCGGCGCGGATGGGGCAGGTGCGCACGTTCCAGCTGACGAAGTCGCTGGGCCTGCTGACGGTGCTCGAGAACATGAAGCTCGGTGCGCCGAAGCAGACCGGCGAGCACATCTGGGCCGGCATTCTGCCGTTCCTCTGGCGCCGCCAGGAGAAGGAGTACGAGGCGAAGGCGCGCGAGCTGCTGACCCGCTTCAAGCTGGATGCCAAGGAGAAGGACTTCGCCGCGTCGCTCTCGGGCGGCCAGCGCAAGCTCCTCGAGATGGCGCGCGCGCTCATGAGCGATCCGACGCTCGTCATGCTCGACGAGCCGATGGCGGGCGTCAACCCCGCGCTCACGCAGTCGTTGCTGGATCACATCCTCGACCTCAAAGACCTCGGCATGACGGTGCTGTTCGTCGAGCACGACATGCACATGGTGCGCCACATCGCCGACTGGGTCGTCGTGATGGCCGAGGGCAAGGTGGTCGCCGAAGGTCCGCCGGATGCCGTGATGAAGGACCCCGCCGTGATCGACGCCTATCTCGGGGCCCACCAGGACGTCGACCTCGGCGTCGTGACCGGCCGATACGCGGGCGAGCTGCCCGCCGACGCGCAGGAGCTCGTCGAGACGGCGCAGGAGCTCGACCAGGCGATCGCGGCGGATGCCGAGCGTGTCGCCGAACCGACGGAGGATCAGAAGTGACCGACACCACAGCGGCGGCCGCGCCGCAGTCCCCCGCTCCCACCGCCGAGAACGTCGTCACCCTCGACAACGTGGTCGCCGGCTACCTGCCCGGTGTCAACATCCTCAATGGCGCGAACCTGACCGCCGCCAAGGGCGAGCTCATCGGCATCATCGGGCCCAACGGCGCCGGGAAGTCGACCATGCTGAAGGCCATCTTCGGGCAGGTCAAGATCCGCTCGGGCTCGGTCGTGCTGAACGGCGAGGACATCACGGGCCTGCGCGCGAACAAGCTCGTCGCCAAGGGCGTGGGGTTCGTGCCGCAGACCAACAACGTGTTCCCGAGCCTCACGATCGCCGAGAACCTGCAGATGGGCGCGTACCAGCGCCCGAAGATGGTCTCGGAGCGCGTCGAGTTCGTGACATCGATCTTCCCCGACCTGGGCAAGCGTCTGCAGCAGCGGGCGGGATCGCTCTCGGGCGGTGAGCGCCAGATGGTGGCCATGGGCCGCGCGCTCATGATGGATCCGCACGTGCTGCTGCTCGACGAGCCGTCGGCGGGTCTCTCGCCGTCGCGTCAGGATGAGGCGTTCCTGCGGGTCTCGGAGATCAACAAGGCCGGCGTAACGACCATCATGGTCGAGCAGAACGCGCGCCGCTGCCTGCAGATCTGCGACCGCGGCTACGTGCTCGATCAGGGCCGCGACGCCTACACCGGCACCGGTCGCGACCTGCTCAACGACCCCAACGTCATCGGGCTGTACCTCGGGACGCTCGGCACCTGAGCCCGCGTCGCACGAGAGGGGCCCGGATGCCTGGCATCCGGGCCCCTCTTCTGTGTTGCTCTCCGGATGGCGGCCCCTATGGCGTCCCCCGCACACGTCGTGGGGCCGCCGGCCTTCCGGTGGCCGCCGCGCACGTCGAGCGCCTCGCGCCCATGCCCAGGTGCCACCCGAGGTGCGCCATCACCAGGCACGCGCACACAGAAGCGGGCCCCCGGTCCGAAGACCGGGGCCCCGCCGCGCTCTGTCGAATCAGCCGATCCGGACGAAGCTGTTGTTGTTCTTGTCGTCGAACTGGAAGATGCCGATCGTCGCCTCGGTCGGGTCGCCGACCTCGTTGAACGTGATCGGGCCGGACACACCGTCGTAGTCGGCGACGCCGCCTCCGATGATGATGTCCGCGCACTCCGCGTACGTCGTGCACTTGGTGCCGTCACCGCTGCCGCCCGACACCTGCTGCAGGTGAGCGGCGACGTCCGGGCCGGCGGTCGAGCCCGCCTCCAGCGCGGCGAGCGCGAGCAGGATCACGGCGTCGTACGACTCCGGCGCGTAGGTGAAGTCCTTGAGCGCCTCGTTGCCCTTGCCCGTCCAGTACGCCTGCAGCGAGTCACGGAACGTCGCGATGGTGTCGGGGTCGACCGCCGGGTAGGTGCCCTGAGCGCCCGTCAGCGTGCCGTCCTCGAACTCGTCGCCGAAGTTGGACAGGTTGCCGTCGACGAAGTACATCTTGTCGGCGGGGAAGTCCGCTCCCACGAGCTCCGGGATGATCGTCTTGACCTCTTCGAACGTGATCAGTGCGATCGCGTCCGGCTTCGCAGCCAGGACATCCTCGACCTGCGCCGAGAAGTTCGTGTCACCCGTGTTGTACAGCGACGCGGCGACGACGTTGCCGCCCGCGGCCTCGAACGCCTTCTTCGTGAAGCAGGCAAGGCCGGTGCCGTACGAGTCGTTGAGCACGATCATGCCGAGGGTCTCGTTGCCGTCGCCGGCGATCAGGTTGCCGAGCACCTCGCCCTGGAGCACGTCCGAGGGAGCGGTGCGCCAGTAGAGGCCGTTGTCCTCGTAGCCCGTGAAGGCGGCCGAGGTGTTCGCCGGCGAGAACTGGATGGCGTTCGCGGCGATGACCTGGTCGATGAACTGCAGCGAGGTGCCGGAGGAGGCTGCGCCGATGATCGCGGTTGCGCCCTCGCCCAGCAGACGCGGAATCTCGGTCTCGTACGCCTTGTTGTCGGTGTCGCCGGAGTCGCCCTGGATCAGGTCGATCGTGACGCCCTTGGCGGCGGCGTTGACCTCGCTGGCGGCGAAATCGGTCGCCGAGATCTCGGGCGGGCCAAGGAAGGCGAGGTTGCCGGTGACGGGCAGTGCCGTGCCGATCTTGTACGTGAGGTCCGTGCCGGGACCGGTCGACGTCGAGTTGAACGTCGGCGTGTACGCCGCGGGCTCGGCCGCGTCGCAGTCGATCGGGAAGTCGAAGCCCGCGGCAGCGGACTCCGTGGGGTTGGTGCTCGCGTTTCCGGTACAGCCGGAGAGCGCGAGCATACCGGCGCTGACCAAGGCGATGCCGCCCAGGACTTTGGCGGTGCGAGAACGGGTGAAAACGCCCATGTTGCTCCTTGTTATCTGTGACGCGGGGTGCTCGGGAGCGCCCCAGTGGGTCAAACCTATGCGGGGAACGGCTTCCGGATTGTTGCGTTCCGTTAACGGTGTGAAACCAAACGATCACGGTGCGATAACGGCTCTCGCCGCCGCGCGGCGGGCTCCCGGCCGGCTCAGACGAGATCGGCGACGTCGGATGCCGCGCGCGTGCGCCGCGCCGAGATCAGCGAGTCGGCGCTCAGCACGATGAGGGCGATCCACACCAGCCCGAACCCGATCCAGCGCTCCAGCGGCATGGGCTCCTGCATGATCCACGCGCCAGTGATGAACTGCAGGATCGGGGCGACGAACTGCAGCAGGCCGATGACGGTGAGGGGCGCGCGCCGCGCGCCGGCCGCGAACAGCAGCAGCGGCACGGCGGTGATGACCCCCGCGAGCGGGACGAGGGCGGTGTGCCACGCGCCCTGCGTGCCCCAGACGAGGCCGGTCGTCGCGCCGACGACGACGAGCTGGATGATCGCGATCGGGGTGAGCCACAGCGACTCCAGGGTCAGCCCGCTGATCGCGTCGACGCGGGGGCCGATCTGCTTCTTCACCAGCCCGTAGGTGCCGAAGCTCGCCGCGAGGGTCAGGGCGATCCACGGGAAGGACCCGTAGGCGACGATGATGACGATGACCGCGAGCGCCGCGAACCCGATCGCGACCCACTGCGCGGTGCGCAGCTTCTCGCCGAGCACGAGGACACCCAGCAGCACCGTGACGATGGGGTTGATGAAGTAGCCGAGGCTGCCCTCGATGACGTGCCCGGTGAGGATGCCGATGAGGAAGACCTGCCAGTTCACGTAGATCAGCAGGCCCGCGATGATCGTCCAGAACACCAGCCGCTTGTCCCGGAGGATCGCGAGGAGCTTGCCCCAGGTGCGGGTGACGGTCAGCAGGATGGCGCAGAACAGCAGTGAGAACAGGATGCGCCAGACGACGATCTCCCACGGCCCGATCGGCGCGAGCAGCAGGAAGTAGAGGGGCATGAAGCCCCAGAGGAAGTAGGCGGCGAAGGCGTAGATCCCGCCGAGGCGCTCCTCACGGGCGGTCTCGTCGGGTGTCATGGGACAAAGCCTAGAACGGTCATGACTCGTTGCGGGCCGCGACGGCCGCGGCATCCTGCCGTTCCTCGCTCATCTTCTGCCAGCACGACGAAGGCCCCTGGGAGAACTCCAGGGGCCTTCGCGAGACGTTCGCTCAGCGGACGACGACCGCCAGGACGTCGCGCGCCGACAGGACGAGGTACTCGTCACTGCCGAACTTCACCTCGGTGCCGCCGTACTTGCTGTAGAGCACCCGGTCGCCGACGGCGACGTCGAGCGGCACGCGGTTGCCGTTGTCGTCGATGCGGCCGGGGCCGACCGCCACGACCTCGCCCTCCTGGGGCTTCTCCTTGGCGGTGTCGGGGATGACGAGGCCACTGGACGTGACCTGCTCAGCCTCGACCTGCTTGATGACGATGCGGTCCTCGAGCGGCTTGATGGAAACCGACACGGTCTACCTCTTTCTTGCGGGGCGTACTGCCGTTTGTCACTGAAAGACTCGTTAGCACCCACGAGGGTGGAGTGCTAACGCAAGTCTAGGGCGCGGTTGGCACTCGTGCAACGCGAGTGCCAGTTCGCGTGACGTGCGGCGTCATTCGTCGGGCCGTGGCAGGCTGGCTCCATGGACCGCGCCGAACTCGATGCCCTCCTCACCCCCGAGGGGCTGCGACTCGTCGACGAGGCCTCTGCGATCGATTCGACGGATGCCGTGGCATCCGCCGTCTCATGCCTGCGCGCCGCCGGTCACTCCCCGCAGCTGGTCTCGGCGGTCGTCGGCCAGGCACGCCTGCGCACCCGCGCGCGGCAGAAGTTCGGGGCGTTCGCCGACCGCATGCTGTTCACCCGCGCCGGCCTCGAACAGGCGACCCGCCTCGAGGTCGGGGCGCGCCACGCCGGGCGTTTCCGCGATGCCGGCATCACCCGGGTCGCCGACCTCGGGTGCGGGATCGGCGGCGACGCGCTCGCGCTCGCCGGGATCGGACTCGACGTGCTCGCTGTCGACGCCGACGAGATCACGGCGGCGCTCGCGGCCTACAACCTCGCACCGTTCGGGGACAGCGTCTCCGTGCGCAGCGGCCGCGCCGAGGACGTCGACCTCACCGGGATCGACGCCGTGTGGGTCGACCCCGCGCGGCGGACCGCGGGCCACGGCGAGACGACCCGGGTCGGTGCGGGCGACTGGTCACCCCCGCTCGACTGGGTGTTCGGCCTGTCGGCGCGCCTGCCGGCCGGGATCAAGCTCGGGCCCGCCTTCGACCGCTCGCTCATCCCCGACGACGCCGAGGCGCAGTGGATCTCGGTCGACGGGTCGACGATCGAACTCGTCGTGTGGACCGGCATCCTCGCGCGCCCCGGCGTGCGACGGGCGGCCCTCGTCATCCGCGGCGGGCAGGCGGCGGAGCTCGTGGCATCCGGCGATGCGCCCGACGCGCCCGTGCGTGGCCTCGGCGCATACCTGCACGAACCCGAGGGCGCCGTCATCCGGGCGCGGCTCATCGGCGAGGTCGCCCGCACGATCGGCGCCGGGATGCTCGATCAGCGCATCGCGTACCTGACGTCGGATGCCCCGGCATCCAGCCCGTTCGTGCACAGCTTCCGCGTGCGCGAGCAGCTGCCCAACGATGTCAAGGCGCTGGGCCGGGCGCTCCGTGACCGCGGGATCGGGACCCTCGAGATCAAGAAGCGCGGGGTCGACCTCGACCCCGCCGTCCTGCGGACGAAGCTGAAGCTCTCCGGAGCGGAGTCGGCGACGCTGTTCGTCACCCGCATCGGGAACACGCGCACGACACTGCTCGCCGACCGGGTGTAGCGGGCAGGCGTTCAGCCGAACAGCGGGCCCTGCGTCGACGCCCACCACAGCCAGCCGGCGCTGTAGACGAGCGAGAGAGCGCTCAGGCACAGCGCCCACACCGCGATCGACCGCGACTCCCACGGCCGTCGGAGAGCCAGGATCGCGAGCACCAGGCCCACGAGGCCGATGAGGAAACCCCACCCGACGAGGAACGACACGGCGAGGCCCACGACGGCGAACGTCAGTGCCCACGAACCGAGGTGCGTCGGTGCGGGAGCAGGCGCCGGGGGCTCGGCCCACGCGAACTCTGTGTGGACCGTCGCCGTGATCGGGACGGGCGCTGTCAACTCGCGCTGGAAGCCGCCGCGGTGCTCGCCCGGGAGCGCCGCCGATGCGGCGACGGTGACATCGTCCGAAGGCGCACCGAGCGGGAGGGAGGGCGATGCTCCAGGCGCGGGTGCCGGCGCGGTCGGGTACTCGGCTGACGCGTTGGCACCGGGCGCGGGCGCTGACGCAGAGGGTTCGGCGACGTTTCGGTCTTGGTCTCGAGGGTCGCTCACGGGGCCTCCTCGGAGATCTGGATCTCCGTCACGGGCAGCGTCGAATCCGCCCCGAAGGCGAGGGTCGACGGTCGGCGTCCTGTCGAGATGAGCTGGGCGGCGAGCGCGGCGATCATCGCGCCGTTGTCCGTGCAGAGGCTGAGCGGCGGAATGCGCACGGTGACGCCCGCGGCCGCGGCGCGTTCGAGCGCGACCTCGCGCAGACGACGATTGGCGACGACGCCACCACCCAAGAGCAGTCGTGGCACGCCGTGGCGGGCACAGGCATCCAGCGCCTTCGTCACCAGAACATCGACGACCGCCTCGCGGAACGATGCGGCGACGTCGGCGGCGCTGGGGCCACCTGGCGCGCCCGGGCCCGTCTCCGGCGATGCCTCGCCCGCCCCCTCGCTCGGGGTGAGCGAGGACTGCTCGACCCAGCGCGCGACGGCGGTCTTCAGCCCCGAGAACGAGAAGTCGTACCGGTGCTCCGCCATGTCCGACGCGCGGGAGAGGCCGCGCGGGAAGCGGATCGCATTCGGGTCGCCGGCCGCTGCCGCACGGTCGATCTCCGGGCCGCCGGGGTAGGGCAGCCCGAGGATCCGGGCGATCTTATCGAAGGCCTCGCCGGCCGCGTCGTCCATCGTCTCGCCGAGGAGCTCGACGTCGGTCGTCAGGTCGCGGACGAGCAGGAGCGACGTGTGCCCGCCCGAGACGAGGAGCGCGATCGTCGGGTACTCGACCTCGTCCCCCGTGAGGATGTCAGCGGCGATGTGGCCGACGAGGTGGTTGACCGCGTAGAGCGGCTTGCCGAGGCTCACGGCGAGCGCCTTCGCCGCCCCGACGCCGACCATGAGCGCGCCGGCGAGGCCGGGGCCGCTCGTCACGGCGACGGCATCCAGCTCATCGAGTGCGATGCCGGCCTCCGCGACGGCCGCCTCGATGGTGGGCTGCAGCGCCTCGAGGTGCGCGCGCGCGGCGACCTCAGGGACGACGCCGCCGTAGCGGGCGTGCTCGTCCATCGAGCTCGCGATCGTGTTCGACAGGAGAGTCCGGCCGCGCACGATGCCGATGCCGGTCTCGTCGCAGCTCGTCTCGATGCCGAGCACGAGCGGTTCGGCGCGTGTCATGCGACGCCCTTTCCGTTGCGAGAGACGGGCTCTCCGTGACGGAAGCAGGGCGAAGCCGGGCGCCACGCGGCTGCGCGCCACTCCGGGCGCGGTTCGCCCTGCTTTCGGAACCGATTCACGAGCACGCTCCCGCATCGGAGGGCTGCGGCACGCGCGCCGCGGCCCAGGCCGGGATCTCGAGCTGCATGACGATCGCGTCGACGCCGTCGGCGGCGTAGTAGTTCGCGCGGCGGCCGATCTCGCGGAACCCCTCCGACACGTACAGCGCGTGCGCCACCGGGTTGTCGTCGCGGACGTCGAGGAACACGTGCCGCACATCCCGAAGCGCGGCCTGTTCGAGGAGCGCCACGAGAAGGGCCCGCCCGGTCCCGCGTCCGCGGGCGGGCTCGGCGAGCGCGATCGTCTGCACGTCGCCGTCGTTCGCGCCCGCCGGTGCACGAAGCCCCGCATACCCCTCGACGCGACCCGCGCGCTCGGCGACGACATAGTGGTTGTGCGGCGAAGCGAGTTCTTCCGCCATCATGGCCGCGCTCCAGGCATCCGACGGGAACGCGGCGCGCTCGATCGTCATGATGGCGTCGAGATCGGCGGAGGTCGCAGGCCGGAGGCTCATGCGGTCACCCGTTTGGGCGCACGGGGCAGCGTGATGTCGGGGGCGCGGAGGTACAGCGGTTCGGGGCCGGTGAGCTCACGCCCCGCGGCGACCGCCCGGGCGGCCACCGTGGCGAGCATCGCCGCCGAGATCGAGACGGCGTCGCGGCGCTCGGCTCCGAAGCCCGCGAGGACGGTGTCGATCTCGTCGCGCGGCGTGAGGGCGGGGCCGGCGACCCGCACCGGGAGGCCGTCGTCGTCGATGCCGTCATAGGCGGTGTAGGCGAACTCCCGACGGCGAGCATCCGTGACGATGCCGAAGCGAGGCACCTCGGCGAAGGGATCTGTGAGCGCGCTCGCGAGGAACACCTCGAGCGCCGCCGCATCGTGGCTCGGTACGGCGACGACCGGGAGACCCCGGCCCAGGGCGAACGCGCGGGCGGCGGCGATCCCGACCCGGAGCCCCGTGAACGGGCCCGGGCCCATGCCCGCGGCGACATGTGTCAGGGTCACGGGCTCGACGGCGCCGGTCTGCCCGAGTGGCCCGCGCGCGGCATCCGCGAGCGTGGCCTGCAGCAGGTCGCCGATGACCTCGGCGTGCCCGAGCGGGTTGTCGCTGGATGCCTCGGCGCGTACGACTCCGTCGAGGTCGACGACGGCCACGGCCGTGCCGAGCGAGGTGTCGATGCCGAGAATCACCTCTCCAGGGTAGTCGGGCCCTGGCGGAGGGGCGGCTCGATCCGCTACGGGCGGCACGAGATGCGGACGAGCCGTGGCGCGGCATCCTCCATGTCGGCGACGTGCGGTCCCGCCGTGCCGCACGCGTTGTCGACCCCGGTGCCTGACCAGCCGCGGTCGATCTCGACCTCCCACCACCTGTCGGCGACGGCTGCGGCATAGGGCGCCGCCCACTCCGCGATCACGACGGAGTGCGGATAGTCGATGTCGAGATCGTCCAGTTCCCCGTCGGTGCCCAGGCGATACGCATCCACATGCACGAGCGACGGACCGTCACCCAGCGACGGATGCGTGCGCGCGATCACGAACGTCGGGCTCTGCACCCGCCCGCGCACGCCCAAGGACGCGGCGATTCCCCTGGTGAGGGTGGTCTTTCCGGCACCCAGCGCGCCCGTGAGCACGACCAGGTCACCGCCCGCGAGCGCCCCGCCGAGCTCACGACCCAGGGCCTCCATCTCGGACGGCGAGGCGATCTCGCGCTCGCCGACGAAGGCATCCAGCCCGCTCATGCGGCCTCCGCCGTTCCGTGCCCCATACTCGCCGTTCCGTATTCAGTCTGCGCGGAGCGGGCGCCGCGGCCGGGCCCCGTGTTTCCGCGGCTCCGCTCGGCTGCACGTGCGCTGCGGACTGAATACGGTTCGCGAGAGTCGGCGAAGAAGCTGAACGGATGCCCGCCGAACCCCGCGACAGCGGGGACCGTGCCGACGAAAGACGTGGCCGCGGCGCGCGCATGCCGGGTCATCGTGCGACCTCGCGGCGGGGCACACGGGGGCCGATCCGCGTGACGATCTCGTAGTTGATCGTGTCCGCGGCGTCGGCCCAGGCCTCCACCGGCGGATGCCCGAGGGCCGGGTCGCCGAACAGGATGGCCTCATCGCCCACGGCGACCGGGTGCGACCCGACATCCACGACGAACTGGTCCATCGCGATGCGACCCGCGACCGGGAAGGTCGTGCCGCCGAGGCGCACGGCCCCGGCGCCGGAGGCCGCGCGCGGCACCCCGTCGGCGTAGCCGAGCGGCACGAGGGCGAGCGTCGTCTCCTCCTCCGTGCGGTGCACGTAGCCGTACGACACTCCCTGCCCCGCGGGCACCCGTCGCACGGCCGCGACCGCCCCGCGCAAGGTCATCGCGGGGCGAAGGCCGAGGTCCGCCGAGGTGCGGTCGGGGAAGGGCGAGAGTCCGTAGATCGCGATCCCGAGCCGCACGCACCCGAAGCGCGCCTGGGGCAGGGCGATCGCCGCATGCGAGGCGGCGATGTGCCGCACCTGCGGCGCAAGCCCGTGCGTCGCTGCGAGCGAGAGCGCGCCCTCGAAACGGGAGACCGCGGCGAGGTCGTCGGCCTCGCTCGTGTTCGAGAGATGACTGAAGATCCCGACGACACGCAGCCGCCCGATGCGTTCGAGGCGCGCCGCTTCGGAGAACACGCGGCCGAGGTCGGCGGGCGCGATGCCGTTGCGCCCGAGACCCGTCTCGGCCTTGAGGTGCACCGCGACAGGAGCATCGCCGGATGCCGCGGCAGCAGCCGCCTCGAGCTGGTCGAAGCTCGAGATGCCGAGCTCGATCCGCGCGGCGGCCGCCTCCACGAAGGATGCCCCGGGCGCATGCAGCCACGCGAGGATCGGCGCATCGATCCCGGCCCTGCGGAGCGCGAGCGCCTCGGAGATGTCGGAGACACCGATCCGGTTCGCGCCGCCGGCGAGAGCGGCGGCGGCGGAACGCGCAGCGCCGTGACCGTAGCCGTCCGCTTTGACGACGGCGATCACGTCGGAATCGGTGACGCGACGCAGATGCCTCACGTTCTCGGTGATGGCGGCGGTGTCGATGAGCGCTTCGCGCAGGACGCCGGCGGGGAGGCTGCTCATGCCGAGGCTCCTTCGGCCGGGGTGGCGACCGCGGCCTCCGTGGGCACGTGTGTCGAGGCGGCGGCGGGCGAGACGCCCACCGATTCGGCGATGACGTACGCGGTCGCAAGGCCCGCATCATGACTGAGCGACAGGTGAAGCGAGCGGATGCCGCGGGCATCCACCGTCTCGGCCGTCTCACCGGTCAGCGCGAACACCGGCCGCCCGCTCGGCTCGGAGGCCACTTCGATATCGGTCCAGTGCACGCCCTCCGAGCCGCCGAGGGCCTTGATGAGGGCCTCTTTCGCGGCGTAGCGCGCAGCCAGCGAGTGCGGCTTCAGGGCGCGCTCCCCCGGTGCGAACAGCCGCTCGAGGAGCCGCGGCGTGCGCGCGATCGACCGCTCGAAGCGTGGGATGTCGACGAGGTCGACGCCGATACCGACGATCACGGCATCCAGCCTACCGGCGCCGGTCGGGGCGGATGCGGGCGCCGACGGCGACGCCGTCAGCCGCGCGGAACCTCACTCGACGGTGACGGACTTCGCGAGGTTCCGCGGCTGGTCGACATCGAGACCCTTCGCCGTCGCGAGGCCCATCGCGAAGATGTGCAGCGGCACGACCGCCAGCAGCGGCTCGAAGAAGGGCCCCGCGAGCGGGATCCGCAGCACCTCGTCGGCGAAGGGCAGCACCGCGGCATCCCCTTCTTCCGCGACGACGATCACCCGGGCTCCGCGCGCGCGGATCTCCTGGATGTTCGACACGACCTTCTTGTGCAGCTCCGCCGACTCGCGCGGCGACGGCACGATCACGAAGACCGGCTGCCCCGGCTCGATCAGCGCGATCGGACCGTGCTTGAGCTCGCCTGCGGCGAACCCCTCGGCATGGATGTAGCTGATCTCCTTGAGCTTGAGGGCCCCCTCGAGCGCGATGGGGAACCCGACGTGACGGCCGAGGAAGAGCACCGACTGGGTGTCTGCCATCCAGCGCGAGAACTGCTCGATGTGCGTCTGCTCCTCGTCCAGCACGCGCTGGATCTTCGCGGGGACCGCCTCGAGCTCCCGCACGTGATCGGCGGACTCGGCGGCGGAGAGCACCCCGCGCAGTCGGCCGACATGGAGGGCGAGCAGGTACAGCGCGGTGATCTGGGCGACGAACGCCTTCGTGGATGCCACGGCGACCTCGGGCCCCGCGTGGGTGTAGATCACGGCATCCGACTCGCGCGGGATCGTCGCGCCCTGCGTGTTGCAGATCGACAGCGTCTTGGCGCCGCACTCGCGCGCGTACTTGACGGCCATGAGGGTGTCCATCGTCTCGCCGGACTGCGAGATCGACACGACCAGAGTGTCGTCGCCGATGACGGGATCGCGGTAACGGAACTCGTGGGCGAGCTCGACGCTCACGGGGACGCGGGTCCACTGCTCGATGGCGTACGCACCGGTCTGGGCCGCGTAGGCGGCGGTGCCGCACGCGATGACGATGATGCGACGGATGCCGGTGAACAGATCGTCGAGACCGTCGAGCTCCGGGATCACGACCTCGCCGTCGTGCACGCGCCCGCGGATCGTGTTGGCGACGGCCTCGGGCTCCTCGGAGACCTCCTTGGCCATGAACGAGGACCAGCCGCCCTTCTCCGCTGCGGAAGCGTCCCAGACGACCTCGAACGGGGACGCCTCGACGGCAACGCCCTCGAAGTCGGTGATCTCGACGCCGCCGGGAGTGATCGCGACGATCTCGTCCTGGCCGATGGCGAGGGCGCTGCGCGTGTGCTCGACGAACGCGGCGACATCCGACCCGAGGAAGTTCTCGCCGTCGCCGAGGCCGATCACGAGCGGCGAGTTCCGGCGCGCGCCGACGACGAGTCCGGGCTGGTCCTGGTGCATCGCGAGCAGCGTGAAGGCACCCTCGAGGCGCGAGACGACCGACCGGAAGGCTGCCGTCAGATCGCCGGAGGTGCCGTACTCGTGTCCGAGCAGGACCGCCGCGACCTCGGTGTCCGTCTCGGAGCGGAAGGTGTAGCCGAGCGAGAGCAGTTCCGCCTTCAGCTCGGCGAAGTTCTCGATGATGCCGTTGTGGATGACGGCGAGCTTGCCGTCGTCGGCGAGGTGCGGATGCGCATTGGCATCCGTCGGACCGCCGTGCGTCGCCCAGCGGGTGTGACCGATTCCCGTCGTGCCGTCGGGCATCGGGTGGGCCGCGAGGTCGTCGCGCAGCACCTGGAGCTTGCCGGCCCGCTTGCGCATGTCGAGGTCGCCGGATCCGTCGATGACGGCGATGCCGGCCGAGTCGTAGCCGCGGTACTCGAGGCGGGCGAGACCCGAGAGGAGGATGGCCTGGCTTTCGCGCGGGCCCACGTATCCGACGATTCCACACATAGGGTCAAGGGTAGCCCGCCGAGGTTTGGTCGGACCCCTCGCAAAACCGTCCGAGGGCTTCGCGAAGTGAGGCCTTCGCGGGCAGTGCTCTCCGGGAGGGAGCGCCCGCGAAGGCCTCCGCCACATCGCCTGGCCCTCAAGCTGGGGACTCCGAGGGCACGAGCCGCTGGGGACGACCGGCGATCGTACTGGCATCTCCATTCTTAGGCCCGGACGGGGGAGCCCCGGGACTTCGGGCACGACACGCGGGGCCTCCCCCCTCCTCCTCTGATGCGACTTCGTTTCACGGGTCCTTCCCAGGGAGGCGCGGGTGTGCAATACTCATCCCGAACCGGCTGTCGAAAGGCAGGACGGATGCCGAGGGGTCGGCGTCCTCCAGTCCGGTCCCGGGGTCGATGTGGGAGTCGATCCGGGGGCTGCCGGGGAGAACGGGGAATGGCGGACTGGTTCCGCCGCTGGGGATCGCGGGCTTCGGCCTGCAACGGGGAACACTGGGGAATCTCATGGGGGGAATCACTGTGGCGCGCGCCTGCGCGCGCCGGGAGCGCCGATCCATCGCGCCCGCGATCGAGGGAGCAGAGCGTTGACCGCGCTCGTGTCGGGTGCGCCGACGCACGTCGCATCGCACGTCGCAACGACGCCGGCGCCGATCACGCAGACGATCGGCGCGCCGAAGGTCATGCCGGTGCTCGAGCGGCGACTGAGTCAGGGCCGGCGTCGACGGGCACGCTTCGCGCTCATCGACACCGCGATCATCGCGTCGGCCGCCGCTCTGACCACCGTTCTGCACGCGGTGGCGCCGGCGACCGAGCTCGATCGCATGTCGGTCACGGCTGCGGTCGTCATCGTGGCCGCGTGGGCGGCGACGCTCATCGTGCTGAGCGATCACGCGCACCGGCGGGGGGCCGGCGAGCGTTTCGAACTCGCGCCGATCCTGCACTCCACGATGGTGGGCGTCGCGGCGATCGCGACGCTGTCGGTCGTGACCGGCTGGCCCGTGCTCGGGCCGCACCTGCTGCTCACCGTGCCGCTCGGTGCGGCGACGCTCGTGGCGGTGCGCGCAACGCGCCGCACCTTCGCCCGGCGCCGACCGCCGCACCGCACCATGGGGCCGCGCACGATCGTCGTGGGCTCGCGCAGCAGCGTCGAGTACGCGCTGACGTCGCTTCTGGCCGACTCACGCCTCATCCACAACGTGCTGGGTGTCGCTCTGCTCGGTGACGAAGGCACCAGCGTCGAGGTGGCCGGCCGGACATTCGCCACCTTGGGCCGCCCGGAGGAGGTCGCGCGCCTCGCCAAGGAGCTCTGCATCGAGACCGTGATCGTCGCCGACGGCGTCCACGACGCCGACTACCTGCGCCGGCTCAGCTGGAGCCTCGAGGGGGCCGCGACCGACCTGATCCTCGCCACGCGCCTCACCGACGTCGACCGCTCGCGGATCGCGTTCGACCGCACGCACGGGCTCGCGCTGACCCACGTGAGCCTGCCCCGATTCGACCGCTCCACGCTACGCGCCAAGCGCGCACTGGATGTCGTCGTCGCCACGCTCGCGCTCGTGCCCATCGCTCTGCTCACGCCGGTCATCGCACTGGCGATCACGCTCGACAGCCCCGGCGGCGTGTTCTTCCGTCAGCGTCGCATCGGGCGCGACGGCCAGGTGTTCGAGATCCTGAAGTTCCGCACCATGAGCATGGATGCCGAAGACCGAAAGGCCGAGCTCGCGGCATCCAACGAGGGCTCGGGACCGCTGTTCAAGTTGCGCAACGACCCCCGTGTCACCCGGGTCGGTGCGGTGCTGCGGAAGTTCTCGCTCGATGAGCTGCCGCAGTTCTGGAACGTGCTCATCGGTGACATGAGCGTCGTCGGTCCTCGACCTCCGCTGCCGAGCGAGGTGGCCGACTACGACCATCACGTGCTGCGGCGACTGTACGTGCAGCCCGGCATCACGGGCCTGTGGCAGGTGAGCGGTCGCAGCGACCTGTCCTGGGAACAGAGCGTGCGCCTCGACCTCAACTACGTCGAGAACTGGTCGCTCCTGGCCGATGTGAAGATCATCCTCCGCACTGCGGCCGTCATGGTCCGCCCGAGCGGAGCGTACTGAAAGAGGTGACCGAGCATGCCCGGCCCAGCCGACCCACGCAGACGATCCCGCCTTCGGGCAGGGTCGGTGGGTGCTCCTCGTGCGCGCACACGGGTGCGGTATGCCGACCCCCGGCGGGTATGCGCCGGCCACCACGCGGCGCGCCCGCCCTTCCTCCCACACGAGGGCGGGCGCGCCGTTCACCGAGGTTGCGCGGGACGTGGCTATCGGCACGAGGGGGAAGCTGAGTAGATTCTGAGGAGGCGATCGCCCACAGAGATCTGCCCCGGGGACGGCGGCCGATCGTGTCGGACGAACGAGTGTGGAAAGCAGTGGCGGTACGGAGCATGTGGGGATCCGTAAATGGGGACGACTGAGGGCGCAGATGCGCCCGAGACGAAGACGCGCGCGCTGACGCGCGGAATGCGATGGGCGCTGATCGGCATCGCCGTGATCGTCGCCGCGGGGCTCATCTGGGCGGGATCGCTGCTTGTCGTGCGGCCTGGCGCGGGCGGGAGTGCCGACACAGCGCGGTCTGGGTCGGTCCAGGGACCGACCCAGGGGACGACCGAGTCGCCTGGAACACCGACCACACCGACCACAGCGCCCACGCCCGTCGACGGCAGCGAAGTACTGCCACCGGAGACAGGCCAGTCGGACGCCGCGCGACTGCCCGAGCGGACGCAGGCGTCGCCGCTTGTGGCCGCACCGCTCCCGCCCGACGCCACCGCCCAGGGGAAGCTCGTGGACGGCTTCCCCACTTCTGTCGCGGCTCCGGTGGCGGGCGCGGAGATCATCTACTCGTCGATCGCCTCAGAGGGCACGAGGATGCAGGCGGGTCTCACCGCGCGGACCGAGCAGAGCGCCGCAGAGATCGCCGATCACTATCGCGCCCTCTGGGCCTCACTCGGACTCGCTCCCGCCGGCGGCGATGACTCGACCGTCTCATACTCCGGCCCCTTCACCTCGATCTCGCTCACCACCAGTGAGACCGCGACGGGCCTCGTCTACAAGCTGTTCGGCACGCTGCGGACGGAGTGACCGTGTACATCTCGCTCACCAACTCCCCGGCAGACAAGCCACGCGGCGGCGCACCGGCCGGCGTGCGCACCGTGTCGTCCACCGTGGTGACGCTCGGTATCGTCTCGATGCTGACCGACATCTCCTCCGAGTCCGTCTCGGCGATCCTTCCGCTGTACATCACCGGGTTCCTCGGCCTCTCGACGATCGCCTTCGGCGTGCTCGACGGTCTGTACCAGGGCACGAGCGCGATCGTCCGCATCGCGGGGGGCTACGCCTCTGACCGCCTCGATCAGCCCAAATGGGTGGCGTTCGTGGGGTACGCGCTGGCTGCGGTCGCACGTGTGGGACTCCTGCTGTGGAGCGGGTTCGCCGCGATGACGGCCGTGATCACCGCGGACCGGATCGGCAAGGGCATCCGCACAGCGCCGCGAGATGCCCTCATCACGGCGACGAGCGATCCCGAACGGCTCGGCAACGCCTTCGGCGTGCATCGGATGCTCGACAACATCGGGGCCGCTATCGGTCCGTTCCTCGCGTTCCTCATCCTGCTGATGGTGCCGGACGGGTTCCACATCGTCTTCGTCGCTTCGCTCGTCTTCGCCACGCTCGGCGTGCTGATCCTCGGTCTCGTCGTCCCGAACGTTCGAGCACGGCGCGCGGAAGCACGTCGGAAGGTGGACTGGCGCGCCGTGGTCCGAGGACCCATGCGGCGCGTCCTCGCCGCCGCGGGCACCCTCGGACTCGTCACGATCGGCGACGGCTTCGTCTACCTGGTGCTGCAGGCCCGAAGCGATTTCGCCGCGCTCTGGTTCCCCCTGCTGTATGTCGGCACGAACGTGGCCTTCCTGGCATTCGCCGTCCCTCTCGGGCGCCTCGCCGACCGGGTCGGCCGAGCCCGCGTTTTCGTCTGGGGCCACCTGGGGTTGCTCGCCGCCTATGTCATCGCGGTGCTGCCGCTCGCCGATGTGGCCGCGACGATCCTCTGTCTCGTGTTCCTGGGCGCGTTCTACGCCGCGACCGACGGGGTGCTTTCGGCTCTCGTCTCACAACTG
The DNA here is from genome assembly GCF_049707015.1 of Microbacterium sp. CH-015. NCBI lineage: Bacteria > Bacillati > Actinomycetota > Actinomycetes > Micrococcales > Microbacteriaceae > Microbacterium > Microbacterium sp. CH-015. The sequence goes on along the minus strand of NZ_JBNAFJ010000001.1, from coordinate 84,752 downwards.
GCACCCCCGGACAGTCGAGGCACGGCGATCGCCACCGCGCAGACGGTCGTGGCGCTCACGCGGTTCGTCTCGGCAGCCGGCTTCGGCGTCCTGTGGTTCGTCGCCGGCCGCGACGCGGCGATGATCGCAGTGGCGATCGTGCTCGCGCTCGCGATTCCCCTCGTCGCAGTTCTCCTGCGTCCGGTGCTGCACCGGCCGGCGAAGGCGGAGAAGGGCGGGACGCCGTGAGTGTTCGCGCGCGCTGGATCCTGATCGCGGTCCTCGCGGTCCTGGCTTTCGCTGCGACCGGCGTCGTGGGCATCGTCGCATGGCAGCAGTATCAGGCGCGGCAGCAGGCTCCGAGCGATGTGGCGACCGAGGCCGCACCGGTGATCGGATCCGATCGCGTGGTCTTCCGGAGCACCGCCTCGGGTGCCGAGTACGGCCACGTCGCCTCGGTGCCGCTGACCGATCCCAGCGGTCCGCGCGCGATCTCCGACGTCGTCTGCGACCGCGTGGATGCCACGCCCCTCGAGTTCAGCTGCCTGCGGACAGTACGCGGCATCACTCCGAGCTATACCGGCACGCTGTATCGGGCGGACGGCACTGAAGCCGCCTCATGGCCCCTTCCCGGTCTCCCGAGTCGCACCCGCATCTCATCCGATGGCACCCTCATCGCCTCCACGTCGTTCGTGACAGGACACTCCTACGCGACCATCGGCTTCTCGACCGACACCCGCATCCACACGACGACGGGAGAGGACCTCGGCACTCTCGAAGACTGGTCGCTGATGATCGACGGCCGGCCGAGCGCACCGGTGGACCGCAACTACTGGGGCATCACGTTCGTCGATGACGACACCTTCTACGCGACCGTCGGGATGACGACGGTCGGCACCACCTACCTCGTGAAGGGATCGATCTCCACCCGGTCCCTCGATGCGATCGCCGCCAACGTCGAGTGTCCCTCGCTTTCCCCCGACGGCACGCGGATCGCGTTCAAACGCGTCACATCGGGCTCCGGCCCCACCGTGCACTGGACACCCGCGGTCTACGACATCGCCACCGGCGCGGTCACCCTGCTGCCGGAGACGCGCAGCATCGACGACCAGATCGAGTGGCTCGACGACGGCACGATTCTCTACGGGATGCCTCGAGACGGTGCCGTGGGCGACTACGACGTTTGGAAGCTGGCGGCGGACGGCTCGAGCGAGCCGAGCGTGTTCATCGAACACGCCTGGTCGCCGTCGGTGGTGCGGGGGCGAGGGTAGAGCCCATGGTCAGCGTCATCATCGCAGCGCACAATGAGGAAGCGGTCATCGACCGGTGTCTCACCGCGCTTCTTGCGCAGGATGTGCCCGGGCGACTGGAGATCATCGTCAGCGCCAACGGATGCGCGGATCGCACCGCCGAGATCGCGGCCCGTCGCGGAGCGGTCGTCATCGATCGCTCCGAGCCCGGCAAGGCGGCGGCGCTCAACGCCGCCGAAGACGTCGCCGGGAGCTTTCCGCGCATCTACCTCGATGCCGATATCGTCGTCCCTCCCGGAGGTCTGACCGCGCTGTGCGAGTCGCTCGACGCGCCCGGCATCCTCGCTGCGGTTCCGGCTCGACGTATCGAGGTCGTAGGCCGCTCCTGGCCCGTGCGCGCCTACACGGCGATCAGTTCACGGCTCCCGGTCTTTCGGCGAGGGCTGTTCGGACGCGGCCTGATCGCGCTCTCCGAGGAGGGGCGAGATCGGTTCGCGGATTTCCCGACACTGGTTGCGGATGACCTCTTCCTCGACTCACTCTTCGACGATGCGGAGAAGCGCGAAGTCGCGGCGATCGAGGTCGTCGTCGAGGCTCCGATGCGCACCTCCGATCTTCTCGCCCGGCTGGTTCGCGTGCGCCGCGGCAACGCGCAGCTGCGGGCGGCGGCGGCGTCTGGGGAGGTCGCGATCACCGTCCGACCGTCGGATCGCTGGGCCTGGCTGCGCGACGTCGTGGTGCCGAATCCCTGGCTCGCGCCCGCTGCCGTGCCCTATGTCGTGATCACCGCGATCGCAGGGCGGCGCGGGCGACGTGGGCAGGCGGTCGGCTGGGGACACGACACGAGCACGCGAGCAAGACCTGAGGAGAACGTCACGTGACCACGCACATCTGCTTTCACGGCATCGGCGTCTGCGCCGATGAGCGGGAAAGCGGCGAAGCCCGGTACTGGATGGCGGAGGACACCTTCCTGCGCACGCTCGACGCCCTCGCGGACCGATCCGACGTCGAACTGAGCTTCGACGACGGCAATCGGTCCGACCTCGACATCGCTCTCCCGGCGCTCACGGATCGCGGGTTGCGTGCGACGTTCTTCGTGCTCGCGGGGCGCCTCGACGACCCCGCGAGCCTGAACGCGCGAGACCTGCGCTCGCTGGTCGCGGCGGGGATGTCCATCGGAAACCACGGGTGGACCCACACCCCGTGGCGCGCGCTCGACGACGCGGCGGCACGGCGCGAACTGTTCGACGCGCGCAATGCGATCCAGGAGGCGTCGGGCACGACCCCCACCGAGGCGGCGCTCCCTCTCGGCCGGTATGACCGGAACACCGTGCGCCGGGTCCGCGCCGCCGGGTACCGGGTGCTGTACACGAGCGACCGCTACCGGAGTCGGCCGGGAGCATGGATGCGTGCGCGCTACAGCGTCACCGAGCATGACACTGCCGAGTCGGTCAGCGCTCTCGTCACGCGCCGGAGCGGGGCGTCCGAGGCGCGGAACGCCGCCGCAAGCCTCGTCAAACGGTTGCGCTGATCCTCTCGCGGCGCCGACGACGCCGCGCCCGCCATCCGATGACGAGCAACGCGACCAACGCGCCGACGAGGGCGCCCAGACTGTTGGCGAGCACATCTCGCAGGCTCGGCTGCCGCGAGGGGATGACGATCTGCGCAAGTTCCACGCATGCCGACAAGGCGATCGCGAGCGGCACCGCCCACCAGCGCGGGTACAACAACACCGTCAGGAGGAACCCGAGCGGCGTGAAGAGCAGGATGTTGGCGACGAACTCGACCCAGCCGGAGCCGAACCCGTCCAGACCGAAAAGACGGCCCAGGACGTCGGCGATCGCCTGAACGATGTCGCCGTACGAGACAGGCGCCAGAAGGATGACCGCAGCGGCCACCCCGTACACCCCCAGTCCGATAGCGGCACTCCGTCGTCCCATCACGCCCCTCCCCAGGTGGCCGCATCGCAGACGGTGCCCCCGCCGACGCTGCTCCTGCAGGAGCATATCCGAACGGTCTGCATGTGAGTGTTCTCTCATTCGTTCCGAGGAGGCCCTACACTGCGGTCATACTTCCCTAGAACCTGATCGTCAGACCCGGTCCTCTCCCCGAAAACCCGCCGGGTCGCTTCCCACTTACGGAACGAGATGTCTGCCGAAGCCCCCACCCCTCGCGAACGCGTCCGCGTGCGCTCCCACCTGACGCGGAATCTCCGCGTCGCCGTCGCCGCACTCATCGCGGCCGGACTGTCCATCACAGGACTGGCCATCATCACCCCTGCCGTCGCCGCCCCCACGACGACCGGCATCTTCTCCGACCAACTCAAGCCCACCGTCGCCGTCGATCCCGATCGGGTTCCGGTCGAACTCGGCATCCGATTCAGCCCGGAGCGTTCGGGATCGGTCACCGCATTGCAGTACTACCAGGGCAGCGCCACGACGGATGTGACGTCCGCGACGCTGTGGTCCGCGGACGGTACCGTACTCGCACGCGCGTCGTTCCCCGCGGATCGCACCGTCGGGTGGCGGACGGTCGCCCTCGACAACCCCGTCAAACTCAGCGCAGGCAAGCGGTACGTCGCCTCATACCAGGCACCGGAGGGCGCCTATCCGGTGCGAGAGCAGGATCTGGTGCGCAGCAAGACCCAGAACGGCTTCCGCCTCGACTCGAGCGCCGGTGTGTACCGCTACGGCGCGACGAGCAGCGTCCCGCAGAGCACGTACCGCGGCTCGAACTATCTGGTCGACATCGTCTTCGCGGCATCCGGCGATGCGAAGCCGCTTCCGTCGTCCAGCCCGACCCCGTCGACCTCGCCCACGCCGAAGCCGACCGCGACCCCCACGCCGAAGCCGACCGCGACGCCCACGCCGACGCCGACACCGACGTCCACCCCGACACCGACGGCGACCCCCACGCCGACGCCGTCGGCGACGTCCGCTCCGGCGACCCCGGGATCGTGCGTGGGCGCGGCCAACACCCCCGGCGGACCGGACCCGTGGGGCGGATGCTGGCCAGGACCGCAGAACACCGGCTACCCGCAGGGCCTGCCCGGCGACTCCCGCAAGCCCGTCACCCTCACCACGTACACGGGCCCGACCACCATCCGCTCCTGCGGCGTCGTCATCGACTCGAAGATCGTGAACGAATCGATCATCATCGAAGCCGGCAACGGCACGACATCGAAGAGCACTCCATGCGTCACGATCCGCAACTCCCTCGTGAAGGGCGTCATCTTCGCGGAGAAGTCGAGCTACGGCCCCGTGCTCATCGAGGACACCGAAGTGGCCCCGCCGGACCTTCCGTGGTGGGAGAACATCGGTCGCAGCAACTTCTTCGCCTACCGCGTGAACTCGCACGGCGGTGAAGGCGTGATCAAGTGCGACACCAACTGCGAGGCCAAGGACAACTGGGTCCACGGGATGGAACTCGGCGGCGCGTACCACTACAACGCCTTCGGCGGGAACGGCACCGATGGCTTCCGCATCGAGCACAACTACGCCACCTGCGGTGATTGGTCGGCCTACTCCAGTCGCGTCGAGGATGCCGGCTGCTCGGCGGTGATCGGGTTCTACGGCGACTACGGGCCGATCCAGAACATCACCATCACGAAGAACTACCTGGCATCCACGTTCGATATGAGCGACGCCGGCAAGCACACCCAAGCCGGCTACTGCCTCAACCCCGGCTACTACCCCGGCAAGCCGTACCCGAACACGCGGAACCTCACGGTCACCGACAATGTGTTCGCCCGCGGCGGATCCGGCAAGTGCGGCGTCTACGGCCCGACCAACTCGTTGAACAAGGCCGGCGCGCCGAACGGCAACGTCTGGTCGAACAACCGATTCAGCGACGGCGCGGCGATCGGACGCCCCGAGGAGTGACGCCCGCTCCCCCACCCGGAACGGCCGGTCCGCGCAATGCGGGCCGGCCGTTCCGGTTCGACGCGGCGCCGTTCGATCCGGCAGCTCGATCCGGTGCCGGGCGGTGCTGCGTGCTCAGCGCGGAACGAACACCGATCCGAGGCCGAGCACCTCGGGCCGCGCCGAGGGAACGAGCAGCGCCTTCACCGCGGCCCGCGATTCGCGGCGCCCGAGGGCAGCGCGGCGCAGTTCGACGAACACGCTCGCCCACAGGTACATCCAGCCGCGCACGGGCCCGGTGAGGCGGCGGTAGATGCGGACGCGGTTCACGATCTTCAGCGTATGCGTGAAGTCGCTCTCGCCCGAACCGCCCCCGACGTGCACGGCTCCGGCATCGGGCGTGTAGCGCGTCGCCCATCCGCCCGCACGCGCGCGCAGGCTCAGATCCGTCTCTTCCGAGTAGAGGAAGAACGACTCGTCCATGCCCCCGAGCGCCGTGTAGCAGCCCGCATCGACGAGGAGGACAGCGCCGACCGCCCAATCGACGTCGTGCGCGCTCTCGTACTCGCGCGGGTCCTCGATGCGCTCGGTGAAGGCGGCGAGCCCCGTGAAGCTCAGGCCGCCCACCCGGCCGAGCGTCGGACGCCGGCGCAGCGACGGCGACAGCGATCCGTCGCTCTCCCGAACGCGCGGGGCGACGATCCCCACTCCGGGTTGCGCCAACACGCGCATCATCGTCTCGACCGAGTCCGGGTCGAGCGTGGCGTCGGGGTTGAGGATGAGGAATGCCCGCGCCTTGGGCGCGGCGGCGATGGCGCGGTTCATGCCCGCCGCGTACCCGACGTTCGTGGAGCGGATGACGACGCAGTCGGTGCGCTCGTCGAGGATCTCGAGAGTGCGGTCGGTGGAGCCGTTGTCCACCACGACGATCGCTCCCGAGAGCGCCCCGAGCGCGGGACCGACACTGTCCAGCAGCCCCGCGACGTGATCCTCGCTGTTGTATGTCACGACGACGGCAGCGACATCGATTTCCACTGGTCCAGCCTAGTGATCCCCCGTAGAATTCTGTGGTGTCCTCGACATCCGATCACAACGCCGGGAACGCCCGCCGCGCACCCGTTTCGATCGTGTGCGTCTACAACGACGAGGCCGTTCTGGACTCGTGCCTGCGCCAATCGGTGAGGGCCCAGAGCACGGATGCCCCCGAAACGGAGCTGATCGCGGTCGACAACCGTGAGGGTCGGTTCTCGACCGCCGGCGCGGCACTGAACCACGGCGCCCGGATCGCACGGAATCCGGTGGTCGTCTTCGTGCACCAGGATGTCGTGCTCCATTCGCTGCCGCGGCTCGAAGAGGTCGCCGCGGAGCTGCTGGATGCCACCGACATCGGCATCCTGGGCGCCTGCGGCATCGACGCCGACCGCAGCATCGTCGGCCGGATCCGCGACCGGATCGTGCCGATCGGTGAGCTCGCACCGACTCCGCGCGACGTGGACTCCCTCGACGAGGTCCTGTTGATGACGACGCGCGACCAGATCCTCCGCGAGCCGTTCGCCGAAGAGCCGCTCCTGGCGTGGCATGCCTACGGCGTCGAGTACGCGGCCCGGATGCGGCGCGCCGGGCTGCGAGCCGTCGCACGCGACATCCCGCTCACGCACAACAGCCTGAGCACGAACCTCGCCAAGCTCGACCTCGCGCATCGACACGTGGGAGACGCGTACCCCGAACTGCTTCCGCTGCACACGACCTGCGGCACGATCCGCCGCTCGGGGGCCACGGCCGACCGGCTCTCGGCGGGGCTCCGGCGCTACAACAGTGCGCGGCTGTGGTGGAACGAGTCGCGAGTCGCCCGGACGACGCGCCGGGCGAGCCCCGACAGCGCACAGGTGCTCGCGGACATTCGGATGCTGATCGACGACGCCCTCGAAACGGGTGGCAAGGCATCCCTGCACGTCATCGACCTCGACCCGGAGGCTGTCGCGACCTTCTCGCAGCACCTCGACCGGTTCGGCCGGCCGTTCCGTGTCACGGCGGCAGGTGCCGACGAGGCGCGCCGGATGATCGCCGAGCGTCAACCCGACGAGCTGATCTTCGTCGCGAGCCTCACCCCCGACGTCCTGGCCGCGTGGGGCCCGCTCGAGGACGAGCCCCATCTTCTCGGCAATTCTCACTCCACCGGCCAGTGGGCGCTGTTCGGGGTCACCGCCGCCGAACTCGCGTCCCTCTGGCCGTCGTGGCGCAACCAACCCGTCCCGGGCCTTGCCTGACGCCCGGCGCCGCGCCGCCGGCCCCGCCGCATCGGCGTGGGGCGTCGTGGTGTTCCTCACCGACTGTCTGCCTCCTCGCGTGCGCTACGGGTACGTGCATCGACTGACCGCTGCCGTGCTCCGCCGTCCGCTCCCGACCCTGCGCTCGGCCGACGACGCACCCGAACGACCATCGCCCGCGTCAGCCTCCCCTGCCGCGAGCGAGACCGACTCGGGAACGGATCGCGGTGCGCCGACGGTGTGTCTGCTCGCGGCGGACGGGCTCGACGTGGGCGGCATCGGAACCGTGATCGAGATGCTCGCACGCGGACTCGACCGGTACGAGGTCCGGCCCATCGTGCTCTGCCGCGGTGACGGCGAGCGCGCCGCCCGGCTTCGCTCCGCGGGGATCGACGTCGTCTCGGTCGGCGACGAGGCGGAGGCGTCCGCGGCGATCGCCCGCCTCAGCCCCGATGTGGCGCAGTCGCACAGTGCCTCGCCGTTCATCGAACGCGCACTCCTCGCGAGCGGGGTACCGCTCATTCCGGTGATGCACAACACCGAGATCCACTACACACCGGCGCGCTGGCGCGAGTTCAGCGCCCTCGCCGCCGGATCGGTGGCGGCCATTGCGGTGAGCGCCACCGTGCGCGACTTCCATCTGCAGCGCGCAGACATCCGCGTTCCGGTGACGGTGGTGCCGAACGGGGCTCCCACCGTGGCACGACCCACCGCACAGGAGCGGGCAGCCGCCCGCACCGCGCTCTCCCTCGCGATCGAGCACGACCTGGGGGACGCGATCGTGTTCGTGAGTCTCGCCCGCTACGACGCGCAGAAGAACTATGCGGGGCTCGTCGCGGCGATCGCCCCGGCGCTGGCGGACACGACGCCCCCCGTCCATCTGATCTGCGCGGGGGACGCGTCCGACCGCGTCGAGGTGCGCCGCACCGACGCGCTACGCCGCTCAGGTCCCGCCGCTGACCGCATCCATCTGCTCGGCAACTCGGATGCCCGCACGCTCCTGTCTGCGGCGGATGCCTTCGTCCTCGATTCCTTCTTCGAGGGGTGGCCCGTGGCGGCGACCGAGGCGATGGCGTTCGGGCACCCCGTGCTGCTCAGCGACGTCGGCGGGGCACGAGAACTCGTGGAACGGGATGCGGGGCGCTCGGTGCTGATCGCGAATGCGACCGGCGCGGCCGACGCCGTCAGCGACGGTCGCGTGCGGACCGCCCGCCGGCGCTCGCGTCGCCAGTCCAACGCCGCCGAGCTTCGCGAGGGTGTGCGTCGGATCGCCGCAACGGTCCTCCGCGAACGCTCCGGGGGCGCCGCCGCGACGGGTGCTGCCGATGACGAGCGTTCGGGAGTCAAGGCGATGCTCGCGGGGCACGCGGCTGTCATCCGCGCGGCCGCCGCGCATAACGCTCACCGGGAAAGAGGCTGAGCCCATGGCACGCGTCGAGACCTCGCCGATCACCGCAGATGACACCGGGCCCGCGGCCCGGTTCCTCCACACCGAGCTCAACTCCGCGGTCAGCGTCGCCCGCTGGCAGGCGCTGCTGCAGCCTTCGTGGCCGGACGCGGGGCCGAATCGGGGGTTCCAGCTCACCGTCGACGGCGAGGTCGTCGGGGTCTACGCCGCCGTCTACGCGCGCCGCGAGACCAGCACGGGCCCCCTCACCACATGCAACCTCGCGGCGTTCTGCGTGCGCGAGGAGTACCGCATGCACAGCCTCAAACTCGTGCGCGCCCTGCTCGCGCAGCCCGGACACGTGTTCACCGATTTCTCGCCGAGCGGCAACGTCATCGCGATGAACGAGCGCCTCGGCATGCGCACGCTCGACGGCACGACGCGACTCGTCGTGAACGCCCCTCGCCCGGCACCGCGAGGGGTGCGTCTCACGGAGGACCCGGCCGCTTTGGGCAGCGTGCTCCGCGACCGCGACGCCGAGGTCTACCGGGATCACGCGGATGCCTCGGCTGCGCGTCACCTGCTCGTGCAGCGCGGCAGCGACTACGCCTACCTGGTGTACCGCGCGACGTCCCGCAAGCGCCTGCGACTGTTCGCGGCACCCCTGTACGTCGGCGGGGACCGCGGGCTGCTGCGCGAGGCCTGGGGCGGCGTCCGGTCACGGATCCTGCTGCGACACCGTCTGCCGTTCACCCTCGCCGAGCGCCGGATCCTCGGCTTCACCGACGGACTGGGTCGCGCACTCGCCCACCCGCGCCCGAAGATGGTGCGCGGGGACGTGGTCGACGCCGACGTGGACTATCTCTACAGCGAGCTCGCACTGCTCGCCTGGTGACGCGCCGCGGGTAGCGCGCGGCGCGTCACCGCCTGTCAGACCGCGAGCTTCGCGTCGACGAAGTCGGTGAGCGTGCCGACGCTCTCGAACAGCTCGGCTCCGAACTCGTCGTCGTCGATCACGATGTCGAAACGGTCCTCGAGCGCGCCGACGAGCGCGACGACGCCGAAGGAGTCGAGTTCGGGGAGTGCGCCGAACAGCGCGGTCTCCTGAGTGAGCTCGTCGGGCTGCTGCGTGAGATCGAGCGCGTCGATGAGCACCTCGCGCACGGCGTTCAGAGTGTCGGTGGCCATGGGGTCTCCTGGTTCGGATCGGCGGTCAGACGAGCACCTCGGCGGGTGCCGGGTGTCCGAGGAAGGCGGTGGGGCTGGCGGTGAGTCCGTACGCGCCCTGCTGGAACACGACGATCAGGTCGTCGATGTCGGCGTCCGGCAGCGGCACGTCGTCGGCCAGCAGGTCGAGTGGCGTGCAGAGGCATCCGACGACCGTCACGACATCGTCGTCCTTCGCATCGGTCGCGCGATTGCCGACGACGACCGGGTAGTTGCGGCGGATCGCCTGGCCGAAGTTGCCCGACGCGGCCAGTTGGTGGTGCATGCCGCCGTCGACGACGACGAACGTCTTGCCGCGCGAGACCTTGCGATCGACGACCCGCGTGACGTAGACCCCGCACTCCCCCACGAGGAAGCGCCCCAGCTCGATGACGGGACTCGCCTCGGGGAATCGCGCGGCGATCGGCCCATCGACGAGTTCCGCCAGCCCTTCGGCGACAGCGCGCAGATCCAGCGGCTGGTCGCGGGCGGTGTAAGGGATGCCGAAACCGCCGCCGAGGTTCAGGTATCGCAGCGGTCCGGGCAGGTGCTCGGCGAGGTCCGTCACGAGGTCGACGGTGCGCCGCTGCGCCTCCGCGATGATGTCCGCCTGCAGATTCTGCGAACCCGCGAACACATGGAATCCGAGGATGTCGACCGCGTCGCCGGCGCGTGCGAGGACGTCCGGTACCTGTTCGGCATCGATGCCGAACTGCTGCGGCCCGCCGCCCATGCGCATACCCGAGCCCTTGACGGCGAAGTCGGGATTGACGCGCACCGCGGCGAGCGCGCGCACCCCGAGCTGCCCCGCCGCCGCGGTGACGCGCGCGAGCTCCGTCGCCGACTCGACCTCGACGATGATGCCGGCAGCGACGGCCTGCCGGATCTCCGCGGGGGTCTTCCCGGGTCCGGCGAAGCTGACCCGATCGGCACGGATGCCGGTGTCCAGCGCGTGCTGCATCTCGCCCGCCGAGGCGACGTCGATGCGGTCGACGCGACGCGCGAGGTGCTGCACGAGCGCGGGCATCGGATTCGCCTTCATGGCGTAGCTGAGCTCGACGCGCGCGGGCAGAAGACCGCGCAGTTCGTCGACCCGGGCGTCGAGCAGCGATCGGTCGTACGCGAAGAACGGCGTCTGCCCGACGCGCGCCGCCACGCGGCTCAGCGGTTGGCCGCCCAGGCGGAGCTCTCCGTCGATCGTGCCGAAGCGGGTCGCGTGTTCGTGCGGAGTCATGCGGATACCTCGCGGACGATGAGAGGGCGGTCGAACTTGCCGTTCGGGGATCGGGGCAGCTCCGAGCGGATCACCACGCGGGAAGGGAGCATGTAGGCGGGCAGGCGCGGTCGCAGCGCGGCGACGAGCGCCTGCTCCTCGAGGGCGTCGCCGGCCGCCGTGACGACCATCACGATGCGCTGGCCGAGGGCGGGGTCTTCCACCCCGACCGCCACGACGTCTCCGACGAGACCGGTCGCGTACGCGGCCTCTTCCAGCTCGGTCGGGCTCACCCGGTAGCCGGAGGTCTTGATCATGTCGTCGGCGCGACCGACGAACCGCAGGAAGCCGTCCTCGTCGGCCACGACCGTGTCGCCGGACCATACCGCCGCCTCGGGAGCCCGCCACGGCTGGTCGGGGCGCGCGATCGGGCGGAAGCGCTCGGCCGTGCGCGCCGCGTCGTTCCAATAGCCGAGGGCCACGAGGGCTCCCCGATGCACGAGCTCTCCCTCCTCGCCGGGCTCGCAGACGGTGCCGTCCGGGCGCAGGACGAGGATCTCGGCGTTCGGGATCGCCTTGCCGATGGAGTCCGGACGACGGTCGACCTCGGCCGGGTCGAGGTAGGTCGAGCGGAACGCCTCGGTGAGACCGTACATGAGGTAGGGCGCCGCGCCCGAGAAGGTCTCCCGCAGGCGGTCGAGCGTGCTGCGCGGCATCCGTCCACCGGTGTTGGCCCAGTACCGCAGGCGCGTCGCGACAGGTTCCGGCCATGGCACCGACATCAGCTGCAACCACAGCGGCGGCACGCACGTGAGCCCTGTCACCCCGTGCTTCTCGCACAGGCGCACGACGTCGCGCGGCAGCAGATAGTTCATGAGCACGCAGTGCGCGCCGACGGCGAATGCGGTCGTGACCTGGCTGAAGCCGGCGTCGAAGCTCAGCGGCAGCACGCTCAGGATGACGTCGTCGCTCGTGTTGTGCAGATAGGTGCTGACGCTCTCGGCCCCCACGATGAGATTGCGGTGGCTCAGCACGACGCCCTTCGGCCTGCCCGTGCTGCCGGAGGTGTAGAGGATGGCCGCGGGGTCGAGATCGATGGACGCCGGAGGTGGCAGTTCGACGGAAAGGGCAGGCTCTGCGCTTTCCGAGGCACCCTGCGGATGCCACGCCTGAACGGCGACGTGCTCAGCGTCGGGGAGAGTGGCGGCGCCGACGACGATCGCATCGGTGACAGCGGTCTCCTCCAGCACCCCCGCCAGCTGGGCGAGACGGTCGGCTGAGGTGACGAGCACACGTGCCCCGCTGTCGGCGAGGATGTGCCCCACCTGCGCGGGCTTGAGCACGTGGTTGATCGGCACGAACACGCCGTCGGCAGCGGACGTGCCGAAGATCGCCGCGACGGTCTCCAGCCGCTTCTCGAGGTAGATCGCGACTCGATCACCGCGGGTGACGCCGAGAGCGCGCAACTGCAGCGCCGTATCGCGAGTCTGCGCCCACAGCTCGCCGTAGCCCATGGTCCGATCGCCGGACGTGAGCGCCGGGTCGTTCGGATGCGTGAACGCTCGCTCGACGAGCAGGTCGTGGAGATGGATGCGCATCAGGTGTCCTCGGATCGGGCAGTGGCGAAGCGGAAAGCGGGGTCGCGCGCGGCGATGCTCGACGGACGGACGCCCTCGCCGGAGACGCTGTCCTCCGGCTCGGCGCGCGAGACCCGCCCCAGATCGCGCACGAGCAGGTCGTCCGACGCGGCGATCGTGCGGAGCGCGCCGCAGAGCCCGGCGAGGAAGAAGATGAGCCCCGCCGACATCGGGAACGACAGACCGTCGAAGAACAGCAGCAGCACGGCGGCGGTGAGCAGCGAGGCGGCGAGGGCGCGGCTCATCGCGCGGGTCTCCTCGTACGGCGAGTGACGGCTCGCCCAGAGTGCGCTGAAGATCCCCGAGAGCACCATCGCCGCCATGCAGGCGACGCCGAGTGCACCGAGCTCCACCGTGAGCAGCACCCACCCGTTGTCGAAGATGTAGTAGCGCGGCAGGAACGTGCCGAACCCCTGGCCGATCATCGGCGAGGATGCCAGGAAGTCGGGCACTCGGGCCAGGGCTGCCTGCCGTGACAACGTGCTCGGATCGTTGGAGGCACCCGCGAACAGGTTCACGAGCGTGCCGAACATCCCTGGGATGAGCGCGAAGACGACGCCGGCGATCATGACACCCCCGACAGCGACGAACCAGCGATAGGCGCGGGGAATCGCGGGCAGAGATGCGATGAGCGCCACGCCGAGACCGATGAGCGCAGACCGCGACACCGTCAGCAGCGACGCGAGCAGCAGGATGCCGACGCCCAGCCACCACCAGAGCGCACTGGCGGTGGCGGCGGCACTTCGGAACCCTCGGTTGACGGCGGCGGTGATCGCGAGCGGGAGTGCCGCGACGACCACCGTGCCGTACTCCAGAGGGTGAGTCGCGGTGGCGGACGGCCGGGTGAAGGCACCGCGGGTCGCGACGTCACCCGCGTCGGCACCGAGCCCGGGGATGAGGTTGATCCACCCGAGGAGCGACTGCCCGGTGAGGAACTGCGCAAGCCCCAACGCCGCGAAGAGCACACCTGCGAGGGCCAGTCTTCGAGCGAGACGGGCCGCGTCGGCGTGGGTGCGGATGCCGTCTATCGCGACGAGCAGAACCCCACCCCACGACGCCAACCGCACGAGCGCCGTCGCGGCGGGACTGATCTGGTCGGCGGGTTGGCCTCGCAAGAGCGCGGCGGCGAAACTCACCAGGGCGACGACCACGAGCGCCAGGAAGAAGATGCGCACGGGCTGCGCGACGCGCAGCAGCGGGGCCCCCCGCCGCTGCAGTGCGGCGAGAATCCACCAGAACAGCAGCACGAGCCCCCACAGCACGGAGGGCCGACCGAGCCCGCCGAGCGGACTGATCGTGAGGTAGGACGGCACAGCGAACAGCAGCACGAGGTACACCGTGAGCATCGTCGCGGCGCTCACGCCGCTCGATCTCTCGTGTATCCCCGTGGTCCCCACCGCAACCGGTGGCGCTTCGCTGTGCAGAGTCATCGGATCAGCGTGAGAGGCGCCCGACGCGCGCGCGGTCGGCGTCGTCGGTCGTCTCGTCGCCGTCCTCCTCCTCGGCAGACGGGTCGAAGCCGTCGAGGTCCGCCTCCGCCACCTCATCGAGCGACGCCTCGGCCGCGGCCTTCGAAGCGGAGCCCGTTTCGGCATCCGTCGCCGCGGCTTCGGTCAGCGGGACGTCGGCTCCCTCGGCATCCGCCACCACAGCATCCGGCGTGACATCATCGGCGTCGACCTCCGCGGCGCCCTCATCGGCGTCCTCTGGCGCGATCGCGGTGGTGCGCTTTCGCACCCCGCCGCGTCCCGAGCGTCGTGCCCGCCGGATCAGACCGTCGACCATGCTCGCGACCACGAGCGTCAGCAGCACCGCGGCGAATCCGACCGCGGCGGCGAGCACCAGCCGGTTCTTCTGCTGGAGGGTGCTCTGGGTGTCCTCCGTCAGCGTGGCGACCCGCATCTGATCGTCGGGGGTGACCTTCTGCTGAGTCTGCAGACGCTCGAGCACGACCCCGGTCTGATCGACGAGCGCATCGAGCGCGGACGCCGCCGCGGCATCGCTCGACGCCGTGACCGTGATCTGGATCGCTGGGCCGGACACCTGCGAATCGCGCGCGACCTTGAGCTCAGCGTCCGGGTGCTTCTCCGCCACGGGGCCCAGCACCTCGTTGGACTGCATCACGCGGACGACGATGTCGGCGGCCTGCGTCAGCCCACCCAGGTACAGGTACGGGTTCGTCGCTCCCGGCGGCACCGTGCCTTCGCCCGGCATGAGCAGCTGGGTCGCGGTGCGCTGATACACCGGCGGAACCATCACGTAGGTGGCGACGGCGAGGGCGAACGCGAGGACGAGACCGGGCACGGTGACGTACCAGCGTCGGAGCAGACCTCGAAGGGTATCTGCAACGTTCATGAGATTGTGCTTCCTCTTTGGGGTGAGCCCGCGGTGGCGAGACCACGTCGAAGCGACCGGCGCTTCGGTGTGCGCAGGAGGCGATCGAGGCCGATGGCGCCCGACACCCCCACGATCAGTGCGGCCAGCATCATGGCCGCGAGGGCCATCATCTGTTCCGTACGGGACGGGGAGACCTGCGAGATCTCCGTGCTGAGGGGACCGACGGTCGCCGTGATCCGATCTTCCGGCGCGGTCGACGCCGCGACCTGCTGTCCTTCGGCGATGCCGAGAACCTCGTCGAGCAGTGCGCTCTGACGCTCCGCCACCCACTCCTTCGTGCGTCCGACGATCCGGATGTCGATCGTCGCCGACGGGAAGATCGACATCCACTGATTGCCGTCGTTGCGAAGCCCGACGACGACTCCCTCACGGATGCCGGCGCCGTAGTACGGGGCATCCAGCGTCGAATAGCTGAGCACGGGGCGACCGCCGTTGAGTTCGGCGGCGACCGACCCGGCGAACGCGATGACACTCGCGTCGGTCGTGCCGCTGCCAGGGAGAAGGGTGGATCGCAGGGGGAGCGTGAAGGTCACGGTGCTGTGGGTGTAGTACGAACCGCCATCGCGGGCGAGGGACTGGTAGAGCACGGCGAATGCCACGACGACGGCCAACACCACATACAGGCGTCGCCAGACAGCCCCCAGGACGTCGCGAAACGTCATCGCTCCCCTCCCCACACAGTGTCTCCCCACACAGAGCGCGATTCCGGCCAGCATACTCGGCTGGGACGGCGCGCGTTCTGTGATTATCCCGCCATTACGGGCGCAGTCGCGCCTTGAGGCGTAGCAGCCCCTCTTTGCCGAGTACCGCGATCGCCGCACGCCGGATGCCGCTGCGGCCGGCATCGCGCAGGCGGCGGGCCGGCCCGCTCACGAAGCGGTCACGCAGGAGCGCCCCACGCCCCGGGTCTGCGACGTCGTCGAGCGCGCCCGGAAACGCCGACCGCCACCGCGCGGGCGAGGCCAGATGGCCGCGTACCCGGTTGCTGACGTTCTCTCCGTGGACGACCTGCAGCCATCCCGGCGCCCCGTCGATCAGGACGACAGGCATCGTGCGTCCGAGCATGTTGTGCCACTCGTCCCACGACGTGGACGGTCGCGACCACGGGGTCGCGACCGAGCAGAAGGCGTTGTGTTCGTCGCGGTGCTGATACAGGCCGTCAGGCCCCTTGACGAGCCCTTCAGGCACGTAGAGCGCCCGCCGGTCGTCGAAGTCGACCGCGGCGCGCACGCGCTCGAGGAAGTCCACGGCGATCGCATCGTCGTTGTCGAGGTTGGTCGTCAGCAGCATGCCGTCCGTGTGACGAGCCACGACTCGGATGTCCTCGAGCAGCGACTCCGGCGTGACTTCGACGCGGAAGCAGGGCGTGAACAGGCCCACCTCGGCGTACGGGGCGATCGCATCCTTGAGCCACTGCGGGCTCTCGGGGTCGAAGAAGATCAGCCACGTGAAATCGTCGGTGCTCTGGCGGCTCACCGACGGCGCGCAATAGCGTTCGAACAGCGCCCACCGGTTGGTCAGCCACGTCTCACTCGCGCGGATGCGCGCCTCCACGCCACCGGTCGGGAGGTTGAAACGGGTGAGCAGCAGATGGTCGAGCATCATCAGCCGTCCTCGGAGCGCCGTGACGGCGCGACGACCGACGGCGCGGTGCGTTCCCGGGCGAAGCGCGCGAACTCCTCCGCGTCGTCGAGGTCCACCGATGCGCGGTCCGCCGAGGTCGCCTTCTCCGGTCGCGCCGCGTACGGCCAGACAGCCAGGCGGGCGGCATCCGGATACTCGTCCATCAGTGCGTCGAACACGCCGACGTAGGCCTCGGCCTGTGGCTTCCAGTCGAGCTCCGCGACGACGCGCCGGCGTGCCGCCAGGCCGAGTTGCGTGCGTCGCTCCGGATCATCCAGGAGCGCCTCGACGGCGTCTGCGAAACCGACGATGTCCCCGGAGGGGATGAAGACTCCGGTCTCCCCTGCCGACACGCGCGTCTCCACCAGGTCGAACGACACCGACGGCAGCGCGTAGGCCATGTACTCCATCGTCTTGTTCATCGTCGACACGTTGTTCAGCGGCGTGTTCAGGTCCGGACCGAGACCGAGATCCGCGGCGCTCAGGTTCTGCGCGATCTCGGCCGGGCCCACTCGCCCCGTGAATACGACGTTCTGATCGAGGCGTCGCTCGGTGCATTCGCGACGCAGGTCTTCCAGGCAATCGCCGAACCCCATCAGCACGGCGCGCACGCCCGTCCGTCCGCGCCGGTGGACGAGCTCGTCCATGACGGCGAGGATGTTCTCCACGCCGTCCTGCGGGCCCATGATCCCGATGTAGGCGAGCACGTGCTCGGCACCGGCGCGGATGGTCGGATCGGGGTAGATCGGCCGCATCACCGTCGTGTCAGGACCGCTGCGGACGACTGTCACGAGCGCCGGGTCGAGCCCGCCGCGGCGTTCTGCAACTCGCTTGTAGGAGCCGTTGGTCGAGATGACACGGTCCGCGACGCGATAGGTGTTGCGCTCGAGGAGCGCCAGAGCACCGAGTTGCATGCGCCCCGCCAGCCCTGCGGGCTTGCCGAACCGCGAGATGTAGAGCTCAGGATTCAGATCGTGCTGATCGAAGACGAACTTCACGCCGCGGATGCGCCACAGCAGAGCCAGCAGCCAGTACGTGTCGGGCGGGTTGCACGCCTGGATGACATCGAAGCCATGCCGACGCCGAACGCGCAGGGACAGCAGCGCCGTGCGCACCCACGAATATGCGAACTCGATCGCGAAGCCGAGCAGCCCCTTCGCCTCGGGTGCGGGAGCGTACTTGTGGATGTGCACGCCATCGATCTCCTCATAGGCGGGGTCGCCCGGGCCCTTGGGGCAGACGACGGAGACCTCGTACCCCTGAGCGCGCAGCGCCTGGCATTCCAGCCAGACCCGACGGTCCAGGGGGACGGGCAGGTTCTGCACGATCACGAGCACGCGCGAACGGCGGGACGACGCAGTCATGTGTTGACCTCTCTGGATGCGGCGCGCTCACGCGCCCCGCGGACGAACGGCAGACGCGCTCCGACCTTCGAGCGCGCGAGCATCGCGAACCCCTCGGTGAGCACGTCGGGAGCCATGAGCCTGGTCACGGCGAGATGGAGGACGCTCACGACGGCTCCCACGAGGATGATCGAGAGCACGGCGGGCCACGTGGCGGTGAGCGTGAGGGTGAGCCAGCCGGCACCTCCCGAGAGGATCACGGCGACGGCGAGGTAGCCGAAGGGGCCCGCGACCGTCCAGGCGGACGTCTCCAGAAGTCTCCCCGTGAGGAACCAGCGGCTGACGGTCGCGACGATGCACACTCCCAGGAATCCCCATGCGATCGCGACCAGTCCCTGCGAGGCGAGGAAGAACGTCGTGCCGAGGGTGAGCCCATCGATCACGAGTGCGTACACGAACCACGTTCCGGGTTTTCCGAGTCCATAGAAGAGCCCATGATCGAGCGCTGCGCCCACCGTGAGGACACCGCCGAGGGCGAGGATCCGGGCAACCGTGTAGCTCTGCTCCCACCCGTCGCCGAAGACGATCGGCACGACGAGCGGTGCTGTGACGGCGATGACGGCGAGGGGCAGCGACAGCACCGCATACGTCATCCGGACCGCGCGCAGGTACGCGTCGCGCAGCCGATCCCGCGCTTCGCGGATCTTGGCGAAGGCGACCGTCGTCACGGGGACGATCGCGCTGCCCGTGAGGTCCTGGACGACCTGCACGAGGCGTTGCGCGATGCTCATGTAGCCGAGCGCGGCGATGCCCAGCGTGCCCGAGATGACGGCGGCCTCACCCCACGCACGGAGCATCGCGACGAATTCGACCCCGAGAACCTGACCGCCGAAGCCCGCCATGACGCGGAACTCCCGCCAGGAGAAGAGCATCGCCGGACGCCAGCGGGACGTGATCCACGCCAGCAGAGTGGTCACGGCCGGGGCCACGAGGCTCTGCGCCACGAGCGCCCACACTCCGAGACCGGCGAATGCGACGGCCATCGCCACCACCTGCGCGATGACGGCGGCCACCGCCCCCTGCAGTGCGAGGATCCGGAACTGCATGCGCCGGCGCAGCAGCGCCATCGGGACCGACCCGAACGCGGTCAGCACCACCCACAGCGAGAGCGACTGCAGCACGGGGGTCACGCGCTCATCGTGGAAGACCACACCGAGCAACGGCGCGATCGCGACCATCACCGCGCACAGCAGCACGCCGGCGATGAGAGAGAACCAGAACGCCGTACTGAGCATGCGCCGGTCGGCATCCTTCACCTGGACGATGTAGGCGGCGAACCCGAGATCGGCGATGAGGAAGAAGAACGGCAGCACCGTCGACGCGGCCGCGACCGTCCCGAAGTCCTCGGGCGACAGGAGGCGCGTGAGGACGGCGATCGTCACGAAGCCGAGCAGACGGATGGCCCACCGCTGCGCGGTCAGCCAGAACACCCCGGCTGTCGCCTGGCGCCCGATGCTCTCATCCGCGGCCGCGCCGGATTCCTCCGCGCGCTCTTCCTCGACGCGTTCGGCCATGACGCTGTCGACGGCCAGCTCGTCGAGCGATGCCTGCACCGGGTCGGACGGCTGCCCTGATTCTGCGTTGATCATCGCGGCCGCCTACTGCCCGAACAGTCTCTGGCGGTGCCAGCGCCACCGAGCCGACATCTGTCGGGCGAAGCGCCCGAGACGGGTCGTCAGAGCGGCGGAGGCTCCCCGACCTCGCTGGCGCGACATCATCCACCACGCGATCGTGCGGCGGACGGACGGGTCCAGCGAGACCGCCTCGTCCAACAGCGGCTGAGGGTCATGCCCTGCCTCGACGTCGAGGAACGCGTTCGTGAGCGCATCCCTCGCGAGCCCGTGCCGCACCGACCGCGCGAAGGCGGGATCATCCGCAAGCGGGCCGCCCCGTTCGGCGAGGAAGAGCTCGAACGCATCGCGGCGCGCCCGGACGTCGTGGAGCAGCCCCGAGTGGATCGTGGCGCGCATACTCGCACCGTGCACCCGGTACAGGCCCTGCACCGCGTTGCGGATCCAGGCGACGTCGCCGAGCGATGCGAGGCGCAGCCACAGGTGGAGGTCGCTCGTGCCGGGCACCTCGGCCCGATGTCCGCCTGCCCGCTCGAGGAGCGATCGGCGGATGACGATCTCCGGCTGGGAGATGGGGTTCCTCCCGCGATGGCGCGCCACGGTGCGGATCCAGCTCTCGCCGGACACGAGACGCCACGAGGGGGTCGCGACATCGGGCACCTGCGGCAGCGGCCCACGCACATGCTGAACCTGCCCGTAGACGAACGCGACCGTCGGGCACGCCTCCAATACGTCCACCGCGCGGCGCAGCGAACCGGGAGTGAGCACGTCGTCGGCATCGAGCTTCATGACGTATGGCGCGGTGGCGGCGTCGAGCGCTTCGTTGAAGGTGGCGATGTGCCCCCGATTTCGCTCGTGGGCGACGAGCCGCACCCGGTCACCCCGCTCGGCCCACCTGCGCGCGATGTCGACGCTCCCATCGGTGGACCCGTCGTCGATGATCGTGACATCGACGCAGACACCGTCCTGCTCGAGTGCGGAACGGATGGCTTGATCGAGGTAGTCCACATAGTTGTGGCACGGGATCACCACCGAGACGGCGCGTGCTGCGTCCTCCGTCCGCGGGGCCGACGGCGCCACCGGCCGTCCGCGCAGTCGACGTGACCACCGTCGGAGCGCCGGGATCCGCACCGACAGTGAGGACTTGACCAGCTCGAGCCCCAGTCGCAGGGGCCCGAAGACACGCTCGCGCAGGCGCGGCGGCGCCGCGAGGGTGCCCAGATAGAGGTCGGCGAGGCGTCGCGCGGCGACGTCGAGGCTGTATTCCTCGACGACGAGACGGCGGCCCGCACGGGCGAGTTCGGCCCGCTGCGCGACGCTGAGATCGAGCAGGTGCGCGAGCTCGTGGGCGCATCTGTCCGTGGCGTCGCGCCCATCGCCGACGCCGTACCAGCCCTGTTCGAGGAAGACGGGGATGCTCTCCGCGTCGACCACATCCCAGAATCCGGCTTCTCCCTGGACCAGAAGCGGCCGTTCGACGGCCATCGCGCGGAGGGCCGAACCGCCCATGCCCACCGCGATGTCGGCTGCGAGGTAGTACGGCAGCGGGTCGTAGCGGGCACCGAGCAATCGCACCGCCGCAGTCCCGGCCTCGGCATTCGCCCGGCGAACCGCCGCTTCGACGGTGGCGCGCTCGGGTCCGTCGCCGACGACGGCGAGACGCACGGGACGCGTGCGCGCCAGGCGCCCGACCGCTTCGATGAGGGTGAGCAGGCCCTCGAGCTTCAGCAGCTGCACGAGACGCCCGACGACCACGACGAGGTCGTCATCGGGACCCGCGCCGCACTCGCGTCGAGCCTCGAGCACGACATCATCCGCCAATGCGTCGGAACGGAACAGCTCGGTGTCCACCGGCGGCTCCAGGAGGTACGCCTCGCGGCCCTCACCGAGCGCACGCGCGACGAGCGACCTCGTTCCGAGGACGAGCGGAACGGACGCGGGCAGAAGGTACGGATAGTCCATCGACAGGACTGTGGAGAGCACGGGGACCCCCCGTCGCCACGCGACCGCGAACGCGGCATCCACCGTCGGCATCCACTCGTAGGCGTGCACGAGGTCGATTCGACGGTCGCGCACGATCCGCGACAGTTCCCGCATCCGACGCACGGATGCCCCCTGGTCACGCAACCGGGTGAGGTGTATCTCGATGCCGAGCTTGCGGGCACGCCCGACGAGGATGCCGTCCGGCGCATACAACACGAACTCGAACCGGGGATCGGTCGACATCTTCTCGACGAGCTCGAGCGCGTTGAGCTGGCTGCCGCCGAGCTCGAAGTTGTGCGGGGCGACGAGCACCCGCACGCGGCCGCCTTCCCCGCTGCCGATCATGACCCGTCGCCGTCGAGGCTGCGTCGAAGCATCTCTGCCACCCGCGCCTGCTGCGCTTCGGTGAGGTGCGGGAACATCGGAAGCGAGAGGATCGATGCCGCGGCCGCTTCGGCGACGGGGAACTCGCCCGGGCGGTGCCCCAGCCCGGCGTATGCCTCGGTGAGCGGAACGACGGTCGGGTAGTGGATGCCCGCGCCCACCCCCGCTGCGCCGAGTTCTGCGAGCACGCGGTCCCGCTCCGCGACGCGGACGACGTAGAGATGCCAGACGTCGGTGTTGCCCTCGCGCACCTCCGGCAGACGCACCCCCGCGATGTCGCCGAGGAGGCCCGCGTAGCGGGCCGCCGCCGCCCGGCGCGAGGTGTTCCACCCCTCGAGCCGCCGCAGCTTCGCACGCAGCACCGTCGCCTGGACAGCATCCAGACGGGCGTTCATGCCGATGCGGTCATGCACGTACTTGACGGAGCTGCCGTGCGCGGCGAGGTTCCGGACGACGTCCGCGAGCCCCTCGTCATCGGTCATGACGGCCCCGGCATCGCCGGCTGCGCCGAGGTTCTTGCCGGGGTAGAAACTCGTCGCCGCGACGCGCCCGAGGGCGCCCGCGCGTCCCGCGGGACCGGAAGCGCCCTGCGCCTGGGCCGCGTCCTCCACGACGGCGAGACCATGGCGGTCGGCGATCGCCGCGACCTCGGCCATGGGAGCCGTCTGCCCGAAGAGGTGCACGGGGACGATGGCACGCGTGCGGGTCGTCACCGCGGCGTCGATCGCATCCGGGTCGATGAGCAGGTGCGCGTCGTCGACATCCACGAACACCGGGACAGCGCCGATGCGCGAGACGGCCTCAGCCGTCGCGATGAACGTGTTGGCCGGCATGATGACCTCATCGCCGGAAGCGACGCCGACGGCGCGGAACGCCAGCTCGAGGGCATCCGTGCCGTTCGAGACGCCGACGACGTGACCGGTGCCGATGTAGTCGGCGTATTCGCGCTCGAACGCGGCGACCTCCGCGCCGCCGATGAAAGCCGCGTCCGTGAGCTGGCGCTGCCACACAGGGAGCACGTCGTCCATCACTTCCGCTTGCTGTGCGGCAAGGTCGAGGAACGGAACCGCCTGCTGTGTGATCGTCTGCTCAGTCATCTGCTCTCCCCAATCGTCTCGCCGGAACACCGGCCCACGTCTCTCCCTCGGGCACGTCGTGCAACACGACCGCACCCATGCCGATGGTGGCATCGGTCCCGATCATCACACCCTGGCGAACCGAGGCGTTCATCCCCACGTAGGCACGCTTGCCGACGTGCACGCTACCGCCCAAGGCGACACCGGCCGCGAGAGTCGCGAAGTCGCCGAGTTCGTCGTCGTGCGTGATCGTACAGTTCGGCATCACCACGACGTGCTGCCCGAGGCGCGCATCAGCGGTGACGACGACCCCGTCGAGGACGATCGAACCGGGCCCGACATCACACGTCCGACCGATCCGCGCGGTACGCGCGACGAACGTCTCGAAACGGTCATCGTCGACACCTGCACGCATGAGCCGACGTGCGACTTCGCGGCGCACCGCGCTCGGGCCGATGCACAGGAGCAGTTGATCCTCGCTCGTCGCCGCGAGGGCGGTACCGCCCAGCACGGGCACACCGGCGATCTCGCTCCCGTGGCGCTCCACGTCGTCGTCGATGATGCCGACGACACCGGTGATCCCCGCCGCGAGGACTTCACGAGCCAGGCCACTCGCCCCCACAAGGAGCAGCCCGGCGGTCATCCGATGGCCTCTTTCAGCGGATCTCGCAGGACCGCGATCACCCTGTCTTGATCCGCGTTCGAGAGCGTGTGGTAGACGGGCAGGATCAGCGTGTTGTCCGTGAGGTGCTCCGTGATCGGGAGGGAACCGGATGCGGCCAAGTCACGATAGGGCGGCTGACGGTGCGTGGACATGATGCCCCGACGCGCCGAGATGTCCGCTTCGGCGAGCGCGACGAGCAGCCCGTCACGATCCGTCGGATAGCCGTCCTGCACCTCCACCCAGAAGGACTGCACGTTGCCGGTCCCGTAGTCGGGGTCGCCGACGGTGCGAAGCCCGTCGACACCGCGGATGCCGGCGCGGTAGCGCGTGGCGATCTCGCGACGTCGGGCGACGATGGCAGGGAGCTTGCGCAGCTGCACGAGCCCCACCGCGGCCTGCAGGTCCGTCATGCGGAAGTTGAACCCGATCTCGGAGTACTCCTCTGCGGGCGGCAGCACGCTCAGGTGGCGATCCGCGGCCGACACGGTCATGGCGTGCTCGCGAAGACGACGCGCGCGCGCCGCCCAGTCGGCGCGCGACGTCGTGATCATCCCGCCCTCCCCCGTCGTGAGGAGCTTGCGCGGGTGGAACGACCAGGCCGCGATGTCCGCCCCCGCGCCGACGGGGCGACCCCGGTAGGTCGAACCGGCGCCGCACGCGGCATCCTCGATCACCACGATGCCGAGCGGGTCGGCGACCTCGCGGATGGGGTCGAGGTCCACCGGCACCCCGCCCTGGTCGACGACCATGACGGCGCGGGTCGCGGACGTCAGGGCGTTCTGGAAGCCTGCGGCCGTCATGTTGCCCGTCTCGAGGTCGACGTCGACGAACACGGGAGTGGCGCCCACGTAGGCGACGGCATTCGTCGTCGCGATGAACGAGAAGGACGGCACGATCACCTCGTCGCCGGGTCCGATCCCGGCAACGATGAGGGCAAGATGCAGGGCGGTCGTGCAGCTGCTCGTCGCGACCGCGTACGACGCCTGCATCGCCTCGGCGAACTCCTCCTCGAAGCGGGCGACGCGCGGGCCCTGCGCGACCCAACCGGACGCGATCGCCTCGGCGACGGCGTCCGCCTCCTCCTGGCCCAGCCAGGGGATCATCACGTTGATGCGGTCGGTCATGTCGTCACCAGGCTTCGGCCGGCGGCGATCTCCTCGCGGAGCGGACGCCACCACTCGACGAGCTGCCGCAGACCGTCGTCAAGGCCGATCTCCGCCTCGAACCCGAGGTCGTCACGAGCGGCGCTCGTGTCGGCGAGGCGCCTGACCACACCGTTGACCGCGCGCTCGGGGCCGTGCTCGACACCGAGTTCCTCGGCATCCATCACGCGCAGGAGCGCCTGCGCGAGCTCGAGAAGGCTCGTCTCGGTGCCGCTCGCGACGTTATACGTGCCCTCCACGACGTCGCTTCCCGCGGCAAGGACGTTGGCACGTGCGATGTCGGGCACGCAGACGAAGTCCATCGTCTGGTTTCCGTCGCCGAAGATCAGCGGCGGGCGACCGTCGGCGATGCGCTCCATCCAGCGCACGAGCACCTCGGTGTACAGTCCGTGCACGTCCATGCGCGGGCCGTAGACGTTGAAATAGCGCAGCAGGACGTAGTCCAGTCCCTGCATGGCACGGAAGCTGCGGACCAGGCCCTCGTTGAAGGTCTTCGAGGCGCCGTAGATCGTGTCGTTGTTCTCGTGGTGATGACGCTCGTCCGTCGGGAACGTCTCAGCCATGCCGTAGACGGACGCGCTGGAAGCCGCGATGAGCTTTCGGACCTTGTGCCGCGCCGCGGACTCGACGACGTTGAACGTCCCGTCGACGAGGACCTCGAGCGCCAGACGCGGCTCCTCGGCGCACTGCGTGATGCGGATCGCCGCCTGATGGAAGACGATATCGGCGTCGGCGGTGAGGTCGTCGACGAGCTTGGCGTCGCGGATGTCGCCGTCGATGAGTTCGACGCGGCCGGTGGCCAGCGCGGCGTCGAGGTTCGCCCGCCGGCCCCGGACGAGGTTGTCGAGGACGTTCACCTGGGCGGCCCCGGCGTCGAGGAGTTGGTCGACGAGGGTGGAGCCGATCGTCCCGGCGCCGCCGGTGACGAGAACACGGGTTCCTTCGAGCTGGGTCATGCTGCTGCCGTTCTGCGAGACGTGTGGGGTGGGATGTCGAGATTCATCGGGGCGGGGGCTCCCCCCGCCGCGAGGCTGCGCTGCGCCGCGTCGAGGACGGACAGCACCCGCATGCCCGCGTCACCGCTCGTGCGTGCGGGGCGCGACTCGCGGATGGCCGCGGCGAACTCCGCCACGACACCGCCGAGGGCCTCACGCTCCTCGAGCGCGGGCGACCAGGTGTCGCCGAGACGGTACGAGATGTTCGCGGCGCGACGGTCCAGAGTCGTCTCCTTGGACACGGCGTCGATGTCGACACCGCGGTCGTAGACGCTGATGCGCTGCTGCGGATTGAGGTCGTCCCAGACGAGCGTGCGCTTCGTGCCGCCGATGACCATCTGCCGGATCTTGGTCGGGCTCAGCCAGTTGACGTTGACGTGCGCCATCGCGCCGCCCTGCAACGGCATCGCGAGGTAGCCGACGCAGGCCTTGCCGGTGCGCAGCGGGTCGGAGCCGTGCGCGGACACCGACGACGTGTCGAGCCCGCCGGGAAGCACGAAGTCCATGATCGACAGGTCGTGCGGGGCGAGGTCCCAGAACACGTCGACGTCGGGCTGGATGAGCCCGAGGTTGATGCGCGTGCTGTCGACGAAGAGGATGTCGCCGAGGCCCCCGTCGGCGATGATCTCGCGGATCTTGAGGACCGCGGGAGTGTAGCAGTAGGTGTGATCGGCCATCAGGACGAGACCGCACTCTTCGGCACGCGTCACCATCTCCTCCCCGCGCGCGATGGTGTCGGCCAGGGGCTTCTCGACCATGACGTGCTTGCCGGCATCCAGCGCCGCAAGGGTGATCGGATGATGGGTCCGCGCGGGTGTCGCGATCGCGATGGCATCCACGTCGGGGTCCGCGAGGACGTCGTCGAGCCGAGTCCACACCGGTACGCCGCCGACGCCGTTCGCCACGGCCTGGGCGCGATCCTCGTCGAGATCGCAGATGCCCGCGAGGTCCCAATCAGCGCTCGCGCGGAAGTTGCGCGCGAGGTTGGGCCCCCAGTACCCGGCCCCCACGACCACTGCCTTCATCTTCTCTGCCATTGTGCTTCCTCCCCAGTGCACAGATGCCGTTCGTCTCGTCGCTACGGGTTCGGCGTGAACGTGACGTCGACCCAGTAGTTGTGTGTACTCGTGCTGTCCGGGAAGCCTGTCGAATAGGTGTACGCGGACCCGTTGGCCGGTGTGCTGAACACCCCCGACGTCGTCGGCTGCGCCAGCGCTCCGAGATCGACGGCGTAGCGCCCCGTGGTGCTGTGCAGTCCGACTCGGTATTCGACCCCGGGCTCGAGATGGACGGGCGTCGTGAAGGACATCTGCTGCCACCCCGACGCCGTCTCTCCCGAGAACTGGATCTGAGAGAGAAGAGTGCCGTCGGCCTTCCACAGATACCCCGTGTGCACACCCGTGTTCGCATCGCCCTTGTAGAAGCGGATGCCGGTCGCCGATCCGGCGGTGCTCACGCTGAAGCGTGTCGCGACCTGAACGGAGTCCGGATCGTTCCACCAGGGATTCTGCGGGGTTGCGTCTCCGAAGATCGTCTGGGCGGTGAGTACCGGAGGGGCATCCGCAGTGCGGAAGCTCCACTGACCGCCCGTGACCGCCGCGCCACCGCTCGTGTCGCGCACCGCGTAGTCCGTCGCCCACTCGAGGGGCGCGGTCGGAGTGAAGGTGGCCGTCCGGGTCGACGCATCGTACGCGGTGGCACCGGCGATCGCCGTCGAACCGCGGGTGACGGCGATCTGCGGGCTGCTCGCGTCGCGATCGAAGGTCGCTGCGACCGTCGCGGTCGGAGCGACGTCCGTGGCCCCTCCAGCCGGGGCCGCCGAACTGACGGCGGGCGGGGTCGGCGTCGGCGTCGCAGTCGGCGTCGGCGTCGCAGTCGGCGTCGGCGTCGGCGTCGCAGTCGGCGTAGGCGTCGCAGTCGGCGTCGGCGTCGCAGTGGGCGTAGGCGTCGGCGTCGCGCTCGGCGCCGCAGTCCCGCCCCCTGTCGCCGTGAAGCGGATCTCCGCATCCACGAAGTACGCCGTCGACCGGAATGATCCCGTCGGGAACCCACCGTTCGGGCCGTACGCATAGAGACCGTTCGCGCCGGCCGGTGCGCTGATGAAGGCCGACGTCCGCTCCGTGTTGAAGTACGCGGTCGTGTAGGCGTATCGCCCCGTGCTCGAGAAGTACGACACCACGTAGCGCTGACCGGGCACGAGCATCACCGGTGTCGCGAGTTCAGCGCGCTGCCACCCCGACGCGGTCTCACCCGTGAAGGCCACCTGCGCAAGCAAGGTCCCGTCGGCGCTCCACAGCGACCCGCGATGGCTGCCCGTGTTGGTCGAACCCTTGTAGAACCGCAGCGCCGTGACCGAGCCCGGCTGCGAAACGGTGAACGCGGTGCCGACCTCGACGGGATCGGTGTCGGTGGTCGCGGCCACATTCGGTGTCTCATCCCCGAACAGCGTCTGCACCGCCGGCGCGGTCGTGAACTGCCAGGTGTCCAGCGTCGACGATCCGAGGCGGACGGTCGCGGTGAAGGAAGTCTCGGCGGGCAGCGCCGCGCTCGGAGTGAAGGACAGCAGACCGGATGACGGAGCGAACGATGACGTCCCCGCAACCGAACCACTCGACCCCGTCACGGTGAGGGTCGGGGCCGAGGAAGCCGTCGCCCCGACGAGCGTCGCCGTCACCTGCGTCACGGTCGTGGCGACCGCGCCCGCGCCGCGCTCGGGCGACGTGCCCGTCACGTGCACCGCGTTGGTGCTGGCGACGAACTCCACGTCGACGAAGTAGTTCGACGACTGCCACGACTGCGTCGGCACGACTCCGCCGTTGCCATAGCGATAGCGGCCGTTGCTGCCGGCGACTGTCGAGAGGGGACCGCTTGTAACGGAGCCCGCCAGTGCGCCACTCGCATAGGACGGATGCCCCTGCGGAGCGAAGTACGACACGGTGTAGACAGCGCCGGGCGTGATCGTGACCGGGCTGTCGAGAGTCGCGCTCTGCCAGCCGGTCGCCGTCTCGTTCGCGAAGGTGACCGTCGCGAGCCGCTGACCGCTCGGTCCCCAGAGGCTGCCCGTGTGCACACCGCCGTTGCCGGTCGCCTTGTAGAAGCGGATCGCGCGCACCTCGCCGGCGGTCGAGGTCTGGAAGGCGAGCCCCAGCTCGACCGGCGATGCATCGGCATCCACCTGCGGAGGAACGGCGCCGGAGAAGAACCGCGTGACGGCTTCGTTCGCCCGAGTCTCAAAGGACCACGACACATCCGTTCCCGCGACGCCCTCGGTGGAGCGGATGCCCGTGAGCGAGACCGCGATCTGAGCGCCGGCGGGCAGAGCGCCCGCCGGCGAGAAAGTCGCCGTCGTCGCCGTGGCATCCAGCGACCAGGATCCTGCGACTGCCGTTCCCGCGCTCGTGACGGTGGCCCCGTCGATCGGCTTCACGGGTGTCGAGAAGCTCACCGACACCGGGGCGTCGGTGGCGACGCCGGTGGCTCCGGCGGCCGGCGACAGGGACACGGCGGTCGGAGCCGCCGGCCCGGTCTGGAAGACGAGGTCCACCCCGTAGTCGGTGCTCGAGGGCGATGTCGGGAACCCGCCCGAGTACGTGTACGCCGCTCCGTTGGCAGGGACGGACAGGGGGCCGCGAGCGTATGGCGACGCGAACCGACCGGTGGTCACGGCGTATCCACCGGCGGGAGCGGTGTACGACGCCACGACCGTGGTGCCGGCAGCGACCGCGACGGGGCTGCTGAAGGTGGCGACCTGCCAGCCTTCCGCGGTGTCATCGGTGAAGGTGGCACGCGCCAGTTCGGAGCCGGTCGCACTCCAGAGGATGCCGACGTGCGTTCCGGTGTTCGCCCGCCCCTTGTAGTAGCGCAGGCCGGAGACGGTGCCCGACGCGCCGACCGTGACCTTCACGCCGAGCGTGACGGCATCTGGATCGGCCGTCGATGCGATCGCGGGCACCGTGCTCTCCGGGAACAGACTGCACGGACACGTGCCCTCGGGCAGATCCGCTCCCCGCGTCGTGAACGACCATGCCGCCCCACTCTCGAGGGCGCGGCCCGAGGCATCCTTTGCGGAGGGGGTCGCCGTGTACTTCGTCTGCGGCGCGAGCGGCGCGCTCGGGCTGAAGCGGATCGAGCGGGACGCGGCGTCATAGGTCACGTTGCCGGCCGCAGCCCTGCCGGAACTGTCGGCGACGGTGAGGCCGACCGTCGCGGGATCGGCCGCACGGCTGAGAGTGAGCGCGATGGTTGCGGTCGGGTCCACACTGCCTGCATCGGCGGCGGGGGTACGCGACAGCACCCGTAACGGCGAGGTGTCCGAGCTCGAAAACACGACGTCGACGAAGTAGTTGGAGTCGAACCACACTCCGGTCGGGCGGGCGCCGGCCGCCCCGAACACGCCGGGCGCGTCCGCTCCGAGGCCGGTGCCGACGGAGAGCGGCGTCGCCGGCGTCGCGGCGTAGGGCCAGTAGCGCGCCTGCATGGCATAGCCGCCCTTCGGCGCCGTGTAGGAGACCGTGTAGGTCTGTCCTGCCGTCACCGTGATCGGCAAGGCGAACGTCGCCGTCTGCCATCCGGTGGCCGTCTCATCGGTGAAGGTGACGGTTCCCATCCGCGTGCCGTCGGGGCCCCAGAGCGAGCCGACGTGGGTCCCCGTGTTCGCGCTGCCCTTGAAGAACCGGACACCCGTGACGAAGCCGTCGGATTCCGGCGTGAAGCGCAGCCCGAGCTCGACCGGGTCGCTGTCATCGGCCGAAGCGGTCGCCGGAACGGCCGACCCGAAGAAGGTGTAGGGACCGGCAGCGGTGACCGCGAGCGAGGTTCCGGCCCGATCGAAGTTCGCGCTGTCGTCGATCGCGCGGGCCCGGATGCTCGCCGCACCGGAGCCGCGGAGCACACCC
Organism: Microbacterium sp. CH-015; assembly: GCF_049707015.1. Lineage (NCBI taxonomy): Bacteria > Bacillati > Actinomycetota > Actinomycetes > Micrococcales > Microbacteriaceae > Microbacterium > Microbacterium sp. CH-015. The sequence goes on along the minus strand of NZ_JBNAFJ010000001.1, from coordinate 53,799 downwards.
GAGTAGGACCACTGAGTGGTCCCCGTGGCCGGATGCCAGCTCTGCCCTCCGTCGAGCGAGACCTCGACACCCGCGACGACGCCCCCGACATCGGCGGCGGTGCCGGTGACGGTGATGTCGGAGTCGGATGCCAGTGACGCCCCCGCTGCCGGCGATGTGAAGCTCACGGTCGGATCGGTCCGGTCGGAGCTCGCAGTCGCCGCCTTCAGCGTCGACATCAGGGTGGTCGGCTGCGCCCCCATGTCGGCGAACAGGTTCACCTGCGCCTGCTGCATGCGGCTGTCCGCGGCGGCACCGTCACCGTCGTGTTCGGCGTCGAGCCCCCAGCCCCACTGAACGCTCCCCGCCGAGAAGACGAGTGCGCCGCTCGAGGCGCGGTACAGCGTCAGGTGATGCGTCGTCGTACCCGCCACGACCACATTGCCGTAGTCAGTCAGATACTCCGGCGTCGCCCCGACCGTCGTCGACAGCCGGATCAGCCCTGCGGGCCGGAACCCGTTGTCGATGTCCTCATTGGACTCGTAACCGACGGTGTGCGGGGCCAGCGCGGTCGTGGTGCCCGCGGCCATGGACGCGAGCGAGGTGTTGCGCCACAGCCGCGTCTTGCCCTCGTCCGCGGAGACGGTCACCGGGAGGTCGGAGTTGTTCGCCATGTACATCGTGCCGGTGAGAGCGTTCTCGGGCAGGTGACCGCCGGTCGAACTGTCAGCGAATCGCGGATCGCGCCATGTGCCGGTCCACTCCGGCGACGGGTCGATCTTCCCGCCGCCCTTGTTGGCGGCATTGCCCCAGGTCTCCTTGTACGACACGAGGGTCCGGTAGTCGGTGTGGGATGAATCCGCCGAGGGTTCCCACCGCACGCGCCAGTAGGCCTCGTTCCCGCTCAGGAACTGCAGGTTCACGCCTGCGTCGCGCGCTGCCTCGACGTTCGCGCGCTGCGCTCCCGACCAATACTCGTCGTGCCCGACCGACATGAACACCTTGTGGTTGAGCAGTTCGCCGCCATAGCGAGCGGAGTCGATACCGGACACGTAGGAGACGTCGTAGCCGTTGCGCTCCATGAAGCGCACGGTCGCGTACTCGGAGCTGAAGTAGAAGTCCCGCCCCTGCACCCAGTTGCGTGTGGCGAACGGCCGGTTGTAGCTGAGCTTGTAGCCGCGACCGTTGGCCGCACCCTGGTAGAAGCTCGCACCGCCGTACGTGTTGTACGCCTGCCAGCTCGTGTCGGAGGTTTGGAAGACCACATCCGAGCGATTGCCGTCGTTGCGGACGATGAAGATGATGTGGCTCTGGCCACCGGTGTCGGTTCGCTTGAGCGAAGCGATGTACACGCCCGAGACGGCCGTGGTGGGGACGTTCCACGACGCCGACACCCCCCACGTACCGCAGTCGTAGAGCTCCGTGGTCACATCTGTGATGCACTCCGGCTGGCGCTGAGGCAGCGTTGCCGACGGCGTGACGGAGGCGATGTGACGGGCGCCGAGTCCCTGGTACCAGCCCGTGCGGTAGATGTCGATCGTGTAGTTCGAGGCCGGGGTGTCGATCTTGAAATCGATGCGATTGCCCGCGTTGACCGAGATGTCGGTCGCGAACCCCTGGATCGACGGGTCGCCGGCGCCGTCGATGTCCCACACCGACGGATCAGTGCCCGGCTGACGGTTCTCGCACGCGATGGCGTTGACGCCGGCGCCGCACGGGCTCGCCGCCGTCGCCTGGTCAGGCTGTGACGTGACCACGAGCGTCGCGACGAGCACGGCGGCGGCGCCGAGCATCGCCGCAGCCCTCCGCCATCGCGCCTCGCCGACGTAGACGCCGCGCTGAGAAGTCCCCATATTCTCATTCCCCAGTCACCTGACCGCCTCATCGGCCGGTCAGGCTCAATCGCCCGTGACACCGATCGACGATCACTCGCCGATCTGTCCGTGCACCCCAAGCGGCACGGACATATCCGGGTTCCCCGATCCGAAGTGTAGCGACGATCGGCGGCCTGGCACAATACTGACCGGAACACGACGCCCGCGGCGCTGCCGCATGAGGAAGGAAGCCATGTCCACGCCCGACGCCCCGATCGTCCAACCGTCCGCTGATGTCGACGAGCGCGCGACGCTCGGCGCACGCACCCATGTCTGGCATCTCGCCCAGGTCCGTGAGGATGCGCGACTCGGCGCCGACTGCAACATCGGCCGCGGCGCCTACATCGGGCCCGGCGTGGTTCTGGGGGATGCCTGCAAGGTGCAGAACTACGCGCTGGTGTACGAGCCCGCAGTGCTCGGCGACGGCGTCTTCATCGGACCTGCCGCGGTGCTCACGAACGACGAGTACCCGCGAGCGGCGAACCCCGACGGCTCGCCGAAGGGCAGCGACGACTGGCACGCCGTGGCCGTGACCGTGGGGCGCGGCGCGTCCATCGGTGCCCGCGCGGTGTGCGTCGCTCCGGTGAGCGTCGGCGAGTGGGCGCTCGTCGCCGCCGGCGCGGTGGTCACGAAGGACGTCCCCGCCCACGCGCTGGTGGTGGGCGTGCCGGCCCGCCGCATCGGTTGGGTCGGGCGCACGGGGCATCCGCTCGCCGCGGACGGCGACCGCTGGGTCTGCCCCGACACCGGGGAGCACTATGCCCAGGACGGCGAGACGCTGAGCCTCGTCGCATGAGCGCCGGCGGCACGTCGACGCAGTCGTTCGTCGTGGTGGGTGCCGGGATCCTCGGCGCCGCCGTCGGCCGAGAGCTGACCCGGCGGTTCCCGTCGAGCAGTGTCACGGTTCTCGAGAAGGAGAACCGTGCGGCCGCGCACCAGACGGGCCACAACTCGGGCGTCGTCCACGCCGGCCTCTACTACGAGCCCGGCGGCCTCAAGGCCCGGCTGTGCCGCCGCGGCGTGTCGCTGCTGAAGGACTTCTGCGCCGAGAAGTCGCTCCCCTACGTCGAGTGCGGCAAGCTCGTCGTCGCCCTCGACGATGCGGAGGAGGCACGGCTGGAGCACATCCACGAGCGTGCGCAGGCCAACGGAGTGCCGGGCGTCCGTCTGACGGATGCGGCCGGCATCCGCGACATCGAGCCGCACGCCGTCGGGCAGGCGGCGCTCGTGTCCCCCACGACGGCGATCACCGACTACGCCGCCGTGACCCGCGCGCTCGTCGACGACATCACGGCTGCGGGCGGACGCGTCGAGTTCGGCCGCGAGGTGGCGGGTGTCGAGCGGGGCTCCGGGCGGGCGACGGTCCACACGGATGCCGGTCCGATGAGCGCCGATCACGTCTTCGTGTGCGCGGGGCTCCAGTCGGACCGCGTCGCGCGCCGCTCCGGCGGCGACCGGCATCCCAGCATCGTGCCGTTCTTCGGCCAGTACTTCCTGCTCGAGTCCGCGTACCGCGACATCCTGCAGGGGCTCGTGTACCCCGTGCCAGATCCGAGGTACCCCTTCCTCGGCGTGCACCTCACGAAGCGCCACGACGGCGAGATGACCGTGGGGCCCAATGCCTTCTTGTCGCTGTCACGCGAGGGATACCGCGGGTTGGGCCTCTCGCCCCGGGATCTTGCGGCGACACTGACCGACGGCGCGTTCTGGCGCTTCTCCGCCGCGAACGCGGCCAGCGCGGTGCGCGAAGCCCGGACGGTGCTCTCGCAGCGTTTCTTCCTGCAGGAGGCGCAGCGCTACGTGCCTGCCCTCGAGGGCGCCCGCGCGACGCGGCTCGTCCGTGGCATCCGCGCGCAGGCGATGGATGCCTCCGGGCGCCTGCTCGACGACTTCGCGATCGACGAGACGAGCTCCGCCACCCTGGTGCGCAACGCCCCGTCCCCCGGCGCGACGTCCTCGCTCGCGATCGCCGAGCATCTCGTCGAGACCCTCGACGCGCGGCGCTGACGCCTGCCCGCGGATGCTGGCCCCGTTCGTTCGCCACGACACGCGGGAACGGATGCCACATACGCGCACCAACCGGCGATCGCGGCCGCGGCGTCAGAGCTTCCGCAGGAGGACGGATCTCACGGTGTGGTCGGCGGCCTTGCCGAGCACGAGCGTCGCGCGGTGCTTGGTGGGTTCGACGTTCTCGCGGAGGTTCGGCAGGTTGATGTCGTTCCAGTAGCCGAGCGCGGTCTCGACCGCCTCCGCGTCGGAGAGCTCGGCGAACACGTTGAAGAACGAGCTCGGGTTCGAGAACGCGCCCTCGCGCAGCGCCAGGAACCGGTCCACGTACCACACGGCGATGTCGTCGGCGTCGGCGTCCACGAAGATCGAGAAGTCGAACAGGTCGCTCACCGCGACGTCGTTGGGCGTCGGAGGCGGCGACAGCACGTTGAGACCTTCGACGATCACGACGTCGGGGCGGCGGACCGTGACGTACGCGTCGGGCACGATGTCGTAGCGCACATGCGAGTAGAACGGGGCCCGCGCCTCGGCCGCCCCGGACTTCACGTCCGTCAGGAAACGCACGAGCGCGCGCCGGTCGTACGACTCGGGGAACCCCTTGCGGCTCATGATGCCGCGGCGCTCGAGCTCGGCGTTCGGGTACAGGAACCCGTCGGTCGTGACGAGCTCGACGCGCGGCGTGCCGGGCCAACGGCTCATGAGCTCGCGCAGCAGGCGTGCGATCGTGGATTTGCCGACCGCGACAGAACCGGCCACACCCACGACGAACGGGGTCGTCGTGTCGGGCTCACGCAGGAAGGCGGCCGTCTCCGCGCCGAGACGCTTCGTGTTCTCCGCGTACGTCGACAGCAGCCGGCTGAGGGGCAGGTAGACCTCGCGCACCTCGGTGAGGTCGAGCCGGTCCCCGATTCCGCGAAGCTGGACGACCTCGGTCTCGCTCAGCGGATTCCGGATGCCCGAGGCGAGGGCGGCCCACTCGGCGCGGTCGACCTCGCGGTACAGCGAGGCGACGTCGGTGGCCGGCTCGTTCGTGTGCTCCTCGGTGGACATCGCGCCCACTCTATCCGCCGCTAGCCTGATTCCCATGCGTCTGGGAGTCCTCGACATCGGATCGAACACCGTCCACCTGCTCGTCGCCGACGTCCACCCCGGCGGCAGGCCGCAGGCGGCGACCAGTCAGCGGACGATCCTGCGCCTCATGCGGTACGTCGAGCCCGACGGCTCGATCAGCGAGGTCGGCGTGCGAGCGCTCGTGGATGCCGTGGCGCAGGCGCGCGAGACGGCGAGGGCCGAGAACGTCGTCGAACTCCTCGCGACGGCAACGAGTGCCGTGCGCGAGGCGACGAACGGCCCCGAGGTGATCGCACGCATCGAGGCGGCGCTGGGTCAGGACCTGCAGGTGCTCGGCGGCGAATCGGAGGCACGCTTCACCTTCCTCGCGGTCCGTCGCTGGTTCGGGTGGGCGGCGGGGCAGATCCTGCTGTTCGACATCGGCGGCGGCTCGCTCGAACTCGCCGCGGGAGCGGATGAACTCCCCGACGTCGCTGCATCCGTACCGCTCGGGGCGGGCCGGACGACGATCGAGTTCCTGCCGACCGATCCGCCGGGCGAAGAGGCCGTGGAGCGTTTGCGCGAGCACGCCCGCGCCACGCTCGAACCGGTCGCGGAGATGATGATGGCTCAGCCCCGACCGAATCACGTCGTCGGGTCGTCGAAGGCGATCCGCTCGCTCGCGAAGCTCGCCGGCTATCCGGCCCCCGGCTGGTCGGACAGCGAACGCATGCTGCTCCCGCGCGGGTCGCTCGGGTCGTGGATCCCGCGCCTCGCGCGGATCCCCGCGGCCGCACGCCAGGAGCTTCCCGGGATCACGCCGGATCGAACGTTCCAGATCGTCGCAGCCGGAGTCGTGCTGCACACCGCGATGACGATGCTCCACGTCGACGAGCTCGAGGTGAGCCCGTGGGCGCTGCGTGAAGGCGTGCTGCTGCGGTACATCGAATCGCTCAGCTGGTCGGAGCCGACCTGACACGGAATCGTGCGCGATGCCGGGGTGGGCGGCGGCGCCCCGCCCACCCCGGCATCCGTATCCCCCAGTAGCGTGCCGCATACCCCCCAGCAAACGGCTCGCGCTCAGCGGCTTCCCACGGCGAGGGCCCCAATCCCTCATCAATGCGGCCTGCGGACACGCTTGCCGGCCCTCTGGCAGAGGGGCCCCCGATGCGTCTCGACGCGTCGGGGGCCCGACCGCGACGTGCGCTTCTCGTGTGACCGCAGCCCGCGCGGAAGGCCGCGCTCGGCTGCTGATGAGTCGAATCTACTGTGTCGCTTGTGGGCCCCTTCCGGGTTGCCCTGGAGGCGCGAGGAACTCACCCCCTGATTCACCCGGAAAATGAACACCGTCTCATAAAAGGCCGAGCCGCTGCGCCTCCACGAGCGCTGTCGCGCGGTCGTTCGCATTCAGCTTGCGGTAGAGCGAGCGCTGATGCGTCTTCACGGTGTTGACGGTGACGAACAGCGCCTCGGCGGTCTGCTCGCGCGTCATCCCCCGGGCGAGGGCCTTCAGCATGTCGAACTCGCGATCGGTCAGCGTGGGTCGCACCCGCAGCCCCTTCAGCCCGCTGTCCGTTGCGGCGGGCCGAGGCCAGCCTTCCAGACGCGTCGACGCCGCCTCGGTCAGCTCGGGCGCGAGCAGGGCCAGAGCCGCGGTCGCGTAGGGATCGAGATGCGGGGCCAGGCCACGAAGCCGTGCGAGGGCGAGCTCCTCGTCACCGTCGGCGCGCGCCGCCATGGCGAGACAGATCACCCGCAGGTTCTCCGCCTGACGCAGTCGTGCGGTTCCGGAGGCCAGCTCCTCGAGCTGTCGGACGGCGCGCGCGGTGCGGCCGCTGACAAGGCTCAGCGCGGCGACGAGCAGGCCCGTGTCCCACAGGTCCTTGTCCGCCCCTCGCAACGCCCGCCGAGCCCGCCGCGCATCCCCGTCGAGGAGAGCTTCGACGGCCCGAGCAGAACGCAGGACGCTCCCGGGAAGGCCCGGACCGCCGCTTCCGACAAGGTTCGCGCGATCGAACCAGTCGATCACCCCCAGCATGCGACGGTGGTCGCCCGCGATGAAGGCCAGCCGGAAGACACCCAGCAGGTAGAACGGCCACATCTCGCCGACCGCCGTCGCGTCGACGGCGGCGATCGCGTCGAATGCCTGTTCGGCTTCGTCCGCGGGCCGCAGCAGCGAGCGCAGCAGAACGGTCTCCGCGTCGATCTCCTGCTCGACCCAGCTGTCGGTGCGTCCGTCCGCGCGCAGCCCGCGCTCGAGCCTCTCCGCGACACTGCGATCTCCGCAGAGCGCGTGGATGAGCGCGTGGCGTACAAGGGCGTGTCGGCCCAGAAAGTCCAGTGACTTCGGCACGGGGCACAGTTCCGCTTTCGCGTAGAGATCCATCGCCTCACCGAGGTCTCCGGCGAGCGACGCGGTGAAGCCTGCTTGGAAGAGCGCGAATGCGCGCAGACCGCGCGTCGGATCGACGCCGCGAGGGACCGGATCGGTGACGAGTCCGATGCCGCGAACGCGCGCCCACGCCTCCGGCGCGTGTCCGTGCATCCGCGTGGCGATCGCCTGAGCCAGGACGTGCAGATCTCGCTCGAGGCCCGTCGAGTCCTCCGGCGACAGCGGCTCCGCCACGATCCCGGATGCCACGAAGACCGGAGCGAACAGCGCCACCGCCCCCGTACGCCCCGCGCGAGAACGCGACGCCTCGGCCACCACAAGCTGGAACTCGTCCGGACGCATGCCGAACCAGACCTCGAGCGGGTACGCGTCGACCAGCTCGGCGACCCGTTCGTGCGCACCCCGCGTGATCGCCTCGCGCACGAGCGAGACGACCTCTATCTCCCCGAGCATCTCCCTACCCCCGCCTTCAGGCTAGCGGAGCACCACGGCGTCGGGCGGGAGCGGAGTCAACCCCGGACGACCTCGGCGAGTTCCCCGGCGATGCGCTCGGCCTCGTCCTGCGTCGTCGCCTCGACCATCACGCGGATCATCGGTTCCGTGCCGGACGGTCGCAGCAGCACGCGACCACCGAGGCCGAGCGCCGCGCTCGCGCGTGCCACGGCATCCTGCACGTCGGCGTCCTCCGCGCGAGCGCGCTCGACGCCGCGGACGTTGACCAGCACCTGCGGGAAGACCGTCATGACAGATGCCAGCTCGGCAAGCGATTTGCCGGTGCGCGCCATCTCGGCGCACAGGTGGAGCCCCGTGAGCACGCCGTCGCCGGTCGTGGCGAACCTGCTCATGATGACGTGGCCGCTCTGCTCACCGCCGAGCGAGAACCCGCCTTCGTTCATGCGCTCGAGGACGTATCGGTCGCCGACGGCGGTCGTCTCGACGCGGATGCCGTGCTCTGCCATCGCACGGTGCAGACCGAGGTTGCTCATGACGGTCGCGACGAGCGTGTCTTCGCGGAGCACTCCGCGCTGCTTCATAGAGACGGCGAGGATCGCCATGATCTGGTCGCCGTCGATCACGTTTCCGTCGGCGTCGACCGCAAGACACCGGTCGGCGTCGCCATCGTGCGCGATGCCGATGTCGGCGCCCACGCGCACGACTTCCGCCGCGAGACCCCGCAGGTGCGTCGAGCCGACGCCCTCGTTGATGTTGATGCCGTCGGGGTCGGCCCCGATGACCGTGACCTTCGCCCCGGCGTTCCGGAACGTCTCGGGCGAGACGCCGGATGCCGCGCCGTGCGCGCAGTCGACGACGACGTGGAGGCCGTCGAGGCGGTGCGGCAGGGAGGCGAGCAGATGGATGACGTAGCGATCCTCGGCATCCGCGAACCGGATGACACGACCCACGGCCCCGCCCGTGGGCTGGAGCTTGGGGCCCGACATGGCCTCTTCGATGCGCTGCTCGACGACGTCGGGGAGCTTCACTCCACCGCGCGCGAAGATCTTGATGCCGTTGTCCGGTGCCGGGTTGTGCGACGCCGAGATCATGACGCCGAAGTCGGCGTCGATGTCGCCGATGAGGAAGGCCGTGGCCGGCGTCGGGAGCGTGCCCGCATCGAGCACATCGACGCCGGACGAGGCCAGCCCCGCCTCGACCGCGGCGGACAGGAAATGCCCCGAGATGCGGGGGTCGCGTCCGATGACCGCGGTGAGCCGCTTGCCGGCCGCCCTGCGCGCTTCGGCGATACGCCCCTGGCCCAGGACGACGGCAGTCGCCTGGGCCAGGGTGAGCGCCAGATCAGCGGTGAGGGGGCCGTTCGCGAGGCCCCGCACACCGTCCGTTCCGAACAGCGCCATGAAGCTTTAGCGCTTCGAGTACTGCGGAGCCTTGCGGGCCTTCTTGAGACCGGCCTTCTTGCGCTCCTTGACGCGAGCGTCGCGCGAGAGGAAGCCGGCCTTCTTCAGGGTCGGGCGGTTGTTCTCGGCGTCGATCTCGTTGAGCGCACGCGCGATGCCCAGGCGCAGGGCACCGGCCTGGCCCGAGGGGCCGCCGCCGGAGATGCGGGCGATGACGTCGTAGGCGCCGGCGAGGTCGAGCACCGTGAACGGGTCGTTGATCAGCTGCTGGTGCAGCTTGTTCGGGAAGTAGTCCTCGAGCGTGCGGCCGTTCACCGTGATGGTGCCGGAGCCGGGGACCAGGCGCACGCGGGCGATGGCCTGCTTGCGGCGGCCGACGGCGGCACCGGGAACCGACAGCACCGGGCGGAGCGCGGCAGCGGCGGGGGCGGCAGCGCTCTCGGTGGTGTAGCTCTCGGGGGTCTGGTCGATGGAGTCAGCGATCTGAGCCATGAGTTGTCCTTATATCTCTCGGCGCGCTTACTGGGCGACCTGGCCGAAGGTGTACGGGGTGGGCTGCTGGGCCGCGTGCGGGTGCTCGGCACCGGCGTAGACCTTCAGCTTCGACAGCTGCTGGCGACCCAGGCTGTTCTTGGGGAGCATGCCGCGGACGGCCTTCTCCACGGCGCGGACCGGGTTCTTCTCGAGAAGCTCGGCGTAGCTGGTGGCCGTGAGGCCGCCCGGGTAGCCGGAGTGGCGGTACGCCATCTTCTTCTGGAGCTTCTGACCGGTCAGGGCGACCTTCTCGGCGTTGACGATGACGACGAAGTCGCCGGTGTCGATGTGGTTCGCGAAGGTGGGCTTGTGCTTGCCGCGGAGGATCGCGGCGGCGTGCGAGGCGAGACGTCCGAGGACGACGTCGGTCGCGTCGATGACGACCCACTCACGGGTCACTTCACCGGCCTTGGGGGTGTAGGTGCGCGTCACAGTAGTGCTGCTTTCTGATCGAACGGAGAGGTTCGTGAATCCCACTCCGGGGTGGTTCCTGCGGAACACGCCAGTGGAGGGCTCACGTTCGGTGTCGGCACGTCCGGCCCGAGCGAATCGAGGAGCGGACGCACCAAAGGGATAGTCTACGTCATCCGGATGCCGCGGCCAAACTCACCGGGACCGGCGCCCGCAACCCGCAACCGGCAGCCCGGCGCCCTCGCCAGGCACCAACGGAAAGCCGGAGGGCCGAAGCCGGCAGAAAGCGTGCTTCAGCCCTCCGGAGGTGTTCGCACGCGGGGGGGTCGGCGAACACCGAGCCGGTTGTGCGGGGGACACATCCGGGGGTCGTGGTGCTGCGCGTCGGAGTTCGGGCTCCGGTGCAGCATGTCGCGGTTGAACCGCGGCCTGAAGGAATGCTACCGGTTCGTGGGGGCGATTCCGACCACCTTTTCCCGGGCGTTTCCCGACCCGCTTCCGCCCACCGGCATCCCGCGCCCTCACACCAGCAGAAGTGCGATGCCCGCCGCGTTGAAGAGGACGTGTGCGACGACGCCTGCCGCGATGCGACCGGTGGCCGCGGTGAGCACACCCGCGCCGACACCGACCAGGAGCGGGGCGAGCACGGCGCCGAGCGGAACAGCTCCCCCGTAGGGAACGGCGTGAAGCCCGACGAATGCGATCGTCGTGACGCCGATCGCGACCGCGGCCGCGGCGCGGCTCGGCAGCAGCGGCCGCGCGGGGCGCGTGAGCAGCGCCTGGAGGGCGCGCTGCACGGCGCCGCGGAAGAACAGCTCCTCGACGATCGGCGCGAAGAGCACGACGGCGACGATCGAGACGGCGAGCTGATCGGCATCCGTGTCGCCGAACGGGGACAGCAGGCTCCCCCGGGTCGGGGTGACGATCTCGACGACGGCGCGCGCGACGAGCGCGACGAGAACGCCGAGCACGAGGTCGATGAGGGTGACACGGATGCCGAGGGCGCGCGCGACGGCGGGGCCCGCTGCTCGTGCGGCTACGAGCGCTCCGGCGACGAGGGGTGCGAGCACCACGACCGCGTCGAGCGCGGTCGCCGCCCAGGCCGGCAGGGCGGCGAACCCCGGGAGCACGCCGGGCCAGGCCACAACGAGGGCGACAGCGTAGGCGATGGCCGCGATGGCCAGCGCGAGGCGGGGACGGCGAAACGACGACGACCCCGGACCGGAGTCCGGGGTCGTCGTCGTGAGGTCGTTCAGTGTGGTGCGGTGGTTCAGCGCTGCTGAGCGCGGCGGCGAGCCGTCGCGGCGACGACCGCGAGGCCACCGAGGCCGAGCGCGCCGGCACCGATCCAGAGCGCGACCGCGGGGATCTCGCCACCGGTCGAGGGCAGCGTGGAGCCAGCGCCGCCAGTGCCGCCACCCGTGCCGCCGCCGGTCGACGCTGCGGTCACGGTGAGGGTGATGCTGTCGTTCACGTCGCCGTCGGTGACGGTGACGGTGTACGTGCCGGTGGCCGACGCCGTGAAGTTGGCGGTGGCGACGCCGTTGACGATCGGCTTGGTGACCGAACCGGCGGCCGCAGCCTTGACGAGCGACGAGAGCGTTGCGCCCGTCGTGGGCGTCACCGTGAAGGTCGCCTCGTCGGTCACGGGGTCCTGGAACGTGGCGGTCAGCGTGACGCTGGCGCCTGCGGTGGCCGAGGTCGACGGAGCGGTCAGTTCGACCGGGTCGTTGCCCGGGTTGTACTCGTCGGCACTTGCCGCGGTAGCACCAGCGAACAGCAGCGCCCCCGCGACGAAGGCCGCCGCCCAACCCTCGGGTCCGCCAGCACGAATGAGAAACGGGATCGCGATGAAGGAAGCTGCGCTTCCAATGAGAGGTAGCAGGAAGAACCCTCAGCTGGCCGCCGGCAAGACGCTCGTCACGCAGCTGATGGACGACAACGACCTCGACGCGATCATCTACCCCTCGACGAACGCGTACGGGACGATCGGCACCAATATGCGTCTGAGCCCCAACACGGGGATGCCGGCCGTCACCCTGCCGATGGGTACGACGGGCGCGGGTCAGGGCGGTGCGGCGGTCGGGGTGAACCTCGAATGGCTCGGCCGTGACTTCTCGGAGGGCGTGTTCCTCGGGCTCGCGTACGACTCCGAGCAGGCGACGCACTACCGCACCACACCGACGCTGTACCCCGCGCTCGGCTGAGCTTCGCGCGAGCCGCGGCCCCGGCATCCTGTCTCGACGACGGATGCCGCGGCCGTTCGGTGTCGCGGGTGGGGTTGGGGCGGGGCGGGGGCGCGGTGGGGCGCCGGTAGGCTCGGCCGTATGCGTCTGTCTGTCATCGGCTGCGGGTATCTGGGGGCTGTCCACGCGGCGGCTATGGCGTCCATCGGACACGAGGTCGTCGGCATCGACGTCGACGCGCGCAAGATCGAGGCCCTCTCCAAGGGGGAGGCACCGTTCTTCGAGCCGGGGCTGCCTGAGATCCTCGCCGAGGGCATCGCGTCGGGGCGGCTGACCTTCACGACCGACATGTCCGCGGCATCCGGAGCCAAGGTGCACTTCATCGGCGTCGGCACCCCGCAGCAGAAGGACGGCTACGCCGCCGACCTCACCTACGTGAACGCTGCGGTCGACGCTCTCCTGCCCTACCTGTCGCCGGGCGACATCGTCGCCGGCAAGTCGACTGTGCCGGTCGGCACCGCCGCCGAGCTCGCGCCGCGGATCGAGGCGGCAGGGGCGACGCTCGTGTGGAACCCGGAGTTCCTGCGCGAGGGGTTTGCGGTGCAGGACACCATCGACCCGGACCGGCTGGTGGTCGGGGTCGCGGGGGGTGTGGGCGTTTCGTCTCGCTTCGCTCGCTCAACGACCGGAGAGGGGGACGCGGGCGGTGGGGGCGTTTCGTCTCGCTCGTCCCTCGCTCGCGGGGCGACCGGGGAGGTGGACGCGGCATCCGTTCTTCGTGAGGTGTACGCACCGGCCGTCGCGAAGGGCACGCCGTTCATCGTCACCGACCTCGCGACGGCGGAGCTCGTGAAGGTCGCGGCCAACGCGTTTCTCGCGACCAAGATCAGCTTCATCAATGCGATGGCCGAGATCGCCGAGGTCACCGGCGCCGACGTCACCCAGCTCGCCGACGCGATCGGGCACGACGTGCGGATCGGACGCCGCTTCCTGGGTGCGGGCATCGGGTTCGGCGGCGGATGCCTGCCCAAAGACATCCGCGCCTTCAGCGCCCGTGCCGAGGAACTCGGTCGCGGCGAATCGGTCGCGTTCCTGCGCGAAGTCGACGAGATCAACCTGCGCCGTCGCGATCGAGCCGTGCAGCTCGTCGTCGATGCCCTCGGCGGACAGGTGTTCCAGAAGAAGGTCACTGTGCTCGGCGCCGCGTTCAAGCCCTACTCCGACGACATCCGCGACTCCCCCGCGCTCGACGTCGCCGTCCGTCTGCACGGGCTCGGCGCGCAGGTCACCGTCACCGACCCCGAAGCCATCGACAACGCCCGCCGCGCGCACCCGCAACTGACCTACGTCGCCGATCGCGACGAAGCGATCCGCGACGCCGACGCGCTCGTACTCGTCACCGAGTGGGACGAATACCGCCGCGAACTCGCACCCTCCCACGCGTCCACGCTCACCGCCGGCCGTGTGATCGTCGACGGCCGCAACGGCCTCGACCCCGCCGCCTGGCGCGCCGAGGGGTGGACCTATCTGGGGATGGGGCGGCCGTAGCGGGTGGTGTGCCTCAGCGGCACGAGTTGACGCCCGATCCGGCCCGGAGCGTGTCCGGCGACGGCAATATGCTTCACCCAAACGATGCCGTCCGAGGGGAGGCGACGCAATGGGACGCATACGCAGGTGGCTGCGCATCCACCGCAAAGGGGCGCGCGTCTTCTGCACCACCGCTGCGGTCATTCCTCTTACACTCCTCGCCATCGGGTTCGCGGCACGGGTCGCCGCGGACAACCCTCCGCGGTTAGCGCCCGGCGTCGCAGTCGCGACACCGCTGCCATCCGCCACGGCGACTGTGCACTCCGTCATCGAGGTGGACGCGCCATCGAGTTGGATCGTCGTACTGGCCGTGATCATCCTCATCGCCGCGATCGGCCGCGTCGCAATCACCGACAAGAGGCTCGGCGCGGGCGACGTGTCGGTCGTGACCGAGCGCCGAGACCGGGAGTCTGCGCTCAAGAACGAGCTCGCGCAACTCTCCGACCCCGACGCGCAGCGCCGCAAGGACGCCGAGCTGCACGCGCTGCTGCAGCGCCGTGTGGGCGTCGCGACGAGCGCCGCCACCGAACGCGTGGCCCAGATCATCAGCACGCGCGACCCTTCGGCATCCAAGGCCTCCCGACTCTGGCACGGCCTCCGATCAGCCAGTGACCACGACCCCGCCGCGCAGGGCGCCATCATGCTTCTGGCGCGCGCCGTCGTCGCCCCGGCATCCGTGTTCACCCGGGTGAGCGAACGGCGAAGCCTCCAAGACGAGCATGCCGCGGTGACGCTGACGCGCACGGTCGACGGGACGGAGCCCATGAAGGATCTGGTGCTCGTCCCCGTGCTGCACGTGCCCAAGGGCAGTCTCGTCGGCTCGATGACCGTCACGATCGACGACAAGCCCGGCCGCACGCTGCCGATGAACATCGGACGGGGTGTCGTCCTCCGCGCCCTGGACCACCTCGCCGACGCCGCTGTTGCCGACGGCCTCGCCTCGCGAAGCGACATGGACGAATGCGTGAGGGCAGCAGCACCGCTGATCGTCGCCGACCTGCCCTCCGTCGAGGCCGAGCGGGTGGCGGTACTCAGCGCGCTGAAGGCGGCGACGCGACATCCCCGGACGCGTCGATCCCTTCCTCGGCATCGAACCCTTCTCACGTGGATTCGCTCACTCATCGACATCGCGATGGCCGCTGACGTGGTGATCGCGGTCGTCGAGGATGGATGCGCCGCAACGCACAAGATCTCGGTGGCCTACGACGAACCATACGGAAAGGCCATCTCGTGGGCTCGCCGCTTCGTGGGTATCGGGCGATCGGACTTCAGCGTCGACCTGCGCCGCGCCGCCGAAGCCGACACCTACCACCTCGACATCCGCACCGAATCGTCTACCTACTTCGAAGAAGCAGCGGTCGTCTTCGCCGGCGACGAAGGCGACACCCCGAGCGACACCGAACTCGTCCACGTCGCGCCGTTGCGGGGAGATGCGCACGCCCACGTCCACATCCGCTCTTTCGGCGACTGGGTCCGCCGACACGACGGAGGCGCCTCGGTCGCGGAGACGCCGAAACTGAACATCCGCATGCGGGAGCGTCCCCCCGGGCTCATCGGAGCGACGTTCGCCCTGTCACTCTGGATTTTTCTCCTCACCTGGACGATCGCCTACTTCCATCCCGTCCTCTTCCCGGCCGTCTCGGGTGCACAGTCGGCCTGGACCACGCTCGTCCTCGCCGCTCCGGCGCTTCTCACCGGCTGGCTCCTGTCACGCCTCAACGCCGAGGCCATGCGCTTCATGTCGGCATCCGCGTTCGCGCTCATCGTATGGCTGTCGATCGACGTCGCCGCCGTGGTCACGATCAGCGCCCTCACGCTCAGCGGCGCCGCGTTGGCGCCTTGGACACTGATCGACGGGATCGTGGTGCTGCAGCATCCGGAATGGGCGATACTGCTGTTCCTCACCCTGACGCACCTGTGCGCGAGTGCCCTACTGTTCGCAGGCAGAGGACTGCGTTACGCTAGGACCATCAAGGAAGGGTTGCCCCAGTGACTACTCCGTCTCAGGCTCGTCGCAAGCAACGCACCCGAAGAACCACCCCTGCATCCGGGACCATTGCGGAGCAGTTTCCCTCGTACACCCCACTCGGATCCGATGGACTCCTCTACGTGGCGACGGTCCCCACCAGCGTTCGGGATGCCGATGAGTTGTCGGCACACTTGATGAAAGTCACTTCGGCGCACTGACTGAAGGTCCCTTCTTCACCTGTGGATAACTTCCACGAGTGTCGGAGCTCTGTTCTACAGTCGAAGGTATGGACAACACCCGGCTCGACGGCATCGCGGCGGCGCTCGACGCGCTGGCTGCCGCCGGTGGTGGGCGCTCTCCTGAGGTGCTGACGCCGGCCGAGCTCGTCGCCGTGAACAACGCGTTCGGAGCGCTCAAACGGCAGGTCGACGCCGCCTTCACGCCCGTGGCCGCCGAGATCGCGCGGCAGTCCCGTGTCGAACTCGGCAAGGACTCGCTCGCGAAGAAGCAGGGCTTCCGCTCGCCGGTCGCCCTCATCCAGGCGACGACCGGGTCGACGGTCGGCGAGGCGATGAAGCTCGTCCAGGTCGGCGAGGCCACGGCGCCGCGGATGTCGCTGACCGGCGAGAGCCTGCCGGCGAAGCATCCGCACGTCGCCGACGGTGTGACCTCGGGCGGGCTGGGGGTGACCGCGGCATCCGCCATCGTGTCGCTCCTCGACCGGGTCGCGCCGCGCACCGCACTCGCCGACCGCGACGAGGCCGAGCGCAAGCTCGTCGCCCTCGCGCCCGGACTGCGTGCCGATGAGCTGGCGCGGCTGATCGCGCGCACCGAAGCGTTCCTCGATCCCGACGGCGTCGAGCCGCGGCACGAGGAGGCGCGCGCCGAGCGCCATCTCGACATCATCGAGCGCGACGGCCGCCTGCGGTTCTCGGGCGAGGTCGACGTGGAATCGGGTGCTCCGATCAAGGCGGCGATCGAGGGGATCGTGAGCCAGACGCTCCGGCGCAACCACGACGCCGACGATGCGACGCGCGACCAGCGCTCGATCAAGCAGATGCGGGCCGACGCGCTCGTGGCGATCTGCCGGCACGCGATCGGGTGCGAAGAGCTGCCCACCGGGCCGACGACGACCGTCATCGTGCAGATGACGCTCGACCAGCTGCGCACCGAGATCGGGGCGGTCACGATCGACGGCATCGACCAGCCGATTCCGGCCGGTGCGGTGCGGCGGCTCGCGTGCGATCTGCAGGTGATCCCGGCGGTGCTCGGCAGCGACAGCGCGGTGCTCGACTGGGGGCGTGACAAGCGGGGATTCACCCGGGCGCAGAAACTCGCCATCGCCCTGCGCGACCAGGGCTGCGCCTGCTGCGGGGCGCCCCCGTCGTGGACCGAAGTGCACCACATCCGCTGGTGGAAACGACACGGAGGCCGAACCGACCTTTCCAACGGAGTGCTCCTGTGCGTCGCGTGTCACCATCGCCTGCACGACGACGGCTGGGAGATCGAGGTCGACGGAGTCGGGATCGACGCCCGCGTCTGGTTCATCCCGCCACCCTGGATAGACCGGGATCGCACGCCACGTCCCGGCGCACGCCAACGCTGCAGCATCGCCGCCTGATCGCGAGGGCGGGGGCGGATGCCGGGGTGTGCGCGGGCGCGTGGATGCTGGGGCGTGGATGCTGGGGCGGATGCTGAGGTGCGGGCGATGGGCGGATGCCGGGTCGTCGGGGCGACATAGCGCGCGGGTGCGCGGAGGCGCGCGGATGCTGAGGCGCGGGCGGAGGCGACGGCGTGCGGGCGCGCGGAGGCGCCGTCCAGGCGCGGGTGACACAATGCCCGGCATGGCGCGATCGGCACCTGCACGCTCACGGCGCCCGCCGTCTCGGACGCGCGGCAGCGCGGCGGCGCGACGCACGGCATCCGCTCGACGTGCGGCGGCCGCCCGGCGCGCGCGGGCACGGCGCAGAGCGTGGCGTCGCACGGCGATCATCGCGCTGCCGACGATCGCACTCGCGCTGGTCATCGCCGGGGTGATCGCGATCTTCGCCGGGTTCGTCCCGGGCGGCCCGTGGTCGCCGGAGGGCGACGCCCCGGCATCCGCCGAGTACACCCAGGAGCAGCGCGACAACGCCGCCATCATCGTGAGCGCCGGCCGGGATCTCGGCCTCTCCGCGCGCGACCAGACCATCGCCGTCATGACCGCGATGGGCGAATCGTCGCTCCGCAACCTCGACTACGGCGACTGGGAGACGAGCGGCGTCACCAACCCCGACGGCACCCGCACCACCTCGATCGGGCTCTTCCAGCAGCAGGACGGCTGGGGCACCCGCGACGAGCGCCTCGACCCGTACACCGCCGCTGTCCTCTTCTACCGCGCGATGGTCGCACGCGTTCCCGACCGCGACGGCCTCGAACCCACCGAGGTCGCGCATCGCACGCAGATCAACCGCGATCCCGACCACTACGCCCCGTACTGGCCGCGCGCGGTCGCCCTGATCGCGGCGCTGGACGCCGACCGCAGCGACGCCGACCGCGACGGGTGACGTCCACGGCGCACCATTCGGGTGGGCGCCCGCGGCGAGATGACGGGGTGCCCGTCGGCGACGGCGGCTACCGTGAAGGCATGTCCACGCTCGACCCCTCGACCTCGCTGCAGCGCACGTACCGCTACCTGCGCATCGGCATCGCGGGCATGGTCGTCGTCATCTTCGCGTCGGTGGGGGTGGCGGCGGCATCCGTCGGCTGGCTCACCTCGCTCAGCGACTACTACTACACGTCGGCGCGCACGCCCTTCGTCGGCGCACTCATCGCCGTCGGCTTCGCCCTGCTCGCTCTGTCTGGCCGCGGCCTCGAGCGCGGATTGCTCGACGCGGCCGCGCTGTTCGCCCCACTGATCGCCCTCATCCCCACGACCCTCGCGCCCGGAACCATCGCGGACATCGACCTGCCGTGCCGTTTCCGCTGCTTCCCGCCGGCGTTCGAAGCGGATGCCGCGAACGGCATCGCCACCTACCTCATCACCGGCACGGTCGTCGTCATCGTCGCGGCGCTGCTCGTGATCCTGCGCCAGGTGCCGGTCGCCTCCTTCGCCATCAGCGGCGGGGTCGCCATCGGCGTGCTCGCCGCCGTCGGACTTTCCTGGGCGTTCGCCCGCGACTGGGTGCTCGCGCAGGGCCACTTCGTCGCGACCATCGCGTTCTTCGCACTGTTCGCCCTCGTCGCCGTGCTCGCCGCGTTCCCGCGCCGCAGCGACCCGCCCGCCCGCGTGTTCCGCGCGCTCTACATCGCCATCGCGGTGCTGCTCGTCGCCGTGCTCGCCGCGTACATCGCGTTCCTGCCCCAGGCCGACACCCTCGGCATCCCCCTCGTGCTCGTCGCCGAGGCCGCCGCGCTCGTGCTGTTCAGCGCGTTCTGGATCGTGCAGGGCATCGAGAAGTGGTCGGAGCCCAACCCTTCGCTGCGATGAGAGCGCCGCTCAGCGCACGACAGCGGTGACCGTCGCGAGCCGCGCCAGCACTTCTTG
This sequence comes from Microbacterium sp. CH-015, assembly GCF_049707015.1. Taxonomy (NCBI): domain Bacteria; kingdom Bacillati; phylum Actinomycetota; class Actinomycetes; order Micrococcales; family Microbacteriaceae; genus Microbacterium; species Microbacterium sp. CH-015. The sequence goes on along the minus strand of NZ_JBNAFJ010000001.1, from coordinate 34,428 downwards.
GCTGATCGAGCCGAGCAGGAACCGTGCCAGCGCCCCGCGCCCGTGGGTGCCGACGACGGCGAGCCGGGCCTCCTGCGCCCGCGCATTGATCACGTGCGACGGATACCCGCGCTCCACGATCCGCTCCACCTCGAGGTCGGGATAATCCGACGCGAGACCCGCCACGGCGAGCGCGAGCACCTCCTCCGTCGCGGCCTGCATGTTGCTGAGGTACAGCTCCGGGTACACCGCCAGGCCGTTGCGCGGCGCCTCCACCGGCGTCCACACGCTGACGGCGATGAGCTTCTCGCCCAGCCGGTCGGCTTCGGCGGCGGCGAACCGCAGCGCATGCTCCGACACCGGCGAGCCGTCGAGCCCCACCACGACCCCCGACCGGCCGGCGATCGCGAAATCGGGGACGACCACGACGGGGCACTTCGCACCGGCCGCCAGACGGATGCCGTGGGCGCCCCGCGCCGGGCCGTCCCCCGGACCCCGGTAGTCGCTGCCGATCACCAGCAGCGCCGCCTGCTCGGAGGCGTCGATCAGCCGGGCGACGGGGTTCCCGGCATCCACCCGCGTCGACACGTCGATGCCGCGCTGCCGCGCCCGGTCGGCGTGCCCGTCGAGCAGCTGCTGCGCTGCCGCCCGCGCCTCTTCGACGACGGCGTGCTCCCCCACCGTGCCGATCGCGCCGCCCACCACGGCCCACAACTCCAGCCGCTGCCCGCTCGCCGCGGCCCGCTCGATCGCCCAGTCCACGGCCCGAGTGGCCACCGGCGCACCGGTCACGCCGACGATGATCGTGCTGTTCATGAGTCCCATCCCTTCGTCGGGAGTTCCTGTCCTCTCACGCTACGCCGGCCGCCCGCGCGCGGCGAGCGCACGGGCCGTGTCAAACCCGGGGGGGGAGCGCCGAGGCCGTCCACTTGTCCATCGTGAGATCCGACCAGTAGTCTACCGTCGCGGCGACCGCACCCGCGGTGAGGGAGCGCTGCGTGGAGCCCGTCGACAGGTCGTTCGGCACCGGGGTCGGCGGGGTCGTCGCCGTCGCGGTGGCATCGGGCGATGCGGTCGGGTCCGTCCAGGGCGGCGCCCCGCAGCCGGTGAGGCCAATCGCCAATGCCGCGATCACGCCCACGATCGCCACCCGCTTGCCCATATCCGCCCCTCCCGGCCTGTGCCGGTCAGTCTATGTCGTGACCGCGACGGTGACGGTGGCGGGGCCGGAGCCGAGATTTGAGTCAGCATTGAGTCAGCGCTGAGCCGGCGCAGAGTTTACGGCATAGGCGACCCCGACCGTTCTGGCACAATCGAGCTATCCATCACATGAGCGGGAGATCGGGTATGAGCGATCACGCGTCGGCGCACACCGCCGTCGTCATCGACGACGACCCCGACGTGCGGGACCTCCTCGTCCAGGTGCTCTCCAGCGCCGGCTTCTCGGTGATCGCGGCGGAGAACGGCTACGAGGGCGTCGAGGCGGTCTTCGCCCACAACCCGGACATCACGACCCTCGATGTCAACATGCCCGGCATCGACGGCTACGAGACGGCGCGCCGCATCCGTGAGCGCAGCGACACCTACATCCTGTTGATCACGGCACTGACCGACGAGGCGGACGCCATCCTCGGGTTCAGCGTCGGCGCCGACGACGTCGTCACCAAGCCGTTCCGGGCGCGCGAGTTGCGCGCCCGCGTCCTCGCGGCGCAGAAGCGGCGACGCTCGGCTCCCACCGATTCGCCGGCCCCCGCACCGGTGGCTGCGCCCGGCGTGCTGCTGGGCGCCAACGGCCTGGAGGTGCATCGCGGCACGCACGCCGTCAGTGTGAACGGCGCACCGATCACACTGACGCGCACCGAGTTCGAGTTGCTCGCGACGCTCCTCGAAGCGGCACCCGAGGTCCGCAGCAAGGCTGACCTCGTGGGCGCTCTTCGCGACGGCCCCGGAGGACCGGGGCGCGTGTCGGATGCGGACGAGCGCGCGATCGAGACGCACATGACGAATCTGCGCCGCAAGCTCGGCGACAGCGCCGCCGAGCCTCGCTACATCGAAACCCTGCGCGCGGTCGGCTACCGGGCACTCGTGCCTGGCAGCACCGCCGCGCGATGAGCCCCGCATCCGTCCGCACGCGATCGATCTGGCGGTGGCAGCTGATCCTCGCCGCGGCGACGGTCACGGTGACGGCGACGATCGCCGTGCTCGACCCGCCGCGACTGACCTCGATCACGTTCCTCGGCGGCGTCGTGGCCATCGCCGCCGTGACCATGGGCGCACTGCTCGTGCCATGGGACCACGTTCCGCGCCACGCAGTGGCCGCGCTCCCCCTGGCGGCGATCGTCGCGATCGGGATGATGTCCTCGGGAGATCAGACGCGAACCTGGTTGCTGTGGGTGTTCCCGATCGCCTGGATCGCAACCTACTATCGGCTGCCGATGCTCGCCACGGCACTCGGATTGATCGGCCTGTTCCTGGCAGTGGACGCTTTCGTCGGGGCAATGCAGCCGACGCTGGTGCAGCGCGCGGTGATCGTGATGCTGTGCCTCGGCTTCATGGGAGTGACCATCAATGTGGGCGCTCGACGCGCCCGCGCGTTCCGTCACCTGCTGCGACGACAGTTCGCCCAGCTCGATCGCACCCGCCGCCGGGCTGAACAGCACGCCCGCCGCACCGCGATCCTGACGGACTCTCTCGACATCGGCATCGCGCGCATCGACGCAGACGGCACGCTGCTGGATGCGAACCGGGCCTTCCTGGACCTGTTCGGTTCGGCATCCCTTACCGAGTTCTCCGGCACCGGCGCCGTCGAGTACCGCGACTACCGTGGCGAACCCGTCGCCCTCGCCGACACCTTCCTCGCCCGCGCGGCCGCCGGTGAGCACTGCAGCGATCGTCGGGTGTGGATGTTCGATGCACGAGGCGCCTGGCGCGCGCTCAACGTGACCATGCGCCCGATCGCCGCCGATGTCGTCGATCGCCCCTCGAACATCGTGATCATCCACGACGTCAGCGACACGGTCGCCGCCGAGCGTGAGCGTGAGAGTGTCAGCACCGTCGTCTCGCACGAGCTGCGCAACCCGCTGACGGCGATCCTCGGTCACACCGATCTGCTGCTGGAGCGCGAAGACCTGCCGACGGGTGTGCAGCGGCAGCTCGCCGTCATCGACCACGCCGGCCGGCGCATGGAACGGCTGGTGACCTCGGTGCTCGAGGGAGTGAGCCTCACCAACGAGCCCTTCACCGTGGTGGACGTGGCCGCGGTGGTCGAAGCCTCACTGGTCGCGTTCGGACCGACCGCGGTCGCGGGGCAGATCCTGCTCAGCCACGACCTCCGCGACCTCCGCCCCGTGTGGGGAGATGCCTTCCGGTTGCGCCAGGCGATCGACAACATCGTCGGCAACGCCATCAAGTACACCCATCGCGGCGGCGTCGTGCACGTCTCGGCCGCCCACACCTCGTCACGGACGAGCGTCGTGGTCGCGGACACCGGTATCGGCATGGCACCGCTGGACCGGGATCGGATGCACGAGCACGGCTACCGCAGCGAGGCAGCCCACGCGTCGGGGATCGCCGGTGCGGGGATCGGGATGGCGATCGTCAGTGAAATCGTGGAGCAGCATTCCGGCGGATTGGAGGTGGAAAGTGCGCCCGGACGCGGCACACGCGTCACGATCACCCTGCAGCGACCGCAACCGGCTACCGTCGAAGGGATGCCGACATGATTCCCGCCGGGCTGGGCGCCGCGCTCGTCGCCCTCTCGACGCTGACCACCCTGCTCTATATCGGGCTGGGGTTCTTGCCGCGCCCGAGCCCGTCCGCCGCGATCTGGTCGCTGGCATTCTGCGGATCCATGGTGAGCTCGTACCTCTGGGCCGCCGCCGACGTCTCCGATTCCGCCGTGCTTCGGGCGACCGCATCCGGGTTCATGGTCGCCATGGTCGGCGTGGTGTGGATCGGACTGTGCGCGCGTCGCGGTGCGCCGGGGTGGCGCTGGTGGCCCGTGATCGCCTTCGCGCTCGGCGCTCCCCCTCTGCTCGCCGCGCTCGCCGAGACGAGCGTGTTCCTCACGGCGGTTCGCGCCGTCTTCCTCGCGGCCGGAGTGTTCTCCGCGCTCACGATCGCCGAACTCGTTCGACTCGGACCATTGCTGCGTGACGAGATCCTGCCTCTGGCGTTGATGTCAGCGCTGTTCGTCCTGTTCGCGGCACTCGGGCTGGCGCACGAGGTCGTGCGTCTGACGACGGGTCAGGATGCCGGCCAGGTGCTGTCGACGACACGGAACCTCACCATGCTGGGGTCGCTGTTGTTCCTGGTGACGGCGGTGGTGACGCTGCTGCTGCTCACGCGCCGCGACACGCCGGCGCCCGGCACTCTCGAGGGCTCGTCCTTCCAGACCGTTGCCCGCGACCGGCTGGCGCGCGCCGAGGCGCTGGGCGACCGATGGTGGTCCGTTCTGGTCGTGCGATTGGATGACCCCGAGTCGCTCCGCGACGCCTCGAGCACCAGTGCCTTCGAGCACATGGCCGAGCAGTTCACGGCGGCCGTGCGCCAGGCACTACCGGCGGAGAGCGACATCGAGCAGCGTGGCGCGACCGAGCTGGTCGTTCTGCTGCCGCGTCCGGTCGGCGCCGTGCGCCAGATCCTCGCGAACCTTCTGGAGCAGGTGGCCGAGTCGGGAGCCGACGGCCCCTTGGCCGTGCGCCTGTCGGCGAGCGTCGGCTGGGCGCAGGTCGAAGTCGCCGGGTACGACCTCGACACCCTGGTCCGGGTCGCCGGCGACGCCGCTGCCGAGGCCGAGGCCGCCGGCGGCGACCAGTGGCACCGAGCGACCGCCGCGACCGTCTGACCAGGCGCGGATCAGGCCGACGCGGTCGCGGCGCGCGGCGCCGCGGTCACGAGGATCGGCAGGTGGTCGCTGCGCCCCTGCGGCAGCGTCGTGATGGCGTCGATGTCGAAGCCGACGCTCGTGGCGAAGTCGTAGTGGCCCTTGAAGAACTTGTAACGCGTGTAGGTGCGGGCATCGCTGAGCGTCAGCTCGTAGCCGGCCTCGCGGACCTTCTGTCCCAGGTTCTCCTTGAACACCGGATAGTTGTAGTCGCCGACCATGAGGATCGGCAGCTTGTCGCCCAGCGTCGACAGCTCACCGAGCGCCGCCTCGATCTGCTTGCGCCGCAGAGAGTTGAGCGCCGTCAGCGGCGCCGCGTGGAAGCTCGCCACGATCACCTCGCGGCCGCGATCGATGTCACGCAGCCGCACCGCCAGCATCCGCTCCTCCGCCGGCTTGAGGACCATGTCGTGCAGCGACTTCTTCAGCGCGAGCGAGCGCACCTCGAGCGCTTCGTACGTGTTGCGCCGGTGGTAGACGGCCAGTCCCAGCCGGTTGCGGGCCGTCGCTTCGGCCAGCTGCAGCCCGGAGATCGCGGCGGGCAGGTCTCCGGTCACGGCCTCCTGCAGGCACAGCACGTCGGCGCCGGTGGACTCCACGAGGTCCTCGAGCTCACCCGCCGCCTTGTGCTTGTTGAGGTTGTACGAGATCAGCTTCATCGTGCGATCAGCCTAGGCTCCGGTGCTTTGAATCCGCTCGAGCTTCGCGGCGGGTGCCGCCGCGCGGCATCCGCTCAGTCCTCGTCGAGCCGGCGCACGGCCCGCGTCTGCTCGGCGCGGCTCTCCAGGAGCTCATCCGCGGGATACCCCACCTCCGTCAGGGTCAGTCCGCGCGCGGCGAGGACCTTCACGTCCGGCGTGCGCGCGCCCTTGTCGCGGATGTCGGCGACGTCCTCGACGTCGAGCTTTCCCTCCCCCACCGCCGCGCACGCGCCCACCAGCGCGCGCACCATGCTGTGGCAGAACGCGTCGGCCTTCACCTGGGCGATGAGGATGCCGCGGTCATCGCGCCGCCACCCGAAATCCAGCAGGGTGCGGATGGTCGTCGCGCCCTCGCGCCACTTGCAGTAGGCCGCGAAGTCGTGGAGGCCGATGAGCGAGCGCGCCGCGGCATCCATCGCCTGCTCGTCCAGTCGCGCGTTCACGGTCGTGGTCCGGTGGCGCTCGAGCGGGTCGTAGCCGGCCACGCGGTCGGCGATGCGGTACTCGTAGCGCCGCCAGACCGCCGAGAACCGCGCGTCGAACCCGGGTGCCGCGATGGCGGTGCGGTGCACCGCGATGTCGGGATACTGGCCGAGCACGCCGTTGAGCCGGGCGGCGAGCGCCTCGGGCGTGCCCGCGCGGCTGGCCGCGAGCCGCCGCTGCTGCGCCTCGGTGAGATCGAGGTGCGCGACCTGGCCGGAGGCGTGTACCCCGGCATCCGTCCGCCCCGCGACGACGAGTTGCGCCTCCCCGCCGAGGATCCGGGAGATCGCGGCCTCCAGGGTGCCCTGCACCGTCCGCAGTTCAGGCTGACGCGCCCACCCGCGGAAACCGGTGCCGTCATAGGCGAGATCCAGGCGCAGCCGCACGCACCCAGCGTAGCGTCGCGCTCTCCCGCCGGGCGTCAGGCGAGACTGCCCACCGGTCCGGGTTCCCGGGCCCCGGGCGTCAGGCCGACAGCGCGGCGTCGACCTCGGCGCGCGTGGGCGGGTTCGCCCCGGAGCGCGACACCGTGATCCCCGCCGTGACGGCGGCCCGCTGCAGCGCCGATCGGAACAGTGCGGGATCGTCGAACACGGCCGCGTCGTCGAGCGCGCTGGAGATGAGACTCGCCATGTAGGCGTCACCGGCGCCGATCGTGTCGGCCACCGACACCGCCAGCGCGGAAACCTCGGCGACACCACCGGGCCCGAGCCCGATCGCCCCGGCGCCGCCGCGCGTCATGACCACCACGCGCGGCCCGTACGCCGCGATCTGCTCGAGCACCTCGGTGTCGCCGAGACCCGGATACAGCCACGCCGCGTCCTCGTCGCTGAGCTTGACGAGGTCGGCGGATGCCGCGGCATCCGCGAACCGGTCTCGCGCCCCCGCGCGCTCGCCGACGAGCGCCGGGCGGATGTTCGGATCGAGGGTGACGAGCGCGCGACCGGCGGCAGCCCGGAGGGTGTCGCGCACGGCGGCGCCGCCGGGCTCGAGGAACAGCGCGATCGAGCCGGTGTGCACCGCCCTCACCCCGTCGAGCGGGGGCACGGGCACGGCCCAGTCGATCGCGAAGTCGTACTCCGCCGAGCCGTCGGCGCGCAGGCGCGCGCGGGCGGTGGAGGTCGCGGCATCCGTCCACGACGCGTCGTCGATCGCCGCCCCCGACGCCCGCACCTGGGCGGCGATGCGCTCACCGCGCGCGTCGCGGCCCAAGCGTGTCAGCAGCCGGACGTCGTGCCCTTGACGGGCGAGCCCGACCGCGACGTTGGCGGGGCTGCCGCCCACCAGCTCCTGGTCGCCGTCGGGGCGGACGACGATGTCGATCAGGGCCTCACCGATCACGAGCGCAGTGTCCATGAGGTCAGTCTGCCGCACGCCGACGGGGAGACCACTCCCAGGTGCGATACGTACACTGGAACCCCGACGCGCACCGCTCGCGATGCCCCTCCGCAGCCCGCCGCTTTCTCCCCCTTCCTGGTTATGACGACACCCACCGCGCCCCGTTACGCCGGGCTCGACGGCCTGCGCGCCGTCGCCGTGCTGCTCGTCGTGCTCTACCACCTGTTTCCGGCGTGGTTCCTGCACAGCGGCTTCGTGGGCGTCGACGTCTTCTTCGTCATCTCCGGGTTCCTCATCACGTCGCTCCTGCTGCGGGAGCGCGCGGCCACGGGGCGCATCGCGCTACGCGCGTTCTGGACCCGCCGCGCGCGGCGGCTGCTGCCCGCGCTCGCCCTCGTGGTGACGGTGAGCGCCACGCTCGCGTGGGTGATCGGCGGCGACGTGCTCGTGGGCCTCGGCCGACAGGTGCTCGGCGCGGCGACCTTCTCCTACAACTGGACCTCGATCGGCGCAGGCGCCAGCTACTTCGGCAGCGCCGAGCCCGAGCTGCTGCGCAACCTCTGGTCACTCGCCGTCGAGGAGCAGTTCTACGTCCTCTGGCCGCTGCTGCTGCCCGTGCTCCTCCTCGTGCGGAGGCCTTGGCTGCGCGCCCTGGTCGCTCTCGCGCTGGCCGCGGCATCCGCCCTCTGGGGCTTCGCCGTCGCGGGCGACGCGCTGACGCGGGCGTACTACGGCACCGACACGCACGCCTTCGGCCTGCTGATCGGCGTGGCCCTCGCCTTCGGCATGGGCGCGGGCGCGGGAGGACGGCGCCGCGCGACGGGATGGACCCGGGTCGGGATGCCGGTGGCCGGCGCCCTGGCGCTCGTCGCCCTCGTCGCGGTCGCGTCGGTCCCCGGTGGCGCGGACCTGTACCCCGCCGTTCCGCTGGCGGCGTCGCTCCTCACCGCGGTCGTCATCGCCGCGGCGACCGCGCCTGGCGCGTGGCTCGGCCGCGCCCTGGACGTCGCGCCGCTGCGCTGGATCGGCGAACGGTCGTACGGCATCTACCTGTGGCACCGGCCGCTCGTCGTGCTGGTGACGCTCGCGGCCACCGGCGCGTTCGTCGACACCGCGATCCCCGTGGCCGCGGGTCTCGCCGCGGGCGTGCTCACCCTCGCGCTGTCCGCCGTGTCGTACCGGATGCTGGAGCAGCCCATCCGCCGGCTCGGCTTCGCCGGCGCCGGGCGCGCGGTCATGGCCCGGCTGGGCTCCACGCCGGTGCGCCGTTTCGGCGCGATCGCCTCGCTCACCGCGGGCCTGCTCGTCGTGGGCGGGACCACCGCCGCGGTCGCCGCCGCACCGGCCGTCTCCTCGAGCGAGGCCGTCGTCGAAGCCGGCCGTCAGGCGCTGACCGCGGCATCCGTCGCCCCGGCGCCTCCGATGGGGGAGGGCGGCAGCGACGCCACGCCGGCTCCGGATGCCCCCGTCACCGCGGCCCCCGACGCGGCCGCCACGGATGCTGCCGACCCGGACCGCCTGAGCGGTGACGGCGCGGACAATCGGAGCGCTACCGGCGCGGACGGCCGGCCACGTCCCCCCGCACCCGCTGCCGTCGACGGCACCCGTGTCACGGCGGTCGGCGACTCCGTCATGCTCGCCTCCGCCGCCGGGCTCCTCGCCCGCCTGCCCGGCGTCCAGATCGATGCCGAGGTGTCGCGGTCGATGTGGGCGGGCGACACGATCGTCCAGCAGCTCGCGGCGCAGGGTGCACTGCGGGAGTACGTCGTCGTGGGCCTCGGGACGAACGGCCCCGTCGATGCGCAGGCGCTGCAGCAGATCTACGACGCGATCGGCCGCGACCGCACGCTCGTGTTCGTGAACGCCGCAGCGCCGCGCGACTGGATCGCCGGCGTCAACAGCGACCTCGCCGCCTTCGCCGCCACCCACCCCGGTGTCGTCGTCGCGGACTGGGCACAGGCCATCGCCCCGCACCCCGACATGCTCGCCGGCGACCGCATCCACCCCGGCCCTCAGGGCGGTGGCGTCTACGCCGACACCGTCGCCGCCGCGATCGACGGCGTCGCCAATCAGCGCGCCGAGGTCCGATACCAGGTCGAGCTCATCCGCTGGGCGGCCGATGAGGCGCTGCGCGCTGCGGGCTGACCCTTCCGGTTCGCGTCAGATCTTCTTCACGAGAGCCACCGACCGCTCCGTCGCGACGAAGCCCAGCCGCTCGTAGAGCGTGTTCGCTCCCGTGGGGCTCGCGGTGTCCACGTCGAGCACGGCCTTCGCCAGCCCGGCGTCAGCGATCGCCTGCAGCGCGCCCGAGATCACGAGCGGAGCGAGCCCTCGCCGGCGGTGCTCTCGTACGACGCCGATGAGATCGATGTACGCGTGGGAGGCGCCGAGCGTCGCCCAGTCGTCCTCGTTGACCGAGACGAGGCAGAACGCCGCGATCGCCCCGTCCGCGTCGACCACGAGCCGCGACAGGTCGGGGCGGAAGAACTCGCCGCCGACGAACTTCGCCCAGGTCTCCGGCTGGCTGTCGAGGCTCCCCCAGTGGTCACGGAACGCGTCGTTGCGCGCCTGCCGGGCGTCATCGTCACGATCATGCGTGTACGGCACGACGCTCATCCCCGCGGGCGGGGTCAGGGCACCGACCGGCTCGGACTGATCCCGCACCATGGACGAGAACCAGCGCTCCGCGCGGAAGCCGAGCCCCTCCGCGATGCGCCGGCTGCCGAGGTCCGTCTCCTCGGCATACGACTTCACCTCGGCCGACCACGTCGTGTCGGCCGTGTCGGCCACCGCACTCGCCGCCTCCGCGAGCTGCTGCAGCGCGCGCGACAGCTGCCAGCCGTAGATCCCCGCGCCGATGCCGTGCCGCCGCAACGCCGGCACGACCGCGCCGCCGAGGTTTACGGTGAGTGTGCCCTGGCGGGACGGATGCAGGAACGCGCTCCCGAACGCGACCGGCTCGCCGTCGACGCCGAACCCGATGATCGTGTCGCGGGTGTGGTCGATGTGCGGCAGGTCGAACGTGTCGGCGACCTCTTCCCGCGGCGTCGTCCACGTCGGGTGGTCGACGCGGTCGGCGGCGGCGAGCACGCTGTGGATCGCGTCGACATCGTCGGGCGTCGCCATCCGCCACACCGGCACGTCGCTGGTGGGAGGAAGAAGCGGAAGTTCTCCGGTCGCGTTTCCCGCGGCATCCGCCCCTCGCGCCATGGCGATCCGCTCGATCAGGCTCGTCTCAGTCACCTCGCCACTGTAGCTGGGTCGCCGCGCGCGGATCGCCCGCCCGGCGCCGGGTAGCCCCCGCCCGGGCATGCGAAAGGCCCGCCCTCGCTGTCGATGACAGCGCGGTGCGGGCCTTTCGCGTTCGGCGGGTGCCTTACTTCTCGACGGCGTCCTCGGCCGCAGCCTCGGCGGCCGCGCCCTCCTCCTGCGACTCGGCGCCGGCCTCGGCACCGGAGTCCGCAGCGGCGACCTCGTCGGCAGCATCCTGAGTCTCGTCGGCCTCGGTGACGGCCTCGGTGGCCTTCTCCTCGGCCTCGTCCGCGGCGGGAGCCGCCGCGGCGGCCGGAGCCGACTTCCCTTCGACAGGCTCAGGACGGCGCTTCGCGCTCTTCGGCTTCGGGTTCACCGGCTCGAGGACGAGCTCGATGACAGCCATGGGCGCGTTGTCGCCCTTGCGGTTGCCGACCTTCGTGATGCGGGTGTAGCCACCCTCACGCTCGGCGACCAGCGGCGCGATCTCCGCGAACAGGACGTGCACGACTTCCTTGTCACCGATGACCGACAGCACCCGGCGACGGGCGTGCAGGTCGCCGCGCTTGGCGAAGGTGATGAGGCGCTCGGCGAGCGGACGCAGGCGCTTGGCCTTGGTCTCGGTCGTCGTGATCGAGCGGTGCGTGAACAGCGCCGCGGCGAGGTTCGCGAGCAGCAGGCGCTCGTGGGCGGGGCCGCCTCCGAGGCGGGGACCCTTGGTGGGCTTGGGCATATCAGTTACTCCAGGTGGAAAGTGTCACAGAACCGGCGCGAACCGGATCAGATGGTCTCGTCGTCGTAGCCGCCGTAGAAGTGGGCGCCGTCGAACCCGGGGACCGAGTCCTTCAGCGACAGGCCCAGCGAGATGAGCTTGTCGCGCACCTCGTCGACCGACTTCTGACCGAAGTTGCGGATGTTCATCAGCTGCGTCTCGCTCAGGGCGACGAGCTCGGACACCGTGTTGATGCCCTCGCGCTTGAGGCAGTTGTACGAACGGACCGACAGGTCGAGGTCCTCGATGGGCATCGACAGCTCGCCCGAGACGACCTCGGCGACCGGCGCGGGGCCGATCTCGATACCCTCGGCCTCGACGTTCAGCTCACGGGCGAGACCGAACAGCTCGGTCAGCGTGCGACCGGCCGACGCGACAGCGTCGCGCGGGGTGATCGAGGGCTTGGCCTCGACGTCGAGCACGAGCTTGTCGAAGTCGGTGCGCTCACCGGCACGCGTCGCGTCGACCCGGTACGACACCTTCAGCACGGGCGAGTAGATCGAGTCGACCGGGATCTGACCGGCCTCGGCGTACTCGTTGCGGTTCTGCGTGGCCGAGACGTAGCCGCGGCCGCGCTCGATCGTGAGCTCCAGCTCGAAGCGGGCCGCGTCGTTGAGCGTCGCGATGACGAGCTCGGGGTTGTGTACCTCGACACCGGCGGGAGCGGAGATGTCGGCGGCGGTGACCTCACCGGCGCCGGTCTTGCGCAGGTACGCCGTGATGGGCTCGTCGCGCTCGGACGAGACCACGAGCTGCTTGATGTTGAGGATGATCTCGGTGACATCCTCCTTCACGCCCGGGATGGTGCTGAACTCGTGCAGCACGCCGTCGATGCGGATGCTGGTGACCGCCGCTCCCGGGATCGAGGAGAGCAGGCTGCGCCGCAGGGCGTTGCCGATCGTGTAGCCGAAGCCGGGCTCCAGCGGCTCGATGATGAACCGGCTGCGGAATTCGCCGATCTTCTCCTCGGTCAGAGTGGGACGCTGTGCAATGAGCACTATGTGTTCCTTTCCGTCACGTGCCCGCTATATGACACGTGCGATTAGCAAGAGATTTTGAGTTGTGTAAAGACGAACCGGACGGATGCCGCGACACGCGGCATCCGTCGGCGGGATCAGACGCGGCGGCGCTTGGGGGGACGGCAGCCGTTGTGCGCCTGCGGGGTGACGTCCGAGATCGAACCCACCTCGAGGCCGGCGGCCTGCAGCGAACGGATCGCGGTCTCGCGGCCCGAGCCCGGACCCTTCACGAAGACGTCGACCTTCTTGACGCCGTGCTCGGCGGCCTGACGGGCGGCCGACTCGGCCGCCATGCCGGCGGCGTACGGCGTCGACTTGCGCGAGCCCTTGAAGCCCACGCCACCCGAGGACGCCCAGCTGATGACGGCGCCCGACGGGTCGGTGATCGAGACGATCGTGTTGTTGAACGTCGACTTGATGTGGGCCTGGCCCAGCGCGATGTTCTTCTTCTCCTTGCGGCGCGGCTTGCGCGCGGCGGTCTTGGCCTGTGCCATGAGTCTGTTCTCCTAAACCTGTGAACCCGGGGGCCGCGCCTTAGCGCGCCTTCTTCTTGCCGGCGACGGTGCGCTTGGGGCCCTTGCGGGTACGCGCGTTGGTCTTCGTGCGCTGACCGCGCACCGGAAGGCCGCGGCGGTGGCGCAGACCTTCGTACGAGCCGATCTCGACCTTGCGGCGGATGTCGGCGGCGACCTCGCGGCGCAGGTCACCCTCCACCTTGTAGTTGCCTTCGATGTAGTCGCGCAGCGCGACCAGCTGGTCGTCCGAGAGGTCCTTGACGCGGATCGACTCGTCGATCTCGGTGGCCTTGAGGATCTCGACCGAACGGGTACGGCCGATGCCGTAGATGTAGGTGAGGGCGATCACCACGCGCTTGTCGCGCGGGATGTCAACGCCGGCAAGACGTGCCATGCGGTTTCTCCTAGGAGTACGTGGAGGTGTGGAGCAGGATCGGTGCCCGGGCCTCCACCCGGGGTGTCCCCCACCGCAGTGGGATCTGATCCTGCCTGTATGTATTGAGTTGTGGGCTTGCGGAGGTTTCGGCTCGCTCGCGAGGTTTCGACTCGCTTCGCTCGCTCAACCTTGATTCGGGATCGCATCAACGCTCGCTGACGCTCGCATTGATCCGACCCGAATCAACCCTGGCGCTGCTTGTGGCGCGGGTTGGACTTGCAGATGACCATCACGCGGCCGTGGCGGCGGATGACCTTGCAGTGGTCGCAGATGGGCTTGACGGAGGGGTTGACCTTCATGATGTTCTTTCGCTGTCTTCACCGGGCAGGCCGAAGCCTGGGGTGTTACTTCTCGACCGGTCTCAGCGGTAGCGGTAGACGATGCGACCCCGGGTGAGGTCGTAGGGCGAGAGCTCCACGACGACACGGTCCTCGGGGATGATGCGGATGTAGTTCTGCCGCATCTTGCCGGAGATCGTCGCGAGGACCTTGTGTCCGTTGCTCAGCTCAACGCGGAACATCGCGTTGGGCAGCGCCTCGGAGATCACGCCCTCGATCTCGATGACTCCGTCTTTCTTCGCCATACGCTCGCTTACGCTCGGCAGACCGGTCGGTCTGCGGTGGATGGGTTGTGGTGCGGCGACACGCCAATGAAGGCGCAAGGCACCAAAGATCTAGTGTACGTGATAGGTGCGCGTCCGGCAAACCGCCGGCATCCGCCCTCGTTCTTACTGGAAGAGCGTCGCGAACTGGCCCTGCGCGGGGATCGTCGAGTTCGCGATGACCTCGCCGTTGACGGCGAGGGTCGGCGTGCCGATGCCGCTGGACCCCGGCTGCACGGGCGTCTTCTGCGTCATCGCGCTGACGAACTGTGTGTACGTGCCGTCGGTGACGCACGAGTCGATGCCCGTGACGCCGACGCTGGCGGCGATCTCGATGATCTCCGCGTCGGTGAGGCCGGTGGAGTTCTCTTCGGGCTGCTTCGCGAACATGGCCTGCATGAAGGGCACCGCGGCATCCGGATCCGCCTCGGCGACGCAGTACATCGCGTTCGCGGCACGCGTGGAGAACTCGGTGCCCTGCGAGTAGCGGTCGAGGATGGCGATCGGGTGGATGTTGAGCGTGATCGTTCCGTCATTGACCAGATCGAGGATCTCTTCGCCGTACGCGTCCTCGAACTGACCGCAGATCGGGCACATGAAGTCGAGGTAGAGGTCCAAGGTCTGATCGCCAGCGCCGACGACGACGGCGCCCGTCTCCTGGTCGATGCCCGAGCCGCTGGGCGCTGTCCCTGGGTCGGTCGCGGCGTTGTTCATCCAGACCACGAGTCCGATCACGAGGGCGATGACGACGACGACCGCCACGCTCACCCAGATCGCGAACCAGTTCGTCTTGCCCGCCGCTGCCTGTGCCATTGCCCGCGCCTCTCTGGCCCCGGCATCCGCCCGCGCCATCTTCTATCTTCCCCCATCCGCGCCTATGCATTCCCCGTGAGCCCTTCCCCCGCGCCCGCCCGCGCGGTACGGATTCTCGCGAGACGGCACATTCGTGGCGAGACGGCATACGACACACCCCGTCTCGCCACAGATGCGCCGTCTCGCGCCGGAGCATCGCCTCCTCCACAACGCCCGAGGTGGCGAAGTTGTCCACGGTTGCGCTGTGACCCGCCCCACGGCGCGCGTCGGATATCCACACTGGCGGCATGCCCCTTCTGCTCCGCGATCGCGCTCAGCTCATCACGCCCACGACGCTGCTCACGGCGCGCGATGCCGCGGCTGCGGGCATACGGCCCACGCATCGCACGCACCATCGGGTGCGCGCCGGCGTGTGGACGTCGCTCGCGCACTGGCAGTCGCTGGCTCCGTGGGAGCGCTACGCCGCCCGCGTCCACGCTTACTTGCGCATCTGCCCGGACGCGATCTTGTGCCTCGAGTCCGCCGCGGTGATCCACGGCATCCCGCTGTTCGGTGAGGCTCGCGACATCCACGTCTACGATCCCAGCGCGACGAAGTCGACGCGTTTCGGCGACGTCGTCGTGCACGCCAGCGCCGATGCCCGCGACGTCGTCACTGTCGGGGGCATTCTCGTGACGAGCATGGTCGACACGGTCGTCGACCTGGCGCGCGTGCTGCCGCCGGCGCAGGCGCTGACCGTGGCGGATGCCGCGGTGTCCCCCGTGCAGGGCGGTGTTCTCCGCCTGGAGCAGCTCCGCGACCGCGCCGCCGGTCAGATCAACTCCCGGGGGCGCGCCCGCCTCCGCTGGGTGTGGGACCGCGTGAACGGCGTCGCGGAGTCACCGGCCGAAGTCGTCAGCCGCGCTGTCATCGAATGGACCGGATTCGAAGAACCGGTGCAACAGCCGGTCTTCCACTACGAAGGCCACACCGACCGCACGGACTTCGGGTTCCCTTCCAACCGGGCCCTGTGCGAAGCCGACGGGTGGGGCAAGTACGACCTCGATGATCCCGCGCGCGCCGAAGCGCACCTCCGCAACGAGAAGACGCGCGAGGATCGCCTGCGCCGCCACGGTCATCCGTTCGGGCGATGGGATGGCGCCGGCGCAACGAAGGTGACGCCGCTGGTGCGTGCGCTGCAGGCGACGGGGCTCCGCCCGTGCCACCCGGAGCAGCCCGCCATGCTCGCCACGCTGCGCCGCAGCCCGCGCACGCTGTAGCGCGCCGCCCGGCGAAACGGCAGATCTGTGGCGAGACGACATGCGTCGCGTGCCGTCTCGGCACGGATACCCCGTCTCGCGGAAGGCGCAGCGGGCGGCGGCAAGCCCGCGGCGCGCGGGGGTCAGGCAGGCGGGGTGGGGGTGACGCCGTAGGGAGCGAGGCCGGCGGCGCCCCCGTCGGCGGCGGTCAGCACCCAGATGCCCCCCTCGTGCACGGCGACGCTGTGCTCCCAGTGCGCGCCGTCGCTGCCGTCGACGGTCGTGACCGTCCAGTCGTCGTCCTCCACGAACGTCTCGTCCGAGCCCGACGTCACCATCGGCTCGATCGCCAGGCACAGGCCCGGCCGTACGGCGGGCCCGAGATCGGCCACGCGGTAGTTGAAGACCGTGGGACCCTCGTGCATGCGCCGCCCGATCCCGTGGCCGACGTAGTCGCGCAGGATGCCGTAGCTCACGCCGTCCGCAGCACCCGCCCGCTCGATCGACCCCTGCACCGCCTCGCCGACCTCGCCGACCCGCGCGGCGGACGCCAGCGCGGCGATGCCCGCCCACAGCGACTCCTCGGTGACGTCGGACAGCCGCTGCCGCGGCGCCACGACGCCCGGAGCGCCGCCGGGCACGACGAGCGTGATGGCGGAGTCGCCGTTCCAGCCCTTGAACTGCGCGCCCGCGTCGATCGAGACGATGTCACCGGGCTCCAGCACCCGCTCCCCCGGGATGCCGTGCACCACCTGGTCGTTGACCGAGATGCACGTCGTATGCCGGTATCCGCGCACCAGCTGGAAGTTCGACTCCGCGCCGCGCGCGGTGATGACGGCGGATGCCGCGGCATCCAGCTCTGCGGTCGTCACCCCGGGCGCGATCAGCTCACGGACGGCGTCGAGGGCCGCGGCGGTGATGAGGCCGGGCTCGACCATCGCGCGCAGCTGCGCGGGGGTCTTGTACAGCGAGCGCCGCAGACCCATCAGGCCGCCGGCGTGATGCCGCGCGCGGTCAGCGCGACGACGATCCGCTCGAAGACCTCATCGAGCGTGCCGACACCGTCGACCGCGTCGACGATGCCGCGTTCGCGGTAGACGTCGAGGATCGGCGCGGTCTCGGACTCGTAGATCGACAGCCGCTTCGCGATCGATTCCTCGTTGTCGTCGGCGCGGCCCTGCTCGGTCGCCCGCAGCGCAATACGGCGGATCGACTCGTCACGCGGCACCGACAGCTCGATGACCGCGGTCAGCGGCGCGCCCCGCTCGTCGAGGAATGCGTCCAGGTCGCCGACCTGGCCGAGGTTGCGCGGGTATCCGTCGAGCAGAAAGCCCTGCGCAGCGTCGTCCTGCGACAGCCGGTCGCGCACGATCTCGCCGGTCAGCTCGTCGGGAACGAGGTCACCGGCGTCGATGATCGCCTTGACCTGCCGCCCGAGGGGCGTCCCCTCCTTGACGTTCGCGCGGAACACGTCGCCCGTCGAAACGGCGGGGATGCCGTAGGTCTCGGCGATGCGCTCGCCTTGCGTGCCCTTCCCCGAGCCCTGCGGGCCGATGATCAGAAGCCGAGGCGCCGTCATCGCAGCAGCCCCTCGTAGTGACGCTGCTGCAGCTGCGCGTCGATCTGCTTCACCGTCTCCAGACCCACGCCGACGATGATGAGGATCGAGGCGCCGCCGAACGGGAAATTCTGGTTGGCGCTGACAGTCGCGAGCGCGATGAGCGGCAGCAGGGCGATGAGACCGAGATAGATCGAGCCCGGCAGGGTGATGCGCGTCAGCACGTAGTCCAGGTACTCCGCGGTGGGACGACCGGCACGGATGCCGGGAATGAAGCCGCCGTACTTCTTCATGTTGTCGGCGACTTCGACCGGGTTGAACGTGATGGCGACGTAGAAGTACGTGAAGCCGACGATCAGCAGGAAGTACAGCAGCATGTACAGCGGGTGGTCGCCCTTCGTGAGGTACGCCTGGATCCACGCCACCCAGCCGGGGATGTTGCCGTCGGCATCCGGAGTCTGGTTGAACTGCGCGATGAGCGCCGGGATGTACAGCAGCGACGAGGCGAAGATGACGGGCACGACGCCGGCCATGTTGACCTTGATCGGGATGTACGTGTTGGTGCCGCCGAGCGTGCGACGGCCCACCATGCGCTTGGCGTACTGCACCGGGATGCGCCGCTGCGACTGCTCCACGAACACGACCAGGGCGACGACGACGATGCCGACGGCGAGGACCATGAGGAAGATCTCGAAGCCGCGGGCCTGCCAGATCGACCACATCGCGACCGGGAAGGTCGCGGCGATCGAAGTGAAGATGAGGATCGACATGCCGTTGCCGACGCCACGCTCGGTGACGAGCTCGGCGAACCACATGATGAGGCCGGTGCCGGCGGTCAGCGTGATGATCATCAGCAGCTGCGCCCACCACACGTCGTTGGTCAGCAGGGCGTTGCACTCCGCGATGCCGGTGGTGCCGAACAGCTGACCCGAGCGGGCCACGGTGACGAGGGTCGTCGACTGCAGCAGCGCCAGCGCGATCGTCAGGTACCGGGTGTACTGCGTGAGCTTCGCCTGGCCGGACTGGCCCTCCTTGTACAGCGCCTCGAAGTGCGGGATCACCACGCGCAGCAGCTGGACGATGATCGTCGCGGTGATGTAGGGCATGACGCCCAGCGCGAAGATCGACAGCTGCAGCAGCGCGCCACCGGAGAACAGGTTCACCAGGGACAGCAGGCCCTCGCTGGCCGAGCCGGTCTGGTCGAGGCAGGACTGCACGTTCGGGAAGTTCACGAACGGTGCGGGCACGTGCGCGCCGAAGCGGTAGATGGCGATGACGCCGAGGGTGAAGGCGATCTTCCGCCGGAGGTCCGGCGTGCGGAAGACCCGCGCGATGGCGCTGAACAAAGAATCCTCCAGGGGATTTCCTGCAGTGAGAGTGACCGGCGTCTCGGGGGACACCGTTTCCCAGAGTACGGCAACAGGGGCCGGAGGCTCGCCTCCGGCCCCTGCCGTGGAATTACTTGACCGAACCGCCCGCGGCGACGATCTTCTGCTCGGCCGAACCCGAGACCTTGTCGACGGCGACGGTGAGCTTGACCGAGATGTCGCCGGTGCCGAGCACCTTGACCTTCTCGTTCTTGCGCACCGCACCCTTGGCGACGAGGTCGCTCACGGTGACGTCGCCACCGGAGGGGTACAGCTCGGCGAGCTTGTCGAGGTTGACCACCTGGTACTCGACGCGGAACGGGTTCTTGAACCCGCGCAGCTTCGGCGTACGCATGTGCAGCGGCATCTGACCGCCCTCGAAGCCGACCTTCACCTGGTAGCGGGCCTTCGTGCCCTTGGTGCCGCGGCCGGCGGTCTTGCCCTTCGAGCCCTCACCGCGACCGACACGGGTCTTCGCGGTGTTGGATCCGGGAACCGGACGCAGGTGGTGCACCTTCAGCACACCGGGGCGCGAGGCCTCGGCATCCTTCTTGGGAGCAGCCTTCTTAGCGGGCGCCTTCTTCTCGGCGGCAGCCTTGGCAGCGGCCGGCTTCTTGGCGGCAGCCTTCTTCTCGGTGTTCTTCTCGGCGACCTCTTCGGTCACCTTCTCAGCCTTCTCGGCCATCAGTCGATCTCCTCAACCTTGACGAGGTGCGCGACGGTCTTGACGTAGCCGCGCGTCTGCGCGTCGTCGGGACGGACGACGGAGTCGCCGATCCGCTTGAGACCCAGCGAACGCAGCGTGTCACGCTGGTTCTGCTTCTCGCTCACCTTGGACTTGACCTGGGTCACCTTGAGGCGCGCAGCCATCAGGCACCTCCCTTTGCAGCGGCCAGGGCGTCGGCCTCGGCACGGATCAGACGGGCAGGAGCCACCTGGTCGAAGTCGAGACCGCGACGAGCGGCGACCGCACGGGGCTCCTCGAGCTGCTTGAGCGCCTCAACGGTCGCGTGCACGATGTTGATCGTGTTGGACGAGCCGAGGGACTTCGAGAGCACGTCGTGGATGCCGGCGCACTCGAGCACGGCACGCACCGGACCACCGGCGATGACACCGGTACCGGCGGCAGCCGGACGCAGCAGCACGACACCGGCAGCGGCCTCACCCTGCACCGGGTGCGGGATGGTGGAGCCGGCACGGGGAACCCGGAAGAAGTTGCGCTTGGCCTCTTCGACACCCTTCGAGATGGCGAGGGGGACCTCACGCGCCTTGCCGTAGCCGACGCCGACCAGACCGTTGCCGTCGCCCACGACGACCAGCGCCGTGAAGCTGAAGCGGCGACCGCCCTTGACGACCTTGGACACGCGGTTGATCGTCACGACGCGCTCGAGGAACTGGCTCTTCTCGGCGTCGCGCGACCCGCGGTCGCGGGTCTGGCTGCGCTCGCGGCCACCGCGGCGCGGCTCACGCTCGCGCTCGACGGGCGCCTCAGCGGCTGCCGTCTGCGCGGTCGTTCCCTCAGTGGCCTGTTCGGTCACTTCGTTCTCCACATTCTGAGTAGTTGCATCGCTCACAGGTTCAGACCTCCCTCGCGGGCGCCTTCGGCGATCGCTGCGACACGGCCCGCGTAGCGGTTGCCACCGCGGTCGAACACGACGTCCGAGACGCCGGCGGCCTTCGCACGCTCGGCGACGAGCTCGCCGACCTTGCGGGCCTTGGCGGTCTTGTCACCGTCGAACGTGCGCAGGTCGGCCTCGAGGGTCGACGCGGATGCCACGGTGTGACCCTTGCTGTCGTCGACCAGCTGGACGAAGACGTGGCGGGCCGAGCGGGTGACGACCAGGCGCGGACGCGCCTCGGTGCCCACGACCTTCTTGCGAAGGCGGAGGTGACGACGCGTGCGTGCGTCGCTCTTCGACTTGACAGCCATGGTTACTTACCAGCCTTTCCGGCCTTGCGGCGAACGACCTCGCCCGCGTACCGCACACCCTTGCCCTTGTACGGCTCGGGCTTGCGGATCTTGCGGATGTTCGCGGCGGCCTCACCGACGGCCTGCTTGGAGATGCCGCTGACGGTGAGCTTGTTGTTGCCCTCGACGGTCAGCGTGATGCCGGCCGGCGCCTCGACGAGCACCGGGTGCGAGAAGCCGAGTGCGAACTCGACCGCCGTGCCCTTCTGCGCGACGCGGTAACCGGTGCCGACGACCTCGAGGCCCTTGGTGTACCCCTGGGTCACGCCGATGATGTTGTTGTTGATGAGCGTGCGGGTCAGGCCGTGGAGCGACCGCGACTCGCGCTCGTCGTCGGGACGGGTGACCAGCACCTGTCCCTCCTCGACCTTGACCTCGATGGGCTTGGCGACGGTGAGCACGAGCTCACCCTTCGGGCCCTTGACGGCGACATCCTGGCCGTCCACCGAAACGGTGACGCCGGCGGGGATGTCGATGGGAAGACGTCCGATACGCGACATGTCAGATCACCACACGTAGGCGAGGACTTCCCCACCCACGCCCTTCTGCTCGGCCTGACGGTCGGTGAGAAGACCGGAGGAGGTGGACAGGATCGCGATGCCGAGGCCGCCGAGGACGGTGGGGAGCTCGGTGGACTTCGCGTAGACGCGCAGACCCGGCTTGGAGACGCGCTTGATGCCGGCGATCGACCGCTCGCGGTTCGGGCCGTACTTGAGGTTCAGCGTGAGGGTCTGGCCGACGCGGGCGTCGGAGACCTCCCACGACGAGATGTAGCCCTCCTGCTGGAGGATCTCGGCGATGTGGGTCTTGAGCTTGGAGCTCGGCAGCGACACGGAGTCGTGGTGCGCCGAGTTCGCGTTGCGCAGACGGGTCAGCATGTCAGCGACCGGGTCTGTCATCGTCATTTCTTGGTTTCCTTTGTTCAGTGGTTTCGGATGCCGTTACACGACAGCCGACCTTCTTGAGGTCCGGCCGGATGACCGGGAGTGTGTCAGGCCTGGGCGTCGTCCGTCTTGAACGGGAACCCCAGCTGACGCAGCAGCGAGCGGCCCTCGGCATCCGTCTTCGCGGTCGTGACGACCGTGATGTCGAAGCCGCGGACGCGGTCGATCTTGTCCTGGTTGATCTCGTGGAAGACCGACTGCTCCTGCAGACCGAACGTGTAGTTGCCGTTGCC
Organism: Microbacterium sp. CH-015; assembly: GCF_049707015.1. Lineage (NCBI taxonomy): Bacteria > Bacillati > Actinomycetota > Actinomycetes > Micrococcales > Microbacteriaceae > Microbacterium > Microbacterium sp. CH-015. The sequence continues at coordinate 12,325 of NZ_JBNAFJ010000001.1, read as the reverse complement.
GTCGAACTGCTTCGGCGACAGGCCGCGGAAGTCGCGGATGCGGGGCAGGGCGAGGTTGACCAGACGGTCGAGGAACTCCCACGCGCGGTCGCCGCGGAGGGTGACGTGCGCGCCGATGGCCTGGCCCTCACGCAGCTTGAACTGCGCGATGGACTTGCGGGCCTTCGTGACGACCGGCTTCTGGCCGGTGATCTTGGTGAGGTCGTCGACCGCGCCGTCGATCACCTTGGAGTCGCGAGCAGCCTCGCCGACACCGGTGTTCACGACGACCTTGACGATCCCCGGGATCTGCATGACGTTCGCGTAGCCGAACTCTTCCTGCAGAGCCTTCTTGATCTCGGTCTGGTACTTCGCCTTCAGACGGGGCTGGATTTTGCCAGCCTCGAGGGCAGTGGTGGTGCTCATCAGAGGTCCTTACCGCTCTTCTTCGCGTAGCGCACGCGGACGTTGCGCTTCACGCCGTCCTTCGTCTGCTCCTCGACGCGGTGACCGACACGGGTCGGCTTCTTGGTCGAGGGGTCGACGAGGGCGACGTTGGAGATGTGGATCGGGGCTTCCATCGTCTCGATGCCGCCCGTCTTGGTGCCGCGCTGCGACTGGCCGACGCGGTTGTGCTTCGTGACGTAGTTGACGCCCTCGACGATGACACGGTTCGACTCGACGAGAACGTCGAGAACCTTGCCCTGCTTGCCGCGGTCGCCGCCCTTGTCCTGCTTCTTGCCAGTGATGACCTGAACCAGGTCACCCTTCTTGATCTTGGCCATGAGGGTCAGATCACCTCCGGTGCGAGCGAGACGATCTTCATGAACTTCTTGTCGCGAAGCTCACGGCCGACCGGGCCGAAGATGCGGGTGCCACGGGGCTCCCCGTCGTTCTTCAGGATGACGGCGGCGTTCTCGTCGAACTTGATGTAGGAACCGTCGGCACGACGGGTCTGCTTGACGGTGCGGACGACGACGGCCTTGACCACGTCGCCCTTCTTGACGTTGCCGCCGGGGATCGCGTCCTTGACGGTCGCCACGATGATGTCGCCCAGTCCGGCGTAGCGGCGGTTGGAACCACCGAGCACGCGGATCGTGAGCAGCTCCTTGGCGCCGGTGTTGTCGGCGACCTTGAGGCGGGACTCAGTCTGGATCATTTCTTACTTCGCCTTCTCGAGGATCTCGACCAGGCGCCACCGCTTGGTGGCGCTGAGCGGCCGGGTCTCGTTGATGAGAACGAGGTCGCCGATGCCGGCGGAGTTCTGCTCGTCGTGGGCCTTGACCTTCGACGTGCGGCGGATGACCTTGCCGTACAGCGGGTGCTTCACGCGGTCCTCGACCTCGACGACGATGGTCTTGTCCATCTTGTCGCTGACGACGTAGCCGCGGCGCGACTTGCGGTAGCCACGGGCGTCCGCGTCGCGGACGTCGTGGGCGGCGTGCTCGTGGCCGGCCTCGACCGGAGCCTCGACGACGGCCTCGGCGGTCGCCTTCTTGGCCGGCGCCTTCTTGGCGGGCGCCTTCTTCTCAGTGGTCTCAGCCATCACTCGGCCTCTTCCTTCACGGCCTCGTCGGCGGCATCCGCCTTCTTGGCCTTGGTCTTCTTCGCCTTGGGCGCGACCTCGACGGGCGCGGGCGTGGCACGGATGCCGAGCTCGCGCTCACGGATCACGGTGTACAGCCGCGCGATGTCGCGCTTGACCGCACGGATGCGGCCGTGGCTCTCGAGCTGGCCAGTGGCCGACTGGAAGCGCAGGTTGAACAGCTCTTCCTTGGCCTTGCGCAGCTCCTCGACGAGGCGCTGGTCCTCGAACGTGTCCAGCTCGCTGGGTGCGAGCGTCTTGGTTCCGACAGCCATTACGCGTCGCCCTCCTCGCGCTTGATGATGCGTGCCTTCAGCGGCAGCTTGTGGATTGCACGGGTCAGCGCCTCACGAGCGAGCTGCTCGTTGACACCGGCGACCTCGAACAGGACGCGACCCGGCTTGACGTTGGCGACCCACCACTCCGGCGAACCCTTACCGGAACCCATGCGGGTCTCGGCCGGCTTCTTGGTCAGCGGACGGTCGGGGTAGATGTTGATCCACACCTTGCCGCCACGCTTGATGTGACGCGTCATCGCGATACGAGCGGACTCGATCTGACGGTTCGTCACGTACGCGGGGGTCAGCGCCTGGATGCCGAACTCGCCGAAGGAGACCTTCGTGCCGCCGGTGGCCTGGCCCGAGCGACCCGGGTGGTGCTGCTTGCGGTACTTGACCTTGCGGGGGATAAGCATTATGCCGATGCTCCTTCTGCGACGGGGGCCTCGTTGCGGGGGCCACGACGGGGACGGTCGCCCCGGTCACGAGCGGGCTTCTGGTTGGCCTGCTCGCGCGCGAGCTCCTTGGCCGTCAGGTCGCCCTTGTAGATCCAGACCTTCACGCCGATGCGGCCGAAGGTGGTCTTGGCCTCGTAGAAGCCGTAGTCGATGTTCGCGCGGAGCGTGTGCAGGGGCACACGGCCTTCGCGGTAGAACTCCGACCGGCTCATCTCGGCGCCGCCGAGGCGGCCGGAGACCTGGATGCGGATGCCCTTGGCACCGGCGCGCTGCGCGCCCTGCAGGCCCTTGCGCATCGCGCGGCGGAACGCCACACGTGCGGAGAGCTGCTCGGCGATGCCCTGCGCGACCAGCTGGGCGTCGGCCTCGGGGTTCTTGACCTCGAGGATGTTCAGCTGGATCTGCTTGCCGGTGAGCTTCTCGAGGTCGGCGCGGATGCGCTCGGCCTCGGCGCCGCGGCGACCGATCACGATGCCCGGGCGGGCGGTGTGGATGTCGACGCGGACGCGGTCACGGGTGCGCTCGATCTCGATGCCGGACACGCCGGCGCGGTCGAGCTGCGTCTGCAGGAGCTTGCGGATCTTGACGTCCTCGGCCACGTAGTCGGCGTAACGCTGTCCCGGCTTCGTGGAGTCGGAGAACCAACGCGACACGTGGTCCGTGGTGATGCCGAGGCGGAAGCCGTACGGGTTGACCTTCTGTCCCATTACTTGCTCGCCTTCTTCTTAGCAGCGGTTGCTGAGCCCGTCGACGCATCTGCGACCTCGGGGGTCGCGAGCTCGACGGTGATGTGGCTCGTGCGCTTCTTGATCTGGAACGCGCGGCCCTGAGCGCGGGGCTGGAAACGCTTCAGCGTCGTGCCCTCGTCGACGTACGCGTTGCGCACGTACAGGTCCTGCTCGTCCAGGAACTCGCCGTCCTTGTCCGCCTTCACGCGGGCGTTGGCGACCGCAGCGGCAACGAGCTTGTAGATCGGCTCGCTGGCACTCTGGGGCGCGAACTTCAGGATGGCCAGGGCCTCCTGAGCCTGCTTGCCCTTGATGAGCGCGACGACACGACGAGCCTTCTGAGGGGTCACGCGAATGTGCTTGACGCGTGCGATGGAATCCACCATGTCTCTCCTCCTCTAGTCCTCTCCAGGATCACCACCGCGTCAGCGGCGGCGGCCCTTCTTGTCGTCCTTCTCGTGGCCGCGGAAGGTGCGGGTGGGCGCGAACTCGCCCAGCTTGTGGCCGACCATGGTCTCGGACACGAACACGGGGATGTGCTTGCGTCCGTCGTGCACGGCGATCGTGTGACCCAGCATGGCCGGGATGATCATCGAACGGCGCGACCAGGTCTTGATGACGTTCTTGGTGCCGGCTTCGTTCTGGACGACGACCTTGCGAAGCAGGTGCTCGTCGACGAAGGGGCCCTTCTTAAGGCTGCGAGGCATCTTCCTCTACTCCTACTTGCGCTTCTTGCCGGCGTTGCGACGGCGGACGATGTACTTGTCGCTTTCCTTGTTGGGGTGGCGGGTGCGACCCTCAGCCTGGCCCCAAGGAGAGACGGGGTGACGTCCACCGGACGTCTTGCCCTCGCCACCACCGTGCGGGTGGTCGACGGGGTTCATCGCGACACCGCGGACGGTCGGGCGCACGCCCTTCCAGCGCTTGCGGCCGGCCTTGCCCCAGTTGATGTTCGACTGCTCGGCGTTGCCGACCTCGCCGATCGTGGCGCGGCAGCGCGCGTCGACGTTGCGGATCTCGCCCGAGGGCAGACGCAGCTGCGCGTAGGGGCCGTCCTTGGCGACGAGACGCACCGACACACCGGCCGACCGCGCGATCTTCGCGCCGCCGCCGGGGCGGAGCTCGATGGCGTGGATGACGGTACCGGTGGGGATGTTCTTCAGCGGCAGGTTGTTGCCCGGCTTGATGTCGGCCGAGGCACCCGACTCGACGATGTCGCCCTGCGCCAGCTTGTTCGGCGCCAGGATGTAGCGCTTCTCGCCGTCGACGTAGTGCAGCAGCGCGATGCGCGCGGTGCGGTTGGGGTCGTACTCGATGTGAGCGACCTTGGCGTTCACGCCGTCCTTGTCGTTGCGACGGAAGTCGATGACGCGGTACTGACGCTTGTGACCGCCACCGATGTGACGCGTGGTGATGCGGCCCTGGTTGTTGCGGCCACCGGTCTTCGACAGCGGGCGCAGCAGCGACTTCTCGGGCGTTGATCGGGTGATCTCGGCGAAGTCGGCCACCGACGAACCGCGACGACCCGGGGTCGTGGGCTTGTACTTGCGAATAGCCATGTTCTCTAGTCCTCTATCCCAGCGGTCAGCCGACGGCCGTGAAGATGTCGATGGTGCCCGACTTCAGCGTGACGATGGCGCGCTTGGTGTCCTTGCGCTTGCCGGTGCCGAAGCGGGTGCGACGGGCCTTGCCCGCGCGGTTGAGCGTGTTCACCGCGGCGACCTTGACGCCGAAGATCTTCTCGATGGCGAGCTTGATCTCGGTCTTGGAGGCGCGGGGGTCCACGAGGAACGTGTACTTGCCCTCGTCGATGAGCCCGTAGCTCTTCTCCGAGACGACCGGCTTCAGGATGACGTCGCGCGGGTCCTTGTTGACGGCGATGTTCGCGGTGCTCATGCCGAGACCTCCTCGGTGGTGGCGCTCTTGGACGCGACGAACGCGTCGTAGGCGGCCTTGGTGAAGACGATGTCGTCCGAGACGAGCACGTCGTAGGCGTTGAGCTGGCCGGCGTCGAGCACGTGGACGTACCCGAGGTTGCGGACGCTCTTGACGGTCAGCTCGTCGCCACGCTCGGTGACCACGAGGACGTTCTTGACGGCGCCGAGACCGGACAGCACGAATGCCGCGGCCTTCGTCGACGGCGCACCGTCGATGCCGAAGGAGTCGACGATGTGCAGACGGCCGCCGCGAGCACGATCGCTGAGCGCGCCCAGCAGGGCGGCGGCGATCATCTTCTTGGGGGTGCGCTGGCCGTAGTCGCGCGGCTTCGGGCCGTGGACGATGCCACCACCGGTCATGTGCGGCGCGCGGATCGAGCCCTGGCGGGCGTTACCCGTGCCCTTCTGCTTGAAGGGCTTGCGGCCGGCACCGGAGACCTCACCGCGACGCTTGGTCGAGTGGGTGCCCTGGCGAGCCGCGGCGAGCTGCGCGACGACGACCTGGTGGATGAGGGGGATGTTCGTCTTGACGTCGAAGATGGCGGCGGGCAGCTCCACGGAGCCGGCCTTCTTGCCGTCGGCCTTCACGACGTCGAGCGCGAGAGTCGAGTCAGCCATGATCAGGCACCCTTCACTGCGTTGCGGACGTAGACGATGCGGCCGCGCGCGCCGGGGACGGCGCCCTTGACGAGCAGCAGACCCTTCTCGGCGTCGACGGCGTGCACCGTGAGGTTGAGGACGGTCACGCGCTCGCCACCCATACGGCCGGCCATGCGCATGCCCTTGAAGACGCGGCTCGGGGTCGACGAGGCGCCGATCGAACCGGGCTTGCGGTGGTTGCGGTGCGCACCGTGCGAGGCGGAGACACCCTTGAAGTTGTGGCGCTTCATGACACCCGCGGTGCCCTTGCCCTTGCTGGTGCCGACGACGTCGACCAGCTGGCCGGCCTCGAAGGTGGCGTCCACGGTGAGCTCCTGGCCCAGCGTGTAGTCACCGGCATCCGCCGTGCGCACCTCGGTGAGGTGACGACGCGGGGTGACCCCGGCGGCCTCGAAGTGGGCGGTGAGGGGCTGGTTGACCTTGCGGGGGTCGATCTGCCCGTAGGCGATCTGAACGGCGTTGTAGCCGTCGCGCTCGGGCGTGCGCACCTGGGTGACCACGTTGGGGGCCACCTCGATGACGGTGACGGGAACGAGCTTGCCGTTCTCGTCCCAGACCTGGGTCATGCCCAGCTTCGTGCCGAGCAGGCCCTTGGAAACCTTTTCGTTGATGTGTGCCATGACCGGGACCTCAGAGCTTGATCTCGATGTTGACGTCGGCCGGGAGGTCGAGGCGCATCAGGGAGTCGACGGCCTTGGGCGTCGGGTCGATGATGTCGATGAGGCGCTTGTGGGTGCGCATCTCGAAGTGCTCGCGGCTGTCCTTGTATTTGTGGGGCGAACGAATGACGCACACCACGTTCTTCTCGGTCGGAAGCGGCACGGGGCCGACGACCGTGGCGCCCGCGCGGGTGACCGTGTCGACGATCTTGCGCGCCGACGTGTCGATGACCTCGTGGTCATACGACTTCAGGCGAATGCGGATCTTCTGTCCCGCCATTGTCTGCTCTCTCTCTTCTCGCGTCATACCTCACGGGCATTGGACGCACGGTGGTGCTCTCGCACCGGATGCTGCACCGCTGTTCTGATGTCAACCCGCGCGCGGACGCGCGGTATCCACCTGAACTGGGGGTGGATGTCTGTTCTGCTGCCCGCGGCCTAGACTCTGAGCTCTCGCCGGTCTATGCACTGCCCTGGCAGTGATCCCGCGCCGCGCTCTTCTTTTCAGACACAGCGCACGCAGGAATGTGGAACCTGACTAGTCTACGTGTCGCCCGGGCGTGTCGCAAACCCGGGCGTGTCGCGGTCTTCGACGGGCACCGTGGGTCGGCGCCCGGCGACCGTGACGTACACCCCGAGGAGGATCACCACACCCCCGAAGGTCACCGCCCACCAGGGGAACCCGGGCACATCCGGATGCCGACCGGCGTCGCTCACGTCCTTGACGGGAGTGGGCAGGATCCGCTCGCCCGTCACGAGGATCCGGTGGCTGTTGATCCCGAGCGGGGTGCAGGTCACGAGGGTGACCAGATCGTTGCCGCGCTGCGGTCGCAACGTCTCCGTGTCATCCGGCGCGACGATGCGGGTGTCGATGATGCGGTAGGTGAGGACCTCGCCGAAGACCTCGATCGTGAACGTGTCCCCCATCGTGAGCAGATCGAGATGGGTGAACAGCTCCGAGGTCGCGAGTCCGCGATGGCCGGTGAGCACCGCATGCGTGGATTCTCCGCCGACCGGGAGTGCCGTCCCTTCGAGATGACCCACGCCATGCTCGAGCACGTCGTCGCTCGTGCCGTGGTAGATCGGGAGGTCGACATTGATCGCGGGGATCTTGAGGCGCGCCATGAGGCCGAGATCGTCCGCATGCAGCAGATCTGCGTAGTCCGCGTGGGCGGCGGCATCCACCTCGGACTGGGGTTTGCGCTCTCCCGCGGCGAGGACCGATGTCCCCCCGATGAGAGCCTGGTTGTACTCCTCGGCGCGCTGGATCTCCTCGACGCGGTGCTCGGCGCTCAGCGCACCGATGCTGTCGGTGTACTCGTCGATCTGCTGGGACTGCTGAAGCTGTGTGAACCACGCAGCGGCGCTCGGGTAGAGCAGCAACGCGGCACCGGCGAGGCCGATCAGCGCGATCACGACGCTGAGCCCTGATACCCGCCGCGGCCGACGCATGCGCCGATGCCGGGGCGCGGAGTCCTCCCCACCCCCCGGCATCGGTTCAGTCATGCTCGTGCCGGTCAGGCCTGGACGGCCTCGTGGCGACGGCGACGTGCGGCCACCAGGACCGCCGCACCTGCCGCGATGACCACGAGCGCCACGCCACCAACGCCGAACCACAGTGCGCCGTCACCACCGGTCAGCGGCAGCGCCCACGCGGGCACCTGCGCGTACGGCACATCCACGTAATTCTTCGGCGCCGCCGGGTCTGAGGTCCCCGCCGTGATCGTCGTAGCGACCTGGGTGTTCGCAGGCAGCTGGTAGCCCGCCGAGGGCGTGACCAGCACGAGGGTGTAGTTACCGGGACGCAGCTCGGGAACGGTCAGCAGGCCGTTCGCGTCGGAGGTCCAGGAGTTCACACCGTTCACGACGACGGTGTTGCCCGCTGCGTCCTTCACCCGGTAGACGCCGCCGGCAAGCGGCGTCGTGGTGCCCGTGACGTGCGAGAACACCTGCAGCTGCCCGAAGGTCGTCGTGGCGGTGGCGGTGTTTCCCGACTTGCCGTTGACGTCGCTCGTCGCGCTGTTGGTGATGACGCCGTTCGCAGGCACACCCACGACGCGCGTGAGCACGTCGAACGTGACCGTGCCGCCGGGCGCCTGAGTGCTGAGCTTGGTCAGACCCGTCGACGTGAAGGTCACGGTGCGGGTGGTCCCGGTCGCGGGCGAGATCGTGTAGTCGGTGCCGGCGGTCAGCGCGACGGCGGTCGTGCCGTCGGCCTTCACGGCCGTGACGGTTCCGGCGGGGAGGCCGAGAGCGACAGCTGCGGCATCCGTCACGAATGCGAGCTGGGCCGCGTCGATGACGTCGGTGAGCACGAAGCTCGAGATCGTGCCGGACGCGAGCACGGGGACCTTCGCCGTGATCGCCCAGCGCGCCAGGTCTGCGCCGGCGGCGATGTCCGCCGCCGTGGTGGTCTCGGACTTCCCGAGCGAGGTCACCGCGTTCTTGGGGTACACGTGCACGTCGTAGATCCAGGTGTTCGACGGCGTGGCCGTCGGGCCGGTCGCGAACGGGACCGACACGAGGAACGGCGCCGCGGCCTCGGTCACCGACGAGGGGGTGCCCGTCTCGGTGACGAGGTAGAGACCGAAGGGCAGCGTCGCCGTCGCGGTGCCGGAGCCTGTCGTGGTGACCGAGGCCGCCGCGCCGAGACCGGCGGCGGTCGCCGCGGTGACGGGGTTGGCCGCCGCCATGATCGACTGCACCGAAGCCCAGCCGGCCGCCGTCTTGAGGTCGTAGTTCGCGACGCGCTGGATGCTGAACGTGACGCCGTTCAGGGGCGTGCCGGTCACGGTCTGCTCCTGCCCGTTGCCGGGCGTGACACCGTTCGCGCCGGAGCGCTCGTACTTGTGGATGGTCAGCGTGCCCTGGGTGCCGGTGATGTTGCCGACACCGGTCGCGGCCGAGGCCGGACCGGCGGCTGCCAACGTGCCGAAGAGCGCGATCGCGACGACGCCGACTGCGGCCGCGAAACGCCGGGCGATGCCCGGACGGATGCTGGTGTTCATTCTTTCTGCTTTCTCGGGGGTATCAGCGGTGTGGCGGGAAGGGTCAGGTGTGCTGTATGCGCGTGCGGCGGCGACGCTGCCAGAAGGCGAGACCCGCCATCAGCGCGAGCAACAGGGCACCGGAGATGAGGAACACGTCGGTGCTGGTTCCGCCCGTGAGCGGAAGGACGACTGCGGGGATCTTGTCGTTGACGAAGCGATAGACCGCCGTCTGGCCAGCTGCCGGCGCCGTGATCTCAGTCGACTCGACGTCGACCCACACTCCGTCGCTCAGTCGCTGCAGCGCGAGCTGACGGTATGCGATCGTGCTGGACGGGTTCGCGAGCGCTTCGCTGAGGGTGTAGGTGTGATCCGGGCGCACCTCGAACGTGCTCGCCGGATTGCCCGCGGAGGAGTACTCCGCGCCCGCTCGCGTCTCCGTGGGGATCGACACGCCGGAGAGCGTCGTCGGCGTGGCCGTGACGTTCCAGGTCGAGGCCGTGAAGCCGGCCGAAGGCGTGACGACGTTCTTCAGAAGCGTCAGCGTGGCAGTCCGGAGAGTTACCGCGCAGTTCACTGCGCTGCCGGCGACGAGGGAGACGAGGCCTCCCGACGTCACCGTCACCGCGGAGCCGTCTTGGTCGGCGCATGTCCAGGCGCCGGCAACGTAGGTTCCTGGACCGCCCGTCGCGGCGAGCTGGTAGCCGGTGGCCGGGGTCACTGTCCTGTTCGTCGCACCTGTGGAGCCGGTGGTGCCTGTCGGCCCCGCCGCCGAACCGGACGGACCGGTTGCGCTGAGGTTCCACGCGGTGGGGAGGGCGGAGCCCGAACCCACCGAGGCCGTCAGGGTCAGCGTCGTCGCCTTGAGCCGATTGACGAAGCCACACGCGACGGCGTCGCCCGGAGCGATGTCGGCGACCGACCCGCCCGTGGCCGCGGTGAACGTGACGGTGCGCGTCACTCCGGAGAGAGATGTCACCTGGCACTGTGCGCTGACGAATGTGTGCGTGGTCTTCTGCGTCTCCGACACCGCGACCGTCGCGCGCGAAGCCGCCGTCGCGAAGGATATCTGCCACGACGCGGACCCCGACGCCGCGGTGGTCTGCGTCGTCGCCGCCGGGGTCGTGGTGACGCCGGTTCCGCTCGGCACGACGCCCAGGACCCATCCCGATCCGGGCTGCGGGTTGGCGCCCGTGACGTCCTGCACCTGCTTGGTGACCGTGACGGTGGCGAGCAGCGGCGAGTTCGTGATCGTGCAGACGACGGCGACTCCTGCGACGGTGGCCGCCGGGATCGCGATCGTGCCGGAGGAGCCTGTGCCGCTCGCTAAGACGCTCGTTCCGTTCCGGCACTCCCACGCCGACGTGTAGTTCGTGAGCGCCGATGTCGACCCCGCAGCCATGACCTCACTGAAGTCGTATGACTGCCCGGAGATCACCTGCCTCGCGGCGATGGACTGCGTCTGCACGCCCGTCGCGCTGCCCGACGTCGTCGCGGTCGCGATGTCGGACGTCGACCCGGCCGAGCGCAGACGCAGCACGAACTGATCTGAGGCGGCGGCGCGGCTGACGATGTTCTTGCGGACGCTGAGGGTGCTCGGCGCGTTGACGGTGAGCGTCGCCGTCTCGGGCGAGTTGAGGATCGTCGTGACATTGCTCGCACCGTTGGTGTAGACGCCGGGCGTGCTCGAGGTGACGTTGACCGTCACGGTGCACGATGTCGCACCGGTTGCGAAATCCACCCCGGACACAGTGACCACTGAGGATCCTGCGTTGGCGGTGCGGACGAGCGCCGAACCCGTCGTGCTCGTGCAGGTTCCCCCGATCGTCGGTGTCGCCGCGACCACGAGCCCCGAAGGCAGCGCGTCGGAGAACGACATATCTGCCTTGGCAGCCAGCTCGCTCGTGTTGGTGATCGTGAACGTCAGCGTCGAGACTTCCCCCGCCGTGACGCTCGTCGGCGCGAAGCTCTTGTCGAGGCTTGGAGTGACGTCGATCAGGCGGAGGTTGTCGACGCCGAAGTCGTTGCCCTCGGACGCAGTCGTCTGGTTGCGCACGCGCAACTGAGCCGTCGCGAGCTGGGCGGGCGTGAGCAGCTGCGACCCCGCGGCGGTGAAGCGCCCCGCGCGCACCGACGTGCCGCCGTTGTCCCAGGGATTGCTGCCCGCGCCTTGCGGAGTCGGTGAGGTGTAATAGCCGGCGCCGCTGGCCGAGCAGGCCTGAATCGCGGTCGGAGTGACAGACGTCTCCGTACCGGAGACGACGAGCGAGAGATTGATCCGCGAGTTGTTCGCCCCACTCAAGTAACTGCAGGATGCCTCCACGACGTCGATCGACGCGGTGTAGTACCGGTTCGTTGTGGCGCTCACGCCGATCGCCGAGCTCGTCATGACGATCTGATTCGCCGTTCCCGTGCCCCCGTCAGTGGTCCACTCAGCGACGGCGTGGTTGTTCTGGGTGCCACTCGTCGACCCGTTCGCCGGAGCTCCTGCTGTCCCGCCGGATACACCCGCGGCGACCTGACCGAGCACATCGGCCATGCGCCGCGCGTTCATCTGCGCGACGGCGGCGACCTCGACCGTGCAGAACGGCGCGGAGAACGAGGCGACGTTGCCGTTGGCCGATCGGCTTGCGAGATAGCTCAGGACGACGCCGTTGCAGTTTCCATAGTCAAACCAGTAGGTGGCGCCCGTGTAGGTCGTCCCCGCAGCGGACTGATAGGTGCCCAACCGCGTGGGAGCTGTTCCCTGGCCATTCTCGAACGTCTCCGCCCAGACCTGCGTGGGCGCCTCCGTGACGCCGGCAGCCATCGGGACGATGCCGATTGCGGCGGCGGCATCCGCTCCCGCGACTGCCGTCGCAGAAGGAGCCACGCACAGAGCGCCGACCACGGCGAGCGTGGTGGCGGCGATGATCGTCGCCTTCCGGCGCGCACGAATGAACCGCATGTCTCCCCTCCGAGTCTCTGCAGATCGGGGGGGGGTGCCCCTATGTCTTCTGTCAAGCGGCGAGGACCGGTTCGGTGATGCGCGACTGGTAGAGGGTGCCGTCGCGG